>DASQZT010000295.1:0-60446 GCA_035638575.1 Bryobacteraceae bacterium
GCCGCCCCCCGGCGCCGTCCCACGGGCGGCATCCGCCGGCAGGCCCGAGGTCGCATAACACTCGCAGTAGCTGCGCACCGCGCCGCCCAGCATCTCGTGCAGCGGGAGCGACAGCGCCTTGCCCTTGATGTCCCACAGCGCCAGGTCCATGGCGCCCATGGCGTGCGTCTTCTCGCGGCCGGGCGGGTAGAACCAGGCGATGTACATCTCCTGCCAGATGGCTTCGATATGGAACGGATTCTTGCCGATCAGCGTGCCGGCGCACTGTTCCAGAGTGTCCCGCGCGCCTCCTTCCCCGATGCCCGTGAGGCCGGCATCGGTCTCCACCGTTACTAACATGTTGCTCTGGTTGAAGAGCCGGTTGGGGTTGGGCGGCTCGTAGATATTCACCTTGGTGATCTTGGCTTTGGGCAGAGCGGCTTCGGAAATTCCGGGCCGCACCAGGCTCGCGCCCGCTCCCGCCGCGAGCGCTTTCAAGAAGGATCTGCGTCGCATGAACTCGTTCCTTTCCCGCTGCTGTTGCAGCAGCTGGCGTGTTCGATCATAACACTAAGCGAATTCCAACCGCTTGAGCTTGATGCGGCCGGCGCGAACGTGCGCCAGGTCATATTGCGCCTGCTGTGTCAGTCAGCTTTCGGCGCTACCGCCGAAGACCTTCGAAAGCCTCACGGCCATTTCTGGTGAAATCCCGCGCTTCCCGTTCACCAGCTCCGACAGGGTTGTCCGTGTGACACCGAGGGCGGCGCCTCGATCCGTTAGGGTCAGTCCTAAAGGCTCGATGCACTGACGCAATACAACACCTCCGGGATGCGGCGGGTTTTTCATCGGCATGGTAAACCTCCCTCAGGGGCGCGGCTGGTCAGGGGCACAGGCTTATGGCTGCCCCCCATGATTTCCCAAGTAGGGGGAAATCTCCAGTTCCAGGGCCTTCAGCGAGATACTCACATCCTGAATGAAATAATAGAGCGACCCCAGCAAGGCGCACAGGCAGAGGCCGAAACTCGGCACCGAGACGTAGTCAACCCTCACTTCCAGCACCTGGCCGGCAAACAGCGAGAGAACCGTCACGACTACAAACAGGATGCTGACGGAACTCAGGATAATGGCCACTCGGAGAAAACGGGCGCGGCTGTAGATAATCTGCACCTGTTCCACCAGCAATTTGCGGCGGCTGTCTTCCTGGGCCGCGTCCAGGTCTTTGGTCAATTCCCGCGTCCGGTCGATGACCTTGCTGTATCGGTTGGTCATGCTGAGCAGCAGGAGGCCCACACCGGAAATCACGATGACCGGCGCGATGGACGCTGCCAGGATGCGGATCAGTTGTGCGACGGCCGTTCCCACGCGATTCTGCCACCAGACAGAGCGGTCATCCATCAGCCTAGCAAATGCCCGGCCGGCAGACCCTGCCTCCCCTGCACTACAATTGCTGAGGAACTGCGCGGCCCTGCTCTCATGCGCTGGCGAATTGCACTCCTGATTTCGTGCGCCATTGCGATCAGCTACTTCGATCGCCAGACGCTGCCCGTGGCGATTGCCGCCATCCAACACGACATCCCCATGTCCAACAGCGGCTACTCCGCTCTGCAATCGGCCTTCCTGCTGGCCTATGCGCTCATGTACGCCGGGGGAGGCAAGCTGCTCGATACGCTCGGCACGCGCCGCGGCTTCCTGGTGGTCATGATCGGGTGGTCGCTGGCCTGCGCCAGCCACGGATTGGCGGCCGGCTTCGCCATGCTGGCGGCCAGCCGGTTCCTTTTGGGAATGGGTGAAGGCGGCGGATTCCCGGCGGCGACCAAGGCGGTGGCCGAGTGGTTCCCGGTCGAGGAGCGCTCGTTCGCCATGGGCATCATCAACGCCGGAACCGCGGCGGGCGCGATGATTGCGCCGTCGCTCATCGCCGTCGTGCTCTCGGTGGCCAACTGGCGCTGGGTCTTCTTTTTGTCCGGCGCTCTCGGATTGATGTGGGCGGCCTGGTGGTGGCACGATTACCACCCGCCCACGGCGTCGCGCCCGGGCGAAGCGCGCGTCCCGTGGCTCCGCCTGCTGGAGTTCCCGCAGGTGTGGGGCCTGGTGCTCGCCAAGTTCCTGAGCGATGCCGCCTGGTACTTCTACCTGTTCTGGCTGCCCAAGTATCTCTACGACGCCCGCGGCTTCGATATCAAACAAATCGGTTATTTCGCCTGGATTCCGTACGCCGCGTCGGGAGTGGGTTGCCTGGCGGGAGGCTGGTTTTCGGGCCGCCTGCTGCGCGGCGGACACACCCTCGACTTCGCGCGGAAAGCCGCCCTCGGCGCCAGTGCCGCGGTGATGCCGCTCATCCTGCTGGTCACCCACGTCCCCGTGCAGTTCGCCATCGTGCTGTTCTCGATCGCGTTTTTCGGGCAGCAATCGTGGTCCACTCTGGTGATGATCGTGCCCGCCGACCTGTTCCCGCTCGACGCCGTGGGCTCCGTGGCTGGACTGGTGGGATTCGGAGGTGCCATGGGCGGCCTCGTGTTCGGCCAGGTGGTTGGCTATCTCCTCGACCACGGCTTCGGCTACGGCACGGTCTTTGCCGCGGTGAGCACGTTCCACGTTCTGGCCTTTCTCCTGATCCTGGCGGCGATTCGCGAAATCAAGCGCCTTCCGATGGCGCTTGAGGAGGTCCATTCCCATCCATGATTAGACTGGTACAACTCGAGCGCGCCGGTGAGCGCCGCCTGGCGCTGGTGGACGAGCCGCGGCTGCTCCTGCTCGGCGGCGGCTCCTCGGTGTACGATCTGGCGCAAGCCTGCATTCCGGACGATCGGTCCGTGCGGGCCGAAGTCGAGCGGCGCGTCTCGGCCGAAGCGCTGGATTACGACGAGGTGTACACCGGACAAGGCAGCTCCGCGTGGCGGATTCTGCCGTCGGCCGACCACCCCGGCGAGCCGGCGCGTTGCCTGGTCACCGGAACCGGCTTGACTCACTTGGCCAGCGCGAAAAACCGGCAGGCCATGCACGGGCGGCCGGAAGACCTCACCGACAGCATGAAGATGTACAGCTGGGGCGTGGAGGGCGGCAAGCCCCAGGCCGGTGCGGTCGGTGTGGCGCCGGAATGGTTCTACAAGGGAACCGGCGCGGCATTGCGCGGCCACAACGCCCCGCTCACCATCCCCTGGCACTCGGACGATGGCGGCGAGGAGCCGGAGATCGCCGCGGTCTACCTGGTGGACGCGGCGGGCGTTCCGTGGCGCATCGGATTCACTACCGGAAACGAGTTCTCCGACCACGAATTCGAGCGCAGGAACTATCTGTATTTGGCCGCTTCGAAGCTGCGCACCTGCTCGATTGGCCCTGAGCTGGTCATCGGAGCGGGCCTCCGTTCGGTCGCGGGACGCGTGTCCATCGAGCGTGGTTCCCGCGTCCTGTGGTGGAAGAGGATCCGCACCGGCGAACAGGCGATGTCGCACAGCCTGGAGAATCTCGAGCACCACCACTTCAAGTTTGAGCAGCACCGCCGCCCCGGCGACGTGCACGTTCATTTCCTGGGCGCCGGCGCATTCAGTTTCGGCGCGGGCCTCCGCCTCGAAGACGGCGACGTCATGCAGGTGCATTTCGATGGCTTCGGCCGCGCGCTTCGAAATCCGGTGGAGAGGGTTCCCCCCGCGAGCGCGCACGTTCGAGTGAAACCGCTTCGCGAGTAAGCGCTATTCCACCGTCAACTGGCCTTTCATCTTTCCGTGGCCCAGTCCGCAGAAATGCGAGCATTCGAAGGGGAATGTTCCCGCCTGGTCCGCCGTGAACTCGACGGTCGTGGTCTCTCCCTTGGGCAGCTTCTGGTCGACGTGAAACGCTTCCACCTTGAACCCGTGCTCCTGATCCAGCGCCGTGATCTCCAGCCGGACGCGATCGCCCTTTTTGACGCGGACCTCATTGGGCGTGAATTCGTATTTTTTCGCGCTCATCTTGATGGCGGCCGCGCCGCCGCCGGATGAGCCACTCTGCGCGAGAACCACGGAGAGTATTCCGCCGGACAGTACAACCGCTGCGATCGCGGCCTTCAGTCGGTTCATAGCTCCTCCTCCGCTCGGATATAACCATTCTAGAGATTATTCGCTGCCCGCGTGATCGGCGCCGCGTCGCCAGCCTGTAGGAGCACGAATCCTGCGATCTACCAACCGAAGATCTTCCACCACCGCGGAATCTGATAACTTGCTTTTCGGCGAAAAGAAGGGTTCCGGCTACTGCTGCGGTACCGTGATCGAGCCCACCGATTGCCATCCCGAATTCAGAGTGCTACTGCGTGCCGCCAGATAGAATACCTGGTCACCCGCAAAGTTCCGGCTGAAAGTGATCGGCAGTGTCAGTGTTAGAGTGTTGCCGCTCGCGGCCACGGAGCTGCCGGAGCCGCTGATCGTGCATTGACTGTTGCTAACGGTTCCGGAGCCCGGTATTACCATCCCTGCATACGGCCCTCCGGCATCGCCGGCGCTATCCACCAGATACAACGTGCCGCCGCTTGCGCTGGATGGAACGTAGGCCAGATAGCAGCCCACGCGGCCGTCAATGGCCACGTTGGCCAGGATATTCGCCACGGAAATATCCTGCCAGCCATTGCTGTCCGTGAACGTGAATGCGTAGCTCTGACCCGACCCGGTGGTTCGCGCCGGAGTCATACTGGTCACCCACGGTCCCGAAGGTGGCGTCCCCGGCGCATTCCACGTTCCCAGGGACAGCCAACCCGAGTTGACCCCCGAGGTGTCCTGTGCCGACATATAAATTACTTTGTTTCCCGCAAAGTTCGCGCCGAACACTATCGGGAGGGTCAACGTGAGCGTATTGCCGCTGGTGGAAACCGCGCTTCCCGCGCCGCCGATGGTGCATTGGCTGTTCTGTATGCTGCCATTTCCGGGCAATCCCAGGGTCTGATAGGGACCGCCGGCATCCCCCGCGTCATCCACGAGATACACCGTGCCCGAGGATGGGCCCGAGGGAACGAAGGCGAGGTAACACGCATGCCGGCCATCCAGAACGGCGTTGATCAGCACGTCTTCGACCGTCAGGTTTTGAGAACCGCCGGTATCGGAGAACGTGAAGGTGAAGGTTGTACTGGAGCCGCTGCCCGATGCCGGACTGGCCGCTGTGGGGGAGGCGGGAAGGGGCGCCGGAATGGCCACCTGGGCGAAATCCGCGGTGGCCGTATTGAAAGCCAGTTGCAGCGGAAATCCGTCCGATGGATCGGCCGCCGGGCTGATTCCCGAGACCGTAAACTCCGAGACTCCTCCGTTCGGGAACGTGAAAGACTGCCCCGGAGTGAAGCTTCCGAGTGCGACGCCGCCGGAAGAGACCGAGAATGGGTTGTTGAAACCCGGCGGAAAATTCAGGATCTGGGTGAAGAGAGAGCCGGCTGTCATGAAGTAATGAAATGCCGGCGCTGCGGGAGGATCGGACCAAACGCCCATAGGAACACCCACCAGCAACTTTTGACCAAGAGGTCCGATGCTTACCGGAAAGATTGGCGCGCAATAGCTCGTCCCACTGGCGCCGGCCGAGACGGTCACATTCGTGGCGCTCGTCACGAGAATCGCACCGGCGTGCGTGGTAATACCTGGAAGGGACAAGAGGCTTGCCCCTATAGTGCCGCCACTGCTGATCGGCCCCACCGTTTTCGTCGTAGATAAATTCCAGCCCACAAAAGAAGAGTTGGATACTGAAAAATAATCGCCGTAGGGGTTGTGGCCGAAGCCAAAAAGGCCCTGGTTCGAATTGTTAAAGATATAGTAACCGGTTGTATCCACGGTCGTCCCCAGGCAACTATTGCCGACTGTGCTGATCCGGACACTCAAGGGCTGAGTAGTATAGACTCCACCAATGTAACTAATCGAGGGGCCGATGGTTGCCGATACTGTGAAAGGGCGACCCGGGCTCGGGATCGAGAGAGTACCGACGCTGCCCGTGCCAGTGAATGAGATCGAGATTGTCTGCTCCTGTGACCCGGATGGCGTCACTGGAGTTCCCAAAATAGCGAAATAGGAACTCGTCGTCGACTGGATCACCGTCCAGGATCCTCCTGGGGTATTCGTGTATGCAGCGGGTTGGGAGGGACATGAGGGACAATTCGCAAAATTCCAATTCAACTGGCCGGAATTCACGCTAACGATCAGCCAATAGCTGCCTGTACTCAGCATGGGGATCTGCCCGTTTAACGTGGCACCGGCGGCGCCCCCGAACTCCCCTGGTACCGTAGTGAAGCCGGAGAGTAAGCCCGTGGCCAGCACGGTGCTCCCAGGAACGTGTTGCTGGTTCACGATCGCATCCGCCACGATCGAAAACGTGACTGCGCTGGGCTGATCTTCCGGATAATAGTAGGCGGCCACCTCCACGCTAGTCACATTCCACGTGCCTGATACCTGAAAAGGCATAGCCCGCGCGATAAATGCCGTGACTCCCCAGAAAGAATCCCCGTAGTAAGGCGAATTGGAGGCGCTGGAAGAGCCGCTGCTGTAGACTGGAACTTGGGCGCTTAAGGGCAGGGCCAGAAAGGCTCCCGCAAACAAACCGAGAGATCGAAGCGAATTCTTCATCCGGTTACATCGCGGTATTCCGCACGGGACCGCAGCGGCAAGTTTTCCGCGCCTCTCTTTCCAACTCGGGATTTCGGAGCATATCCTGATTGGACGGATTTCCATCTTGAAACCCGAATGGTGATCAGTATACACCCAACCGCCTGAGTTGAAGCTTTTTAGTGGTCAGATTCATAGTCCGATACCGCGGAATTGACCAGGACTCGGACTTAACGTTGGCCCGGCACGATAAAGAACTCCGGAATTTTCTGCACGGGAAGGCGGTCGTTGTCTGACTGAGCGTACCGCCCAACAGAACTCAAAACCGGCTGATCAACGTACTTTCCAGCGCCGGGCCGCGACTGATGCGACGCCGGGTTCGCATTGAATCGCGACGCCAATCGGTCCATTTCCTTTTTCCCCGCCGGGAACTCCCCGGCCGCCGATGGATCGAGGCTCGACATCCGCCTCAGCTCACAAGACAAGACCGCGCCCGCGTCCGTGACCAACCCATCGATTCTGTCACCGTCTTCCGACACGACGAATGTGATGTCCAGCGGGGGGCCAGGCTGGCCATTGAGAGTTTGGGCGTAAGTGATAGTGCCGGTGCAGTCATGATTCAACTGCTCCGTTCCCTTGACCGTTTGCTTCAGGATTCCCCCGCCGATACTTGCGGTGGCGCTGCCGTTGAACGTCCCCTCGTTATCGGCGGTTGCGGTGCCGAGTATTTTTGCCGGAACCAGCGGCGCATTGGGAGCCGGTGAGAGATAGCCGCTGCAAGCCACCACGTACCTTCCGGCAGTGGTAGTCGTGGAACAATACTGCGCCTGCAGACCATTCGCCAACAGCAGGAATGCAGGCAGGAATGTGAGGGGTGAACCGATTCTAAGTTTGGCCATCATGATCAATGTCCTCCTGGATCTGCCGATCAAGACACTTCTCTTCCCGGTCGTTTCGTTTTCTCTAAGCTCGCCTGGAGAAAACGAAGCCAGCCCGTGCTTGGGCGCCGGCGTAGCCGCACGCCTCGGCTCTCCCGGACCATGCTGGCCTGTGTTCTGTGAGACAATATTGGGGCATCTGCTAAGCAAAAGTCCTTACAAAGTTCTTACATTTCGGAGGCGCGGTGCGACAGTGGCTTCAATTCGGTCCTTACCGCCTGGACGTTGCCTCCAGCTCACTGTTCTGCGACAACGCGCCGGTCTCTCTAACCCCCAAAGCCATTGAGATGTTGCGCCTTCTGGTGCAAGCCGGGGGGGCCGTCGTCACCAAAGGAATGTTCCTCGAAGCAGTCTGGCCGGGCACTTTTGTCGAGGAGTCCAGCATCACTCGAAATATCTCAGAATTACGGAGCGCTCTAGGCAAGCGCCTGGACGGGGCCCCGTACATCGAAACTTTCCCGAGGCGCGGATATCGGTTCTCTGCCCCCGTGCTGCAGATGCCCGAAGCCGGGAACAACACGCCTTCCGGAAAAACACTGGCTGTCTTGCCCTTTCGCATCTTGGGTACGAGTTTTAGCGACAACTCCATCGGCTTGCGCATCGCGGACGCCCTGATCACCAGGCTGGCGACGACAAGAGTATTCAGCGTGCGGCCCACCGGGGCTGTTTCTCAATACAAACAATCGGGGGAAGGGAGGGCCACCGCGGGCAAGGATCTTGATGTCGACTTCGTCCTCGATGGGAGCGTGCAAGAATTTGGCGAAAGGATACGCATTACCGCACAACTGCTTGACGCGAGGAGCGCCAAACCTGTCTGGGGCGAGACCTTCGACGAGGAGTTCCATGACGTTTTGGGCGTTCAGCATTCGCTCGCGGAAGAGCTTGCCGCCGCTCTAACCATGTTCGTGAGCGCAGAGGATCGGAAACTGCTGTCCAGGAGATACACCGAGAACTCCGAGGCATACCAATTGTATTTGCGAGGGCGTTTCCACTGGAATCAACGATCACAGAAGGAAGTCCAAACAGCAATCCAGTGCTTTCGAAAGGCGATCAGCTTGGATATGGAGTACGCGCTGGCATATTCGGGTCTCGCTGCCAGCTATGCCATGCTGCCCATGCTGGCCTCGGCCCGTGCGAAACAGTTTATGCCAAAAGCGAGAACAGCGGCAGTGAAGGCGCTGGATCTCGACGACTCCCTCGTAGAAGCTCACACGGCGCTGGCCTTCGTGAGATGGCATTATGACTGGGACTGGCGGCGGGCGGAGCGTGAGTTTAAGATCGCGCTGGAGTTCCAACCTGACTCGGCGACAACCCACCAATGGTATGCGTTGCTCCTGGCCGAAATGGGAAGATTCGCCGAGGGCATCTCGGAAGCAAGGAAAGCCCAGACTCTGGACCCGGGTTCGGCCGGCATCCGTGCAAATTGTTCTACGGTACTTTATCTCGCGGGCCGGTATGATGAAAGCACCGATGCGGCTCGAGAAGGCTTGGCCTTGGACCCGGAATCGTTACGCGCACATCTGATAATGGGCATGTCGCTTGAACAAATTGGTAAGTTGGACGAAGCCATCACCTTCTTCGGAAAGGCCTGTCGTCTCTCGCGGGAGGCTTCCCACTGTTTGGGTTGCCTTGGGCATGCTTACGGCGTCGCGGGACGCCTGGAGGAGGCGACTTCCATACTGAAGAATTTGCGAAGGCTGCGTCCGCGGCATTGTTTCTTTGAGGAGGCATTGGTTACCCTGGGGCTCGGAAACTTGCGGGAAACTCTCGGGTTACTCAAGCGGGCATGCGAAGAGCGGCAATTTTCGGTCGTCCTTTTGCGGGCGGATGCAAGGTTCGGAAGGCTTAAGTCAATCTCCGAGTTTCGGTCGATAATATCGCGGATCGGGCTTGCTTGATAATGCGCCAGCCATTTGCTCGGCTCTGTGCAGTCGGTCTACTTCAAGGGAGCGGGGCCGGGCGGCGCTGATATTTATCTTGGAACCCGAAAGGTGATCACTATACACCCAACCGCCTGAGTCGAAGTTTCGCGCATCGCGCGGCCCACGGCCGCACGCGCATCTCTTCGGCGCCGGCTTCAGCCCAGCGCCTGGTCGAGATCGGCGACGATGTCTTCGGCGGCTTCGATGCCCACCGAGAGGCGCACGAGGCTGTCCCGGATGCCCATGCGCTCGCGGTGCTTGGGCGAGATCTCGCGGTGCGAGCTCATCAACGGGTAGAGCATCATGCTGTGGACGTCGCCCAGCGAGGTGGCCGGCACCACCAGCTTCAGGCGATTCATGAAGCCGAACACTTCTTCGCGGCCGGCATCCTTCACTTCGAAGCTCACGATGGCCCCATAAAGATTCGGCGGGAAAAGGCGGCGGATGGCGGCGGCATCGGGATGCGCGGGGTCGGCCGTGAAGTACACGCGCTCCACCCTGGGGTGCGACGCCAGCCAGGACGCCAGCCGGCAGGCGTTGGCGCACTGCCGCTCCATGCGCAGCGGGAAGGTCTTGATTCCGCGCATGGTCAGATAGCTTTCAAACGGCCCGAGCACCGGCCCGAGGGTGCGCGAGAGCTTGCGCAAGTTCTCGTAGTGCTCGCGGTCGCTGACCACCACGCCGCCCAGCACGTCGCCGTGGCCCGCCAGGTACTTGGTCAGGCTGTGCACCGTAAAGTTCGCCCCCAGCTCCAAAGGCCGCACGATCAGCGGCGTGGCGAACGTGTTGTCCACGATCAACGCGGCGCCCGCCTGCCGCGCGAGGGAGGCGATGGCGTCGATCTGGCCCACGCGCAGCAGCGGGTTCGAAATGGTCTCGATCAGAATGGCGCCGGGACGGGCCTCCTCCACGGCGGCGCACAAAACGTCGAGGTCCCAGACATCCGCGAACCGCACGGAGATGCCCGAGGGCTCGAGCACGTTCATGAGCAGGCCCACCGTGGCGCCGTAGAGCGACGAAGCCGCCACCACGGATTTCCGGCGGTCGGCCAGCGCGCTCGTCAGCGCCATCTGGATGGCCATCATGCCCGAGGCGCACGCCAGCGCGCCGTGCCCGCTTTCGAGCGAGCTGATCTGCTCTTCGAGCGCCGCGTTCGACGGGTTATCGTAGCGCGCGTAGCAATAACCCGGCTCTTCGTGCCCGAAGATGCGGTCGAGCTGCTCCATGGAATCGTAGAAGTAGCTCGACGAGGTGTAGATCGGGGTGGTGACCGGCGTTGGCGGCTGCGGTTTCTTGCGGTCGCCGGCGTGTACGGCTTTGGTATGAATCTGCAAGCTATTTCCTCTTCCAGCGCACGCCGGACTTGGTGTCTTCCAAAATGATCCCGTGTTCCAGGAACTGGTCGCGAATCTGGTCGGCGCGCGCGAAATTTCTGGCTTTCTTGGCGGCGGCGCGCTCCGCAATCAGGGACTCCACTTCGGCATCCGAAATTTGGGCGCCCTGCGCGGTGGGCTTGAGCACGTCGAACACGCAATCGAAGCGGGCCAGAAAATCGAGCGCGGGCGCGGCGTTGCCCGCGCGGAATTCCCCGGTATCCATGCTGCTGTTGGCGTCGCGGACGTACTCGAATACGGCGGCCAGGGCTTCGGCGGTGTTCAGATCCTCGTCCAGGCTGTCCTCGAAGGCTCGCGCCGCCGCCTCCGTCCGCGCGCCCAACTGCTCGTTGAAGCCGTCGGCATACCGGTCGGTCTCCAGCCGCAGTTTGAAATTGCGCAGGCGATCGATGGCCGTGGCCGCGGATTTCACCCCGTCGAAGGTGAAGTTCAGCGACTTCCGGTAGGGCACCGACGCCAGCAGGTAGCGGATGGCCTCCGGCGCGTGCCCGCGCGCCACCACGTCGCGCAGCGTGAAATAGTTGCCCAGCGACTTGGACATCTTCTGCCCTTCCACCATGAGAAACTCGGCGTGCAGCCAGAAACGCGAGAACGGTTTGCCGGTGAGGGATTCCGACTGCGCAATTTCGTTTTCGTGGTGCGGGAAGATGAGATCCACGCCCCCCGCGTGAATGTCCAGCGTTTCGCCCAGGTACTTGATGGCCATCACGGAGCACTCGATGTGCCAGCCCGGCCGCCCGGGACCGAGCGCTGTCTGCCACGCGGGTTCGCCTTCCTTGGGCGCCTTCCACAACGCGAAATCGCGGGCGTCGGCCTTCTCGTATTCGTCCACGTCCACCCGCGCCCCGGCGATGTTGCCGCTGAAATCGTTGTGCGAAAGCTTGCCGTATCCGGGGAAGCTGGAGATGCGGAAGTACACCGATCCGTCGCTGGTATAGGTGTGGTTGCCGCTGCCCAGCCGCTCGATGGCCGCCACCATGTCGTCGATGTGCCGCGTGGCCGGCACCAGCCGCTCGGGCCGCTCCAGCCGCAGCGCCTGGCAGTCGTCCAGAAACGCCTTAGTGTAGAGCGAGGTGTACTCTTCCAGCGTTTTTTTCTGGGCTACGGCGTTGCGGATGATCTTGTCGTCCACATCCGTCACGTTCATCACGTGATCCAGTTGGAAACCGCGGGCGCGCAGCCATTTGCGCAGGATGTCGATGAACGTGAACGTGCGGAAATTGCCGATGTGCGCGAAGTCGTAAACCGTGGGGCCGCAGGTGTACATGCGAACGGTGTTGTCCCGCGCCGGGGAGAACTCTTCCGTCTGTTGCGATAGCGTGTTGTGGAAACGCAGCGGCATATGTAGGGGATTTCTAATCGTACCAAACGGTTGCCCGCTGGGGCATGCTTGAGCTTCAAAGCCCGCATGAGGCGCTACCGGGAACGCTGTTTCCGCCAGTAGCGCTTCATGCGTTCGGAGACTTGCTTTCGCTCCTCGGCCCCCATCGACCGGCGGCCTCGCCTGCCCTTGACCTCGGCGGGATGGAAGATTTCCACGTCCCCCGCAGGCAGCAATTCCTCCATCAGCGCGATGGCCCGCTCGATCGTCTCCCGGTCCTTCTTCAACGACATGATGAGTGAGCTCAGGATATCGTCCGGCATAGTGGTAAAAGTCACATTTTCCGCTGCGAAGAAACGCCGCACAGCATAGCGGGCCTGGGATGTTCTCCATAGCGTCCAGGTCCTGGCGAATGTGACGCTTTGGGTGGATTTTACCGAAGAACCCGTGCCGAGTGGTAGATGCGAGTGCGACAAAGTACTTTGGCCCTGCCGGGAGGTGGAAAAGCAGGTCCTAAATCGACCGTACCGGCATCGCGACGATGTCATCGATCCGAATCGCTTCTTTCACCACGAACGGCTCGCCGTACTTCACGCCAACCAGGTTGCCGTAGAAGCGCGCGATGGCGCCGAGCCGCTCGCGGATCTCCTGCTCGTCCGGGAAAAGGGCGCCGCCTTCGGAGCTTTCGCCGTACTGCGACGTGTAGCTCAAGAGGGCCAGCATGCGCCGCTCGAACTGCGCGCTGATGTCCACGATGAACGACGGCTTCACGTCGGCGTAGAGGCTGGAATACAGGATTTTCTGAGGCCGGTGCGGCACGGAATACTCGTCCAGCTTCTTCAATCCGGCCAGGAAGCACGCTTCCGAGCCGAGTTCGGAACACCGGTAGTGGTCGGGATGGCGCGCCTGCCAGTACGGCAGAATCACCACCCGCGGCTGCAATTCGCGGATCTTCACCGCCAGCGACATGCGCGCGCCGAGCGTGTTCTCCAGGCGCGCGTCGGGCATGTGGAGATTGCCCCGCCAGTCCAGCCGCATGTGGCGGGCCGCCACTTCGGATTCGGCGATACGTTCGAGCGGCGTGCCGCGGGTGCCCATGTCGCCGGCGGTCAGGTCCAGCACGCCCGTGCGGTAGCCCGTCTCGGCCATGCGGATCAAGGTGCCGCCGCACGTCTGTTCCACGTCGTCGGGATGCGCCGCAATCGCCAGCACGTCGAGGCTCATGGGCGCGCCGCCAGTTTCTTGAGGAATTCCTCCATGTCCACTTTGTACTTGAACGCCTTTACGCGATTGATGGCGATCACCGGCACTTCGTAATTGTACCGGCCGCGCAGCTCGGAGTCGCGGTCGATGTCGAACTCCTCGTAGTCGAATTCCGCGCGGCGCCGCGCTTCCGTCAGCACCCGCTTGGCGTCCTCGCAGAGGCAGCAGCCGCTGCGCGTGTACAGTGTGACCAGCGGTTTCATCACCAGTACAAATCGCGGCGGCGCGAGTAGCGTTCGCGCGTGCCCAGGGTGCGAATCAGGATGATGCCGGCCAGGAACCCGCCCACGTGCGCGATGTACGCCGTGCCGCCCTGCGAGGCTTGCGTCAGGCCGATGCTTCCCACGCCCGAGAGAACCTGCATGGCGAACCAGTAGATCAGCATGGCCCACGCCGGCACATCGATGCGGCTGATGAAGAAGAATATGAACACCAGGGTTTCGATGCGCGCCCTCGGAAATTTGATCATGTAGGCGCCCATCACGCCGGCGATCGCGCCGCTGGCCCCCACCATGGGAACCCGCGAAGTGTAGTTGAGGGCCACCTGGGAAAGGGCCGCTACCACGCCGCATACCAGGTAGAAGACCAGGAACTTGCCGTGTCCCAGAATGTCCTCGATGTTGTCGCCGAAGATCCACAGGAACCACATGTTCCCCAGAACGTGCATCCAGCCGCCGTGCAGGAACATCGAGGTCAGCACGCTGGTCCATTGAAACTGGTCGGGCACCAGCCCGTAGAGCGCGATGAACGTGTTGCGCGAGTAATCGTCCATCGAAAACTCGAAGAGGAACACCAGAATGTTGACCACGATGAGCGCGATCGTGACGATCGGCTTCGAGTAGCTCGGCTGCGTGTCGCGTAAAGGGAACATTTAGATTTTGGCGGCGGCGCGGGCCGCGAAATCCGGATGGGACCGCCGTTCGGCTTTTGCCAGCAGCGCGCCGATCTCGCCCAGCCCGCGAATCCCGCCGCGCGCGCCCAGCGCCGTGCAGTTCAAAGCGGCCATGGCGTTGGAAAAATCGAGCGCCTCGCGCATCGGCATGCCCTGCAAAACAGCATAGCAGAACGCCCCGTGAAACACGTCTCCGGCGCCCGTCGTGTCCACGCAGTTCACCACGAAGGCCGGCGAGTAATGATACACGCCGCCCGCCCGCGCCAGCGCTCCGTGCGCGCCCAGCGTCATCGCCGCCACCTTCATGCCGTATTCGTTCTGGATGGCTTCGAGCGCCACGAACGGGTCGTTGATGCCGGTCCATGCCGTGGGGAATTCCGAGCTGGCCACCAGGTAGTCGATCAGGCGCAGCACGCGGTCGAATCCGCGGTAGATGGTATCCACATCCACCGTCACCGGAATGCCGTGCCCCCGCGCGATCCCCGCCGCCCGCTCCACCGCCGGCGTGTCGTGCCCGTCGATGTGCAGCAGGCGCCCGCAGGTGATCTGCTCCGGCGCGATCTGCTCCGGGTCGATGCGCAGGCAGTCGCTCCGGTGCCACAGCACCGTCCGCTCGCCCGTGGAGCGGTCGATGATGATGTACGCCGACTGGTTGGGGCAGTTCCGTCGAAGCTGCACGTGATCGATATTGATGCCCGTGCCGAGAAGGCTCTCCTGCTGGATCCGGCCGCGCTCGTCGTCGCCGATGGCGCCGATATACTTGACCCGCAGTCCCAGCCGCGCGCACGCCACCATCGCGCTGGCCATCTGCCCGCCCGGGCTGACGATCTCTTCGGTGAACGGACCCTTGCCCGCGTAGGCGGGAAAGCTCGGAACCACCAGCAGTGTATCGGTGGCGTTGAGGCCAACGCCGACGACGTCGAATTCAGGCATCGGATTATTCTAGCGGCCCTGCGGGCCGGAGTGCCTCCCGCCCCTCCCCGCCGCGGCGGCGAACGCCATGGTCCGCGACTCGCGCATCCGCACGCCCAGCGCCGTCACGCCCATGCATACGGCGGCGCCCAGGAGCCCCATGAACATGTCCTTGTGGGTGTCCCAGGGGTCGCCTTGCAGGCTCAGGAAGCCGTCCGCCAGCTCCGGCCCCGCGAGGTTGGCCGCCACTGCTTCCAGCAGTTCGTAAGCGGCGCTCAGTCCCAGCGTGATGACGATCGGCAGGCCCAGCGCCCAGGCGCCCCGAACGTTGGCCTTGCGCATCAGGATTTCCCGTTGCGGATACGCCAGCAGCGCGCCGAACGCGAAGTGCACCACGCGGTCGTAATCGTTGCGCACGGTGTGGAAGGTGACCTTCATCCATTCGCCCAGCGGGACATTCGCATACATATGATGCGCTCCCCACTCGTGCATCGACAGGTACACGAAGATCAGCAGGTAGGATAGCTCCGAAAACGGAAGCCAGCGGTAGCCGGCGATCAGGAAACCCACCAGCAGGAACACCAGCATGTTTTCGAGCCACCAGTCCGACACCATCACCGGATGGATGGCCGAGATCACCCACACCACGGCAAACAGCAGGAACAGCACGCGCGGCAGGCGGTACTCGCGAAAGGCAACTGGTTGGGCAATAGAAGCGGTGGTCATCAGATACGTTCTCCATTCTATCCGACTGGGCCATGCCGTCGCGAGAATCCTCCCGGAGAAAAACCTCCCGGGCCCAAACCGAAACCTCCGCGCCCCGGAAATACCTGATCGGGCCCACAAACCGAGACCTCCGCGCCCCAAAAAGATCTCCCACAAAAAAACCCTTGACACGGCCGTTTCTTGGTGCTATTTTTCTAGCATGGTGCTAGAAATTCTGCATGAGGAGCGGGCGTGATGAGCGCGCTGGGAGGCTTGAGCCGCCGCGAGCGGCAGATCATGGAAATCCTCTACCAGCACGGCAAGGCGCCGGCTTCCCAAGTCCGCGAGGCCATGGAGAACGCGCCCAGCTACTCGGCCGTCCGGGCCATGCTGCGCGTGCTCGAGGAGAAGGGCCATGTGAGGCATCAGGCCGAAGGCTTGAAGTACGTCTACGTGCCCACCCTCACGCGCGACAAAGCCAAGCGGTCGGCCGTGAAACACGTGCTGGACACATTTTTCGGCGGCTCGCCCGAGCAGATTGTGGCGGCGCTGCTGGATGTTTCGTCCGCGCGCTTGACGCGCGAAGAGTTGGACCGGATGTCGGAATTGATTGAAAGGGCCAAGAGGGAGGAAAAGTAAATGTCGGGCTGGAATCAGGCTGTGTGGCCGGTTTTGTCGAGCGTCGCGTTCAAGGGCACGGTAGTGCTGGGCGTGGCTTGGCTGGTGGCGTTCTTGCTTCGCAGGCGGTCGGCGGCGGCGCGCCATCTGGT
The DNA here is from genome assembly GCA_035638575.1 of Bryobacteraceae bacterium. GTDB lineage: Bacteria > Acidobacteriota > Terriglobia > Bryobacterales > Bryobacteraceae > DASQZT01. Next base: position 16,642 of record DASQZT010000295.1, read on the forward strand.
GTGGACGGCGGCCGCGGCGGCCCTCCTGGCGTTGCCGCTGCTTTCGATTTCCCTGCCCTCGCTGCGCGTTCGGGCGCCCGGCGCGCTGGCGCCCTTGAATACCGGACTGGTGTTCCGCGTGTTCGGCGTTAGCGGCGCGGACCAAGCCAGTCAACCGGCGCTGCCGGGGGCCGTCCCCGCGCGGCCGGCGAGCGGAGCCCCGTGGCGGCCGGACGTCCGCCTCCTGGCCACGCTGGTTTGGGTCGCGGGAACCTCCGCCTTATGGTTGCAGATGCTGATCGCCTACCTGGCCATGGCTCGCGCGCGGCGCGCGGCGCGGCGGTTCGCCTGCCCTGTGCTCGATCGCGTTCCGGTTCTCGAAACCGCGCCCAGCGGCATGCCCATGGCCTTCGGCATCCGCAAGCCCGTCATCTTCATGCCGGCCGACGCCGTGGAATGGACCGAGGAGCGCCAGCGCGTCGTGCTGCTGCACGAGCTGGCGCACGTGCGGCGTGGCGACGTGGCCACCCAGTTGCTCGCGCGCACCGCGCTGGGCCTCAACTGGTGGAACCCGCTGGCCTGGATCGCCTGGCGCGAGTTCCTCAAGGAACGGGAACGCGCCGCCGACGACCTCGTGCTGAGCGCCGGCGCCTCGGCCTCCGCGTATGCCGGCCACCTGCTGGAATTGGCGCGCTCCTTGCAATCGTCGCCCGCAACGGCGTGGGCGGCCGTGGCCATGGCGCGGCGCTCGCAGTTGGAAGGCCGCCTGCTGGCCATTCTGGATTCCAAGGTGAACCGCGGGGCGGCGGGGCGCGCGTCCCTGGCCGCGGCGGTGTTCGTGGCGCTGGTGCTGGTCGCTCCGTTCGCAGCCATTCGCGGGCAGCAGTCCACCGCACAAGTGTCGGCGCCGGAGATCGATGCCACCATCCTGGCGGCCAACACGCAAAAGAACCACGAGATTCTGGAAAATGCCGCGTCCACTTACATCAAGCTTCAGAAATACGACGTGGCGCAGAAGCTGCTGGAATCGGCGCTGGCCATCCGCGGCGAGGTCTCCGGCGAGCAGAGCGCCGATTACGCCGCCGGGCTGGTGAAGTTGGGCGACCTGGCGGTGCAACGCGGCAAGTCCCCCGATCAGGCGATTGCGTTATATACCCAGGCGGTGTCGCTCGGCGACCGGCGCGAAGTGGCCCCCGCCCTGCTCTACCTGGGAAGGAACGCCTACGGAAAGCATAATCTGGCGGACCTGGCAACCGCTATCGATTTCCTGCAGCGGGCCGTCAACGTGGATCCCGGCGGGCCCACCGCGGGCCCGGCCTACACCTGGATGGCGCGCGTGCGGGAGAAACAACAGGATGGCCCGCTTTCGGCCCTTCTTGGATATCGCGGTGGCGACACGGATGCCGAATTGTTCTACCAGCGCGCGCTGGCCATCGAGGACACGAAGTCGCCGGAGGCCGCACTCACCATGGAACTCTACAGCCGCTTCCTGCGAACGCACGACCGCGCCAGCGAAGCGGACCTGATGGATTCGCAAGCCAAGGAGATCCGCCTGGCGCACTCCAGAGAAATTGCCGCCAGCATGTTGAAGGTTACGGCACAGCTCGCCGCCACTTCGGGCGTCTACCGCGTGGGCGCCGGCGTCACCTCACCGATGTTGTCGTGGAAACTGGAGCCCCAGTACACCGAGGAAGCGCGCGCCGAAAAATACGCGGGAACCGTGCTGGTGTATATCGAGGTCGGCACCGACGGCATGGCGCACAATATCAAAGTGATCAAGAGCATTGGCATGGGTCTGGACGAAAAGGCCGTCGAGGCCATCTCGCAGTGGAAGTTCAACCCCGGCACCAAAGACGGCGCGCCGGTAACTGTAGCCGCCACGGTTGAGGTGAATTTCCGGCTGCTGTGACGCCAGCCTCCACTACTTCGGGTACACTCGAAAATCGTCGAAGTACGTCACCGAATCGGCCCCGGTCCAGAGACCCACTCTGCCGGGGCCGGAAAACGTATTATCGAAGCCCTGCAGGATGCGGCGATGGTCCACGTAGACCTGAAACCGATTCCCCCGGGCGGTGATTTTCAAAATGTACCAGCCGTTGGAAAGTATTTCGTGCTTGACCCCCGCGATCAGCTGCGTCCGGCGGCCGTTTTCCACCTTGTAAACCGCCACGTCTTTTTCCAGCGCATCGGCGCGCGCCACGTAGTAGTTGTTTTCGTCGCGGTAGCGCCACACCACTCCCCCGCCCCGATCCCCGCTGCCCGCCACCGGCTTAAGACGCACGCTCACCTCACCGTCGCGGAGAACCACGCCATCCAGAATCGCGAGTGGAGAACGGTTGTTGGTGGGATCTGTGGAGACCTGCGCCAAAACGTAGGGTTGCGTCGCCGCCGACTGGTCCCTGCGGACCTCCCACCGCGGCGGGCCCCCGCGATTGGTCATCGCAATGCTCCAACCCGGCGGGGCTTGGCCCACAGGGTAGGTATCGAAGTTGATCACCTTTCCGGACGATGCGAGCAAACCGAATGCGAACAACCAGCCCGAGACGTTCATGCGTTAGAGTGGCTCACCCTTTACACGTTATTTTATCGCATATAGGGGCCGCGTGCCAAAAATCGCCGCGGACTTGGCGTAGCCTTGCGGCGCCGCCAGGATCGCACCGCGGCAAACCGATTGTTGTATACTGGCCTGCGCCCGGCAACTCGCAACCAACCAGGGGGCAGAAACTTCCAGGGGGTACCCATGAGCAGATGCCAAGCTGTTTTCTTCGCCATTGTCGCGCTGATGTCCGTCCAGCCGCGCTTCGCCTGGGCCCAGGCCCCGGCCGAGGGTCCGAACCCGGCCTCAAACGCCCGCGCCAAAGCTCAGAATGTGCCCGAGATTCCCTACGAATCGGTCCCTGGCTTCCTGAAGCTTCCGCCCAACCTGTACCTGGGCGAAGGCATCGGCGTAGCCACGAATTCCAAAGGTCATGTTTTTGTTTACACCCGAAGCCAGGCCACGCGCCTGTTCGAATTCGATTCCAAGGGAGTTTTCCTCCGCGAGATCGGTGAGGGCCTGTATGGCTTTGCCTTCGCCCACGCCGTGCGCGTTGATCCCGAGGACAACATCTGGGCCGTCGACGAGGGCTCGAACATGGTCATCAAGTTCAATCCCGAAGGCCGTGTCGTGATGCTTTTGGGCAGAAGGCCGGAAGCTGTCGAAGGCGTGCCCGCCGCGCCCGCTGCGGGCATTCCTCCACCGGAACCCTACGTGTTCAACCGCCCGACCGACGTGGGCTGGGACCCCGCCGGAAACATCTTCGTCACCGACGGCTACGGCAACTCCCGTGTCGTCAAGTACGACAAAAACGGGAGATTCGTCAAATCCGTGGGAACGCACGGCTCCGAACCCGGCCAGCTCAACATCCCGCACACCATGGCGATGGACGCCAAGGGCAACGTCTACGTGGGAGACCGGACCAACAGCCGGATCCAGGTTTTCGACAACGACTTGAACTTGAAGTCGATCTACGACCAGGTCGGCGCGCCCTGGGCGATCTGTATTACTCCGGGGCCGCACCAGTATCTCTACAGTTCCAATTCGAACCCCGACAATAACAATTCCCAGATCATGGCCGTGACCGGCGAGATTTACAAAATGGAGCTGGACGGAACGATCCTGGGCAAGTTCGGCAAACCGGGAAAGCAGCTCGGCGAGTTCGGCACGGTCCACGAAATCGACTGTCGCAACGAGAACGAGCTGCTGGTCTCCGAGATCACGGCCTGGCGGGTGCAGAAACTGATCCTGCACCCGCAGCCCCAGCGCTCCGGCGCGCCGCGGAACGGGAGGCTCCCATGAACGTCCCTTGTCGGTTTCTCCTGCCCGCGGCGCTGCTCGCCGCCGCCTCGCTGTTTTCTCAGTCTTCCATTCCCGAAATCCCCTTCGACGCCACTTCCAATCTGAGACTGCCGGAGCACATCTACATGGGTGAAGCCGCCGGGGTCGCCACCAACGCCAAGGGAAATGTTCTGGTCTACACGCGGACCGGCTCCAACGCCACCATGGGCGCCTCGCGAACCTTCACCCACGGCGGCGCGCGGCTCTTCGAGTTCGACCGCAACGGCAAGTTCGTCCGCGAGATCGGCCAGGGCCTCTACGGCTTCCTGTTTGCGCAATCCGTGAAGGTCGATTCCCGGGACAACATCTGGGTTGTGGATCGCGGCTCGGGCATGGTGATCAAGTTCGATCCCGAGGGGCACGTGGCGATGACCCTGGGCCGCAAGCCGGAATCGGTGGCGGATGCCGGCCGCGGCGGTGGTCCTCCGGGCGGCCGCGGAGGTGCTGCGCCCGGCGGCCGTGGAGCTGGCCGCGGAGGCCCGGGAGGCGGGGCCGGCGCCGGCGTCCCCGGCGACAATTTCAATCGCCCGGCCGACGTGGCGTGGGATGCCTCCGGCAACATCTTCGTCGCCGATGGCTACGGCAACGCCCGCGTGGCGAAGTTCGATAGCGCCGGCAAGTTCATCAAGTCCTGGGGCTCTCGCGGACCCGAGCCAGGCCAGTTCGACGCGCCTCTTTCGATCGCGGCCGATGCCCAGGGCAATGTCTACGTTGCCGATCGCGGCAACAAGCGCATTCAAGTCTTCGACAATAACGGAACCTTCAAGTCGCAGATCGCGAATGTGGGCGCGCCTTGGGCGATCTGTATCTCCCCGGGGTCTCACCAATATCTCTACAGCTCGAACTCCAATGACACCGGCTCGATGGATGACGGTGAGATCTACAGAATGGAACTGGACGGCAGAGTCCTGGGTAAGTTCGGCCGCGCCGGCAAGCTCGCCAGGGAGTTCGGCACGGTCAACGAAATCGATTGCCGCAACCCCAACGAGCTATACGTAGGTGAAATCACCAATTGGAGAGTGCAGAAGCTGACTCTGCATCCGAGCCAGTGAAGCCCCGTTCTTCGGGCCGCTCTTCTCTTTCATCCTCCGCCGCGCGAGAGCTGGCGTAAGCTGATCTCTTGGCGGCCATTCTCATCTTCCTCGCCGTTTACCTGGTGCTGGCCATCGGCCGATTGCCCGGGTTCCGTGTCGATCGCACCGGCGCCTGCATCATCGGCGCCAGCCTCATGATCGCCTTCGGTGTCCTGACCTTCGACCAGGCCTACGCCGCCATCGACTACGACACCATCATCCTCCTGTTCGGCGTGATGATCGTGGTAGCCAACCTGCGCCTGTCCGGCTTCTTCGGCGCCGTGGCCGAGTGGGTCGTGGAACACGCGCACCGCCCCGTCGTCCTGCTGGCCGCGATCGTGTTCGTCGCCGGATTCTTCTCCGCTTTCTTCGTGAACGACACCATGTGCCTGGTGCTCACGCCTTTAGTCCTCGAAATCACCCGCCAGTTGCGCCGCAACCCCGTGCCTTACTTACTGGCCGTGGCGATGTCGGCCAACATCGGGAGTGTGGCCACCATTACGGGCAACCCGCAGAACATGATGATCGGCAGCTTCTCGGGAATCCACTACCGGACCTTCGCAGCGGCGCTTTCTCCAGTCGCGCTGGTAGGCTTGGTGATGACCGTGGCGGTGATCGCCGCCATCTACCATCGGGAGTTCCGGCTTCAGGAAAAGGTTGCACTCGAGCGGCGTCCGGTGCGCATCAGCCGTGTGCTGATGTGGAAGTCGCTGGCCGTTTCGGCCGGCATGATCGTCTTTTTCTTCGCCGGTTCGCCGGTTCCGAAAGTGGCGCTGATGGCCGGCGCGCTCCTCCTGGTTACGCGGCGCGTCAAACCGGAGAGAGTCTACCGCGAGATCGATTGGTCGCTGCTGGTTCTCTTCATCGGCCTTTTCATCGTGGTAGCCGGTGTTGAGAAGACGTCCCTGCCCGGCGACCTGTTTCGCGCCACCGAACGATTCCACCTGGAGCGAGTCTCCGTGCTGAGCGCCTTTGCCGCTCTGCTCTCGAACGTCGTGAGCAACGTGCCCGCGGTCCTGGTCTTCAAGCCCTTCATCGCGCACATGAGCGATCCGCCGCGGTCCTGGCTCGCGCTGGCCATGTCCACCACGCTGGCCGGCAATCTGACCATCCTCGGTTCCGTCGCCAATCTGATCGTAGTCCAGAGAGCCCGCCACGACGTGCGCATCGGCTTCTGGGAGTACTTCAAAGTAGGCGCTCCGTTGACCGTCTTGACCATCGCCGCCGGCGTCGTCCTGCTGGGCTGACCAGGCGGGAGCCCGGCAGGTCGAAACTTCTGCGACTTCGCTATGGCGATCCGAATCCAGTATAATGTTGAGCTTCGGTGAATTATTATGGCCACTTCCTTGAGGGCGTTAGCGCCGAGTCTGTATACGTGCTCGTTCCCTGGCTGCCCGGTCCCGGTCAGCATCCATATTTCGCTGATTGAGACTTTGCAGGGAATCGTCCACAACAAAGGCGGGGATCAGCAGGGGATTCTCTACGGGCGCCCGAGTCCCGCCGGCACCGTCGTGGAAAGCAACCGCGCCCTGACGGTTTTTGCGATGGAAGAGATGGGCAGGGCCATCTCGGAAGCGAACGATTCCGTGGTGGGTTACTACCGGATTCGCGAAGGAAACTCACTCCAGCTCACCACGGACGAAATCAATCTCGCCGCGCTTTTTGAAAAAGCCGGATCCGTCGTCCTGCTCGTCGAGCGCCGCGCGGGATCTCCCGAGGCCAATTTCTTCTTTTTGGATCACGGAGCGTTTCTGAATTTCCCGCTCCTCCAGTTCCCTCTTGATGCGGCCGAGTTGACCCGCCGTGGAGCACGCGGCGGAAGAACCGGCGAGGAGGCGGTTGTTACTGCCGCCCCCCGGCTTCTGCCGTCCGGTTCCGGCTCGAATTCTCCGCCCCCCGCCGCAAACGGAAAACCTGCTTCACCCCGGCGGCCGGCGCCCCGCTTATCGACGTTGGCGATCGTCGTCGCTGCGGCTGTAGTGTCCTTTTCCGCTGCGCTGTTCCTATTCCGGCCGCATAACCGAACCGCTAACGTGGGAGCGGCCGCCAGCACGCTGCCGGAAGCCAGAACATCCCTGCGGGCGGAGCGGCAAGGCGACGACCTGAAGATCATGTGGGATCTCAATTCTCCGGCAGTCGCTGGCGCCACTTCCGGCGTTCTGGACATCGATGATGGGGGCACGACGCGGCAGATTCGGTTGACCGCCGACCAGGTCCGGTTCGGCAGCCTGTTGTACTCGCCTGTCTCGGAACAGATCTCCGTGCAATTGACCACGCTGCAGGATCGTCAAACTACTGAGCAGGCGTCCGTCCTCGTGATCTTGAGAAGACCGCAGCAGCCCCAGTCCAGGGCCGGCCAACGGAGTCCGCGCATCCCTTTCGAGGTGGAGACGCAACGCAGAGTGCCGCCCCGTGCTTTTGTTCCGCCGACCGCCCAGCGCGAGACAAAACCTTCGGTTGAACTGGAAGACCTTCCGGCCATCCAGGCGAATCCGGAGCGTTCCAATCAACCCGCGCCGCTGACACTGGGGTCCGTGGCGCCGCCGCCGGCCATCGCCGCGCCCCCGAAAGAACCGGCCAAATCGGCCACCCAGGCGACTCCGGAGCGTTCCAATCAACCCGCGCCGCTGACACTGGCCTCCGCGGCGCCGCCGCCGGTCATCGCCGCGCCCCCGAAAGAACCGGCCAAATCGGCCACCCAGGCCAGTCCGGAGCGTTCCAATCAACCCGCGCCCCTGACACTGGCCTCCGCGGCGCCGCCGCCGGTCGTCGCCGCGCCCCCGAAAGAGCCGGCCAAATCGGCCACCCAGGCGAGTCCGGAGCGTTCCAATCAACCCGCGGCGCTGCCGCCTGCCATCGCCGCGCCCAGGAGCGAGACGGCTGAACCGCGGGAAGAAGGATATGTAGCCCCGGTTCTTCTTACCCAGAACGGAGTGCGTACGCCAACCGAGCTGCTGCCGGTTCTGACCCGGCCCGTGGCGGTCAGTGTTCGCGTCGATGTTAATGAAGCGGGTCGGGTAACCCGCGCCGAAGCGATCGCCGAAAAGGGCATACACGCGCTGTTGCTGAGGGCCGCAGCCGATGCAGCCAGGGGGTGCCGTTTTCAGCCGGCCCGCCAGGGTCCATCGCCGGTCGCGAGCCATGTAACCATCGTGTTTCATTTCTCCCCGTAGAAGCAGTGAAACCACTGAGACTCGGACTCGGCGCCTTGCCAGGTTGCCGCCCCAAGCGGCACGGATCTCCGTTTAATGCGGCCGCTTCAACTCTCGGCGCCCAACAGCTCGACGCCCTCGACATTGGCAGCCGCCTGCAATTCCCGATCCAGAGTGGCGAGCGGCAGCGCCCGCCGCTGCGCCAGTTCCAGGTAAGCCGCGTCGTATAAGGTCAGCCGGTGGCGCGATGCCAGCCGCGCCGTCGCACGCCGTGATCGCTGACCCGATCGAACACCCGGCGGATGGCTTCGGTTGTCTCGTCGGAATAGACCCACACCAGGATGGCTGAGCTATCGATGACGACACTCATGGCCGGCCGCCATCCCTCTCCGTTTTCAGGGCCTCCCAATCGAATGGACCGAGCTTCAGCCTCTTCGCGCGCGCCCGGATACGTCGCGCGGCAGCGTGTGCCTGCTCCCGGTCGATCCCGCCGGAGTTGGGTACCAGCCGGGCCACTGGCTTTCCGTGCCGTGTGATGACGATCTCCTCGCCCCGCTCCACGCGGTCGAGCAATGTGCCCAACGTGTTCTTCGCCTCGAAGGCCCCGACTTCCACCATGTTGTGCTCCAATCTAGCTTAAGCTAGATTAACATCATTTATCTACTAAGTACGTCCGGTTCATGAGTACTGCCGGAATTCTGAACACTAGCCAAAAGATACAGGATGTCAGACCTCTACTGTTTGGTGCTCAAATCCCCTTTCGGCTGTAAACTTAGTCGTGCTCCGCCTCAGTGATACGAAGGAGCGGTCGTGGCAAAAAACCGAAACCCGTTGTCCGCGGTATTTGCCGGGAATCTGGGCGGTGGACGCCGTTCGCACCGCCGCTATCTGGTTGATCTGGTGATCTGCTGCAGGGCGCTGCCAGGCGGTAGACCTGTTGTGGGCAGGACTTATGACATCAGCAGTGGCGGCGTTCGCTTTACTTCATCGGAGATCTTGGATCCCGGCACGAAGGTGGAACTCGCAATTGACTGGCCCGTTCTGCTGGACGGTGCGTCCCCTTTGCAGTTGATAGGTTGGGGCAATGTACTTCGCACTGGCAAACACGGCACTGCCATCAAGATTGAGCGCCACGAGTTCTGGACTCGAGGGACCCGCACTGTTCCGCCGCCCGTGGGTGGCTTCGGCGGCTCCTTTGAACAACGCAAACGGGATTGACATGCACGAAAAACTGCTCCACAATCGCAGTGGCAGAGTAGTCGTTTGACATTTCGACAAACCGGGTTTTTGTGGTGGCGCATAAAATCCGCTGATCTCCCGGTGTTCACCCCACCCCCGATTCGAACAGACACTTTTGAAAGGGCTGTAGACGGCCCTGACGCCCATGAACTCGAGTAAATGCCGGGGATCGGTCTCGAAGAAACACGAGGTGGATCAATGCCAGGACAAGCAAGACGGATGGTTCTCGAAGAGGCCATCACGACGGAATCGCCCCAGATCACCGTCACCGTTGGTCCAAGTGAGAACGAAATCGCAGTAGCCGCTTATCACTTGTGGCAAGAGCGAGGTTGTCCAATCGGATCAGACCAGGACGATTGGTTCCGAGCGGAAGCCCTACTGAAAGAACCAAAGGACAGACCGGAATAGAGGCTTCACGATGTAGAGCATGGGCTGGCAATAAGGAGACTTGATGTCCAGCCTCAGGAGGTAGGCACTGCCGCGCTGATGGGATTCGCTTTGTTCGGCGGATAAATGTCTCAACCCGGCAGCGGCGTGCCTCTTCACGGTCCCGAGGTAATCAACCAGCAAGCCGATTCCGCTACATAAAGTTGGCATTGCGTCATCGAGACCTCGGATATATGCTGGAGTCGGCTCTTCGACGGCCACTATTCTCGCATCGTTATCCAAAGATGGCAGCCGATGCTTTCTATTGAATGACACGCCCTTATGAAATATATTGCCCGAGACGAAATCAACTCTGCCTGGATGAAGATGCCCCTTTGGGCCATTGGAATCGCCATTCTGCTCGTCCTCATCACCGCGTCGTTTTGCCGAGTGACCGTCGAGCCGGGACACGAGCTTGTCTACAATGCCAAGCCGATGATTTTCCTGTGGACCGGAGGAGTCAATTCCACTCCGTTACATGAAGGATCGGGCTTCGCAGCGCCGACAACATCGACAATCGAAGTGGACATGCTTCCCATGACATACGATGAAGAGTTCAAGGACATCATGCCGAAGGACAACAACCCAGTCGATTATCACGCCGCCGTGCGCCTTCGGATTGTCGATTCCGTGGCAATGGTCAAAAACTTCGGAACGAACTGGTACAAGGAAAACGTACAGCGCCCGTTCCAGACGATGAACCGTCAGGAACTTCGCCAGTATTCGATGCCGGAACTCGCACTTCAACAGGAAGTCGTCCTGATGGTCGAGCAAACGCTGAAGAGTCAACTCACCGAATACGTGAAGGCCATTCACCGCAAGGACGGAACACCGGGAGGTCTTCCTGTCGAAGTCCAGGACGTGACGCTCGGTCGCATCTCGCCGCAACACGAAATCGTGGCCGCATACAACGAGACGGGTGTGCAGCAACAACGTGCCAAGACAGAGCACCAACGTGCGCTGGCCGAAGATGCACGTAAAGAAGCCGAGACCAAACGAGCGCAGGCCGACAGATCGTATCAGGATGCGATGGGCTTAAACGCAGCACAGTACATCCAGCTCATGCAGATCAAGATGTGCGCTGATAAGCAAGGCGGATGTACGGTGATTCTGAACGGGTCCGCTACACCTGTTGTCAGCGTTAAGTAGTTCTCGAGCAGGGTGGTGGAGGCGGGGGGAGTTGAACCCCCGTCCGAAAAAGCCCGTCGTGAAGAGCCTACGTGCGTATCCGGCTCAGCAACTTCGGCCGCCGCCTCAGAACCGGCGAGAGCAGCGACGGCCTAGCCCGATTGAAACTCGGCCTGCAGGCTCCGGACCGAAGCCTTGGACCTATCCCGCAAAATGACGCTCACTCACCGCCGCGCGGGCTCGGCGGCTGGAGCGGCTACCTAATTAATTAGGCAGCGTATGCAAACTGCGTATTGGCAGTTGTGTTTTTCCGATCGTTTTACGGGAGCTCGGAACCCGGCACGCCTCCCCACCACGATTCAATCCCGTCGAATCCGTTGCGCCCCCATTCTTGGCAGCGGTTGGTGGGTACTACTCTTTCATTTTAGCACCTCGCGGGTATAATCGAGGTATGCGTATTCGGGGAAATGCCCTTCGCGTCGTACTTCTGCCCGCGCTCCTGCTGGCCGCCCTCGTGCTGCGCGCCGCCGATACCCCCATGACCAAGCTGAACATCCAGGTGAAGACCCAGTCGGGCCGTCCCGTCGACCGCGCCAGCGTCATCGTCCGTTTCCTTCAGGGCCGCTCCATCGCCAAGCTCGGCAAACACGTGCGCACCGTCTGGGAGCTCCGCACCAACCAGGAAGGCGAGGCCAACATACCCACCGTCCCGCAAGGCAAGATCCGCATCCAGGTGATCGCCAAGGGCTACCAGACTTTCGGCCAGGACTTCGAAGTCGACGAAGAACAGCGCACCGTCCCCATCACGCTCAATCCCCCCCAACAACAATACTCCGCCCACTGAAACTGAAAAGAACGCCGGCCTCTCTACCCCGCGGTGCGGTCGCCCGATGGCCACAACCCATTGAAAAATTGTTAGTTATCCGCGTTAATCTGTGTTCATCGGCGGCCGAATTGCTTTCCCCAAGAACCCGGGTCACAGCACTTGCAAAAAAACTTCGCGCTGATTCTAAAAGCCTTACAGATTCTAAACTCCGATTCCTTCTTGTCCGCATGGTACACCATAGTTGGAGCGTGATCTTATGTACGATTACCCGGCGCGGCCCTGCCGCGCGTTGCCCGGCATATTCCCGTCCGACGCCCCTATCGCGTCGAAGCCTGAACGATGGTGCCAGGATCATCGCTCGGCCCTCGAATCGGGTGACGCATCTTCCAAAAAAAGCCTCCAGATGCGTCACCCATGTTCGGGAAATCCTCGCAACCCACATAAGTACAGCAACTTAGAGAGCATGAAATCGTGCACCCCGCTTCTGGCAAGATTCGTCACCCGATGCGTCTCCCGACGCCTCGGAGTAACCCTTGGGGCCCGCCTCGCCTCGGACCGGCGGGCGTCCACCGCGCGCCCCCGCCCCAACGTCCGGTATTCTCTGCTACCGGAGACAGCGCCGGCCTGTGCTAATTTGACGGGAAGGACAATCATGCAAACCAAAAACTTCTTCCTGCTATTCCTTTCTTTCACTGCTCTCGCCGCCGCCGACCAGGTGGTCCTCAAGAACGGCGATACCATCACCGGCAGCATCATCAAAAAGGATGGCGCCAAGCTCACCATCAAGAGCGAATTCCTGGGCGAGGTCACCATGCCGTGGACGGCCGTGCAAAGCATCCGGTCCGACGAGAACCTCACCGTGGTCCTCCCCGGCGGAGAGTCGGTCGCGGGCAAAATCAGCACCACCGGCGATACCCTCCAGGTTTCTGGAGGTGCAGCTCCGAAGTCCGCCCCGCTGGCCTCCGTCCAGGCCCTGCGCAATGCGGCCGAGCAGCACGCGTTTGAGCGCCTGGAACACCCTGGCCTGGGCGAGCTTTGGGCCGGCTTCTTCGATATCGGCCTCGCGCTCGCCCGCGGCAACGCGCGCGCCGACACCCTCACCACCGGCTTCAACGCCTCGCGCGTCACCCGCAAGGACAAGATCACCACCTACTTCAGCCAGATCCACGGAACCGCCCGCGTCAATAACGTCACCAGCACCATCGCCAGCGCGGTCCGCGGCGGCTGGGCCTACAATCGCGATGTCTCGCCCAAGCTGTTCGTCAGCTCGCTCAACTCCTACGAGCACGACAGCTTCCAGCATCTCAATCTGCGTTTCGTCGCCGGTGGAGGGTTCGGCGTCAATGCCGTCAAGACGGCGCGGACTACCCTCAGCATCAGCGGCGGCGGAGACTACTCGCGCGAGAACTTTACCGGCCTCAGCCGCAATTCGGGCGAGGCCAACTTCGGCGACGATCTGCTGTACAAGCTCTCCGCCGCCAGCAGCATCACCCAGTCCTTCCGCTTCTTCCCCAACCTGACTTACACGGGCGAGTATCGCGCCAATTTCGACCTGGGCGCCGTCACCGCGATTAAGAAGTGGCTGGCCTGGCACTTGACTGCCAGCGACCGCTACCTGAGTAACCCGGTATTCGGGCTCCAGCGCAACGATCTGCTCCTCTCCGCCGGCTTGCGGATCACTTTCGCCAAGTAGGCGGCCGCCGCCGTCGTCGGGCGCCGGGAACATTTTTGGAACGGCCGCGGTCCAATCCCTGAGTGCGGGCGCGGTAGACTGGTCTCGACACCATGGAACTCGACAAGATTCAGCAGGAAATCCGCAACCAGAAACTCGATGGCTGGCTGTTCTTCGACCACCATCTCCGCGATCCGTTGGCTTATCGCGTGCTCGGCCTCAACCCCGCCAAGGGCCCCTCGCGCCGCTGGTATTACATGATTCCGGCCCACGGCGAACCCGTCGGCATGGAGCACCGCATCGAGCGCGGCCAGCTCTCCCCGCTCCCCGGCGAGAAGATCGCCTACTCCAGTTGGACCGAGCAGCTCGCCGCCGTGCGCCGCCTCACCTCCGGCATGAAGCGCGTGGCCATGCAGTACTCGCCCATGTGCGCCATTCCCTACGTCTCCAACGTGGATGGCGGCACGCTCGAGCTGGTGCGGAGCATGGGCGTCGAGATCGTCAGCTCGGCCGGGCTGATCCAGGTGTTCGAAGCCCGCTGGTCGGCCGGGGCTCTCGACTCGCACCTCGCCGCCGGCGTCCTCGTGGACCGCGCACGCGCCGCCGCCTTCGCCCTCATCCGCGAGCGCACCCGCAACCGCGCGCCCCTCCAGGAAGTGGAGGTGAAGGACTTCGTTTGCCGGGAGTTCGCCAAAGCCGGCCTCGTCACCGACAGCGGCCCCATCGTCGGCGTGAACGCCAACGCGTCGAACCCGCACTACGAGCCCACCGGGGAAGTCACCTCCGCCATTCGCCCCGGCGATTGGGTGCTGCTCGACATGTGGGCCAAGCTCGACCAGCCCGGCTCGGTCTACTACGACATCACCTGGACCGCCTTCTGCGGCGACAATCCCTCCGACGAGATGCGCAACGTCTTCGGCGTGGTCACCGGCGCGCGCGACGCGGGGATCGAGCGCGTCATCGACGCCATCGCCGCCGGCCATCCGCTCCACGGTTTCGAGGTCGACGACGCCGTGCGCGGTTTCATCGACAGCCGCGGCTACGCCTCCTGCTTCACCCACCGCACCGGCCACTCCATCGGCCAGGAGGTCCACGGTAACGGCGCCAACATGGACAACTTCGAAACCCACGACGACCGCCGCGTCATGCCCTGGAGCTGCTTCTCCATCGAGCCCGGCGTGTACTTGCCGGAGTTCGGCGTCCGCTCCGAAATCAACATGTTCGTCGGCGACACCGAGGCCCGGGTCACCGGCGAGATCCAGCGCGAGATGGCGCTCCTCTGATGGTTCCCCAGACGCTGGCCGCGGTCGCGACGCTGCTCTCGTTCGCGCCGCACGGCAACCGGATCGAGTTCCAGCTCGACCGCGGCAGCGCCGAGCTGGTTTGGATTTCCCCCTCCACCTTCCGCTTTCGCCGCACGCTGGAAGGACCGCTGCCTCGAGTAACGGTTGAAGACCGCGGCGCCGTGCCGGTGGAAACCGACGACGCCCCCGGCCGCGTCATCCTGCGCTCGCGATTCCTCGAGGTCTCCGTCGAGAAGAGCGGTTTGTTGGTGCGGGTCCGGCGTACGGACGGCGTGGCCCTGATGGCCGATCTCTCGGAGCCCCGCGAGTCCGGCTCGGGCGTGGCCTGGGAACGGCAGTCGCCGCCCGGAGCTCAGTTCTACGGCCTTGGCCCGCGCGCCGATCCGGTGCTCGACTTGCGCGGGAAGTCCGTGCCCGCCGGGGTCCCCTTCCTCGTCTGCGCCGGTGGCTACGGCGAGTATCACGTCACGCCCGGGATTCACCGCTTCGACTTCACCGACTCCGGCCGCTACCGCATTCAGGCGCCGGCCGTCGACTACTACTTCTACTACGGCCCCACCGCCAGGCAGATCTTCGAGGAGCACCACGGGAATCTCATCGGCCAGGCGGCGGCCGACGCCAGCTGGAATGCCGCCGCGGATCGCTTCGGCTCGTGGACCACGCTGCGCGCGGCGCTGCTCCGCCTGGTCCAGGGCTCCATGTCCGCCATGCTGGCGCCCTCGCTGGCCCTCCGTCCCTACGCGGGCGCGCCGCCGGAGCTGGTGCAGCGGGCGCGGCAGCTCGGGTCGCTGGTGGATGACGTTTCCCCGGGACCGCTCGGCCTCAGCGGCTTTCGCCGGCAGTTGGAGACTTTCTTTGCCACCTACGCGGCCGAGACGCGCGACAAAGGGTATCCGCTTTGGCACCCGCTGGTGTTCCAGTTTCCAGACGACCCGGAGTGCGCCCGCCACGCCGACGAATTCATGCTCGGCGACGAAATGCTGATCGCCCCGATTTACGAGCCGGGCGGCAAGCGTTCCCTCTACCTGCCGCAGGGCGTCTGGACCAACCTGGAAACCGGCGAAGCCACTCCCGGACGCCGCACCATCACGGTCGAAACCGCCGCCCTGCCGGTGTTCGCGCGCAACGGCGCCATCGTGCCGCTCGATTCGCCGGGCGGCATGGCGCTGCACTACTTTCCTGAACTGGCGGCCGAGTTCTTCTTCCTCGAAAGCGATGCCGAAGACTGGACGCAGGTGCACGCCGCGCCCGCCGTCGACGTAATCCGGCTGGAGATCGAAGCCCGGAAGGCGCGCGACTACCAGTGGGTGGTGCACCACATCGAGCGGCCGGCGGAAGTCGGCTCCGTGAAAGAGAGGTACCACCAGGCCGCGTCGCCGGACAGCGTCGCGAACGGATCGTGGTTTTACGATTCCGGGCGGAAGAACCTGAACGTGCGCGTCCACGTGACCGCGGGGGAGGACTCCATCGTAAACGTGGCGTTTCCGTGAGTTCGCTGTCACCTGCCGGCGCTTTTGTGCGTCTCCATAAATAGATGCCCGATTGGTTGACAATCCTGCTGATAGCCGCCGGCTACCTGGCCCTCATGAAGTGGGTGCTGCCCCGCATGGGCGTAGCCACTTGAATGACCAACTCCTGCGACGCCGCGGCGCGGCGTAAACCCCCGAAGGAGCCTGGCGTTTCCGAGCCGCGCGCGTGAGCAAGCGGTGAATGTAACCCGGCGAGTATCGGTGTTACTATACTGACCGGAATGGACATCGGGGTTGAAGAGATCCGGGCCCAGGTGGAGCGCCTGATTCGGAGCAAGGCCTTCGAGACCTCGGAAATCCACCGCCGCCTGCTGCAATACCTGGCCGATAAAGCGTTAAGCGGAGAGGCCGACCGGCTCAAGGAGTACACCATCGGTCTGGAAGCCTTCGGCAAGCCCGACACGTACGACCCGCGCCACGACTCGATCGTGCGCCTGCAAGTGGGGCGATTGCGGCAGAAGCTGGCGGCCTACTACCAGTCCGAAGCCGGCAGCGACGACCTGGTGATCAGCCTGCCGAAAGGCGGTTTCAAACTCGATTTCCAGGTGGTCCAGACCCGGACTGCCGGAGACGGCGCGGCCGAAGCCCGGCGCACGCGGATCCTGGCGGTAGCTTTGGCGCTCGCCTTGGTATGGGCCATCGTGGCGACGGTGCTGTTCGCGTCGGCGCGCCGTGCGGCCACGGCCGCGAGCCCGTGGACTCCCGAGATGGAAGCCTTGTGGGCGCCGTTTCTGGAGAGCAACCGGTCGCTGCTGCTGTGCCTGGGGGCGCCGCTGTTCGTCCGCATTCCCAACTACGGGTTCTTCCGCGACCCGCGATCCAACGACTGGGAGGAGATCAGCAAATCGGACCGCATCGCCGGGCTGCGCAAGGCGCTGGGTGGCGCCGAGATCAGCCCTTCCTATTCCTTCACCGGCACGGGCGAGGCGAGCGCCGGCGTGCTGCTTTCCGAGCTCCTCGCCACGCGCAAGCACGATTTGCTGCTGACGCGCAGCAACCTGCTCTCGTGGCAGCAGATTTCGGACCACGACGTGATCTTCATCGGCCCGCCCAAATTCAACCGGCAGCTCCAGGAGGCGGCGTTGACCCAGGACATCGTCGTGGAGTCGGACGGCATCCGTAACCTGAAGCCGCATCCGGGGGAGCCCGAGTACCTCGCCGATCACATCGCGGTCGGAAAACTCTCCGAGGGTGAAACGCACGCGCTGATCACCCGGATCCCCGGCCTTGCCGGCGTGGGCGAGTTCCTCATGATTGCCGGCAACGCCTCACCCGACACGCTGGCGGCGGCCGAGTGGCTGACGCAGCCGTGGCGCGCCAAGGAACTGGTGGCGCGCCTGCGCACGCCCTCGGGCGAGATCCCGCGGTACTTTCAGGTGGTGGTGAAAGTAGTGTTCAAGCAGGGGATTCCGGTGGAAAGCTCCTACGTGTTTCACCACGCGCTCCAGGCTCACCGTTCCAACGCCGCCACGCCGGGCAAGTGAAGGACGGGCGGGGGCCGGGGGCCGCAGGGTCAGCGTTCCAAAGCCGCCACGCCGGGTAAGCGAATGCCGGCCAGAAATTCGAGCGAGGCCCCGCCGCCGGTGGACACGTGGGTGATCTTGCTGGTGACGCCGGCGGCCTTGATGGCCTTCTCCGAATCGCCGCCGCCCACCACCGAGGTGGCGCCGGAATCGGCAACGGCTTTGGCCAGCGCGACCGTGCCGCGGTCAAACGGCGGCTTCTCGAAGATCCCCATCGGGCCGTTCCAGATTACGGTCTTGGCCGCGGAGATGACCTTGGCGTACGCCTCTATAGTCTTCGGCCCGATATCCACCCCGATCTTGCCTTCGGGGATCGTCTCCACCACTTCGTTGGCGGCGCCCGGCGCGATCTCGGAAACCACCACGTGGTCCACGGGCAGCATGAGCTTGCCGCCGAGATCGGACAGCAGCTTCCTGGCCAGGTCCACCTTGTCTTCTTCCACGAGCGACTTGCCGGTGGGCTTCGCCTGCGCGCGCAGGAACGTGTAGGCCATGGCGCCGCCGATCAGCAGCTTGTCGACGACCTTGCCCAGGTTCTCGATCACCTCGATCTTGTCGGAAACCTTGGCGCCTCCCAGGATCGCCACGCAGGGCCGCTCCTGATTGGTGACGGCCATGCCGAGGTATTTCAATTCCTGCTCCATCAGCAGCCCGGCCGCGGCGGCGGGAACGAAGCGGATCATTCCCTCGGTGGAAGCGTGCGCGCGATGGGCCGATCCGAAGGCATCGTTGACGTAGAGGTCGCACAAAGACGCCAGCTTTCGGGCGAACTCCGGATCGTTTTTTTCCTCTTCGGGATGGAAGCGCAGGTTCTCGAGCAGGAGCACTTCGCCGGGCGCGGGCTTCATGGCTTCCACTTGGGGGCCAATGCAGTCGGGGGCCATCTTCACGGGACGCCCGATCATTTCCTGGAGCCGCGCGGCCGCCGGCTTCAGGCTCATTTCGGCATTGGGCTTGCCCTTCGGCCGCCCGAGGTGCGAGGCCAGGATGACGCCGGCTCCGTGCTCCAGCGCGAAGCGGATCGTGGGCAGCGAGGCCTTGATGCGCTTGTCGCTCGTAATCTCCATTTCGCCCCGCTCGTTCTTTTGCAGCGGGACATTAAAGTCCACACGGATGAAGACGCACTTGCCATTCAGGTCGAGATCGCGAATAGATAGATATGACATGACATTCGAGGGTAACATGCGGTACCTGCCATGGTTGGCGATGCTCTGCTTCCTGGCATACGCGCCTTCGCTGTTCCTTCCGCTGATCGAGGACGATTACCCGATCATCACCGAGAGCCGGGCGTGGGGCCGTCCCGCGGCGCTGACATCACTGGTGGCCACCCCGGTGTTCCGGCAGCGCGCGACCAGCTACTGGGCCACCCTGGCATTGTGGCAGACGTTTCATCTGAGGCCCGCGGCATTTCACGCCGTCAGCCTGGCGCTTCACATCGTGAACACGTGGCTGGTTTTCTGGCTGGGACTGCTGTGGGCGCGCATGCGTCCGGCGGCGTTGTGGGCGGCGATGTTCTTCGCCGTGCAGGAAGGCCACCAGGAGGCCGTGATGTGGTACACGGCGATCAACGAGCTGTTGATGTTCGGGTTCGGCATCGGCGCGCTGGTGTGCTGGCTGGCGGCCGAGAAAACCGCGGACGGAAATCGCGGCGCCCGATTCTGGTGGCGCGCGCTTTCGGTCGTGCTGTTTGCGCTGGCGATGATGTCTAAGGAATCGGCCGTCATCCTGCCTGCATTCTTCTTCCTGGTGATCCCGCCGGCGGAATGGCGCCGCGCGATTCCGCGCCTGCTTCCCTACCTGGTACTGGCCGGCGTCATGGCCTTGTCCATTTTCGCCGCGCGGAGCGACTCGTTCCGTTTCAACGACGGCAGCTTTTCGACGGGCGCGCCATTCTGGATCACGTGGCCGAGGGGCATGGCGCGGGTGCTGTGGATCTGGGGTTGGCCGGCGTTGCTGGTGGTCCGCAAGAAGGCGCTCCTGCCGCTCGCCTGGATTGGAATCGCGCTGGCGCCGTACAGTTTCCTGACGTACTCCACCGAGATCCCCAGCCGCCAAACGTATCTGGCTACCGTCGGGCTGGTGTTTCTGTTCGGGCTGGCGATTGCCCACCTGCGGGAGACGGGTGTCTCTCCAAAACTGGTGACCGCCATCCTGGTGGTGATGGTGCTGCACAACGCCGGCTACCTGTGGACCAAAAAGCGCGGCCAGTTTCTGCGGCGCGCCGAACCCACCAGGCAGCTCATCAAACTGGCGCGAGAGACCAACGGGCCGATCTGGGTGCGCTGCTTTCCGAGGACATCATACATCGCCAAGGAGGCCGTACACGTGGCCGCGGGCCGGCCGGCATCCGACCTGGTCTGGAGCGCCTCCGAGGCGGAGCAGCGCAAGGCGGCGGTGGTCTTCTGCTACCAGGAGCGGTGAGGGGGCGAGAGTCAGTTGGCTCCTACCAGCCATGTCCCGGACGCCTGCCAACCCGTGTTATTCGCTTCGCTCCCATCGCGGGCCGCCAGGTAGACCACGCGGTTGCCGCTGAACGCCGCCGCGCTGAAAAGGACGGTCAGGCTGATCGTCAGATTATTGCCGTCCACGGCCACGGGCGCGCTTCCCCAGGTCACCGTGCACTGGCTGTTGCCGAGGGTTCCACCGGTCGAGAGCGGTTGGCCAGGCAGCAACGCCGTGCCGGGATCATTCACCAGGTAAAGGACGCCGAGCGGGTTGCTGTATGCGAGGTAGCAGGCGTGGCGGCCGTCGAGGAAGTTGTTGATGAGGATGTTGACGACCCCCAAATCGTGAGTCCCTTTGGTGTCCGAAAAAGTGAACGTGAACGGGATGGCGTTAGTGCAGGTGCCATCGGAGGTGCAGGTTATACCGGCGCCACGGGTTGGAGTCATAGCCACCACGGCGGTGGTCGTGGCCGGAGCGGCTCCCGGCACTTGCCGGACCCCCAGTGCCTGCCAGCCGGTGTTGTTGCCCGCCGAGTCACCAGCCGCCGAGTAAATCACCCGGTTGCCGGAGAAACCCTGGCTGAAAGTGATCGCGAGGGTCAGCCACAGGCTGTTGCCGAGAGCGCTCACCGAGCTACCCGCGCCAGCGATCGAGCACTGGCTGTTGCTTACGGTGCCGTTCCCCGGCAGGGCGAGACTCTGGTAAGGCCCACCGGCATCGCCGGCGTCGTCCACCAGTAATAGGGAGCCGGAAGATGCGCCAGAGGGTTGGAACGCCACGTAGCAGGCCTGCCGGCCGTCGAGGAAGCTGTTCACGAGGACGTTCAGGATGGACAGATTCTGCCAGCCGGCCGGGTCCGAGAAGACGAATGTGAACACCTGGCTCGCGGCGCTACCCGAGGAAGGAATGGTGGAAAGCGCGGCCGGCGCGGGACCGTTCGGAGCAGAACCATACTGTATGTTTATGTTGTCCCCGTTGGTGATCAATTGGCCTACCGCCGCGGCATTTGCGCTGGTGAGCGCCGTCGCTGTTCCATTGGGCGGGGTTACCATCACGTTGGTCAGTCCTATGTTCATGGCGCCGGTCAACGGGGCGCCGTTCGCCGTCTGGAATCCGATCGAGTTTTGAAGAATAGAAGCCGGCGTGAAAACGTTTTCGAGGTTGAGATTGAGCAGGCCCGGCAACGCCAGGTCGGCTGGAGTACTCTTTCTATATTGGTCGGGCGCAATCTTCAGACTCAGGAACACACGCGGAGGATCTTCCACGTAGATGTTGCGGTACAGAGAGGGAAGCAACGCACCGAAATTGGAGCCAGGGACCATCAAGGATGCGACAATCGCGTTGTTTTGCCAGTTCAGCGTGTCAATGGTCCAACTGAGAGTGGCGGGGGCAAACCAGTCCGTCTTCACGGCGTAAACACCGTCGATGAGGCAATCGTCTCCCGGCGAATTGTTGTACCAGCCCAGGTTCACGACGCCGCCATTCCAGTTCTGCCAAACCGTGGCATTGGTGACGGTGATGTAGGAGCCCCACATTTTCAGAGAATCGTCAGCGGTACGAACAAAGACGTTGGACACGTGAGTGTCAGACCCCAATTGGAATCCGTCATTGTTTGCGTTCCAGCCGATGATCTTCACGTTGTTCACGGTGGCGGTATTCAGATAGCCGGTATTGTAGTAGTCGGCGTCCGTGGAGATAATTCCATCGAAGATGAATCTATCGGGAAGCGAAGGACTCCCGGCGGCGCCCGCCTGAGGCGCGATAAAGCTGATTGACTCATAGCCATCGGCGGGATGATCGCTGGTGCTATCGCAATGGCGATACATGTAAGTAAACCGGCTGGCATCCAGCACTCCCGGACCGTAGACCCGCCTCACTATACCGGCACCGCCCTGCGCGAAGCGCAGCTTTCCCTGTAACCAGGACCCCGGAGCAAAAAACAGATTCACGATGTTTGCGGGCACGACAAAGGCCTGGTCTCCCGTTCCCCCGACAGCCACGGCGCCTTGGAAGGCCAGGGTGTCGAAATGGGAAAGGTCTCCCGTCAGATCCGTTGGCGCGGCAATGGTCTTCACGTTGCTCCCCGCCGGCGGCGTGTATGGCGGATTGAGGAACAAGGCTAAACCTTGAATCGCACTATTCTCCTGGGAGCCGACATTCCACCACAGGATAAACTGATCCCCCGCGAAACTCGCCGATGTGTTGGTGGAGAGCTGGACCGTGCCGCCACTTACCGAATTGACTTGAATCCCCTTGACGCTGGGCCGGACGGTTACCTGAGCGGGAAAATTGGAACCCCACAGCTTGGTAACGCGAAGCGCAACGGCGGTGCTCGCGCCGGCAGGAATGCTGACGAACGACATCGACGTGTCCAAGGAATAGCGCGAGTAATTCAGGAAGGGCGACGAGTTTGTCGCGCCGTAGTAGCTGATGTAGACTTGCGCATTGGTCCAAGTGCCGCTCGTGCCCAACTGGTATTGGACGGAGTACCGGTTCGAAGTCATGGGATAGGTCGAGGGCGGGTTCGGGTAGGTTGCCGCATTATCGATCAGCGGACACTGGGCCGAGGCAATCGAAGCGAATGCGGCCAGCAGCGGCGGCACAATTCCATGATGTGGCTTCATGACAAGCTTTCCTCCATTCATTGCAGGTCCCGCGCTCCCATCGCCTGCCAGCCGGTGTTGTTCAGGCCGTTGCCATCCCGCGCGGCCAGGTAGAAGATCCGGCCCCCGCCAAACCCCACGCTGAAGGTCATGTTCAAGGCCAGCGCCAGGCTGTTGCCGCTGCCATTCACCGCACCCACGCCCCAAGCCACGGTACACTGCGTGTTACTCAGGCTCCCCGCGCCGCCGAGAGACTGGCCGGGCAACAAAGCGTCCCCGGTGTCGTTCACCAGATAGAGCACGTTGATGGAGCGCGCATAAGCCAGGTAGCAGGCCTGCTGGCCATCCAGCGAATTATTCACCAGGATGTTCATCACGCCAAGATCCGTGTATCCCTTGGTGTCGGAGAAGCTGAAGGTGAAGGCCGTGGGGCCTAAGCCGGCGCCGCTGGAAGGATTCATCCCGATCACCGCGGTGGTCGTGGCCGCGACGGCACCCGGTACTTGCCAGACCCCCAGGGGCTGCCATCCGGAGTTGTTCCCGGCAATGGTCCGAGCCGCCAGGTAGATGACCTTGTTACCGGCAAAGCCGGCGGCGAACGCGATGGTCAACGTGAGAGTCAGGGTATTGTTACTTCGCGCCACCGGCGAACCGGTCCAACTTACCGCGCACTGGCTGTTACTTACATTGCCGGCGGCCGTCAGGACTGTCCCACCCAGCAGTGCGGTTCCCGTGTCATTTTCCAGGTACAGCGCATTCAAGGGCTGACTGTAGGCCAGATAGCAGGCTTGCCGGCCGTCCAGGAAATCGTTGATCAGGATGTTCACGACACCCAGGTCCTGGCTTCCGGCCGGGTCGAGAAAGGTGAACGTCATGGCCTGGCTGGATGTGCCGCCGGCCGCGGGACTCACGCGGCCGGGCGCCGGGGGGCTGCCAGCGGCCACGGCAATCGCGGCAGAGGCGCCGGAGATGGAGGAAGTCACGGTGTCGGTGGCGGTGATAGTTTGGCTGCCCGCCGTCTGCAGGACAGCCGAAAACGTGCCGGCGCCGTTGACCAGCGCGGCGTTCGGCGGGAGCGTCGCGGCGGCGTCGCTGCTGGTGAAATGCACCGTTCCCGAGTAACCGGCGAGGGTGTTGCCGTTGGCGTCCAGAGCCGTGACCGCGAAGTTGAATGGGGCTCCGGGCGCGGCCGCGGCAGGCGCCGAAACGGCGAAGCGCGGACCGCCCGAAACCTGGAACAAGCCAAGATCGATGAACGCGCCCATGGCGGCATACCCGGCGGAGTTGGGGTGGACGCCGTCGTAGCAACTCCACTGCGGCTGGATGGTCGTGGCGCCGTTGGCGGCGTCGACCGGCCCGCCTTGCATCAGGGAATCGAAGTCGATGACGCCATCGAAGTTCGCCTGGTGGCGTATCCAGTCGTTCAGCGCCGCGCGCTCCTGTACCTGGCTGGTGGACCACGACTCGGTCTTACCGCGCGGGAGGAGAGTCGCGCCGACGATCTTGAGGCCCGCGGCGTGCGCCCGATCGATAATCTGTTCGTCGCCCGCAATCACGGTGGCGGCGGCCGCGCCGGCGGCGATGTCGTTGGTCCCTTCGAAGAAGATCACGTGAGTGACGCCCGCCCGGGAGAGCACGTCATTATTCATCCGGGCAATCGCCGTGGGGCCCACTCCGGGGGTGACAACCACGGTGTTGCCGGCGATTCCCTCGTCGGCCATCGACTTGGACTGACTGGCCGGCAACCCCGCGAGACGCGTGGCGAGCACGTCGGTCCAGCGGTTGTACAGATCGGGAAGCACGACGCCATTAAAGCCACCGTTATCGGTGCGGGTGCTGCAGGCGCCGTCGGTGATCGAGTCGCCCAACGCCACGATGGCGCCGGTGGTGGATGCGGACTCGACGTCAACGGCGTCCAGCCAGTAGAACGGAAAGGAGGGACCGTCAGGTTGAATGGGTGTAAATGCGGTTGCACCAGGGTCCGCCGCGTGAGCGCCCACGGCCACGTAGTTGGTCACGAGCCCCAACGAATGGGAGCTGATATCCGACGCGCTGGCGACATCGACGCTGATGGCGTAGCGCTGAAACGCCGTGATGGGGAACGCGAGCGGATCGCTATAGGCGCCGGCGCCCGCTGCCAGGGTGAGTCCGGAGTTTCCATTGAAGGTCAATTGGGTGTTGGATCCGGGCACCACCGCGGCGCCTGACTGCCATTGGCCGATGTACGCGGCGGAGAATACAACGGGCGATTGGCCAAACCTGTTCTCGAGCCGGATGCGCACGGCGCTGCCGGAGATCGACGGCCTGACGATCATCCGAACGCCGGTGCCGCTCATGGGAGTCGTCAGCAGATCGTCGAGTGCGACCGTCCACGCCGAAAACCACTGCTGCCCGGCGGCCGCGGCCGCCAGCGGCACGATAGCGAGAATCGCAGACAGCACACCAATGCGACGGAGCGAGCGGAACGCCCGCCGGTAAGCACACTCAGCGGCGACGTTCCGCATCTGCCCCCCCTCTGTGACGCTTTACGGTCGCACGATTATAGGGCCTTCGGCCCGGGCGAAGCAACCCGCACGTTCGTGCGGGTCCAGGGGAGGGCGCGAACAGGCGAGCTTCGCTCGCCGGGCGGGTTGACAACCCGCCGCAGGTTACCAACCTGCCCCACAAAAATCACTCGTAGCGGAGAGCGATCATGGGGTCGACTTTGGTCGCGCGGCGCGCCGGAATGTAGCACGCCAGCAGCGCTACACATGTGAGAAGAACCGCTACAACACCGATCGTCATCGGGTCCCGCGCACCGACACCGAAGAGCAGGTTGGCCAACAGCCGGGTCAGTCCGAATGCGCCGCCGAAGCCGAGCACGAGCCCGATTCCGGCCATCAGCATGCCGCCGCGCAGGATCAGGCGCAGCAGATCGCCCCTGGATGCGCCAAGCGCCGCGCGGATCCCGATCTCGTGCGTGCGCTGCTCAACCGAATACGCAATCACCCCGTAGATCCCGATCGCAGCGAGCAGGAGGGCCATCGCGGCGAAGACCGTGAGCAGCATCGACTGCAAGCGGTCGGATGCGATGGATTCCGCCTTGATCTGGTCGAGCGTCTTCACATCGGTGAGCGTCTGGTCCTTGTTGATTTCGTGCACGGCCTTGCCGAGGGCTTGCTTCAGCCCGGACGGGTCCATGGCCGCGCGCACCACCAGCGCCTGGTAGAACACGGGACTCTGCTCGTTGGACACATACATTCCGGGATTGTCGCGTTTGCTATCGACGCTGTTCACCTTTTCGTCCGCCACCACACCAACGACCTCCCAGGGGATCTCGGGCCCCAACTGCGTCTTTCCCGGGACGATCTCCTGCACCAGGATGCGTTTGCCGATGGCATCTTCGTCCTTGAAGTAGAGCCGCACCATGGTTTCGTTGATCACCGTCACGGGAGGCGCGCCCTTGGCATCATGGTCGTTGAACGGCCGTCCTTTGCGCAGCTTCATGCCCAGGGCGCGGAAATACGACGGACTGACCATCTTGAAGAAGCAGGGGCGGCGGTTGGCGCGGTCGACGATCGGCTTGTCGGCCCTCTGGAAAGGCATGCCGTAGCCCCAGCCTTCCATGGGCAGAGCCGACGTCAGGGCAACATCGCGCACGCCGGGCAGCGATTCAACATTGCCGACCACCTGGCGCAGATAGGCATTCAATTGCGCCGGATCGGGAAATCGCTTGTCGGGTATGGGCAAACCGGCGGTGAGCACATTGGTGGAATCGAATCCCGTGTCCACGTGCTGCATCTGAAAGAAGCTGCGAATCAGGAGCCCGGCGCCGGTGAGCAGCACGAACGCCAGCGCCACTTCGGTGACGACCAGCGCGCCGCGGACCTTGTGGCGGCCGCCCGAAGTCGCGCCGCGGCCTCCCTCCTTCATACAGCCGGCCAGGTTCGGCCGGGTGGCCTGGAGCGCGGGCGCGAGTCCGAAAACGATTCCGGTGAAGATGGCGAGCGCCAGAGTGAAAAGCAATACCCGCCAATCGATGGCGACATCGGCTTCGCGGGGAAGCGAGAACGGCGGCACGGACAGTTCGAGGCCCTTCTTCAAGGCGAGTCCCAAGACCAACCCGAGGACGCCGCCCGAGATGGAGAGGAGCACGTTCTCCGTGAGGAACTGCCGCACGAGCCTCCACCTGCCGGCGCCGATGGAGGCGCGGATGGCGACTTCGCGCTCGCGGGCGGTGCCTCGGGCCAGGGTCAGGTTGGCCAGGTTGGCGCAACCGATCAGCAGGACCATTCCCACGGCGGACAGCAACACGTACAGCGACTGGCGCAACTCGGCGCCGACAACCGTATCCGCGAACTTGTCGATGCCGACGCCCCATCCCTTGTTGGAATCGGGGTAGTCCTGCGCGATGCGGGCACCGATGGCATCCATTTGAGCGGTGGCCTCCTTCAGGGTGACACCGCGCTTCAGCTTGGCGAAGGCGCCGAACCAGTGGAAGTTGCGGGTCATGTTCTGGGGCTGGAACGCCAGCGGCCGCCAGATCTGCGAATAGGCCCGGTCGAACGCGCCGCCCGCGGGGAGCACGCCGACCACGCTGTGCGGGTCGCCGTCCAGGATGATGGAGCGGCCGACGACATTCGGATCGGCGCCGAACTGCGAAACCCAGAGGGCGTGGCTGAGGACCGCCACGCGATCCTTCCCCGCCTGGTCTTCGCCGGCGGCAAACGTGCGGCCGAGCGTCGCCTGAATGCCGAAGATGTCGAAGTAATGCGGCGAAACCCGCGCCCCGCGCAACTGAACGGGCTCGGTGATGCCGGTGAGGGTCACGGAGCCGCCGGTCTGGGCAGCCATGTACTCGAAGACGGTGTTGTCTTTTTGCCAGTCGAGATAATTCAGCGTGGAGATGCCGTTGCGGCCGCCGCCGGGAGGCTTTTCGAGCACGCGGAGGATCCGTTCGGGATCGCCATAGGGGAGAGGCTTCAACAGCACACCGTTGACGAAGCTGAAGATGGCGGTATTGGCGCCGATTCCGATCGCGAGGGTCAAGATCGCGACGGTGGCAAAACCCGGACTCTTGCGGAGGGTGCGCAGTCCGAAACGCAGGTCCCGAAGGAGTTCGCTCACAGCGGGTTAGACGACGGAAGGCTGGAAAAGTTCCGGAGTCTTGGCTTTGAGTGGCTCATCCCAGGGGCACGGCCACGAAGACGGTACGGCCGCCGCGGTTTGATGAGCAGGAGCGGTATTGCGCGGGAGAACGGCGCGTATTACGCTGTGATCATGCGAACGATCTCAGTGAAGTTGCCTGATGAGCTCCTCGCGCAGCTCGCGAGACAGGCCAAGGCGAGGCGGGTGACGAAATCCTGGCTGGTGAGGGAAAGTCTCGAAAGGGGGCTGCACGAGCAACCACCGGCCGGCGCAGTCTCGTGTTACGACCTGGCGCGCGACCTAGCCGGGACGGTCAAGGGGTTGCCGAAAGACCTGGCCGACAATCTGAAATACATGGAAGGTTTTGGCCAGTGAAGCAAGGTCCGGGCCTGCTTGACACCGGCCCGCTGGTTAGCTTCCTCGGCTCTGGGTTGAGGCACCATTCGTGGGCTTGCGAACAATGGAAGTTCTTTCGACCGCCGCTGCTGACGTGCGAGCCGGTGCTTACGGAAGCGGCCTTTCTCCTGAGACGGGAAGGCCGCGAAGCCGATCCTCTGTTTGCTTTACTGGAGCGGGGAGTGATTCGCATTGCGCTCGACGTGCAGGAGGAGCAGGCGGACCTGCGGGCGCTCATGCGCCGCTATCGCAACAGGCCCATGTCGCTTGCGGATGCCTGTCTGGTTCGACTGTCCGAGCTCGAAACGACCGGAGAGATTTTCACTCTGGACTCCGATTTTCGCATTTACCGCCGCCATGGAAACAAAGTAATCCCAGTATTGATGCCTGATTGAAATACCGGAATTGAAGGCACACCGGTGGAGACCAGGATCCAGGCGGACGGGGGAACCGGATCGGAACGTCCATCAGAAGCGGAACTTTGAACGAAAAGAATAAGCGCGCCAGGGGATTGCTTCGGCATTGGGCGGCGATCCTGTCGAGAGACTTCGAGTGGACTACCCCAGGGGCACGGCCACGAACACCGTGCGGCCGCCGCGGTTGATGAGCAGAACAGGGGGGCGGTTGCCGGACCTTTGAAGGCTATCGCGCAGATCGGCGGGTGAGCGCACGGGCTGGCGGTTGACTTCCTGGATCACATCGCCGGTCCGGAGACCGGCCTGCGCAGCGGGGCCGTCGGGGTCCACCCGGTCGATGGCCACGCCCTGCGTCCCGCGGCGCAAGCCAAGCTGCTGGAGGACGTCGGGCGACAAGGGCACAACCGTGATCCCCAGTTTTGCGGCGCCCTGCTCTCCCCCGCCCTGGTCCTGGCCCTGGTCCTGCGGCGTGTCGGGGGTGTCGGGCGTCAAGGTGGCCAGGCGCACGCGCACCTGCTGCCGGCTGCCGTCCCGCAGAATAGTCAACGTCACTTCGGCGCCGGGCGCCTCGGCGGCCACGCGGTTGCGCAGCTCGTTGGCATCGTTGGCGTCTTTGCCGTCGAGCTGGAGGATCACGTCGCCGGTCTTCAAGCCGGCCTTCTCGGCGGGGCCGCCGGCGCGGATGGAATTGATGAGCACGCCTTGCGCCTCCTTCAGGCCCAGGCCGGCTGCCACGTCGCTGGTGACGGGCTGGATGCCCACACCCAGCATGCCGCGCTGCACGGTGCCCTT
The DNA here is from genome assembly GCA_035638575.1 of Bryobacteraceae bacterium. Taxonomy (GTDB): domain Bacteria; phylum Acidobacteriota; class Terriglobia; order Bryobacterales; family Bryobacteraceae; genus DASQZT01. Next base: position 46,149 of record DASQZT010000295.1, read on the forward strand.
TCCGATCAACTGGCGCATGACGTTCCTGGCCATGTTGGAGGGAATGGCGAAGCCGATCCCGATGTTGCCGCCGTTGGAGGAGACGATCTGGGAATTGATTCCGATCAGCTCGCCGCGCGTATTCACCAGCGCGCCGCCGGAGTTCCCCTGGTTGATGGGGGCGTCGGTTTGCAGGAAATCCTGGAAGTTGCCGGTGCCCATCTCGGTGGAGCGGCCCTTGGCGCTGATGATCCCGGCGGTCACCGATTCCCCGACGCCCAGCGGATTGCCAACCGCGAGGCAGACATCGCCCACGCGCACGGTGTCGGAATCGCCGAGCTGGAGCACGGGCAGGTCGCCGGCGCCGATCTTCAGCACGGCGAGATCGCTGGGCGCATCCGACCCGACCAGTTTGGCCGAGTAGGTGCGCCGGTTGTCAAGATCGACCTTGATATCCTCGGCGCCATCGATCACGTGGTGATTGGTGAGGATGTAACCGTCGGCGCGCACGATGACGCCGGAGCCGAGGGCGCGCTCCACCTGGCTGCGGTTGCCGCCGCGCGGGGCGCCGAAGAACTGGCGGAAGAACGGGTCGTCAAAGAACGGAAACTGCTGCGACGGGCGCACGCGTTTGGATGCGCGGATGGTGACCACCGCGGGCGCCACGCGGTCCACGATGTCGGCGTAGGAAAGCAGCGGGCCGCTCTCGCGGACAGCGCCGGTGGGCATCTGGCGCGGCTCGTAACGCGCGCTGGCGGTTTGCTGGGGGCGGCAGGAAGCGAGACAAAGAGCGGCAGTCAGAACCAGGCAAATTCGGCCCATGCCCTATGCATAGCACGGCGGGGGCCACGGTGTGCGGGGCTTCGCCCCGATCTGGAAGTCAGGAGTCAGGAGTCAGGAGCCAGAACGGCGGCTCCGCTGGAGAAGTGGAAGTTTACTCACAATTTGTTCTATACTGCCGGTTTCGAGGGAAGGACGGGAGATTTCGATGACCCAGGGAACCGTGCAACTGATCGCCGGCATACTTTGCGTAGTGCTGATCGCGATCGTGATTCTCCGGCGCAGGGGCAAGAAGAAGTCGTCGGAGGACGATTTTTGAGCAAGGGCTCCGCCCTTGCAATCCTGGCGGATTTGGAAGTCAGGAGTCAGAAGCCAGGAGTCAGAATAAGCCCGCCGCGCACCTACTTCTTCAGACCGAGGACCTCATTCATGGACCCCTGGCGGTAGCCTTCCAGGTCCAGCGTCACGTACTGAAATCCCAGGCGCTTGAAAATCTGAGTGAAGCGATGCGCCATCTCCAGGCTGAGCGCGCGCGCCATCTCTTCGCGCGCGATCTCGATGCGCACGACCTCGCCGTGAAACCGCACGCGAAACTGACGGAAGCCCAGGGCCTTGATTTCCTCCTCGCCGGCTTCCACGGTCTTCACGTTTTCGATGGTGACGGCAGTGCCGTAGGGGATGCGGGAACTGAGGCAGGCCGATGCGGGCCGGTCCCACGTGGGCAGGCCGGCGAGGCGCGACAGCTCGCGAATCTCCGCCTTGGTGAGGCCAGCGTCCGCCAGCGGCGCGGCCACCTGGTGCTGGCGGGCGGCGTTCTGGCCGGGGCGGTAGTCGCCGAGATCGTCGACGTTGACCCCGTAGACAATGTGCTCGTAACCGCGCTCGCGGCCCACCTGCTCCAGGCGGGTGAACAGCTCGTCCTTGCAGTGGAAGCAGCGGTCCGGATTATTCTGGGCGTAATCCGGGTTGTCGAATTCGTAGGTCCGGATGTACTCGTGGGCGATGCCGAAGCGCTTCACGAACTCTTCCGCATCGCGTTTGTGGGATTCTGGCAGGGAGGCCGAATCGGCGGTCATGGCGATGGCGTTGGCTCCCAGCGAGCGGTTGGCCGCCCAGGCCAGATACGCCGAATCGGTGCCGCCCGAGAACGCCACGATGACCCGCTGCATGCGGCGCAGGCCGGCGAGGAGCTTCCCTTCCTTCTCCCGCATTTTCTCCGGACTGGACAGTTCTACGAAAGCGGCCATAAAGTTATCCCCTGGAATGCGACCACCCGCCGGGAAGCCGCGAAGGAATTTGGCCACGGATGAACCGACACGGATAACAAGACAAGAAAGTCATCGGCGTTAATCTGCGTTCATCGGCGGCTTTCATTGATTTATCCACGGCTTCCGACGGTCGAGCTTTTGCGAAGCGGCTCAGGTACCAGTTTACTGTAATGGCAGGGGGTCCTGCCCGTTGCCGTTGCCGTTGACATCCTCCGTTTCGGGAATGACCGAAGCGGCCGCCACCTTGTCGCCCTCGTCCAGGCTCACCAGCTTGACGCCCGAGGTGGAGCGGCCGGCCTGGCGGATGGTGGAAGACTCGATGCGGATGATCTTTCCGTTCTGGCTGATGATGATGATTTCCGAGTCGTCCTTCACGGAAAGGACCCCCACCACCATGCCGGTCTTGTTGGTGGTCTTCATGTTGATGACGCCCTTGCCGCCGCGCGCGGTCAAGCGGTAACTTTCGAGCGGCGTGCGCTTGCCGTAGCCGTTCTCGGCGATCGAAAGGATTAGTCCTTCCTTATCGACCACCTCCATGCCCACGAGGTAATCGCCCTCGGGCAGGTCCATGGCGCGGACTCCGCGCGCCTGCCGGCCCATGGGACGCACCTGGCTCTCGGCAAAGCGGATGGCCTGCCCCTCATGCGAGCCGAGGAAGATGTAGTGCTTGCCATTGGTGATGTTGGCGCCGATCAGCTCGTCGCCTTCGTCCAGGGACACGGCGATGATGCCGCGCGACATGGGGTTGTCGAATTCGCTCAGCTCCGACTTCTTGATCACACCGTGGCGTGTCACCATCACGACGTACTGATCGGGCACAAAGTCCTTCACCGAGAGAAACGCCTTGACAGTTTCGTCGGGCTGAAGGTTTATGAGGTTGGTAATGTGCTTGCCCTTGCCGGTGGTGGTGGCGTCGGGGATCTCGTAGACCTTGAGCCAGTAGACGCGCCCCCGCGTGGTGAAGATCAGGAGGTAGCTGTGGGTGGAGGCCACGATCATGTACTCGACAAAATCCTCGGCGCGCGTTCCCATCCCGATGCGGCCCTTGCCGCCGCGCGACTGCCGGCGGTAGGTGTCCACGGAAGTGCGCTTGAGGTAGCCGCCGCGGGTCACGGTGACGGCAACGTCCTCCACGGCGACCAGGTCTTCCAGCTTGATCTCGCCGGTGTCCTCGATGATCTCGGTGCGCCGATCGTCGCCGAACTCCTTCTGGACTTCGCGCAGCTCCTTGATGATGAGATCGCGCAGGACCTTGTCGGATCCCAGGATCTCCAGGAACTCGGCGATGTGGCGTTGAATGTCGGCCAGCTCATCGAGGATCTTCTGCTGCTCCATGCCGGTGAGGCGCTGCAACTGCAGCTCGATGATGGCCTGGGCCTGCTTCTCAGTGAACTCGAAGCGGGCGATGAGGGAGTCGCGGGCTTCCCTCGGCTGTTTGGCCGCGCGGATCAGGCGGATCACCTCATCGAGATTGTTCAAGGCTTTTTGGAAGCCGAGCAGGAGGTGCTCCCGCTCGCGCGCCCTGCGCAGCTCGTACTCCGTGCGCCGGCGGACGACCTCAATGCGGTGGTCGATGAAGTGCTTGATCATGTCCACCAGGCCGAGCTCGCGGGGCTGGCCGTTGACGATGGAAAGCATGATCACACCGAAGCCCACCTGGAGCTGGGTGTTCTTGTAAAGGTTGTTGAGCACGACCTCGGCCTGCTCGCCGCGCTTCAGCTCCACCACGATGCGCATGCCGTCGCGGTCGCTGTGGTCCTGAACGTCGGAGATGCCCTCGATGCGCTTCTCGTTGACCATGGTGGCGATCTGTTCGAGGAGCTTGGACTTGTTCACCTGGTAGGGGATCTCGGTGACGATGATCTGCTCCTTATCCTTGCCCACGCGCTCGATGGCGGCGCGGGCGCGGATCTTGAGCTGACCGCGGCCCTTGGTGTAGGTATCGAGGATGCCCTGGCGTCCGAGGATGAAGCCGCCGGTGGGAAAATCGGGTCCCTGCACGATGCCGAGAAGATTGGCGAGCGGCGTGTGCGGGTGCTGGATCAACTGAATGGTGGCGTTGACGATCTCGGTCAGATTGTGCGGCGGGATGTTGGTGGCCATGCCGACGGCGATGCCGCCCGATCCGTTGACCAGGAGATTGGGAACGCGGGTGGGCAGGACTTCGGGTTCCTGTTCGCTGTCGTCGTAGTTGGGCTTGAAGTCGACGGTTTCCTTGTCCAGATCCTCCAGGAGCGAGCCGGCGATGCGCGAAAGGCGCGCTTCGGTGTACCGGTCGGCCGCGGGCGGGTCGCCATCCACGGAGCCGAAGTTGCCCTGCCCGTCGACCAGCGGATAACGCATGGAAAAGGGTTGGGCCATGCGCACCAGGGCGTCGTAGATGGCCAGGTTGCCGTGGGGATGGTATTTTCCCATGCAGTCGCCGACGATGCGGGCGCACTTGCGGGTGGGCCGGTTGGAAGCCAGGCCCATCTGCTGCATGGTGTACAGAATCCGGCGATGGACCGGCTTCAGACCGTCGCGGATATCGGGCAGCGCGCGGCCGATGATGACGCTCATGGCGTAATCGAGGTACGAGCGCTTCATCTCGTCTTCAATATTGATGGGGACGTGATTTCTGCTGCCGCCGTCGCCCGCGGGGGGCGGCGGCACAACGGGGCCTTGTGGTGGATCCTGGTCTGGCAATCTAGCTCCTCTAGCGGGTAACCTCTATTTTAGCAAGGGCGCGTGTCACAAATCCGCATCCGGGAGCATTGATGGATCATGCGCACCCGAATTTTTTTCGCTTTCCCGCTGCTGGCGGCGATCGGGTTCGGGCAAACGGACTACCGGGCGGCGCTGGCCTCGGCGAAGCAGACCGACGGGCAGCGCGAGGCGCAGCAGCGGGCATCGGAAATCATCGGCGCGCTGGAGCTGAAGAGCGGCGATCGGGCGGCGGACATCGGCGCGGGCGCGGGCTATTACACCGCGCGTCTCTCCTCGCTGGTGCGGCCCGGCGGCCGGGTGTATGCGGTGGAGATCCGGGAACAGTCTCTCGAAGTGCTCGGAGTGCGCGTGGCGCAGGACGGCCTGGGCAACGTTGTGGTGACGCGCGGCGCGGCGGACAATCCGCACCTGGAGGAAGGCGCCCTGGATGCCGTCCTGATCGTGGATGCCTATCACGAGATGCCGCAATACAAGGCGATGCTGGAACAGATTCGCCGGGCGCTGAAGCCGGCGGCAGGCTGGCGATCGCGGACTACAGCTATCGGCCGGAGCGCAACGACGCGGGAGAGCCAGGTGATGAAACATCTTTTTTCGCCGGACCTGGCGAAGGAGGAGGTGCGGCAGGCGGGCTTTGATGTCAAGCGGCTGGAGGACCCGCTGCTGGAGCGGAAGCCGGAAACCGGGACCACGCGAATCGCCATGGGCGATTTGTGGCTCCTGGTGGCGGTGCGGCGGCAGTGAGGGCCGGCGCCCGCGTTGCCCGCATCGAGCCTCCTAAATATTTAGTTGACAAACGCGGTTTTCCGAGTTCATAATCCTAATTGTTTAGGAGACGAGGTTGCCCAGAAGAAAAAACCCCGAACCGGCGCTCACCCCCCTGGAGCTGGAGATCATGAACGTCCTGTGGGAAACAGGACCGGCCAACGTTCAGAGAGTCCAAGGCCGCATGAAAGGCCGCGAGCTGGCCTACACCACCGTGCAGACCATGCTGAACATCCTGCACCGCAAGGGCAAGGTCAAACGCCAGTTGAAGGACCGCGCTTACGTGTACCGTCCCGTTCTCAGCCGCCAGAAGGCAGTGGCGCAGGCGGTCGGCCTCATGCTCGACCGTTTTTTTGGAGGGTCCGCCGACAGCCTTGTGCTGAACCTGGTGGAAGCCCGGCGCCTGACCCCGGAGAAACTGGCGCAGATTCAAAAACTGGCCGCGCGCGCCCAGGAGGAACAACATGGAAACGATTAGCCGTTCCCTGCTCACTTTCTTACTCAACGCCCTGTGGCAGATTCCGTTGGCCGCCGCCGTGGCGGCGCTGGCCTGCCGGTTCCTGCACAAGGGCCCCGCCAGCCACCGGCATGCGGTCTGGGTGGCGGCGCTGGCAACGGCGATCCTGCTGCCCCTGGCCAGCGTCCGCCGCGGGGAACCAACGGATGCTCCACAATTCCCCGCTTCGCTGGCGGCGCCAGCGGAGACGAGCGCGAAGCCGGCGCTGGAACAGGCCGCCCCGGCGCCGGCGGTGGCTTCGCCGGCGCGGCCTTCCCGAACCATCTCTCTGGCCGAGACCACGGCAACGGTGCTGCTGGGCGCCTACTTCCTGTTTGTCCTTTTCCGCCTCGCCCGCCTGGCGTGGGCTTCGCTCCACACGTTCCGAGTCCGCCGGGCAGCCGAAGCCGGCGAGATTCCCCCGAGGCTCGACCGGGTGCGCCGCCGCTGCGAGGAAGCCTTTGGCGTAGACGGCGTGGAACTTCTCTTCTCGGCGGAACTTTCCGGTCCGGTGACCGCCGGCGGCGCCATTATCCTGCCGGAATCCCTGGTGGCCGAGCAGTCCGAGGACGTGCTCACGACGGCGATCGGCCACGAAATGGCGCACATCGCCCGGCGCGATTTCAGCTGCAACTTTGTCTACGAGCTGCTGCACCTGCCGGTCAGCTTTCACCCGGCGGCCTGGCTGATCCGGCGCGGCATCGAGCGCACCCGCGAGGTGGCATGTGACGAAATGGTCACGCGCCGGCTCATGGACCCGGGAGTCTACGCCCGGTCGATCATGAGCATCGCCGCCCGGATGACGGCCCTGCCGCGTCCCGGCTACACACTCGGCGTATTTGACGGCGACATCCTGGAAGAGCGCATTCGCCGCCTGGTGGAGCGGCCCGCGGCCAGTGTCCAACGCGCGCGGCTGGTGCTGGCGGGCGGCCTCGCGGCGCTGGCCCTCGGTGCCGTGATCGCCTCCGGCCTGTCGTTCACGGCGCGGGCCCAGGGCCCCGCCGGCGACATCATCAAGCAGGGGCAAGCGGCCTACAACAGGGGCGATTACAAAACCGCGGCCTCCGAGTTCGCCACCGCCGTAGGATTTCAGCCGGACAATCTGGAGGCCCGGCTGCTCCTGGCCAAGTCCCTCCTCCAGCAATACATCCCCGCTGCAGACCCCGCCAGCCCCCTGGTGACCGGCGCGCGGCAGCAGTATCTCGAGGTGCTGGCGCGCGACCCCGGCAATAAGCAGGCTATCCACGGCTTGATGATCCTGACCACCAACAGCAAGCAGTTCGCCGAGGCCTACGAGTGGACGCAGAAGGCGATCCGGGCCGACACAACCGACGCGAGCGCCTACTATACGGCGGCTTTTGTCGATTGGTCGATGACGTATCCCGACTACATGAGCGCGCGGCAGGCCGCCGGCATGCAGCCGCAGGACGCCGGCATCATTCCCGACGCCGCCCTGCGCCAGGGCGTCCGCACTCAGCACCTGGCGCAAGTCGAGGATGGACTCCGCATGCTCGAAATGGCCCTGCAACTCGAGCCGGACTATTCCGATGCGATGGCCTACATGAACCTGCTGTACCGCATCGAATCCGGCATCGCCAACACCCCGGCGGAATCCGCCGAATTGACGGCGAAGGCCGACGACTGGGTGGGGAAGGCGCTCGATGCCAAACGCAAGCAGGCACAGAATGCCCGGCAGGCGGGCCCGCGCGAGGCCACGAATCTGGCTGCCGAACCGCTGGCGCCGCCTCCGCCGCCGCCTCCGCCACCCCCGCCGCCAGGGCATGACGGAGTCGCCGGCGGTGTTGGGGTCGGCGTTGGGGTCGGCGTGGGCTCAGGCGTCGGTTCCGGGCTTGGCGCCGGCACGCCGCCGCGAATCCGGATCGAGGGATCCGTGCAACAGGCGAAGCTGCTGAAGCAGACGCCGCCGGTTTATCCTCCGCTCGCGCTCCAGGCCAGAATCGCCGGGACGGTGACGCTCAGCGTGGTGATCGGCAAGGACGGCACGGTTCAGAACATCGAGGTTGTGAGCGCGCCTGCGGCGTTGGTGGCGGCGGCCGTGCAAGCGGTCCGGCAATGGGTGTACCAGCCAACCCTGCTGAACGGGGATCCGGTGGAAGTAATTACCACGGTGAACGTGACCTTCGCGCCGCAGTAAGGACCGGAGCGCGAGTATTCAGTTCTCGGCCGGAATTCGCTCGATGTGGTCGATGACGATGATGGTCACGGGGTGCTTTCGGCCCTCCAGCTTGAGGCCGAGATCCTGCACGGCGTCGAAGATGGTCGAGGGGGGCGCGTCCGCGGTGGCGGGGGCGTCCGTGCCTCGGCCGGCGCCGCCGCGGCCGCCCAGCGGCGACCATTCCAGCGTGAAATCGTACACGCCCTTGAGCTCGGTCAGATCCACCACGGGCATGTCGATGTAGCGCGGCGCCATCCGGGGCAGGGCTTCGGCCAGGTCGGCCATGGACATCCGGGTGCAGGTGAGGCGCCCGCCGCGCCCGTTGCAGTCGGCCTCGCCGGAGCCGCCGGGCGATGGCTGGAGCTTCGACCCGCGCTTCGCCACCACCAGTGCGTATACCGACATGGTCTTTTGATCGCGGTGCACGGCCAGCTTGAGGCGATCCGCCAACAGGGTTTGCGCCATCAGCCGCAGGTTGTCTTCGGATGTGCCAGGCGCGGCCTTGGCGACGATGTCGAACCGGTCGGAGTCCAGCCAGCCGGGTCCTCCGGAGATGGCGTAGTCTCCCACGTTGTAGGCGCCGGCGATGATCTGTTTCATGGTCACGTTGCGCACCGAGAGCTGCCCGCCCGGGAGCAAGTCGAACGCTTCCCCGCGCGCTCCGGACTTATTCATTTTCACCTCGGCCACGTCGAACGACAGCGGCGCCGCGGCCTGCTGGCCGAATGCCGTGACGCACGACAGGAACAGGCCGGCGCTCGCGAGTGCTCGTTTCATGTTCGGGCTCCCCCAAGCCTGATGATACGCCCGCGATGCTACATTGGCATCAATGGCTAGCCGAAAGCGCCGTCCGGAGCCCAAGACCGAGGCGGCGGCCGAACCCATATCCAGGAAGATCGTATCGTTTCTGGAGTCACACAGTGTGCCGCTGGCAATCGCGCTGGTGCTGCTGGCTTCCGTGCGCATCGTGACCACCTACACGGTGTTCAATCACACGTCGGACGAACCGGCGCACATCGCGTGCGGCATGGAATGGCTGGACAAGGGAGCCTACCAGTGGGAGCCGCAGCATCCTCCGCTGGCGCGCGTGGCGACGGCCATCGGGCCGTATCTGCTGGGAATCCGTTCGCAAAACACGCCGCGGAACGCGCTGTTCGCATTTTCCAAAGAGGGGACGGCAATTCTCTACGCCGGCCACCATTACGACCTGACCCTGGCGCTGGCGCGCCTGGGGATCCTGCCGTTTTTCTGGCTGGGTTGCGCGGTGGTCTTCTGGTGGGGCAAACGGTATTTCGGGGCGGCCACAGCGGTCGCCGCCGTCTTCATTTTCAGTTTTCTGCCGACCATCCTGGCGCACGGCGGACTGGCCACCACGGACATGGCGCACACGGCCACCATGGGCGGCGCGTTTCTGCTGGGACTGATCTGGCTGGAGAACCCCACCATCAGGAGAGGCGCCTGGTTTGGAGCCGCCATGGGGCTCACGGTGATTTCGAAATTCTCCGTGCTGATCTTTTTTCCGGCTAGCGCCGGGCTGGCGTTGGCCTGGTATTGGTGCCGCGATCGGCCCGACTGGCGGTCGTTGGTGACCGCGGTGAAGTCCAGGATGCCGTCGCTCGGGGTGGCGATCGCGGTCAGCGTGCTGGTGATCTGGGCGGGCTACCGTTTCCACGTCGGAGACTCCGGCATTGGCCACCTGCGCCTGCCCGCGCCGGAACTCTACGCGGGAATCCGGCAGGTTTCCGCGCACAACGCGGAAGGGCACGACAGTTACCTGCTGGGCAAGCGGGGCAGCACGGGCTTCTGGTATTACTATCCGGTGGCGATCGCGGTGAAGACGCCGCTGGCGGTCCTGATCCTGATGGCCGCGGGACTGGCGATGCTGTTTCGCAAGCAGCCGCGGTTCCAGCCGCTGTGGATTCCGCTGGCGTTCGCGGCGGGGATCCTGCTGGTGGGCGCGTTCAGCCGCATCACCATCGGGATTCGTCACGTGATGGCGGTGTACATCAGCTTTTCGCTGCTGAGCGCGGTGGCGCTGGTGCGGCTGCTGGAGCTGAGCGAGACGCGCAAGTGGCTGCTGGCCGCGGCGGGGGTGCTGGTGCTGTGGCTCGCCGGGTCGTCGCTGGCCAGCCATCCGGACTATCTGCCTTACTTCAACGAACTGGCGGGAAGCGAGCCGGAGAAGATCCTGGCGGACTCCGACCTGGACTGGGGCCAGGACCTGAAACGGCTCTCCGCGAGGCTGCGCGAGTTGGGCGCCACGGAAGTGACGTTCGACAAGTACATCATCGGCGACTGGGAAAAGGAGCACGGCTTCCCGCGCATTTACAAGATGAACCAGATGTCGCCATCGGTGGGCTGGAACGCGATCGGCGTGGGCCTGTGGAAGGAGTCGCGCCTGGTGCTCTGGCCGGATTGGATCAAGCCGCAGGAGCGCGTGGGAAAGTCGATCCTGCTCTGGTATTTCCCGCCGTCGAACCCGAGCGCGGGAATCACGCCGCGATAGGGCGCGTGCCGGTCCGCGCTTTGAGATAGAATGCGTGCCATGGATCGCCGCAACTTTGTCAAAGCTTCTGGTCTGGGAGTCACGGCGCTGTCCGCCTCCCGGGTGATAGGCGCCAACGACCGGCTGAACCTCGGCCTGATCGGGTGCGGGGGCCGCGGCCGCGGCGTCGCGCGCACCATGCGGGACTCGAATCCCGTGGCGTATATCGCGGTTGCCGACGTCTACAAAACGAATGCCGACAGTGCCCGCGAGTGGGCCGGCGCGGACGCCAAGTCGTTCGCGGATTTCCGGAAACTGCTGGAGCTGAAGGACGTGGACGCCGTGCACATCGCCACGCCCGACCACTGGCACGCCACCGCGGCCGTGCTGGCCTGCCAGGCGGGCAAGGACGTCTACGTGGAGAAGCCGACCTCGCTGACCATCCGCGAGGGGCGCGCCATGGTGAACGCGGCGCGTAAGTACAACCGCATCGTGCAGGTGGGCACGCAACACCGCTCGGCGCCGCACTTCATGAAGATCGCCGAAATGATCCAGCGCGGCGATATCGGCCCGGTGAAGTTCGTGCGCGTGTGGAACTACGTCAACATGTGGCCCAACGGGATCGGGCACCGGCCCGACGAAGATGCGCCCGCCGGCCTGGATTGGGACATGTACCTGGGCCCGTCGCCCAAGGTTCCGTACAACCGGCAGCGGTTTCTGGCGAGCTTCCGGTATTTCTGGGACTACTCGGGCGGCTACATCACGGACTACGGAAACCACCGCCTGGACACCATGCAGGAAATCATGGGGGTGTCGGCGCCGCGCACGATTTCGGCCTGCGGCGGCAAGTATGTATTGAAGGACGACCGCGAGACGCCGGACTTCCTCACGGTGACCTACGAATACGACGGCTTCATCGCCACTTACGAAGGCTCCAACCTGAACGGGTACGGCATGGGCGGCCGCACGCCCGGGCAGCGATACTACAACGCGCGCGGCGAATGGGACCAGCCGAACGGCATCGCTTTCTACGGCACCGAGGCCACGATCTACGCGGAGCGGATCGGCTGGGAGATTTTCCCGGAGCCGGAGACGCCGTCGCGCAAGCTGCCGGCCACGGTGAAGCGCGTGTGGGAGAACGACGAAGAACCGACCAAAGCCCACACCATCAACTTCGTGGAGAGCGTGAAAGCGCGGAAGCCGCCGAATGCCGAGATCGAGATCGGGCATCGCGGAACTTCGGTGGCGCTTTTGGGCAACATCGCGATGAAGACCGGCAAGAAGCTGCACTGGGATGCGGCGAAGGAAGACTTCACCGGCGCGCCGGACGCCTCGGCGATGCTGACGCGGACGCTGCGGAAGCCGTGGGATTTGATCAAGATCTAGGGCGGACACTCGTCGCGCTGGTCGCGCCGCTGCGCCTCGATCGGGGTCCCGTCGCGGCTCCTAACCGTAGCAATGGAGTCCGACTACAGGTGGCGAGCCATGAAAGTGCGGGACGCGATCAAGCTGATCGAGACGCAGGGGTGGAAGCACAAGCGGACGCACGGCGATCATCGCGTTTATACGCATCCGACTAAGCCGGGGATCGTTGTGGTCCCAGGACATGCCAGCTCCGATCTTGCGGCGGGCACGCTATCGAGTATCCTGAAACAGGCGGGGTTTGAAATGAAATACGCAGTCGTAATCGAGAAAACGGATACCGGCTACTCGGCCTACGTGCCCGATCTTCCGGGCTGTGTGAGCGTCGGAGGCACGCGCGAGGAGATGGACCGAAACATCCGGGAGGCGATCGAACTCTATCTGGATGAACTTCGCGAGCAGGGCGCTCCGATCCCCGCTCCGACAACGGATACCGAATACGTCACGGTGTAGCAGCTTGACGCCGCCGGATCAGCCTTGACAAGACTAAGAAATTAGTACTACAACTTGTAGCATGCGACTACTCGTTGCCTGCGTGGCACTGGCCGCCTGCCAGGCCGGGCAAGTTCAGGACCCGGCCACGGACATTCCGCCGCTGCTCGAAGCGGGCAAAGCCAGCTACATGCGCGGCGATTACGAAGCGGCCCGGCAGACGCTCGCCAAGGCGTGGGAGATCGCCGCGCAGACGCCGCCGGGCGACCCGGTTCGATATGACATCCTCAAGCGGCTCACGTCGGTCCGCGCCGCCGCGGGAGAGTTCGCCGACGCGGACAACTTCCTGCAGATGGCCATCACGTGGCGCGAGAACACTCTCGGGCACAACGACCCGAGACTGGCCGACGACTACCTGATCTCGGTGGGACTCTGCCGCGGCATGAAGGATTACGACCGGGCGCGCGCGGTGCTGTCGCGCGTCATGGGGCTGCACACCATCGCCTACAGCCCGGAGAGCGCCGTGATCGCCGACGATTACAGCCGCATGGGCCAGATCTTCCTGGAGCAGAAGAACGTTCCTTCGGCGGTGGGATCGCTGAATACGGCCCTGGAGATCCGCACCAAGGCGGTTGGGGCGCTGGACCCCACGCTGGTTCCGGATCTGGATCGCCTGGCGGGCGCGCACATCACGATGCGCGCCTACGACAAGGCCGAAGACGTGTACCGGCACGCCCTGGTGATCCGCGAGACCCTCTATGGCAAGGAGGACGCCGACCTGATTGCCACGGTCGACGGGCTGGCGTACGCGTGCTTCGGCCAGAAGAAATACGACGACGCCGAGCCCATCTACCAGCGGCTGATTTCGCTGTGGATCAAGTACGTCGGAGAAGACCACCCGATGGTCGCCATGGCCCTGGACAAGGTCTCGACCTTTTACGCCGAGCAGAAGAAGTACGATCAGGCGAAGGAGGCCGAGGAACGCGCCAACGCCATCCGCGCTCACTTTCTGGCCACGGGTCTCTCATTCCAGGCGACCGAGCAGGTGATCGAGGGCAACAAGGACGCGGCCCTCGCGCTCTACCACCGGGCCCTGGCAACCATAGACCCGCCGAGCCCGGTAAGCCAGGAGCTGAAGACGGAGATCGAAGGAATCGTGAAGAGCATGGAGCCGCCGCCTGCCAAAGCGCCGGCGAAGAAGGCGGCGGCGAAGAAGAAGTAGGCTACTGGCCGAGGACTGCGTCCAGATCGATTTCGATTCCGGGGAGCAGATCGGTGGCGAAGCGGCCGCTGTGCTCCCGGGCCTGCCCTCCGGGTTGGTACACCCAGACGCTGCGCTGATCCGGATAGATCAGCCAGACCTCCCGCCCGCCGGCGGCGAACAGCTCTTTGACCTTGCCGGCGATTTCCGTGGCGGTGTTGCTTTCGGAAATGACCTCCACGGCGAGAGCGGGCGCGCCCTCGAAGTAATCGTCGCCCGGTTGGCCGGGGTGGGTGATGCTGACATCCGGCTTGAGCCACGAACGCGGACCGAGCCGATATCCCATCTCGTGGTACACGACGCCTGACTGCCCGGCTTCGCCGGCTACGGCCGGCTTGAGCAATTCATAAAGCCGGTGTGCAATCAGATCACGCTTGCGCTTGGCGGGGGGCAATTCGATCAACTCTCCTCTCAGCAACTCCTGCTTGCCCATGTGGTCCGGGTATTTGTTTACCAGCCTGAGAGACCTCTGAAATCGCCCGCCTGAAAGATTTCGCTGGACAAATGATGCGGTTTAGGCTACCGTATGGT
>DASQZT010000296.1:0-9042 GCA_035638575.1 Bryobacteraceae bacterium
CGGCGACGGCGATTCCTGTCTCCTCGAAGCCTGAGGCCACAGACTGGGAAATGAACGACCGGATTCGCGTGGACGGCACGCGGGCGCTGGCCGAAGCCACGGCGCGTGCTGGCGCGAAGATGCTTGTCGTACAAAGCATCAGCTGGATCGCGCGTCCAGCGGACGAATCGGCGTTTGATGAAGATTCGCCCTTCCATGCAGACCCGAGCATCCGGAGCACAGCCGATATGGAAACAGGCCCGGCGGCTGAACGTCGCCTCATTGTCTTGTTCCGGATCCATTGCTGACCGTTCCCTCCGTATAGTCGACTACGAACTGGAGTGCTCCACCGCCGCCGAAAGGGAAAGCGAAGCGTCCGCCAGCTTCGCGGCAGACACGCGCTGCCTGAGTTCAATCCATTTGGGTGCGGCATCGCGCTCCTCCTCCGGGCGATTCATCGCGAATGCGGCTACGACCCTACCCTCCTTCAGCCACCAAACGCTGAAGCTGCTGCTCAAAAGATCTCCCCGGTGAATCGTCTCATCCGCGCCGGATGGATCACCCCAAAACTCATAAGAAAGATCGAAGACGTCGGAAAAGAAGTATGGAACGTGTTGGAACGGCTTCCGCTCCCCCATCAGTACCCGCGCACAATGTTGACCCTGTGAAACGGCATTGTCCCAGTGCTCCACGCGCCTGCGCTTGCCGAACAGCACATCCTTGTAGTTCGCGACATCACCGGCGGCAAAAATGTCGGGCCGGCTGGATTCCAGATACTCATTCACCACCACACCGTCCGCCACCTCAACTCCGCTGTTGGCGAGAAGTTCGGTGACAGGTCGCACTCCGAGGCCCGCAACCAACATCTCGCACGCGATGGTCTGCCCGTCAGCGAGCACTGCCGAACTCACGGTCCTACCGCCGAGCAATTGCTTTACCGTAGCCATCCTGATGAACCGCACGCTCCGTGCCGCATAGTAGCCCTCGAAGAAACGAGACATCTGTGGCGAAAAGAACTGTTTCCAGATGCGGTCGTCACGCAGAACCATCGTTACCTCAATGCCCTTCTGCGCAAGCACAGCCGCTACTTCCATTCCAATGAACCCGCTTCCAATAACGACCGCACGCTTCACATTCTGCGCGTTCTGCCGAATCGCTTTGGAATCATCCAGGGAGCGAAGATAATGAACGTTGCCAAGTTCCGCGCCCGGAATCTCGAGGGTTCGTACGCGCGCACCTGTCGCAATAATTAACTTGTTGAACCCGAACTGCGCACCAGACGCCAGGTGAAGTCGTTTCTGTGCGGAATTCACCCCGGAGATCTCGCAGCCGAGCCTTACCTCGATTCCGTGATCCCCGTAAAAACTTTCCGCGTTGATCCTGATGCTCTCTTCTGTATCTCTGCCGGCCAGGAACCCCTTCGATAAAGGAGGCCGCTCATAAGGTATCGAATGATCAGCGGACAGGATTGCCAGTTCGCCCGATTTCAAACCCAGTTCGACCAGTTGTTTGGCCACGTAACCCGCAACCATTCCCCCACCGGCGATCACGATCTTCGCTTCGTCCATGCGCCCTCCTCTGGCGGCAACTTGAATCCCCGCGCTCCCTGCGACTTCGGTCCCTTAGCTCTGCCTCTTTGGCTTCAGGAACGTCCCCCGCTCGAGTTCGTCGAACGCTTGCCGAAGTTGCTCCTGCGTGTTCATGACGATCGGGCCGTACCACGCCACCGGTTCCTGGAGTGGCGCTCCCGAAACCAGGAGGAATCGGATGCCGTCCTCCCCGGCCTGTACTGCAAGTTCGTCGCCACGGTCAAACAGCACCAGCGAACGGTTGTCCGCCTCCTGGAGGAGAGTTGTATCCGCCCATCCGACTCCTTCGGTCGGCACCGCAAGCGGACCAGACGCATTGCAGAATTTCCCGGACCCGGCGAAAACGTACGCGAACGCGTGGCGAGTCGTCTCCACCGGGAGGGTCTTTCGGCGGCGCGGCGGGACCGACACATCCAGATACATCGGGTCGGCGGCGACCCCCTCAACAGGACCTTTGGCGCCCCAGAAACTCCCGGACACGATGCGCACCTCGGTGCCGTCATCGTCCTTGACCTCCGGGATTTCGGCCGCTTTCACCTCCTGGTAGCGTGGCGCTGTCATCTTGAGTGACGACGGAAGGTTCGCCCACAACTGGAATCCGTGCATCCGGCCCGTCTGGTCACCTTTGGGCATCTCCTGATGGATGATCCCGCTCCCCGCCGTCATCCACTGGACGTCGCCGGCGGCGATAGCGCCGTGGTTCCCCATGCTGTCGCCGTGCTCCACAGTTCCGGCGAGGACGTATGTGATTGTCTCGATCCCGCGGTGAGGGTGCCACGGAAAGCCCGCCAGGTAATCCTCCGGAATGTCATTACGGAAATCGTCCAGGAGGAGGAACGGGTCGAAGTCGGATGTGTTGCCGAAACCGAATGCGCGGCGGAGGTGCACGCCAGCACCTTCGAGGGTCGGTTTGGCCTTGATCAGCCGCTTAACGGGTCGAAGGGACATCTGGGCCTCCTGTACCGAGAGTCTACCGTGTTGAACGCATCCTTGCCAATGCCCCAAGCCTTCCGCCTCGCGTCAGGGCATCCGTGAAGTCGGCACCGCCCAAAATCGAGCCGTCCATGATGGCAAGCGGTGGCTTCGAGTTGCGCAAGCTTGCGTTCTCCAGAAGCGCACCCTGCAAAAGTGCGCCGTAAAGGTCTGCTCCCATGAGGCTGGCACGAGAAAGGTCCGCACTGCGTAAATCAGAATCCGCTAGATTATAGATTAGCCCTTTCCAGCCCGGCGTCCTGTAGATTCGCACGTTGAAAGTTTCCGCCGCCAAGAGAGCGATCCTGCAATTGTGCTCCGTGAAGCTCTGGCGTCCATAAAAGATCAGGATGCATATCCCGCCACGCATTCCACGCCTCCACGCCCTTCGCCAGAATGTCCAGATGCTCCTGATTCGCCATCTCGGCCAGCCATCATAGCACCGCGCCGTTGCTCAATGAGGCCGGGGACCGGGGGCAAAGCCCTCCACACTGCTTGTCGGTGCCCTTACGTGATGTTGCGGTCCATGAACGGCGCGGCCTCCACGCCGATTGCCCCTCTCAACTCCGTCGCTGTCGGCGGCTCCGGGAACCAGTACAGATGCGCCTCGCGCCCGCAGTCGGAACTCCCGAGCCCTGGCGCCAGCATCGCCGCTCCAGGCATCCCGCCGATTGTGGCGGCCCACTGATGCTCACAGCGGACGCCGGAGCAGTACCAGACGGCCTCCAGCCGCGTGTACCGGCGCACGTAGTCGATATGCCAGTGGGGCCGCTTTGCCGTCCGTCGATGGTGGGCAATGCGTGCCCGCAGCCCTCCGGGGCCGAGCGCGCTGCCAACGTAGAGGTACCAGCCCGGCTGAGGCTGGAGCTTGCCCGGGCGGCGACGCGGATGGCGCGGGTGCTGGAGGAACGGAGGACCAGGACGTACGTGCCGGGCGCGGCGGGAATTTGACTGGCGATTCGCCCCTGGCTCACTTCTTGGTGGCAGTCCAGGCCGCCTTCTCGTCGAATCCCGCGTACACAGCCGTGCCCTTCATGGCGGTCGGGCTCTCGATGGTGCCCTTGTAGCTGACCTTGATCTTCTGGCCGCCAGCATCGCCCTCAAACCCGAACTCGATGACGTTCCCCTTCACCGACCCCGTGATCTTCGCTTCGCCAAAAATCTGGCTGTTGAAAGTCCCCGTAAGATTCTCGCCCTGCTGCTGGAAAACGACTGTCGGGTTCCCCGTGCCCTGACTCGTTTCCACGGTCAGTTGCCACGAGCCGGAGACATCGGCCGCAATCGCGAGGGGCACGCAGAGCATCAGCGTGCAGATCAGTTTGAGCATGGTTCCTCCGCGATTAAGGTAGCAGAGTCCGAAGCCGTAGAGAAGGCGGGCCGGTGCCCGCCGCATGATCCAGGCATCCCACCGTTCTTTGGTGGCGATAATCCCAACGACTGGGGGCTGGTGAACGGAAAAGCGGACGGCGAACTTCCGGCGTGTCGCGTGTCGGGGTACACCTAATCGTCGCCCCAATCATCCTCGATCTCCTCGGTCCGGTCGGGATCGTCATGCACGTCACGGGTGAAGCAGACGGCTTGGTCCTTGCGGGATTGGAGTTGATCAGGGTGAGGGACTTCACATACGGAAGGGTGCCACGGAGTTGGAGCGGATAGGAAGGCGGAACGATTACTTCGGTCGCCTAGACGTGCGCGACGGCAGCGATTCAGGAACCCAAATCCTTATCTATGTTGTATCGCTGCCATGCCGTTCGATAAGGCACGCCGTTGGTGATCAGCCAGGCGTAGTCATGGCAGGAATCTGCCAGTGTGTCGTAGTCGGCGAATTCCAGACTCTCGACGACGGACTTGCCGTTCGGAACCTCGCGCCCTTACATCAACGTCTGAGCCAAAC
The DNA here is from genome assembly GCA_035638575.1 of Bryobacteraceae bacterium. Classification (GTDB taxonomy): domain Bacteria; phylum Acidobacteriota; class Terriglobia; order Bryobacterales; family Bryobacteraceae; genus DASQZT01. The sequence goes on from DASQZT010000296.1 coordinate 4,435, forward strand.
GCAGAGCCCATCTGCGCTGGGTGGCCGCATACTGTATCTCGTCCTGCCGGAATTCCACCTGGAGGTGCGGCAGTTTCCGACGCAGGGCATGGAATGGAATGCTGTAGTCCACCTGCGGATCCAGATCGTACGGTTGATTGTCCCCCACAACCACGTCGCCCGGCCGGCGCAAGGCGGTGAGCACGGGATCGACAAGGCTGCGGTCGAGATAGCTGGAGAGAGCGATTTGCCAGGGCCTTGGTTTGCCGGCAAGAGAAGCCGTCATGGAATGAATGGAAACCACGATCGATTGCACGCCTCTGGCCTCGCGTTCCAGCAAGACCGCTTCGACCGCGTCGTGATACGGGTGAAACCAGCGTTCGATCCGGGCCGCTCTGGCTGCCTCATCGAGATGCAGGTTGCCAGGAATCACCGTCCCGTCGCTTACTTCGGGAATGAGGTCCCAAGCATCGAGATGACGGTTGCAATCGATCACCAGGCGTGAGACGCCGCAGAGTATCGCTGGAGCGTCGAAGATTTCCGATAGCGCCTCGGTGACGCCCGCTCCGCCGATGTCCCAGGCGATGTGACGCGCCCGTTCAGACGCCGGCAAACCGAGGTTGTCAAGTTCCGCCGGTATGGTATTGCTGGCGTGATCGCAGAAAAAGACGAAGCGTCCAGACCCCTGCGGGCGAAGGGCTCGAGCCACGGTCATGTCATCGTCAGCCTGCCACTTCGGTGACGTTTACCGTGACGTCCATCCCGAGGAAAGCTTCCGCGGAACCCGCGTAGGTGCCCCACAACGGCAGCGCCTGCTCGGGAGCCAACGCAAACGCGACGCGAATGAGATTCCGGTTGCCGACGATGCTGTTAGTAGGGTCGAAGTCGATCCAGCCGGCGCCGGGCAGATAGGCCTGCACCCATGCGTGTGTGGCTCCGCCCCCTGCCAGGCCGGCGCTGTTGGGCACGAAGATATAGCCGCTGACAAACCGCGCCGCGACACCCAGCGACCTGGCCGCTTCCATCATCAGGACCGCGAAATCCCGGCAACTGCCCTGCCGTGTCCGCAGCGTCTCCTCGGGGGTCTGCACGCCTTTCTCGATGCGGCGGGTGTACCTGAAGTCTTTGCGAATGCCGCAGGTCACGGCCCGCAGTATTTTCATGGTGTCGGTCGTATCCGATGGATCCAGAAACTGCAATGCCCATTTGGACACCTTCTCGTCCGGATAGTGGTTAATCAGAGCGCGTGAGAGATTGGGGAAGTCCTCATCGGAATAGCGAAAGGGATACGTCCGCGCATACTCTTCCAGCGGATATTCCGGCATCGAGGTCTCGAAATGTTCCAGCGTCACGGTGCTTTCGAAGCGGAGTTCGGACGTGGTCCCCTCAAAAGTGGCAACGGCCACGGAGTTATCGAACGGATCGTGCAGCCAGCGCAAGTGAGCGGGTTGCGGCGCGATGACCAGATTGGTTCGGACCAACCGCAGATCGTGACTCTCGCGCGGGCGGAACATCATGCGATGTTCGCCCAGGCCGACGGGCTCCTTGTAGCGGTAGACGGTGGAGTGGTGAACCGTAAGAAGAGACATCAGCCGCCTGTCCCAGGAATCTCATCGGTCCAGACCCTGAAACTCTCCAGCATGTTAGGTCCGAACGTCGTCGCGATCGCGACATCGCACGCATCGCGGCCTCGCGCCATCAGGACGCGCGCCATGCGGGGCACATTGTTGCGCGGGTCGAATATGTGCCAACGGCCGCCGATCCAGGCCTCGAACCACGCCGCGAAATCGCCCGGGGGAAAGGGGGGCGGCGTGCCGACATCGCCCAGGTAGCCGGTGCAGTATCGCGCCGGAATATTCATGCAGCGGCAAAAGGCGATGGCGAGATGCGCGTAGTCGCGGCAGACGCCCGTCCGTTCGTTGAAAGCCTCCGCGGCGCTGCGGGTGGCGCGGGCGTTCTGGTAGTTGAAGGCAATATGGTTATGAACGTAGTCGCAGATGGCCTGCACGCGCGCGTACCCTGGAGCCGTGCCGCCAAAGAGCTGCCAAGCCGTCTGAGACAGCAAATCGGTCTCGCAATAGCGGCTGCCCAACAGGAACACGAGGGTTTCTTCGGGCAGATCCTGCACCGAGTCCTGCCCGGCCGAGGAGACAATCTCATCCGGCTGGCCGCTATCCCTGATTACCCCGTCGGCCGTTAGACGGAGGCGGCCCGCAGGCGCAAGGAGGCGGTGGCACCGGTTTCCGAAGGCGTCGCGGTAGCCGAAAATGGGAATGGATGGCTCGGCGATGAGGCCATCGGGGACGACGATGTCGGAGGCGCGTGAATCGTGAACGTTCACAAGTAGTATGATCGGCGTTGGTTGTGAAAAACTATATATCAGGTCGTAACCGATCCGGAGTTGCATGGCTAACACCTTAATCTGCTGCGAGGAATCCGCGAGTTGGGCTGAGTCGATTCAGACGTAGCATGCGAGGGGCCACACCATACCTGCCCCCCCCGGGCGACTCCAACATCTTCCCAATGATACCAGTACAAACTACCTGGACGAAGTCCGTGCGGACACCTCACGGTGGATCTCGAGCGGCCCGTTGCCAGTACCAAACGGTCCCCGGAAGCAGGCGCCGATATGCAAGAATGCTGATAGTACACGATTGGGGTTTCCTGTTTGTTCATAAATCCAGACACTACCCCGCCGGAAGAGCGGCTCCATCGCGACTGGCTCTACCAGCCGAACCCCGGCTACTACGACGAGATGGTGGCGGAAGGGACGGTGCGCCCGCGGTGGCGGCCTCTGATGGATCCGCTCGAACAGATAGGGCAGGCGGGATTCGCGCGCCGCTGGCAGGAAGGCCGGCGCATCATCCACGAAAACGGCACAACCTACAATGTCTACAGCGATCCGCAAAGCGACGGCCGGCCTTGGCCGCTCGATCCGCTGCCCATGCTCCTGGACAGCGAGGAATGGTCGTACATCGATGCCGCCATCGCCCAGCGTGCCGCACTGCTGAATGCGATTCTCGTGGATCTATACGGACCCCAGAAGCTGCTGCGAGACGGCCTGCCGCCGGAACTGGTGTTTCCCAATCCGGCATTCCTGCGGCCCTGCTGCCACGTGCCGGTGCCTGGCGATGTTCACCTGCACGTCTATGCGGCCGACCTGGCCCGTTCCCCCGACGGCCGCTGGTGGGTGATCGCCGATCGCACCCAGGCGCCTTCGGGCGCCGGCTATGCCCTGGAGAATCGCCTGGTCTCCGCCCGCGTGCTGCCGGATGTCTTCCGCACGGCGCATATTCACCGGCTGGCGGCTTTTTTCCAAACCTATAAGGAAGCGCTCCGCTCGCTGGCGCCGGGCCGGAAGGAAAATCCTCGCATCGTGTTGCTCACGCCCGGGCCGTATAACGAAACATACTTCGAACACGCCTTTCTGGCCCGATACCTGGGCTATACGCTGGTAGAGGGTGGAGACCTGACAGTCCGCGACAACCGGGTGTTTCTGAAGACGCTGGGCGGACTTCCGCCGGTGGATCTGATCGTGCGGCGCCAGGACGATACCTACTGCGATCCCCTGGAACTGCGGCCCGACTCCATGCTGGGGGTGCCGGGGCTGATGGGAGCGGTTCGCTCCGGGACCGTGACCGTCGCCAACGCTCTCGGTTCGGGTCTGGTGGAATCTGCCGCTCCTGCGAGTTTTCTGCCGGGACTAAGCCGCCGCCTCTTGGGCGAAGAACTCAAAATGCCGGCGGTGGCCACGTGGTGGTGCGGAGAAGATCCGGCACTCTCCTATGTTGTCCGGAACCTGTCGAAACTGGTGATCAAGCCGGCCTTCCCCTCGCCCGGCGTGCAGCCGGTGTTTGGCGCGCTCCTGAGCGAGGCGGAAAAAGCGGCGCTAGTGGCAAGGATTCGCGCCGCGCCGAGCGCTTACGTCGCACAGGAACAGGTGCCGCTGTCCACGGTTCCGGTATGGGAAGACGGGGTGCTCCGCCCGCGTCACCTGGTGCTCCGGGTCTATGCAGTTGCCTCGGCCGGATCCTACAGCGTTATGCCGGGCGGGCTGACGCGCGTCACCGCGTCGCTGGACGACCTGGTGACATCCATGCAAAGCGGCGGCGGCAGCAAAGACACCTGGGTGGTAGCCGGAGAGCCGACCTCGCAGTTCAGCCTCTTGCCGCCTTCTTCATCGCGGCTGGATGTCATCCGGGCCACCTTCGACTTACCCAGCCGGGTGGCCGACAACCTCTTCTGGTTGGGCCGATACGTGGAACGCGTGGAGCCGGCAGTGCGGGTCGCGCGCGCCATTTTGCCCCGGTTATTCCAGGAATCGAACCTGATGGCAATGGCGGGCGTCGCGGCGGGGAGGCGAGTTCTTACTGGCCTTGGGTACATTCGTCAAGAGCGCCAGCCGGTAAACGGCCACCTCGGTTCGCTGGAGCGGGAAGTACTAGCCATGATTTACGACGGTCAGGCACCCAACAGCCTTCCCGCCAATATCCATCGGGTGCGCAGCGTGGCGTGGCTGCTGCGCGACCGGATTTCCGCCGACGCGTGGCGAATCCTCAACCAACTGGATTTGCAATTGTCGGCGCCTCCGCCTCCGGAGCCAATCCGCATCAGCGGAGCGCAGGCTTT
>DASQZT010000297.1:0-86896 GCA_035638575.1 Bryobacteraceae bacterium
CCCGCCATCCTTTACGAATCGCTTAGAACGTCAGCTTGGCGCCGAGCTGCAGGTAACGCCCGAATGCGCCGATGCCGTTCACGCCGGTGCCGCTGCCGACAGTGCCTGTGATAACGCCGAAGTTGGCGTTGTTGCTCGAGCAGCACGAGTTGTTCGGATTGTTGAACGCCGGCGTGTTGGTCAAATCGAAGCTCTCGGCGCGGACTTCCATCTTGAATCGCTCGGTAACCTGGAACGTCTTGAACATCGACAGGTCGATGCGGAACATGCCGGGTCCGCTGAGAATGTTGCGGCCACTGGTGCCGAACACCCCCGCCCCAACGGGCTGCGTGAAGCTGGCCGTGCTGAACCACGGATTGCCCGGGCCGATGCCGTGGAGAATCTGCACCGGGGCCACCTGGTTGGCGGTCTGGGTTTCACCCGGCGTATTCAGGGCGCCGCCGTTGGCGGTGATGTAGAAGGGGAAGCCGGTGCGCATCGTCCAGATGCCCGAAACCTGCCAGCCTCCGATGGTTTTGGAAGCGATACCGCTATGGAGCCATTTCCGGCCCGGGCCCAACGGCAACGCATAGACGTAGCTCTGAGTGAAGCTTAGCGTAATATCGTCGTCAAAACGCGCCCAGTTCCGGGTCGGGTTGATGAACCACAGCAGGTTGCCATCGTCATCGGTCTGCATGCTCATGGCCTTCTGCCAGGTGAACGAGGTGGTGATGCTCAGGCCGGCGAAGAAGCGCCGGTCGAGCTTCGCCTGCAACGCATTGTAGCTGGAGGAGAAACCTCGCCAGCGCTGGGTGTAGCTCTGGGTGTGCGGGGCGAAAACGTCGCCCGCGTTGCCCGAGTTCAGGGTGTAACTCACGTTCAGATTGACGTTGGTGGGCGTACGCACGCCGTGGTTGCCCACATAGGCCACGTCGAGCGTGAAGTGCCCCGGCAGCGCGCGCTGAATGGCGAAGTTCCAGGACTCCACGTAGGTGTTCTTGAAGTCCTTCGAAATCACGTCGAAATTCGAGCTGGCCAGCGTGCCGGTGGGCGTGATGATTCCGTTGGACGGAATCACGATCGGTACGGGCGCCGGGAAGCCGGCCTGGAAGGACGCCGGGGTCACACCGTCGCCCAGCACTGCCGGGCCGTAGCCGTTGGCGCCCGGAGCGGCGCTTGTGTTGTACGCATTGTTGGCGCGGACCGGGAAGTTATAAGCGTAGGTATTGTCCTGAAACGGCGTGTAACTGATGCCGAAACCGGCGCGAATGACCGTCTTCTCGGTCAAGCGGTAAGCCACGCCGAGGCGTGGCGCGAAGTACTTGTACTGTGTCTGCATTCCCAGGTTGCTGGGATTGCCGCCGATCCCAGCGATGACCAACTGGTTGGCGTAGGGGTCGTAGTTGGAAAAGCCGCCTGGGAAGTGCGGCGTTCCTGGCGGGTAGAATTCCCAGCGCAGGCCCAGGTCGAGGGTCAGTTTCGGCGACACCTGCCACTTGTCGCCGGCAAACGCGAAGAACCAGGTATCGCGGTAGGCCGGGAAGTAGGTGTCCAGGTCGCGGCCTGAGTAGCTGGGTAGGTCCAGCAGCAGGCTGCCCATCGTGTTACCCCAGCTCGTAGCGGCGCTTACAATCGACGTTTGACTGGAGGCGAAATTGTAGATCCCGCGCGGGCTATAGGTCTGGTCTTGCAGTAAGTCGTCGCGCACGCGCCGGACATCCACACCCCACTTGATGGTGTGGTTGCCCTTGATCTTGGTCCACGTGTTGACCATGTCGATATTGGCCTCGGCGCGGTCCCAAGGCAGGCTGGCGGTGTATCCGACCATCGGGTTGGAGAAGGGACCGTTGATGCCCACCAGGCCGCTGGTGAACGGATCGGACGCCAGATTGACACCCGGAATCCCGATGTTGGTGGAATCGTTGGTGCCGAAATCGCTGGGGTAAGCAGCGTTATGATAGTGGGCCACACCGACTCGGACTTCCGCCAGCAGGGTGGCGCTGAAGGTCCGGTTGTAATTGATACCCGTGCTATAGGTTTTTTGCGTGCCGGTTCCCATGAAGGCGCTGTTCGGTCCAGGGCCGCCGGCGGTGCCGAAGAGGGGCGCCTGGAACTCCACCGGCCGCTGGAAGCTGAAGCGGCCGCTGAGGCGGTCCTTATCCGTGATGTCGTAGTCGATCTTGGCGTCCACCGAATCCTGATTCTTGGTGAACGGCAGAACGGCGTAGTAGTTGTTGGTCGGGGCCGCCACATTGAAATTCTCGTTGGGTAGCGGGACCAGCGCCACGAGTTTCGCTGAAACCGCGTTGATCCGGCTCGACGGGATGATATTGCCGGGGAACGGTTGGCGTCCGGCATCGTTGATTAGGGGGTTGCTGCCGGTCGCCGGGTCGTAAACGATCGTGGGAGACTCGCTCAAGTTACCGGTGCGGCTGAGCGCCGACGGGACGGTTACCAGGTTGGTATTCGCCTCGTGGTCTTCGATCCTCAAGTAATCGGAGAAGAAGAAAAGCTTGTTCTTCTTGATCGGGCCGCCGATGTTCCCGCCGAAGTAGTTGTACGCTACATGCCCCACCGTAGCGTTGAAAAAGCTGCGGGCGTCGAGATCGTTGTTCTGGAAGAATTCGTAGCCCGCGCCATGAAAATTGTTGGTGCCCGATTTGAGTACCACGTTGGTGACGGCGCCCGCGGCGCGGCCCAGTTCGGCCTCGAAGTTGTTGGTCGAGACATCCACGGTCTGAATGGACTCCGCCGGGGGAACCAGGATCTGGAGCAGGCCGGTTCGCTCGTTATCGTCGATACCCTCGATCTGGTAGCTGTTTCCCTGGCGCCCCTGGCCGTTGACTTGGGTTTGCAGCGAGCCTCCCGAGTTGAAGAACTGGGAGTGCTGCCAGGTGGCCGGCGAGGTGCCCGGAACCAGGTTCAGCAGCGCCTGGAAATTGCGATTGGTGCCCAGCGGCAGATTCGCCACTGACACCGTGTCGATGGAACGGCCGACATCCGAGCGGTCCGTCTGTAGGACCGGCGCGGCGCCCGTCACCTCGATGGTTTCACTGACGTTTCCGGGTTGCAGCCGCAGGTCGATGCGGACGCTGCTGTCCACCACGACTTCGACGTCTTTGCGGACCTCTTTCTTGAAGCCTTGCGACTCCGCGGAAACGGTATAGCGTCCCGGCGGAAGGTCGGGGAACGTGAAGTTTCCGCTATCGTTGGTTTGAGCGGTGTGGGAGACTCCCGTGTTCTGCTCGGTGAGTGTCACTTTGGCATTCGGAACGACCGCGCCGGTGGCATCGGTCACCGTTCCGAGCAACGTAGCATTGACCGCCTGGGAGTACGCCATGCCGGCGCACACCAGGGCCAAAGCAAGTAGAACGCACATGGTTCTGATTTTCAGCATAAGACTCCTTTCTCAACTCCAGAGAAGCGTGGACCTGGCGAGACCAGGGCCAGATCGGGTACAGATCATTATATGCTCAATTCAGGTCCGAATGCGCCGTTGAGTCGGAAGTTTGTATCTGAAAACAAGGAAGCCCGGGCTCGGCCGGCGTGGTCCGAAGTGCCCGCCTGGCCCCTGGCATTGGACGAAAACATCCCATACTATGGCGCTAAATTTACAAGTTCTCTCGCCACGTGGAATTGTTCTTAAGTCAAAATGACCAATTGAGACACCGTAGTACGAATAGTACTCTCTTGTGTGCTTGCCGTGCGGGAGTCAGCGTGAAGTATGGTGAAAGCGCTTGCACACGGCGGACAGGTCAGTTCGCCCCGCGACGGCCACCCTGGGCATCGATGCTGTCCACTCTCCGGCTGCTGTCCCGCGAAACTCCTACAATCAGAAATTCCAAAGGTTGGCTCCCAGTGTTCTCCACCGAATGAACGTCGTTGAGTTGGATGGGGATCGCATCGCCCGTGTGGATCGGCGCAGTTTCAGAACCCGGCCCCTGCGCCGATACCGTGACCGTGCCATCGCCGTTCATCACGTAGTAGAACTCCGCCACCTCCCTGTGGAAGTGCGGGCCGGTCGAGGCCCCTGGCGGAAGCACCAGGTGATCCACATAGGCCCACGGGCTGGTGAATACCGGCGTGTCCAGTGCGCGCCTGTACTGAGCGGTCCCCTTCCCGCCGCTCATGCCGTTCACCGGACGAAGCAGCACGCGATCCAGCCGCATGGTCATGAACGCCGGGATAGGATCGAGCGGCACGCCCACACGCGCATCGCCCAAGTTGAACGCGTCGTAAGTCCCTTTCATCGCCGACACGTTGATGTTCATCCATTGAATCGGCTTGTCGGTCGCATTGTAGATGGCATGCGAATGCCCCATCCGGCACGGGGCGCCGGCCGGTCCCTTCAGCAGCGAAGTCCGCCCGTCGATCGTAAACTGCGCCTCCCCGTCGAAGATCACGAACATCTCCTCGCACTGATTATGAAAATGGGCGCCGATCCCGCTCTTCGGCTCGATGATACCCCGGTGCAGAAAGTAGAGGTTGGTGTCGAGCGAGTGAGCGTCGAACAAGGCCATGTAATCCAGTTGGCCGGCCCCGTCGTGGACCGCTTTGGAGGGCCGATATTTGGACGGGTCCGTGTGAACGATGCGCTGGGCCAATGGCTCGCGCGCCGCCAGTGGAACCATCAGGAGAACTGCGAGACAGAGTGTCTTCATGTGTTACCTCACCGCCCCGCGACCGGGTGCCCTGCGCTTCCGAGCCGCGCGCATAAGCAAGCGGTACGCCGGACGACATGATAACATGCTACATTGTTCGCCCAGAGGCCTCACTATGAAACGCACCTTAGCTGTCTTCCTCACCGCGGTACTGCCGGCGCTGGCCGCCACCCCGCTGGCGCAGCGCATCGGACACACCGATCCGAGTAAGTACCGGAAGAGCCGTTCCCACGGGAGCGTCGGTGACATGGCCTGCATGACTCTCATCCCCGGCAACACCATGACCGCCAATCTCAACTTCGTGCATCGCTGCCAGATGATGCCCGGCGGCGGCGGCGTGGGCCATCACTTTCACAACCAGAATGAGGAGATGTTTGTCGTCTTCGATGGCGAGGCCGAATTCACCATCGACGGCCGCACGTCTCTGCTCAAGGGTACCGTCGGCGCCCCCTGCCGCATGGGACATTCCCACGCCATCTACAATCCCACTGACAAGCCCATCGAGTTCATGAACATCAACGTCGCTTCGGTGAAAGGACAATATGACGCTTTCAACCTCGAGGATCCCCGCGTCGGCGCGCCCAAGGACCCCATTCCCGTTTTCATGACCATGCGCCTCGATAAAGCTTTGCTCCGCGCGCGCGAGAATTACCACGGCGGCTCGGGCACCGTGCGCTATCGCCGCGCCCTCGATCCCACGGTCTTCCTCACCAACTGGTCCTACATGGACCACCTGTTGATCACTCCCGGCGCCACCGAAGGTCTGCACCGGCATCCGCTCCTGGAGGAGATTTACTACGTCATCGGCGGCGATGGCGAGGCCAGGGTCAACGGCGAGACTGCCGCGATTCACAAGGGCGATGCCGTCCCGGTATTCCTCAACGAAGCGCATGCGTTCGCCAATACCGGTACGCAGGATCTCGAGCTGATGATCATCGGCATCGCCATGCAGAAGGGCGCGCTGGATACCGTCGAGGTGAAGTGAACCGCATGCGATTTCTGATCGTGCTGGCCGGGGCCGCCACAGCCTCAGCCCTCGCCGCCCCCGCCGCCCGGCAGCGGGTCACCGAAGGGGAACTGAAACTGGTCTTCGACACGCCTCCCGGCGTGGCCCGCGAGGGACCATCCTGGGACCCGGCCGGTTATCTCTACTTCGTAGGCAACAACAAAGTGTCGCGCATGAATTCCGAAGGGAAGGTGGAAGCCTTCAAAGACCCTTCTCCCGGCGCCAACGGAACCCTGCTCGACCCGCAAAAGCGGCTGGTGGTGTGCGAGTCCCAGAGCCGCCGCGTGATTCGCATCGAGCGCAACGGATCGGTCACGGTGCTTGCCGACAGCTATGAGGGCAAGAAGTTCAATTCGCCCAACGACGCTTCCATCGATTCGAAAGGCCGCATCTACTTCAGCGATCCCCGTTACGGAAGGCGGGATACGATGGAGATCCTGGATGCCGGCGGGAAGCAGGTGGAAGGCGTGTATCGCGTCGATGCTCCGGGAAAGGTCGCGCGCGTCACCACGCACGAAGTGGACCGGCCCAACGGGCTCCTGGTGTCGCCCGGGGACCGCTATCTGTACGTTGCCGACAACAATAACAATACCCAGGGCGGCGCGCGCAAGATCTGGCGGTTCGACCTTAAGAAGGCTGGGACCATCGACCCTGCCAGCCGCAAGCTGATCTTCGACTGGCACACCGCGCGCGGTCCCGACGGATTCAAGATGGACCGGCAGGGCCGGTTGTTCGTCGCCGCGGGCCTCAACCGCGCTTCGCGCTTCGAGACCATCGACGAGTACAAGGGTGGAGTCTTCATCATTTCGCCGGAAGGCAAGCTGATCGAGTTTGTTCCGCTCCCCAAGGATGAGACCACCAATCTCGCTTTCGGCGGTCCCGACTTGAAGACGCTGTATATCACGTGCGGCGGATCGCTTTACAGCATTCGCGTCAAGACGGCTGGCCTGATCACCGCCAGGTGATTCCGAGCGGTCCCCCCTACCGTCCCCGGAACGCGCCGCCCAGCGATTCCCTCGAATAACCCGCCGGCGCCTCGCCGGTCACCGCATACCGGTACAGCGCCACCACAAGAATTTCCCGGGCCGCTGTCATCGCCGCCACCATCAGGACGAAGTACAGAATTCCCGCCGGCAGCACCAGTACGCCAAGCACGATCCCCGGGATGGCAAACAGCAGCATCAACCACATGAAATGCAGTCCGGCCACCAGTTGCTCACCCCAGGTCTTCTTGAAAAGCTCGCTCGACCGCCGGATGGAGTCCATCACGTTCCGGTCCTCCAGGACCAGCACGGGGACGATCAAATAGGTCGCCAGCGACCAGGCCAGGCCGGACATCGCGGCCACGATCCGTACCACCCAGCCGGCGCGCTGCTCGATCGCCCGGATGATCACGCCTACGGTGCTGGTGACCACCGCCCACAACAGGATGCTCCCCGCCCGTTGGCCTGCCTGCCGCATTCCGTCCCCGATCGCCGGTTCCCCGCCGGAGAACCGGATCTGCGCGCAAGCCGCCATCGCGCAATTGAAGAAGATCATCACGAAAGAACAGGTGCAGTACCACAGAAACATCCACAGCCAGGTCACCGGGCCCGCCCAATGCGCGTCCGAGGGACGCCACGGCGCCGCGCCGGTCAGCGCCCAAAAATAAGGAACCGTTACCGCGATTGCGCCCAGCCCGCTCAGGATCGGAAACAACACCAGCTTCTTGTCTTTGCGGAGCACCGCAAAACTCTGTGCGATCAAGGTCCACGTCATCGGGTCCTCTTTTCCTGGTTTAGTATACGGCCGCCTTCGCGAAAAAACCGTCGGCTGTCCGCAAATGACTCAAAATACGGGAAATTTTTCTCTTGACCGGTAATCGCAAATCGCAATATTAATATTGCGATTTGCGATATTCCGGTGCCGCGTCCCGTTTACATCCGTCGCCGGGCGATCTATAGTAGCTTTGATGCACGCTCAGTTGAAAAGGAGATGGCTCATGCACCGAACGTTCCTCAAAGTGATCGGGTTGTCATTGATTTCGCTGGCCCTGGTATTTCAAGCGGCGGCGGCTCCCCAGGCGAAGAATCCGCCCAAGATGGGGCAGTTGAGCGGAAATGTCCAGGGGATTGCCAAGGCCAGTTCCGAGATTACCCTTCAAAAGGGCAATACCAAAAGAATCGTGATCTATAGCGCCGATACCAAATTCAACATGGGATCGAGCAAGAAGAGCACGCCCAGCTCGATCGATCAGGTGAAGGAAGGCAATTACATGTATTGCGGCGGCCCGTGGAATGGAGTAAAGCTGGCCGCCACCACTTGCACGTTCCGCGCGACGAAGTAAAGGCGCTGTCAGATCGACGGCTTAAAATACCGCTCGGCGAACGTGAGAAATACCGGCCAGTTGGGGCCGGGAGTGTGTCCGCTGCTGTGCTGCCGGAAGGCCACGTCGCCGTCGATTAGCGGGGTCTCTATCGGCGGAAACTCGGTGGTCCCCATATCTTTCTTGCCCAGCAGCTTGTACACCGGCCCGGCGCCCGCCGCTGCCAGGAACATGCCCTTGGCGTCTACCCATCCGTCCCCTTGGGTCGCTCCGCCGCTGATGAACACGGGGCGTGGGGCGCACAAGGCCACCAGTTCGTGTGAGTCCACCGGCAGGTCGTTCCAGTGCAGCGGGCCGGCGTATTTCAGGAAGTTGCCGGCCATCCAGTGGTATTCGCTCGTGCCTGCGACGTTTTCCACCAGCTCGCCCCAATTGCGGCGGTGGATCTTGGCGCCGCCTTCGCCCGACGAGCTGACAAACGCGATGGCGAATCGCTGGTCGTACGCCACGGCCACTACCGTTGCCTTGCCGTACCGCGAGTGGCCCTCCAGCCCGACGCGCTTGGCGTCCACTGACTTGTCGGTCTCGAAATAATCCAATGCGCGGCTGGCGCCCCAAGCCCACGCACGCAGCGCGCCCCAATCGTCCAGCTTGCGCGGCTGTCCCTTGTTGACCAGCCCGATGATGCCCTGCGTCAGGCCCGCGCCGTTGTCCGCCTGGACGCTGTTCGGGCTGATGACGGCATAGCCCCATCCCTTGGCCAGAACCTGTTGCTGCCACGTCGGCCCGCTGGCAACAGGCATGCCGCGGCCCGGAACGCCCCCGCCAGGAGCGCCGCGCCCAGGGGGTGCGCCTGCGCCCGCCGGTCCGCGCGCCGCTCCCGGACCGCCGCCAGGCCCGCCTCGCCCAAATCCCGTGAAGCCGAACTCCATGATTACCGGTACGGGACCCGTCGCGTTGGCCGGCGTGCTCAACGTCACCTGGATGTCCACGGTGACTTGCGGGTACGACGAGTTGTCCAGGACGAATTGTACGAGGCCGCCATCCGCGAATTCGGCCGCCCCCTCGATCGTCTGGCCGCCGGATACGAAGCCGACCCCGAAAAGCGCCACGACCTCCGGCAGGACATCCACTTTCAGCTCTGGCGAAGCTTCGAGCTTTTTGACGGCCGCTGCTCTCTGAAGACGTGGACGTTTCGCGTCGCTCACAACACCGCTGTTTCCTACGTGAACCGCGAGCGCCGGAAAAACGTGCGATTCGTGAGCCTCGAAGAGATCGAGCAGACCGCTCCCAGCCAGGCTCGCGAGCCGGACATCGATCGCGAGAGGGCGCTCCGGCAGCTCTCCGACTTCATCCGGCAGCTCAAGCCCTTGGACCGGCAGATCATCATTTCGTATCTCGAAGAGATGGACACGGCCGCCATCGCCGAGATTACGGGGCTCTCGGCGGCCAATGTCGGAATGAAGATTCACCGTATCAAGAACATCCTTTCCAGCCGCTTGCTCGAGGAGAAACGCTATGTCTGATGAGACCAGAGCCAAAGACCCGGCAGCCCTTTGGAAGGGCCAGCCGGAGGAGAAGCTTGCCGTGAACCTGGAGCACATTGTAAACCGCCGAACGGTGGAGTTGTATTCCAGCAACCGTTCCGAGATCCTCATGAGCATCGGCGCTGCCCTGCTCTTCGTTGGGGTAATGGCCTGGCGATTCGCGCCGGTTTACGACCCTCTTCAAGAGGTCGGGTTCGCCGCCGTCATCGCCTGGGTCGCCATCTCCCTGTACCGGTCTCGCCGCCGGATCTGGCGGCGGGACCCTCCGCGCCCGGACGCGGTCGCCGCGACCGGCCTGGATTACTACCGCAAAGAGTTGGAACAGCGCCGCGACCACCTGCGGAACGCATGGATCTGGCACGGGCCTCTGTTTCTGGCGTGCGCAATTCTCGTTGCGACCGCGACGGGGAGGACGTACTCCGGCTTCCGGCCCCTGCGAAACGTGCTGCCTCTCATCCTCCTGCTCGCGGTTTGGACGGGATTCGGCCTCGCGCGCCGCCGCCGTCAGGCGAGGGAACTGCAGCGGGAGATCGACGAAATCGAGTCCCGGCCCATCACGGAGGAACGGAGATGAAAGTCATGAGGCACGCGTGTGCCGCCTTCGCCGCCGCCACGCTCTTGGCGGCTTCGTGGCAAGACCCATCCAAACACGAGGTGCATTTCGTCGCCGTCGAAGAGGGCGTGCAACTGGAGGTTCTCGATTGGGGCGGCTCCGGAAGGCCGGTAGTGCTGCTGACCGGCTCGGGGAACACGGCGCATGTCTACGACGACTTCGCGCTTCAGCTATCGGACTGCTGTCATGTCTACGCCATTACGCGCCGCGGATTCGGGCATTCCAGCCACCCCGAGTCTGGCTACGGCGATCAGCGCCTGGCGGATGATGTCCTCCAGGTTCTCGACTCGCTCCAGATCCAGACTCCGGTTCTGGTGGGGCACTCCATGGCTGGTGGAGAGCTGACGACTCTGGGCGCCCAACACTCGGATCGGTTGTCCGGCCTGGTTTACCTGGACGCCGGCGCTGACCCGGCGGATTTCCCGTGGAGCGATCCTGCCTATCGTGCAGCCGTCCAGAAGACCTCGTCATTGGCTCCGGCCAAGCCCTCGCGCACCGAAGCAGACCGGAAGAAATCGTATCCCGCATACCGCGCCTGGCAAATGGAGACGGCCGGATTCGCATTTTGTGAAGCCGAAGTCCGCAACATGTACGACTTCAACCCGGATGGCTCGATCGGCCCGTACCGGACTCCCGATCGGGTCCGGCAAGCCATCGATGCGGGCACCAGGAAGCGAGATTACTCGAAAATAAGGGTGCCCGTGCTTTCCATTTTTGCCACGCCGGCCCCGCCCGCTGATCGGTCAAAAGACCAGGACCCCGAATACCGCGCCGCGGCGGAGGCTGAATACTCGATCCTGATTAACTTCATCGGCCGGTATAAGAGAAGCCTGCTGAGTGCCGTGCCCGATGCGCGAGTGTTGGAGTGGCCGGGCGCAGAGCATTACCTGTTCATCACCCGGCAGCCGGAAGTGTTGCGTGAGTTACGCGCGTTTGTGACTGGTTTACGCTAGGTCCGAATTGCGCCTGGTAACCTAATCCGGACGGGGCACGGTTTCCAGGTTAGAGAGTCATCAAATACGCGATTAGATCCGTCTTCTCGTCGCCGGTCAGCCCGGTCTTCAAGTTGCTGTCGTAGTGGTCGGCGACCGAACGCAAGTCGGGAAACCGCCCGTCATGAAAGAGGCCGCCCTTCAGGTGGCTGAAGAGCCCCTTGAGAGGCGCGGTTCGATACATCTTGGCGGGCGATCGGTTGGCCTGAAAGTTGTCGATCCCCATCTCCTCCGGAGTGTGCATATTGAACCCTGGCTCGGTAAAAAGCGGGGGAACGTGGCAGCGGGCGCACTGTGCCTTGCCATTGAAAAGGGCTTGACCCCTGCCGGCCGCGAAATTGAATGCGCTATCGGCCCCAGGCGCCTTCGGCGCTGGAATGGCGAGTTGGTAGAAGTGAAGAGCAGCCAGCTTCGAAGTGATCGAATCGGAGTCGGCGCGAACGTTCGCAAACCCGGCTTTGGCCGCGACTGGAAACTGCGTCGAATCATTCAGCCGCGGATCATAGAATGTTCCTTTGCCGTGCATCTCCAGGTTCGCGACGAACGCATTCCAATAAGTGGTCGAACCGAATCCGGTCCAGGTGCCAAGGTTCACTCCGGCAAGGCCGAAGGCCGGTGGAATCAGTACAGCTCCGGATTGTCCGTCTGGACGGAAGGCCTTGCCATCCAAGGAAAGCTCCGCATCGAATTTCCCTGGTCCCCAACTATTCAGGACGGCCCGCACGGTTGCATCGTCGACGCCAAGAAGATCCGTGAGGACGCTCAGGTCGGGGGCCAGAGCGATGATGGCTCCAACATTGAGGTCCCGATTGGCCCAGCCGTCCAGGCGGTGACCGATACCCGCGGCGAACGAATCATCCACCGTCGAGTGGCACAAAGCACATTGAATGCCCATGGACCGCAGGTTTCCATCAGTCCCCGAAATTCCGGTGACGCCCACCACCGCGTTCAAGTTCAGCAATGCAACGGTGGTTGCGGGATTGGTCAGGTCGACGGTGCCGTTCTTCAAGCCATCCACGACAGACTGGGGGAGTGCGTCGATATCGACCTTCAAGCCAACAGCTAACGCTGTCTTCGGGCTTACGCCTGGCCCGACACCTCCCTGCTTGGCGCCGGCGACCGCCTGGTGAAGCTTGAGGGTGTCGCCCCAAAAGGCTTCATCGCCAAAGGTGTCGAAGCGGAAGGTCTTTCTGCCCTGCTCCAACATCGTTTGGGCGTTGTCTGCGATCGGGTCCGTCTGCTGTGCCTGTGCGGTGGCTTTGCGGACCAATGAGGCGCCGGCTACTCCGAGGGCGGTTAGCAGCGCAAGTGCCGCAGTAAGTTTACTATTGTTTCGCATGATTGGATCTCCTTACCCGGCGTTTATGTCCGGCAACATACGGAGTAGCGAGTGCGGATTTGGTTACATGAGATTCGCCTCCAAACAGCCCGTAATAGTCGCTCACTTTCGCTCGCTCATTCACCCTCCGGCACTGGTCATTCCCTTGATCCGGCGCTTCCGGACGATGGCGCGCCTTTTGCGAATTAACTCGCTCCGTACCTGGAATCTCTTAGGTGTAGACTGTTGAAGAGGGGAGAGGAGGATTTGCGTCCCGTCAATGGTACCTGTACTGGGGTTGAATCTTGCAGCCTGGGCTGGCACTCCCGACGAAGAAGTGGTTGAGCGGGTTCGCGCCGGGGAAACCGCCCTTTACGAGATCCTCATGCGCCGCTACAATCAACGGCTGTATCGTGTTGCACGGTCGATTCTACGGAATGACGCGGATGCGGAAGACGTGATGCAAGAGGCATACGTCCGTGCCTATGAGCATCTCAACCAATTTGCGGGTGAGGCTGGGTTCTCGACCTGGCTGACGAAAATTGCCGTATACGAAGCCTTGGGGCGTCTGCGCTGCAGTGGGCGGACTGAGCGCCTTGATTCGGTCCTAGACGCGGATTTGTACATTAGAGCCAAAGTGTCATCACGTACACGGGATCCCGAGCGGCAGGCATACGACCACGAACTCAGATTAGTACTGGAACGTGCGATCGGTGCGCTTCCCGAGATTTATCGATTAGTCTTTGTGCTCCGAACTGTCGAAGGCCTTGCGGTGGCAGAGACCGCTGCGTGTCTGGGTATCGGAGCGGAAGCTGTCAAAATCAGACTTCACCGGGCGCGGTCTTTGTTGCGGAAGGATCTCCGGCATCGTGCGGGTGTCGTGACCGCCGAGGCCTTTCCGTTTCACCTGTCCCGCTGTGATCGCGTCGTGGAAGCGGTCTTTCAGAGAATCGCTTCTGCCGTGTGACAACCTGCTTCTTCGCGAGGGCGGATGATCCGGTTCTCCCTGTCACCCCGGGCCTCGGAATCGAACTGGCTGAGCCTGTCGTGAAGGAACATCTTCGCTATCCTGGTACTTCGGGCCGACTACCGGTAAAGGAGGAACGATGCGCAGCGTGATCAGTTTCAGAAGGCTGGCAATCCTTGTCATTGCCGTCTCGGCCAGCCTGTCGGCGGCGGATCCTGTCTTCCTGCGGCGGCAGGTGGCCGACGTCAAGCCGCAGCCGGACGATCTGACAGCCAACGCCAGTGGGGCATCCTACAAGCCCCTGTTCGGCATCGGCGACAACGACGCTGATCAGCTCAAGGGCGTCGCCCGCTATGGCGAGCTTACCGTGGCGCCCGCCGGGTCCACGGCCCTCGTGAGCTATCCAGCCGAGGAGCAGATCTATTTCATCGAGGAAGGCGGCGGCACGGTGTTGTACGGCGACGAGAAGGCGCCCGTAAAAAAGAACGATTTCCTGTACCTCCCCGTGGGCGTAAGGCACGGGATGGCAAACCCGTCGGGCGCGCCCCTGAGGGTGATCGTGATGGGTTACAAGATTTCCGCCGGCACGAAGGTCGAGCCCACGCCCAAACTCATGCTGGCGAACTCCGCTGACGTACAGCTCCAGGTCCTCGGCCAGCATGGACCCACCACGCAGTTCAAGCTGCTGATGGGCCTCACTTCCAGCACCCGCGACAAGCTCTCCTCAGCCTACCTGATGGACAGCCTGTTCATCATGGAGTTCGCTCCGGGCGGCACCAACATTCCGCACAATCACCCCATGGAGGAGGAAATCTATCTGCTCCTGCGGGGCAGCGGCGATATGGTGGCGGGAGTCGACTCCAGCGGCAAAGAAGTGCGCTACCCCGTCACCGCGGGAGCCGCCTTCTTTTTCAAGCCGCGCACCCAGGTCGGCTATTACAGCAACGCCAGGGAAGGCCAGGAGCACGATATCATGCTGGCCGTCCGATCGCGCATGCCACGCTGACGGCTTCCCCGTCAGCCGCGTCCGATGAACGGCATGGTGGTGGCCATCACGGTCATGAACTGGACGTTGGCGCTCAGCGGCAGATTCGCCATATAGAGGACGGCGTCGGCGATGTGCTGCACGTCCATGCGCGGCTCGGCCTTGAACGAGCCATCGGCTTGCGGAACACCCGACTCCATGCGCTTGGTCATCTCGGTGGCGGCATTGCCGATATCGATCTGGCCGCAGGCGATATCGTAGCGGCGTCCGTCGAGCGAGATCGACCGCGTCAGCCCCGTGATGGCGTGCTTGGTGGCCGTATAGGGCGCCGAATTCGGGCGCGGCACGTGGGCCGATATCGATCCGTTATTAATGATGCGGCCGCCCCGCGGGTTTTGCGCCTTCATCAGCCGGATGGCTTCCTGCGCGCACAGGAATGCTCCCGTCAGGTTGACCGCCACCACCGCGCTCCACTGCTCGTAGGTGATGTCTTCCATGGCGATCCCCGGAGCGCCGGCGCCCGCGTTGTTGAACAGAACGTCCAGACGGCCGTACGCTTCCCTGGTGCGGTCGAAGAGCGCCCGCACGGAATCGGGTCGGCCGATGTCGGTGGGAACCGCGAGCATGGCGCCGCCGGTGGAAATAGCGGACGCCGCAGTCTGCTCCAGTGCCGCGGCGCGGCGCCCGGCCAGGACGACGGAATACCCCGCGGATTGCAGGGCCAGGCTGGCCGCGCGGCCAATGCCGCTGCCGGCGCCGGTGACGAGCGCGATTTTGCCGTTGATCATAGTCCTTATTATTGTGCCCTGGTTGCCGGGCCGCGAGCTTATCCCGTTTTTCCGCCACGCCCGCGCTGCTGGTATCATTTCCTCGATGCGGAAACTTCTTGTCCCCTTCGCCTTTGCGGTCCTGTTTCTCCAGGCGCAACCCGCCGGCAAGTTCGCGCTGACCATCGACAACATCATGCGCGGCCCAGGCTTGGTGGGCTACGAGCCGAGCCAGGTGCGGTGGTCCGGAGACGGCCAGCACATCTACTTCCAGTGGAAGCAGGCCAGCCAGAAGGAAGAGGACCCGGCCGACACTTACGTCGTGGGCCGCGACGGCTCCGGCCTGCGCAAGCTCTCCGACGAGGAGACCAAGCTCGCGCCCCCGCCATTCGGCGACTCTACCAGGGACAAGCGCCTCGTCACCTACATGCGCGACGGCGATCTCTTCATCTACGACAACACGACGGGTAAGACTCAGCAGATCACCAAGACCACGGACCTCGAGGCGAACCCGCGCTTCCTCCCCGATGGCAAGCGCATCACCTTCACGCGGAACGGCAACCTCTACGCCATGTCGCTCGATACCGGCCTGCTGGTGCAGTTGACCGATATCCGCACGCCCGGCGCCGTGGCGGCTCCTGCGGCGCCGGCGGGATTCGGAGGCGGCCGCGGACAGGGCGGGCGCGGCGCAATGACATTGCCGCCGGCGGCAACCGGCGAGCCGCAGCGCGGCACCGACAGCCAGGAGTATCTCAAGAAGGAACAGAAGGAGCTGATCGAAGTCATCCGCGAGCGCGCGGCCCGGCGCGAAGAAGAGGATGCCAAACGCAAGAAGGACAACCCGCGCAAGCCGTTCACCCTCCAGGCGCGCCAGAGCGCCGGCGGCCTCCAGTTGTCGCCCGACGAGAAATACGTCATCGCCACAGTGATCGAAGCGGGCAACGCCAAGAACACCATCGTTCCGAACTACGTGACCGAGTCGGCCTACACGGAAGACATCTCCGGGCGGTCCAATGTCGGCGACACGCAGTCGCGCACGCGGCTCGCGGTGATCCAGGTGGAGACCGGCGAAGTCACCTGGGTGGACCCGGTTCCCAATCGCGACGTGCAGTTCTTCCAGCCCGTTTGGTCCGACGACGGGACCAAGGCCGTCATCATGGCGTGGGCCGCGGACAACAAGGACCGCTGGATCCTGGCGCTCGACCCCGCCACCGGAAAAACGCGCATCCTCGCCACCGACCACGACAACGCCTGGGTGGACGGACCGGGCGCCAACACTCTCGGCTGGATGCAGAACGATCGCGAGGTCTTCTTCCAATCCGAGCGCACGGGCTATTCGCACCTGTACGCCGTGCCGTTCGCGAGCGGCGAGCCGCGCGCCCTTACTTCGGGGAATTGGGAGGTGCTCAGCGTGCGCCAGTCGAAGGACAAGTCGCGTTTCTTCCTGACCGCCAGCAAAGACTCCCCCTACGAGCAGCACCTCTATGAGATGCCCGCGGAGGGCGGCGCGCTCACCCGCCTGACCACCGCGCCGGGCAAGCACGCCGCCACGCTGTCGCCCGACGACCGCTGGCTGGCCGACATCTACTCCTACACCAACAAGCCGCCGGAGCTGTACGTCCAGGAGGCCCAGCCGCGTGCCGAGGCTCGCAAGCTGACCTCCTCGCCCGCGCCCGAATTCTGGCAATACCCCTGGCGCGACGTGCCCATCGTGACCTTCACCGCGCGCGACGGCGTCAAGGTGCCGGCGCGCCTGTTCAAGCCCGCCAACGTCGGACGCGGCGGCCCGGGTGTGGTCTTCGTGCACGGCTCGGGCTACCTGCAAAACGTCGACCACAAGTGGTCCACGTACTATCACGAGTACCTGTTCCACCACATCCTGATGGAGCGCGGCTTCGTCGTGATCGATGTGGACTACCGCGGCTCGGCGGGATACGGGCGCGACTGGCGCACCGCGGTCTACGAGCACATGGGCGGCAAGGACCTCGACGATATCGTGGACGCTGCCAAATACCTGGCGGCCGAGCAGGGCGTGAATCCCCAAAAGATCGGCCTCTACGGCGGCAGCTACGGCGGATTCATCACCCTGATGGCCATGTTCACGCAGCCCGACGTGTTCGCGGCGGGCGCGGCCCTGCGGCCGGTGTCGGACTGGGCGCTCTACAACCACGGCTACACTTCGGCTATCCTCAACGTTCCGCAGAGCGATCCCGAGGCCTACCGCAAGTCGTCGCCCATTTATTTCGCGCAGGGCCTGAAGGGCGCGCTGCTGATCTGCCACGGGATGGTGGACACCAACGTCGAGTTCGAGGACACCGTGCGGCTGGTCGAGAGGTTGATCGAGCTGCGCAAGGAGAACTGGCAACTGGCGGTGTTCCCCGTGGAGAACCACAGTTTCGTGCACCCGGCAAGCTGGGCCGACGAGTACAAGCGCATCCTGGCGCTGTTCGAAAAAAACCTGAAGGGGTAACCGGCCGGCAACTTTCGCTTACGGTAGTGTGACAAATACCGGACAAACCTAAGCAGAATCGTGTGAGTCAGGCTTGAGCGCGTCTTTGAATCCCCGAATCCCTTCGGCCAGGCCTTTTCCAAGCTCGGGCAGCTTCTTCGGGCCGAACAGAATGAGTGCGACTGCCAGAATGACCAGCAGGTGGCGGGGTTGGAGCAAGTCTTCGATCATAAATCACCTGGAATCAGCATAACATGTGGCGGCCCGCGTGAAGGGATTCCTTTGGCCGGTCTTTTGATGCGGTATCCGGAATCCTCTTTTTTCGGCTCACCGGGCATCGACGCGCTGGTCAATCGCTCGACCGCCATTTGATTGACGATTTCTGGATGTCAAAGGTTCACGATTCCCGCGCAATGAAGGTGGCAGGCGTTTAGCTGCTGAGGAAGAGCGGCAGTCAATCCGGCGATCAGTCGAAGTCAATCAACCAGGCGGCCATTTCATTTCTGGCACTCGCAGGCGGCCCCGCGCATAATGCTGATCTGAGGGACATCATGAGGTTGCCGTAGAAAAATGTGGTTGCCTGTAGAAAAGGTCTTCGCTCGGCCAAACCGGCTCCTCGTCCTGATGGTGAGCGGTGGGATGATTGCGGTGATCGCTCTGCTCGACTGGTGGACGCTGCCCTATGTGTCGCTTGGCTTCCTCTACTTGTTCCCCATCATGCTCGCGGCTGGCTTCCTGCCCCGTCCAGCCCTTTTGGCGCTGGGCGTTCTTTGTGCCGTATTGAGCGAGAGTTTTAGCTCGCTTGACCCGGCGGGGAGAGTCAGTCGCTTGAGTTTTGAGACGCTGGCGCTTGCGGGCTGTGGGCTGTTCGTCTCGGAACTGCTTCGCAACCGTCGGCTCAGCATGGAAACGGAGGCGCGGCTGCGGGCTCTCGTCGAGACCAGTCCGGCGGCCATTATCACGGTCGACCAGTCCGGCGTCGTCGAGTTGGCGAACCAAGCCGCGGCCGAACTGCTGGTTCCACCCGACACAAATCTCACGGGACAGCCGATTGCCACGTTTGTGCCAGAGCTGTGCAATGCGTTACTGCCTGATGGCGGAGCACAGTTCCGGGCGTCGATGCAATGTCAGGTGCACCGGGGCAACGGCGAAACCTTCGTCGGGGAAGTATGGTTTTCTACTTTCAAGGAAAATGGTAGCGTCAGGCTGGCCGCGATCATCGCCGACGTGACTGAAGAGCAGCCCGCCGGCGCTCGGTCCGATCCGGTAGAGCCGGACGGAATGGAGCGACCCAGCTTGAACAGCCGTCAACTGACTGTGTTGCGGCTTGTCCTCGAGGGCTTAACGAATAACGAAATTGCGTCAAGCCTCGAGATGACGACGAGCGCGGTCAAGAACACGCTTCAGCAGCTCTTCTCAAAAGCCGGAGTGAATAACCGCAGCCAGATGGTCCGCGTCGCCTTGGAACGCTACCGGAATCTATTGTAAGTGAGATTGCGAGAGCCGTCCGATTCCCGTGCGCGAATCCTGAACGATTAATCGAATGCCTGGGCAGGCAGTTGGATATTCGGAATAGTTGCGGCTGAAGCCATTCACCTGCCTTTCCCGAGCGCCGCCTTTCCGCTATAACATGCCCCATGCACTCGAAAACTTTGATTACGTCGATCGTATGTGTCATCACCGGCGCTCTCTTCGCGCAGGTTGGCGGAAGAATCACGGGGACGGTAAAAGACCCAAGCGGGGCGGCCGTAGCCGGGGCGGCCATAGCCGCCATAAACTCGGCGACTGGCGTAAGACAGGCGACGAAAGCCGACGATCAAGGCGTGTATTCCTTCCCGGCACTCGCTGTTGGCCAGTACAACCTCGAAGTCGCCGCTCCCGGCTTTCAGCCATACCGCCGCACCGGACTGGCAGTTGATGTGAACAGCGCTCTGCAAGCGGATGTGATGCTGCAACTGGCGGGACAAACGTCGACCGTGGAGGTGAATGAGGAGGCGGCCCAAATTCAGGTGGAAAAATCTGACACCCAGATGGGCGAGACCATTACCAGCAAACGGATCACCGAAGTGCCGCTCAATGGCCGGAGCTATACCGACTTGCTGGCGCTGCAGGCCGGAGTGAACCCCGCGACCACCAACGTCAACGTGAGCGCCGGCGGAGCCTTGGGATTTGGATCCATCGCTCCTTCGGGAGGCCTGAGCGCCGGCAATTTCTCCATCAACGGCCAGCGCGAGTCCGCCAATGGCTTCATCCTGAATGGAGCGAATGTCGTGGAAACCATAGCCGGAGCTGCGGCGGTTGTGCCCAACCTCGATTCCATCGCCGAGTTCCGTGTCCTGACGAGCAACTTCGACGCCGAATATGGCGAATATGCCGGCGGTCTCGTGAGCACCGTCACCAAGTCAGGCAGCAATCAGCTCCATGGCTCCGTGTTCGAGTTCCTCCGCAACACGGACCTGGATGCTCGCGGCTTCTTCGATCCGTCCCGGCCCCAGTTCAACCAGAACCAGTACGGTGGAACTTTTGGCGGCCCAATCAAGAAGGATAAAGTGTTCTTCTTCGGCGACTTTCAGGGAAGCCGCACCGTGCAGGGACAGGAGACCGGCCAGATTCCAGTCCCTTCGCTTCTGGACAGGACCGGCAATCTGTCGGATCAGACCAATCTCTTTGGCCAATGTTCTGGGGGACCGTGCACGGTCAGCGCGTCGTATTTCGCGAACGTTCTCTCCCAGCGGCTGGGATATCAGGTCGCATCCGGAGAACCTTACTACATGCCCGCCTGCACGAGCTCGGCTGACTGCGTGTTTCCGAATGCCATCATCCCGCAGAGGGCTTGGTCGGCGTCGGCCCGGAACCTGTTGCAGTACCTCCCGGCCCCGAACGTCGGCGACGGTACGTTTTCTACGGCCGCATTCGCCAACCGGCTGAATGACGCCAAGGGCGCCGCGCGCCTCGACGCGAATACCCGCTTCGGCACTCTCTCCGGGTACTATCATGTCGATAATTACAACCTGAACAGTCCTTTCCCAACTCAGCAAGGCGGAGCCAATGTGCCCGGATTCAACGCGCTTTCAAACGGTCAGACGCAATTGGCGACTCTCGGAGACACCAAGACGTTCGGACCCACCGTGGTAAACGAGTTCCGCCTCAGCTATATGCGTGCCGCCAACAATTTCGGGCAGGCGAGTGGGGGCGTGGGCGTGAGCCTCGATTCTCAGGGATTCGCCCCTGCATCTCGAGGAGGGATCGTTCCGGGCGCGCCCAAGTCGCTAGGCGTCGAGACCGTCGTCTTCAACTCGTTGACCTTCGGGACGACCCCGTTTGCCATGAACCAGGTCAATCAGAATTACCAGGTTCAAGACAGCTTCTCCAAAGTGACCGGCAATCATACGGCGAAGTTCGGTTTCCAGGGACGCATCGATCACGTCAAGCAGAATGTGAACCTGATCGGAAACGGCGAGTTCCAGTTCACCGGCACGGAGACCGGTCTGGATTTTGCCGACTTTCTAATCGGACTGCCGAACGCCTACCTTCAATCGTTTACGCCGCAGTTCGACAACCGCTCCCGCTATGCTGGGGTTTTCGCCCAGGATAGCTGGCGCATCCGGCCGAATCTCACGCTCAACTACGGCGTCCGCTGGGAGTACATACCGGCGTGGTCGCTGCAACTGAATCAGACCGCGACCTTCATCCCCGGCGACCAGTCCGTGCTCTTTCCGGGCGCCCCCAACGGATACGTGTTCCCGGGTGACAAGGCGCCCGATGGTTCGACGATTCCGCCCACCATTGCGGCCACTCCCAAGAACGACTTTTCCCCGCGAATCGGAATCGCCTACTCTCCCTCCCCCAAGAACGGCTTCCTCCGCCAGCTCGCGGGAGGTACGGGAAATAGCAGCATTCGCGCCGGTTAGGGCCGCTTCTTCACCGCCATCGAAGGATTGACGACGTCGTATCAGACAGGGAACCCGCCGTACGGCCTCCAATATGGCAGCTCCGAACGCCCCCTCTTTGAGGCGCCTTTCATAGGCGCCCTGACTGGAACCGCCGCCTCGCAGCCGTTCCCCTTGAATGTACCGCCAGCGAATGTCAGCCGGACCAACCCAGCGGCGAATTTGGACTGGTCGCTATTCACTCCTCTGAACAGCGCGGTGGGATACTACTACAAGAATCCGACGCCCTACTCGGAGAACTACTTCTTTTCCCTTGAAAGACAGATCGGCGCCAACACGGTCGTCGGCGCAAGCTACATCGGTAGCCAGGGCCACCACCTGATCACGCTTCTTTCTGCGAATCCCGGCGATCCGGCGCTCTGTCTGAGCGTGAGCAAGCCAAGTCAGGTAGCCCCGGGATCGCCGCTTTGCGGCCCGTTCGGCGAGAACGGTGTCTACACGAGGGCGGACGGCACCGTCATCAACGGGACGCGAGGCCCGCTCGGCAACAATTTCGGAAGCGACTCTCACTTCTATAACTACGGAAACTCCGTGTACCATTCGCTTCAGATAACCGCGAAACACAACACCAACCGTATGTCCCTGCTGGCGACTTACACCTACGGTAAGTCCCTGGACATGGCGTCGAATATGCAGGAACAGTTGTATCCCTATGACTACACACTCCGGCGAGCACCCTCGGCTTTCGATCTGCGGCACAACTTGGTCGCCAGCTACCGCTACGAGCTTCCGTTCGAGAAGCTGCTCGGGAAAAGCCGGATCGCAACAGGCTGGGCCTTAACTGGGATCACCCGTTACAGTACCGGCGTGCCTGTGACGCTGGTGGACCTCAACGACAACTCTCTGACGGGCACCAACAACCAAGGCGTGAACGGGGGTGGTTCCGACCTGCCCGACTTTGCACCCGGGAACCTCGCGATCAACCGGAACCCGAGAAACGGCCGGCCATATTTCAACACTTCGCTATTCAGCGTGGCTCCCCTCGGATCACCGGGAACCTCGCCGCGCCGTTTCTTCTACGGGCCGGGCCTCGACAACTGGGACATTGCCCTGCTGAAGGTGACACGCTTTACCGAATCGAAAGTGCTCGAATTGCGCTGGGAGACTTTCAACACCTTTAACCACGCCCAGTTCTTCGGCGCGACGTCCGTCAACGCCAATATCAGCAGCACGTCCTTCGGGCAGGTAGTCAGCGCGATGCCCGGCCGCGTCATGCAAGTGGCGGCCAAAATCAATTTCTGATATCGCGCTTTGGCGCACCTGCCCCGCCGCCCGGCATTCGCGGTTACCATAGGAGTCCGTGTTCTCTTCCCGATTTTCTTGGGACCTGCCGCCAAACCGCCTGACCCGCGCGCTGGAAGATCGCCGCCGCGCCGGTGCGGCCGTCCTCGACCTGACCGAATCCAACCCCACGCGCGCGGGATTCGACTACCCGGACGACATCGTGCGCGCGTTCGCCGGCCCGCGGATGCTGCTCTACCAGCCCGCGCCCGCCGGGTTGGAGGAGGCGCGCGAGGCCGTGGCGGCTTACTACGCCGCGCGCGGCCAGCCCGTGGACCCGCGCCGCATTCTGCTCACCGCCAGCACCAGCGAAGCCTACGCCTACCTTTTCAAGCTGCTGTGCAATCCCGGCGACCAGGTCCTGGTTCCGCGGCCCTCCTACCCGCTGTTCGAATTCCTCGCGGACCTCGAAGCGGTCGAGATCCGGCAGTACCCGCTCGTCTATCACGGCGGATGGTCCATCGATATCCAAGCGCTGGCCGCCGCGATCACCGATCGGACCCGCGCCGTCGTGCTGGTGAACCCCAACAACCCGACCGGCTCTTACGTGAAGCGCGCGGAGCTGGATGCCCTGTCGCGAATGGGCCTGCCGCTGATCTCCGACGAGGTGTTCTCGGACTACTGCTTCGCCCCGGACGACTCCCGCGTGACCACCGTTGCCGGCGCGGTCGAAGATCAACTCGCCTTTTCCATGAGCGGGCTTTCGAAAATCGCGGGCCTGCCGCAGATGAAGCTGGGCTGGATTGTCGTGGGCGGGCCGGAGCCATTGCTCCGCGAAGCCATGGAAAAGCTGGAGTGGATCGCCGACACGTATCTTTCGGTGAGCACTCCGGTACAGTGCGCGGCGGCCAACCTGCTCGATGCCGGATCGCGCGTGCGGGAACAGATCCGCGCGCGAACGGCCGCCAACCTTGCCTTGGCGCGGGATGCGCTCGGCGGATCCGCGGCCAATATCCTCGCTATGGAGGGCGGCTGGTACATCACCGTCCAGGTGCCCCGCATCCGCGGCGAGGAGGAATGGGCCCTGGAACTGCTTTCCCGCGAGGACGTCCTGGTCCAGCCGGGCTTTTTCTTCGACTTCGAATCCGAGGCGTTCCTGGTTGCCAGCCTGTTGACCGCCCCCGCGATCTTCCGCGAGGGAACCCTGCGGCTCAGACGCCTGGTAGATCGGGATTAGCGGCCTAACACACGTAAATTCAGCGGCAAAACGCGTCAATCGGCGGAAAGATCCCGTACAATCGAATCGGGAGATACGATGAGATCTGTTTCGGTGCCGGCATTCCTTCTACTCGCCGGGGCAATTGCCGCCTCGGGCCAGACGAATCCGCCCGCCGTGACCGGCGTAACCAATACCGCCGGCTCTCCGTCGGTGCAGGCCGTGGCGCCCGGCTCGCTGGTCTCCATCTTCGGAACCAATCTGGCCTCTACCATGGCGTCTTCCGACACCGTCCCGTTGTCCGTTTCCTTGAGCGGTGTCAGCGTCACGTTCAACAATATCCCCGCGCCCATCCAGTTCGTGAGCGGCGGCCAGATCAACCTGCAAGTGCCGTGGGGCGTGCCGCCCTCCGACTCAAACAGCGGTCCGGTACAGGTCGTCGTCACGAGCAGTGGCGCCGCCTCCGCTCCCGCCGGCATCCAGGTGGTCGCGAGCGCCCCGGCGATCTTCAACATCGGTGGACAGGCAATCGCCATCAACGCCGATGGAAGTCTCGCGGCTCCCGCGGGCTCCATCCCGGGCATCGCCACGCGCCCGGCCACCATCGGCGATCCCAATGGCCTGGTGATCCTGGCAACCGGCCTCGGTGCGGTAGACACGTCTTTAGGCGATGGCGCGAATTCCATGGATCAGCAGCGGAACACGCTGGTCAAGCCCACCGTGATGATTGGCGGAGTCGCCGCCCAGTTGGTGTTCTCCGGCCTGTCGCCGCAGTTCGTCGGCATCGACCAGATCAACGTGGTAATCCCCAGCGGCACGCCGACCGGCAACGCCGTCCCCCTGCAAATCCAGGTGAACGGCACGGTAACTTCCAACCAGGTCTGGATCGCGGTCAGCCAGTAAGTCGCGCGTTACCGACCCGCGCGCGCCGCCACTCCCGCTCCGTTACCGAGCCGCGCGTCAGCAAGCGGTCAGTTTCCGCCACCGCCGCGTCCGCCCCGCCCGCCGCGTCCGCCACGGCCGGCATCCGGCGGCGTGGGAGCAGGCAGGTCCTTGCGCGGCAGCTTTTCGGGCCGCGTGGCCGCCTGGTACACGAATACGGCTTCGACGATCGCCATCTGCTCCATGTCGTCCTGCTGAATGCGGTCGTACACGTCCATGTTCGAATGGTGCGTGCGCGTGTCGTAGTCCATCGGGTCCTGGATGAACTGGAAGCCCGGCAGCCCCACGCGGTCGTACGACTGGTGATCCGTGCCGCCCGTATTGCGAACGGTGATCACGCCGGGGGTCAGGTCCTTCAGCCCGGCGAACCACTGCTCGAAAATCGGCCGCACCATTTCATTCCCCTGGAGATAGATGCCGCGAATGCGACCGGTGCCGTTGTCCACGTTGAAGTACCCGGCGAAGTTGTCGTGCTCGGGTGTGGGCTTCATGACCGCCGGATCGGCGAAATGATCCTTCACGTACGCCGCCGAGCCGAGCAGCCCCTCTTCTTCCCCACCCCACAAGGCCATCCGCACGGTGCGGTCCATCTTGAGGTTGAGCGATTTGAGAATGCGCATCACCTCCATCGAGACGGCGCTGCCGGCGCCGTTGTCGGTTGCGCCCGTTCCCATGTGCCAGGAATCGAAGTGCCCGCCCACCATCACCAGCTCGTTCGGCTTGGTGGCGCCCGGGATCTCGGCGATCACGTTGAAGGAATCCGTGTTGCTCATGTCGAACTTGGTCTTGATATCGAACGAGAGCTTCACCGGAACCTCGTGCGCCACCAGACGCGCGATGCGGTTGTAGTTCTCGGCCGTGATGGCAATCGACGGCAGGTTCTTCGTGGGATCTCCGGTGCGCGAGGAGCCGTTGCTGGCGAAAACCGTGCCGCTTTCGCCGCGGCCGCTGGCCGTAATCGTCAATAGGACGCCTTCATCGTTAAAGAAGTTCCGTTGCCGGTCCGTGAAAGCCTGGCGCTCCTCCGGGGTCATAGCGGCCAAAGCAGCCGCCCCCGCTCGCCCAGCCCGCCCGCCGCCGCCCGTCGGAAGGATCTCCGGAACCAGCGCCTGCAACTCGTCGTCGGTGTAACGGTGAGCCAGCGGCGTGGTGGGGAAGGCGAGGTCCGAGGCAGCCGCGGTCATGACGATCTTCCCCTTGAGCTTTCCATGGAACTTGTCCAGGTCGGCCGGGACCTGGATCTGCGCCAGCACGACCTCGCCGGTCACGGCGCCGTTCGTGCTCCCGCTCCACGCCTGCGGATAGCCGATGATGGGCATGTAGGTGGGCTCCACCATGGCGCCGGTGTACCCGGTGATCTCCCAACTGGGGATCGCGCCGCCGCGGCCGCCGCTGGTGGACCACTTTTCCAGGTGGACGTTGCTCATGCCCCATTCCTTGAGCTGCCCCACCGCCCAGTCGCCCGCGCGGCGGAACTGCGGAGAATTCGTGAGGCGCGGCCCGTAGCGGTCCGTCAGGTTGTACATGATGTTCATCACCTGCGAGGCGCCGCGCCCGCCGCCCCCGCCGAAGCCGCCGCCGCCAAAGCCACCGCCGCCGCCCAGTTCCGCGGTCTTGATCTTGTGAATGACGTTCAGATCCACCCGCTCCATGGCCTGCTGACCGACAATCAGCAGCGGAACGAGCATGAGAATCGCGATCGTGAAATAGGTTTTTCTCGCCATATGTTTGGATACCCGACTATATCAAACTAACGACGCCGTCTGTCGGGTTTGAGGTTACCGGCCTGAGCAGTCCGTGGGCGGGCTGGATTCCACCGCCGGCGGAAGCGTCCGGCGGCAGCCTCCCCGGGACGAGCTATCGCCCCATTTGCGCGCCCTCCGGCTCTCCGTTTACCCTGGCGAAATGGAACTCGTGAGATGAACACCGCGGCCGTACCCGCGCGTCTGGCGCGTCTGCTGATGATCGGGGTCTGCTGTGCGTGGAAGGCTTTGGCGCAGGACCCCTTCGAGATTCACATCTACGAATATGAACCCATGTCGCGCGGTGAGTATAGCCTGGAAGCGCATCTGAACTTCGAGACTCAGGGGAGTGCCCTGCGGGACGGGACGCTCCTTCCCACTCAACACCAGGCGCATCTCACATTGGAGCCGACCGTAGGGTTGTCGGAAAACTTCGCCATCGGCTTCATGTTCCTGAATGCCTGGGAGCCGGGTTACTCTCCCCAATTCGCCGGTTGGCGCGTGCTGCCGCACATCTACGCTCCGGAATCGTGGCGCTTGCCCGTGCGCCTTGGCTTTGTTGCCGAATTCTCATTCCAAAATGACCGGTACGAAGAAAATTCGAGGAGAGCCGAACTGCGTCCTGTCATCGACCGCGAATTTGCGCGCTGGCAGATTGTGTTCAATCCCGTTTTCGAGCGTGCCTTGCATGGGCCCGGCACCCGCCGCGGATGGAACCTCGAGCCCGCCATGCTCGTTCGGTGGAAGCGCAGGAGCTTTGCGCCCTCCATCGAATACTACGGAGAAATCGAGAGCATCAACACCGGCCCGCGCGCTCAACCCGAGGTGCACCAACTTTTCGCCGGAGGCGATTGGCAGGTAAAGCCGGCATTCAGTGTCAACCTGGGAGCGGGCTTCGACCTCGGCGCCCGCGGTCCCGGCGTGGTCCTGAAAAGCCGCTTCGAATGGCACTGGGGCACGGCGCGGAATCCCTGAATCTCTCGGGTTCACGAATCCCCCGGCTCCCGCGCCTCCGCCATGCGCCGCGCCCAACGTTGCTGGTTGCTCGTTCGGGCCGCCGCACTCTTCCCCGTCGACGTGGCCCCGTAGGACGCCCGGCGGTCACGGTCAACCGCCGGGAGCGTGCGGCTCCGCCCGGCCGGGTTGCGCGCCCTGGGACGGCTGCTTCGAATCGATTTGTTCAGTGGCGGTCGTGGTCTCGCCGAAAATCTCGATCATGGTCGCGGTCCGAGTGATGATCGTGTTCGCGCCGCCCGGCATTGCCGTCCCAATAACCATTGAAGAAGCGCTCGCCATCGTGGTGAGGTGGAACCCACCGTGCGCCGGGATAAACGGGGCGCGTCCAGTATCCAGCGTGCCACCTGTAATGGTTCCCGACAGGATACCAGTAGCCGTCCACCCAGACAAATTCCGGCCCCGGACGTGGTGGCAGAACCCGAACTACTCTCGGCGGTGGTGGCGGGCCGATGCGGATTCCGATGGAAATCTGACCGAACGCAAGTCCTCCAATCATGAACATCAATGTCAGCAGTCCCGTTTTCACTGTTACCTTCCTCCTCGACTAAGCATATGGCCTGCGGGCTTGGTGTGTGGCTGTTGTAACCGATGAAGCTGTTTACAACAGTACAGAAACGGATGACGTAGACGCTCACCTTGCCGCCACACGGGGTGGGAAGCCACCCCGGCGGCAAAAGCAACGGGTCTCCACAGGCCTCCCCAAGCGGCCGGACTCGATCTCCGGCAGCGTGATGTACCGCACCCTTGGACCGCACCGACATTGCCGCACCCGCCCGGTCATGAAATCATTGTGATGAGTGGCTGAAGAGCCTGCGACAATTTCGCGAATCAAGGCGTGGCTGGTTGCACGTTCGGGTCCGCTGGGGGGAACCCGCTACCTGCTTCGCGATGGCGGCACGCGGATCGGGAGGAGCCCGGAGAATGATATTGTCCTTCACGGTCCGAACACGGCGACGGTTTCGGCGCAGCATGCGGAGATCGGGAGAGAGAACGGCGTCTGGCGGATTCACGACACCGGCAGCACCAATGGAACCTACCTCAACGGACAGCGGATCGCGGAAGCCGAATTGACCGGAGAGGCCATCATCCGGCTCGGCAACGATGGCCCGGACTTTTCCTTCGTGATGGAGGAAATCGTTCCTTCCGAACTGGACGGTACGCTCGTGATTCCCGAAGGCATCCTGTTGACGCAAGCGCGCCCCGCGTCCGCGCCGGGGACGGATGGGCATGAGGGTTTGCTGTCGGACGCCGTCAGCCGGGCCCGGCGCGCTCGCATCGAGGGCCGGGGCGGCCAGACCATGAGTCTCATGCGCGACGTGCTGCAGCGCGTGTTGCAGCGCAGCAGCCGCCGTTTCCGCATCGCGATCTGGGTGCTGGCGGCCGCGCTGGCGCTCATCTCTTCGCTCGGCTACTGGAAGATCATGCGTCTGAAAAGCGACAAGAAGGGGATCGACCAGCGCATACAGGAGATTGAAACGCGCCTCGATATGACGCAGGATACGCCCGAGCAGACCGACAGCTTGATCTCTCGGCTCGACGCCTACGAGGACGAGGCCCAGGCTCTCCAGCGCAGTCTGCTGTACCGCGTGGGCGTCGGCCAGAGGGAGACGTTCGTAACGCAGCAGGTCCGGGCCGTGATGGCGGAATTCGGCGCTGAGGTCTACCGCATACCGCCCGAGTTTATCGAGCGCGTCAATGCCCACATCGAGGCGTACCAGGGGCCGGATCGCCCGCATATGGAATATGCGCTCACCGGGGCCAAAGCGCAGATCGCGACCATGCAGAGGATACTCGAAGAGGAAAAGCTCCCGCCCGATTTCGCTTACGTCCCGCTGGTGGAGAGCGCGCTGTCGGCCAGCCAGAACAGCGCTGCCGGCGCGGCTGGCCCATGGCAGTTCACGCCCGGCACGGCGCGGGCCTTCGGCTTGCGGGTGGACAGCGCGGTCGATGAGCGCAAAGACCTCCGGAAATCGACGCGCGCAGCCTGTGGTTTCCTCCGCCAGCTGCTCCTCGATTTCGGCACCGGCAGCTCCGTGATGCTTGCGCTGGCAGCCTACAACCTGGGTCCCGCGAAAGTGAAGCAGGCGGTCATTAAATCGGTGAAGGATCCGATCAAACAGCGCAATTTCTGGTATCTCTACCGCGCCCGCGCGCTGCCCGCCGAGACGCGCGAGTATGTCCCCAAGGTTTTCGCGGCGATTATCATCGGGCGGAATCCGGAGCGGTTCGGATTTTGACGGAATGCCATGTCCGAACTCCGATCGCGGCGCCAGCGGCGCAGAGCGGTAACGGCGGCCACGTGAGTCGCGACGGATACCTCGCCAATCCGGCTGGAACCCTTCGGCTGCCTGTCCCGTTCATTATAATGTGCGGTTGGTTTTGCCATTAGCCGCGTGCCTCGCGGTTTCCGCCTTTTCCCAAGATGCGCGTGAGATCGTGCGTCGATCCGTCGAACTGGATCAGGCCAACTGGCTCCGTATGGCTGATTACACTTGGGTCGGGCGCTCGCGAGAGCGCCATTTTGATTCGCATAGCCACGTCACTTCCGAACACCAGGAAGCCTGGGAAACCATAGTTCTGGATGGCGAGCCTTTTCGGCGAACGCTGGAGCGGGATGGCCAGCCGCTGGCGGCTGAAGATCAGCGAAAGCAACAGCAGAAACTGGACAAGGCCACCGCGAAGCTCGAAAGCGAAACTCCCGAACAAAAACTGCGCCACGCCGCCGATTTCCAGAAGGCGCGCCGCCGGGAGCGCCGATTCCTGCTCGAGATACCCGACGCCTACGACTTCCGGGTGGAAGGAAGCGACAAGATTGACGGTCACGATGTCTGGGTCGTCTCCGGCGTGCCAAAGCCGGGATATCACGCCAGGAGCCGTGACGGCGCGGCGTTGCTGAAGATCCGCGGCAAAATGTGGATTGAAAAAACCGGGTACCAGTGGGTTCGGCTGGAAGCCGAAACCACGGAAACCATCTCGTTCGGGTTGTTTCTCGCGCGCCTGAACCCCGGTGCGAAGCTGGTCCTGGAACAGACCCGGATCAACGATGAAGTCTGGTTGCCCAAGCGCGAGTATATGAGCGGTACCGGGCGGATCGGACTGGTCAAGAGGGTGGCGGAGGATCAGGAAATCACATGGAGCGGCTATAAGAAGTTCCGCGTCGATTCCAAGTTGGTGCCAAGCGGGCCCTAGCAGGCGGCGGCGCTCCGCTTCCGCACGAGCGCCCCTGCACTCGCCACGCCGCTGCTCGATTGGTACCCTCTGCCGCCCCCGGCCAGGCGCGCGATGCTAAAAGAGTATTCGAGCGAGAAGGGCCACCCTCCCGCGGAGCCTGATATACGCTGTGCCGGACAACGCCGGCCGGCCTCGACCTGACTGAGAGGAGCTGCGATGAAACCGACCAGACGCACCTTCTTGGGAGCCGCCGGCTTGGCCGCCGTGGCGCCCGAAGGGCGAGGCGGCGTCATTCCGCTGGACGCTGTCGCTATCGCCCGCCGGCATCCTTTGATTCGCACCCAGCCAACCTCGGATTTCTTCGAGGGGCTTTTGCTGGGCAACGGTGACATCGGGGTCTGCGTCACCGTGCGGCCCGATGCGATGGGCATCCACATCGGCAAAAGCGACGCTTGGGATATCCGCGTCAGCGAAGAGCACGTCGCCCACATCAAGCCTTTCCGGGAGGTCCTCGAACTCTGGAAAAGAGCGGGCGAGGAGGCTAAGCGTCAAGGCAAACCGGAGATGACCTTCCTGGAATCCAATATCGACTTCTTCCGGGAATATGGCCAACTGATGCAGTCCTCCTACCGCAAGCCTTGGCCGCGCCCCTGGCCTTGCGGGACGGTGTGGCTGCACTGGGATTCGCGCATGGTTCAAGCCGTGCGCCAGGAGCTCGATATCGCCTCCGGCGTGCTTACCCTGAAGCTCGAACTGAGCGATCTTCGCGGAGCAGTGCGCCCTGTCGCGCTGACGTGTTTTGTCAGCCGCGAGAACGGGCACATCTCGGTCAGCAGCGATTCCATCGCACCCGTCATCTCCGTCGCCTATCAGCCCAATTGGGACGATCAGGCGCGGTTGCCCGAGCCGGAACTTTGGGCCGGAAACGGCCGTTTCTCCGGCTATCAGCATTTCCCCGCCACGGCGCCGACCGAGGCGCAGCCGAATCCGCCAACAACCAAAGACGACCGCAACTTCGCCCTTCACGGCGTCCTTGCCGGACAGTGGATCGCGGAGCCGGTCGATTCCCTGCGCCGCCGCGTCTTCCTGCGCAGCGCCACAGCTCAACCTTTGCGGCTCGATATCACCCTCTTCACGCCTCGCGATGCCGCCGACACGGTCGCCTACACCCGCGACGAAGCCACGCGCCTTAGCTCCATCTCCGTCGCGGAGCTCCGCCGCAAGTCCGCCTCGGAGTGGGCCGCGTTCTGGTCCGCATCGGCTGTCGAGCTGGCCGACAAGGAACTCGAGGAGATCTGGTATCGCAATCAGTACTTCCTGGCCTGCTGCCTGAAACCCGGCAAGGTCGCCCCCGGTCTGTTCGGCAACTGGAGCAGCGGCAAGATCGGCACTGCCTGGCACGGCGACTACCACATGAACTACAACACCCAGCAGGTGTGGTGGGGCGTGTTTTCCAGCAATCACGTCGAGCAACATGAGCCCTACACCCGCCTGGTCGAGAACCTGATGCCCATGGCCGAGTGGAACGCGCGCGTGCAGTTCGGCCTGCCCGGCGCCTACTTCCCGCATTCGGCGTACCCGGTGCCGGGCAACGTGAATCCGTATCCCGCACCGCCGTGGGGCTACGAAATTTGTGAAACGCCTTGGACTGTCCAGAGCCTCTGGTGGCAGTACAAGTACACGCTCGATGAGACGTATCTCCGTCGGGTCTATCCCATGCTGCGTGCCGCGGCCGCCTTCCTCATCGCCTATCTCCAGAAGGGTGACGAAGGAAAGTATCACATCATCCCCACTGTCTCGCCGGAAAACTGGGGTGCTACGGTCGACTTTCGCCTGAACAAAGACTGTATCATCGACCTCGCCCTAACGGAATTTCTGCTCGACGCGATGATCGAAGGCTCGAAAGTCTTGGGACTCGATTCCAGCCGCCGCGGCGAGTGGGAACAGGTGCGGCGGAACCTTGCGCCGTACCCCGGCGGCGACGGGCCATTCGGCCGCGTGTGGCTCGATGTGCGCGACGCGCCGCACGAGTATGTCTATAACGTGCCTGTCACCTTGGCGCCCGTTTTCCCTGGCGAACAGGTCGGTCTCGGCTTGCGTCCCGAATTGCTCGAGCTGGCTCGGCGTACCGCCCGCACCGTGCGGCTGGAAGGCGGCAACGACCTGGTATGGCAACCCCTCGTCCGGGCGCGGCTCGGCATGTTGGACCTTGACTGGTTCAAGCGCGAGGTGCGGTACTGCCTGGCACCGCTCGGAACGGCCAACGACCGGCTCCGGCAGACCGGCGGCCGCTATCGCGACGAGACCGACTATGACTACATGATGCGGATGGGCGTCTGGACGGAGAACCTCTCTCTCCCCGCGGTCATCAATGAGTGCCTGATGCAAAGCTATGATGGCGTAATCCGGCTGTTTCCGAATACGATAAAGCTCGGAAGAGCCGGCTTCCGGGACCTGCGTGCGGCGGGAGCATTCCTCGTTTCCGCCGCGTGGAACGGGAAGGCGGTCTCCGAAGTCACGCTGAAGAGTGAGAAAGGTTCGCTTGCGCGCATCGCTAACCCTTGGGGCCCGGCCGGAGCGGAAGTTCGTGCGCTGTTATCGGGGATCGCGGTCAGCCACAGACAGCGGGATGGCCTGCTGGAGTTCTCCACGAAAGCTGGCGAGTCTTACATTCTCCGAGCCGCCCGGGCGGGGAGATCCGCCAGGCCGTGATGAAGGTTTATTCTGGAGAGTTCGATCAGCCGGCAGGCAGTTATGGAGCGGTCATGAAGCGATTCGGAATGGTGATTGGCGTGAAGCCCCAAGCGGAGAAGGATTATTGCGGATACCATGCGGCCGTCTGGCCGGAGGTGCTTGAAATGATCCGGCAATGCAATATCCGGAACTACTCGATCTATCTGAAGGACGGCATGCTGTACAGCTACTTCGAGTATCACGGCACGGACTTTGCCGCCGACATGGCGAAGATGGCGGCCGATCCGGCGACCCGGCGATGGTGGGCCATCGTCGGGCCCATGCAGGAGCCCGTCGCGACACGCAAGGAAGGCGAGTGGTGGGCCTCCATGGAAGAGGTCTTCCACATGGATTAGGAATCCTCGGATGCTGGAAAATCTATACCTCGAGATGGCCCGGCGGGGCCTGCGGATGCCGATTGGCGCTGATCTCGTGCTCCACGAGTCGTCCGATCCGGAGGCGTGCAAGTACGATGCGAAGTTGCTGGGCGGCGTTGTAGAGGCGGCTGCTCGTCGTTACCGTACGCCTTTCGCGTTCCCCTTGATGGACCTCACGTTGGAGAAACTGGATCTGCTGCACTTCCTGGGCGTTCCCGACGCGCAGGTGGGCCTGTTCCATTTTTCGGAGGCGCCGTCGTTGAAGGTTGTTTCGGAAGTGGTTGCGGCTTCGAGGCGGCCGTTTCCGCTTCGGATTGAGGCAAATCAGAACGCCGTCCGATACATCGCGGAGGGGACCGATCTGTTGCCGGTCGGAATGCTGATCGGCCCGTTCTCCCTGATGACGAAACTGGTGGCTGATCCGATTGCGCCGGTGGCCATGGCCGGCCGCGGCGTGACCGCGGAGGAAGAGCCTTCGGTGGGCGTGGTGGAGCGCTGCCTCGCGCTCGCCGAGGCAACCGTGCAGCGGTCCGCCGAAGCGCAGATCGCGGCTGGCGCGCGCGCGATGATCGTCTGCGAGCCGGCCGCCAACATCGTATATCTTTCGCCGCGGCAGTTGCGGGCGGGCTCGGATATTCTGGAGCGCTTCGTGCTGGGGCCGAACCGCCGATTGCGCAGCCTCTTGGCGCGGCATGCCGTGGACCTGATTTTCCATGACTGCGGCGAGTTGACCACGGACATGGTGCGGCAGTTTGCGCTTCAGTTGCGGCCGGCGGTCTTGAGCCTCGGCAGCAGCCGGAAGTTGTGGGAAGACGCGGACGTGGTGCCCGAAGAAGTGGTGCTGTTCGGCAACCTGCCGACGAAAGCCTTCTACTCCGATGCGACGATGCCGATCGAGGAGGTCAGGAGGCTGACAATCGAAACCGTCCAGCGCATGGCCGCTTATGGCCACGCGCACATCCTGGGCTCGGAGTGTGACGTGTTGCATGTGCCGGACGCCGCGGAAACCATCCGCCGCAAAGTGGACGCGATGCTGACGTGCGAGTGTTGAACCCGATCGCCCGGCGTCAAGCGACCTTGACTTCTCTCTCGACCGCGTCGGCGAACACGTCGATCTCTTTCAGAGTCGTGTAGATGTTGGGAGTAATGCGCAGGCCGGTGTATTCTTCGTGCGGTATGGTGGAGGTGTAGATGCCGTACTTATTGACCAGCGCGGAGCCGATCTTGCCGGGATCGATGCCGTTGAAGGCCAGGAAACCGATGCCGCAGGATTGCGACGGGTCCGGACTGTGCAGGATCTTGCACCTGGGATTCTGCGCGAGGCGCAAGGCCCAACGGTCGCGGATGTAGCGGAGACGCGCCGCTTTGCGATCGATGCCGATGTTGTCGTTGAAGACCAGGGCTTCGGCAATGGCGTTGTAGTTGGCGGCGGGATGCGTGCCGATCTCCTCGAACTTTCGGATGTCGTCTTTCTGCGTCGCGCCGGAAGCCATCAGCGACCAGGTCGAGCCGATGCGCGACTTCTTCACATAGAGGAAACCCGTGCCGACCGGTGCATAAGTCCACTTATGGAGACTTACTCCGTAGTAATCGCAATCCAGGTCGGAGATCTTGTAAGGAAAGTGGCTGAAGGCGTGGGCGCCATCGACGATCACGGGAATGCTGCGCGCGTGGGCCATATCGCAGATGCGGCGGACGGGAAAGATCTGGCCGGTGCGGTTGGTGATGTGGCAGAAGAGGATCAGCTTGGTCTTGGGCGTGATGGCCTGCTCGAAGAGTCGAACCAGAAGGTCCATGCCGGGGCTGGGGACGGGGAAGGAAATCATCTTGAGGACGATGCCTTCGCGGCGCTCGCGCTGCTTGAAGGTCTCGATCATGCGGGGGTAATCCTGGTTGGTGGTGAGGACTTCGTCGCCGGGCTTGAGGTCGATTCCATACTGGACGTTTTCGAGCGATTCGGAGGCGTTCCGGGTGATGGCGATTTCCTCTGGGTCGCAGCCGGCGTATTGGGCGAGGCGCCGGCGGACCGGTTCGGCCTGCCGGTACAGCACATTGACCATGGTGGGATAGGGGCCCATGTCGCTGTAGTCGAGGTAGCGGCGCATGGCGTCCTGGACGGTGCGCGGTGAAGGGCTCACGTAGCCGTTATTGAGATTGATGAAATTGCGGTCGATGGAGAAGGCGCCGCGGATTTCAGACCAGTAGTCCTCGTCGGTGGCGACGTCCTCGGGGGTGCGGCCACTGACCGCGGCGGAAGCGCTGGCGACAGCGGTTGCGCCCAACGCGAGTTGGAAAAAGTTGCGGCGGTGCATGCGAAGCGGCCTCCTGACTACCGGCTTTCCGATGCTATAGCAGCGGATGGGAGTAACGCAAGCAGCGTCCAAGGAGCATGGGGCGTTCAACAGATCAATGTCGTAGAATGGCAATCAACCCGATGATCGCGGCCCAAAGGCCGGCGCTAAGGGCAATGCCCACAAGAGCGCCTTTGGCAGCATACAGCCGGTCCGCGGGAGCTACGGCCGCCAAATGGGATGTGGCGCTCCCGTTAACGAGAACGAGGCCGTGGCACTCGTAGGTGCGGGCGGTTCGAATCAGTGTCGGCAAAGGCGCACTTTGCATATTAGTATCCTAGGAGCGCTTGTCGCCGAGCTTCCATACCCCCTTTCGTTAGCATTGTTTTGGCAACCACGGGCGTTCTCCTCCTGCCCTTCTGACCGCCCGCGCATTAGCCCGCCAGGCGCGGGCGGCCTGGCTGAGGTGCACCGCAACTGGTGGTTTTTGGCCAGGGCCTTCCACCTCCGCCTCGATATAAACCCCTTATCTTCATATACTTGGGATTGGCACTTGATTTGCACTTTGCAGATCCGGAAGTGTTGGAGGTCTTATGAATCCGACAGTGCAGACAGTATCGATCAAATCCCTGATGCCGGCGCTTGCTCTTGGCGCGGCCCTGATGTTGCTTGGCCCTACCGCCGCTTTGGCCCAGCGCGGCAACGGGGGACACGGTGGGCACTCTGGTGGCAGTTTTTCCGGCCGTTCGTTCTCGGGCGGCGGTGGACCCCGCTACTCTGCCCCGTCCTACTCGGGCCGTAGCTATTCCGGCGGTGTGCGCGGCTACTCTGCCCCGGCCTATGCGGGCCGCAGCTATTCCGGTGGTGTGCGCGGCTATGCCGCACCTTACGCGGGCCGTAGCTACTACGGCGGCGGATACTACCGCGGGGCAGGCGGTTACTACCCTGGCCGGTTCTACGCCGGCCAAGGCTATTACTACGGTGGACGCTTCTGGGCTCGTCCCTACTTTGGCGTCGGGATCGGCATCCCGTTCGGCTGGGGCTACTATTCGGGTTCCGGTTGCGGCTACTATGACGGATACGGTTACTGGCAGCCGGCTCCCTGCTATCCGAACGTCTACTCCGGTTACTGATCGAATCGCTGTCTGACCAATCGACGAGTCCGTGAGCGCGCGAGCGGCGAAAGCTGCCCGCGCGCTTCCCATTTCAGCCGCCGAACGCCAGCCTCACGGTGTTAGACGTTTTTCCGCCGCTGGTCACCACCACGTCGACCGCACCGCGGCCGCGCAGGGCCGGTGGGATCGAGATGTTCACCTGGTCGAGCCCCGGATACGTGCTTTGCGAGCCGGCGAAAATCACCGGGACCGTCACGCCGCCCACCGTGCACGTGGTGGATGACGCAGCGCCGCGAATGCCGGTCCCGTACAGGCTGACGTAAACCGTCGATTGATCGTCGATGGCGATGGGGACAGTGGTGCACGTTCCGCTGCTGCAATCGAAAGTGGGAACCGCGGTTTGCGTGGTCTGGCCGTTTTGCACGCGGACCGCCAGCGCCGCCGCGGTGTTGGCCGCGCCCAGTGTGAATAGTCCGGGCGCCGCGGCACTCACCGTCACGGCGCCGCTCACCGCGCCGATATTCACCGTCGCCGTGCCGGCTGCCACCCCACCGGGGACCAAGAAGTTCACCTGTGACGGGCCGGCGTAGCTGAGCGCCAACGGCTGCTTAGCCCCGTTGGCGTCCGTGAGGGTCGCGGTGACGCCGGCGAGCCCCTGCACCGGAACCTGTGCCAAACCGCTCTCTGCCATACCGAGCGCCTGTCCGTACACCGAGGCCAGGCTGTTCGGCGCGATTTCCGTCTGGCCGCCGGCCGAATTCTCGACCATCAGGTTGCCGTTGCCAAAGCTGACCAGCAGCGCACTCGCCGAGCGTACCGTGGTGCTGTATGTGCCGTGGGTCAAAGCGGTGGCTTCAAGCTGTGCCGGCAGCCAGCTGCCGTCGGTCCCGACCGATGCCCCGCCCAGCGTAATGCCGGTGGTCGAATCGGCCGCCGGCGCGGCCAGGCGCATGCCCAACGCCGCACTGTAAGCGCCGCCGGGCGCAATGGTGACTGCGGCGTCCTGCGCCGTGTCCTTGTTGATCACCATCAGCCGCAAAGTGCCGTCGGTATCGAGCGCGCCGTACGCGGTCAGATTCACCCCGTTCGCCGACACGTTGAGCGGCGCCGTGCGGCCGCGCGCAGCGGCGCGAAACATCAGCAGCGCGTAGTACAGCGGCCGCGCGGTCACCTGCGCGCCGGACACGGCGATGGGCGTGTAGTTGCCCGTTCCGCCTCCGTGGAAGTTCACGCCCGTCGAGGCGCGGCCGGCCAGCGTAAACATGTAATCACCGCCCCACAGCGCCGAGGCGAAGACATCGCTCACCCCCTTCTCGCCCCCGTTGTAGCAGGAGTTGGTTTCGGACATGCGCCAGGGGATCTTCCGGCTTTGCGCAATCTGCTCCAGCTCCGAGCCATCGGTGTCTTCGGTGTTGTGGGCCGCGCTGCCGAGGATATTCGGAATCGACGCCACGTTGGAGGCGTTCGGATTCACCGAAGAGGGAGCCAGCGGGTAGAGATGCTGCGTGAGCATCGCGATCCGCGACCCGAGCTGTTGCGCGTAGGTGCTGGTCCAGGTCGTGATCGAGCCTGCCGCTGCCGGCCCGGTCAGCACCGCGCCGGGAGTCGTGGCCTGGATTGCATTGCCGTACGTCGTCCACTCCGCAATGTAATCGCTGACCGTATACGTGGACGGCCGCAGGCCGTTGCTGTGGTA
Organism: Bryobacteraceae bacterium; assembly: GCA_035638575.1. Classification (GTDB taxonomy): domain Bacteria; phylum Acidobacteriota; class Terriglobia; order Bryobacterales; family Bryobacteraceae; genus DASQZT01. Next base: position 39,061 of record DASQZT010000297.1, read on the forward strand.
GAGGTCCGGTTCGTTCCCGATTTCCAGGCCGGAGAGGACATCGCTGGCGGTCTGGTATACATAGGCGGCCTCGTCGGCGTCGGTGGCGGGATCTCCGCCGCCGAGGTTCAACGAGAACAGCACTCGCCATCCTACAGCGCGTGCAAAGGCGAACGCGCGGTCGGCATCGCTCGAGGTGATGATGCTCGCCGAAGTGGAAGCCGTGCGCTGTCCCCGCGTCCAGCCCGTGAGTTTGTCCACCGAATTCCCGCCAAAACGGACCAGCCCGGGTCCGATCTGCGCCACCATGCGTTGGAACACGGCATTCTCCGCCGGAAAGCCGGTAGCGGAAGTGAGCGAACCGGATTCGAAGCTGAGCCCGATGAAGTCGCTGGGAATGGCCAGGCCGGGCGATTCCGGATGCGCCACGATGGCGACAGTCGTCTGAGCCCGGCAGGCAGAGGCAGCGGCGAACGCACAAATCCAAGCGATGCGTCCCATATATTCAGGTTAGTCTAAGGCTTCTAAACCTGCGCCAGGGCGCCGATTTCTTCCAGCCGCACCGGGCGGTGATCGTCGTAGGATCTCCGCGCCGCCAGCGCCATCACCACCGGGATGCGCCCGTCCGCGCCGGTGACTGGGACCGGCTGATCTTCGCGCACCGCGGTTACGAAGGCCCGCAGTTCGTTGACGAAACTCTGCGCGTAGCGTTCCATGAAGAAGTTCAGCGGAAGATCCTTGCGAACCGAGGACGCCGTGCTGATCACGCATTCGTTCGGATAGCAGTTGCCCGTCGCGATGGCCCCTTCGCTGCCCAGGATCTCTACCCGCTGGTCGTAGCCGTACACCGCTTTCCGGCTGTTGTCGATGGTTCCGATCACCCCATTGCGGAATCGCAGCACGATCACGGCCGTATCCAGATCGCCGGCCTTGCCGATCTCGGGATCCACCCGCACCGCGGCAGCCGTGTAGATCTCCTCCACTTCGTCGCCGATCAGGAACCGCGCCATGTCGAAATCGTGGATCGTCATGTCGAGGAAAATGCCCCCGGAACCGGCGATGTACGCGATCGGCGGCGGCGCCGGATCGCGGCTGACGATATGCAGCAAGTGGGGTGCGCCGATCTCGCCGGATTCGACCGCCCGCCGGACGCGGGCGAAGTTGGCGTCGAAGCGCCGGTTGAAACCCACCTGCAGTTTGACTCCGGCTTTTGTCACGGCCTCCAATGCGCGGTCGATGCGTTCCAGCTTGTGGTCGATGGGCTTCTCGCAGAATATGTGCTTGCCGGCGCGCGCCGCCCGCTCGATCATGTCGGCATGGGTTCCGGTGGGGGAACAGATTAGCACGGCTTCGATGTCCTCGGCGGCAAACATCTCCTCCGCGCTCTCTGCGACGTGGGGAATGCCGCAGGCCTCGGCAAGGGCCCGCGCCGCCTCCATATTTGCGTCCATGACGGCCACCGGAACCGCCTCCGGCAGCCGATATGCGAGCGCTCCGCCGTGGACCCTCCCGATCCGGCCGGCGCCGATGATCCCCACGCGGACGGGCTTGGCCGCGGCCGCTCCCCTGCCCTTCCCCGCCGCTCCCCCGCCCTTCCCCGCCGCCCCCGCGCCCCTCGCCCCCGAATACTCGGATTCGATGGAGCGCAGGAATTCCCGATTGCGCCGCGCGCTGGCCTCGGGCGTTCCCATGCCCGGCAGGACGTCCTGTTCCACCAGCGCATAGCCCGCGTAACCGGTGTCGCGCATCCACCGCAGCACCGCCGGGAAGTCCACTGATCCCTTGCCCAGTTCGCAGAAGACCCCGTGTCGCAGGGCCTGAAAGTAGTCCCACTGTTCGGCCCGCGCCCGCTTCGCCACCTCCGGTTGGCAGTCTTTGAAATGGATGTACCCGATGCGCTCGCGAAAGCGCTCCAGCCCTTCGAGCACATCCGCGCCACCCGAGCCGTAGCAGTAATGGCCAGTATCGAACACCAGTCCGATGGCCTCCGGATCGGTGGCGTCGAGGAACTTGGCGATCTCGTCCGGCGTTTCCACATAGCCGGCCGAATGATGGTGAAACACGGTGCGCAGTCCGGTTTCCGCCAGTACGGTCCTGGCCACCAGGTTGGCGCCGGCGGCGAACACCTGCCACTCCTCGGGACGCAATCCCATCTGCGGAATAATGCGGCCCGCGTTGCGCGTGCGCTCCTCCACCGTGCCGTTGTTGTCCGCCAGCACGAGGTATGGCTTGGGTTCGGTGGCCACCGCCCAGAGCAGCCGTGCCGCGCGCATTGCATGCTCCACGCCGGCTGCGTGCGCGGCTGGGTCTTTCAGCGCCACCGGCACAAATGCGCCCAGCATGGTCAGGCCGCGCGACTTCAATTCGCGCCCCAGGACCTCGGGGTCGGTGGGCATATAGCCCCAATCGCCCAGTTCCGTGCCGGTGTAACCGGTCGCGGCAAGCTCATCCAGCATTTGGGCGAATCCAATCTGTTCGCCCCTGCCTCCTTCAAACTCCAGAGTGCCCCAGGAACAGGGAGCGTTGCCCACACGAAGAATGCCCATAAGTCTCCTTTCCAAGTTCTGCTATCGCGCGCCGGCGATCTCGTGGCGCCGCTCGCGTTTCACGTCCTGCTCGTATTGCGCCCGCGCCCGCCGCACCGAATCCGACTCGGAAACTTCCGCGATGGCCACGTCCCACCAGGACTCGTACCCGGGCACGCGCTGCTCCTTGTCCACCTCGATGACCACCGCGGTGGTGCGGTTGTGGCCGCGCATCGCCTCGAGCGCCTGCTCCAGTTCCTGGCGCGTGGTGGCTCGCACCGTGCGAGCGCCCAGGCCGGCGCAGAGGGACGCGAAATCCACCGGCACGTAATCCCCGTCGAGCTGTCCGCCGGCCGTGCGGCAGCGGTAGTCGGTGCCGAAGCCTTTCGAGCCGATCGCTTGCGACAGCCCGCCGATGCTCGAATACCCGTGGTTGTCCACGACCACCAGGTTGAGCTTGTACCCTTCCTGAATGGACGTCGCGATCTCCGAGCACATCATCAGGAACGACCCGTCGCCCACCATCACGTAGACCTCGCGCGACGGGTCCGCCATCTTGATGCCCAGGCCGCCGGCGATCTCGTATCCCATGCACGAGTAGCCGTACTCCATGTGGTAGCCGCCGGGCTGGCGCGTGCGCCACAGCTTGTGCAGGTCGCCGGGCAGGCTCCCGGCCGCGTTCACCACCACGTCCTGAGGACGGGCCGCGCGGCTCACTGCGCCGATGACCTCGCCCTGGCTGATGGGCGGCCCGTGCCGAAGGTTGAAAATGCGATCGGTTTCTTCTTCCCAGCGCGCCCGCCATTCCGCGATGCACCCGGCGTAAGCCGGATCGACGGTGTACCCGGAGAGCGCCGCTTCCATCTGCTCCAGTGCGGCGCGCGCATCCGCCGGCACCGGCAAGCCGGCGTGCTTCAGCGAATCGAATTCGGCCACGTTGATGTTGACGAACCGCACGCCGGGGTTCTGGAACGCGGTCTTCGACGCAGTGGTGAAGTCGCTGAGACGAGTGCCCACGGCGATGACCACATCGGCCTCGCGAGCGGCGATGTTCGCGCCCGGCGTGCCAGTCACCCCCATGGCGCCGAGGTTTTGCGGATGGTCGAATGGCAGCGATCCCTTGCCCCCCTGCGTCTCGCCGGCCGGAATTCCGGTGCGGCGCAACAAGCTGGCGAGCGCCTCGCCGGCCTCGCTGTAGAGCACGCCGCCGCCCGCCACCAGCAGCGGCCGTCGAGCCGTGCGAATGGCCGCCACCGCCCGCTCCAGCATGACCGGCTCCGGCGCCTGCCGGGGAATGTGCCACACCCGCTTTTCGAACATCTCCGCCGGGTAGTCCCAGGCCTCGGTTTGCACATCCTGGGGCAGCGCCAGCACCACCGCGCCCGTCTGTGCGGGAGACGTCAATACGCGCATCGCCTCCACCGCCGAGCAGGGAAGCTGGTCCGCGCGGTTGATGCGGTCCCAATAGCGCGACACCGGCTTGAAAGCGTCGTTTACGGAAATGTCCTGGCTGCGCTCGCTCTCCAGCTGCTGCAGAACCGGCGCGACGTTTCGGCGGGCGAAGATGTCGCCCGGCAACAACAGTACCGGGATGCGGTTGATCGTGGCCGTCGCGGCGCCGGTAATCATGTTGGTGGCGCCTGGTCCAATGGAAGACAGGCACGCGAACGCGGACAGCCGCTTTCTCGCCTTGGCAAAAGCCGTCGCGATGTGCACGGCTGCCTGCTCGTTGCGGCAGAGATAATACGGAAAGTCGGGATTCTGTTGCAGCGCCTGTCCGAAGCCCGCGATAATGCCGTGCCCGAAGATGCCCCAGGCGCCTTCGAAGAAACGGTGCTCCCGGCCGTCGCGCTCGACGTACTGATTCTTGAGAAAGCCCAACAGGGCTTGTGCCATCGTCAACCGGCGTGTTGCCATCGATACCCTCCTTGTCTCCTCAGCTCGGAAAGTGGCGCGCGATACGGTCCATGTCGCGCCCCCGATTCGCATCGTAGGAATGAATTGCCTCTTCGACGGTCCACCCTTCGTGGATGATCCCGCCGGCCGCATCCGCCACGGCGAGCGGATCTTCGGCGCCCGGATACAACACGTTTCTCCCCACCAGTGCGCCGCGCACGTTGCTGCCCGCCGCCAAAGCCGAGCGCAGTTGCCCCAGAAACGGCGCCGCGTCGCCCGCCGATTCGCCGCCCAGCAGCAGAATTGGCAGCGTGGTGGACCGCGCCACCGCGCCGTAGCCCTCGCAATAGGGCAGCTTCAGCCACAGGTAGCGGCTGCTGTCGCCGAGCGCGGACGCCACTCCCGCCAGGCGCGCCAACGCCTCGGCGGTCTTCACCACGGTGTAGCCCTTTTCCGCCCTGTTGACCGGGAGCGGCTCGAGAAACACCGGCAGGGCGCGCGACGACGACTCCGAGATCGCCACCGCGCAGGCCAGCAGCGTCCGGAGCGAGGCGGGCTCGTTGTCGTCCACGCGCAGCAAAAGCTTGACGCCATCCAGCAAACGTTCTTGGCACACGGCCGGCGAGGGGCCGGTGACCGGATCGTCCAACTCCCAGGCGGAACCGGCCAGGCCGCCCCGGTTCAGGCTGGCGATGGCGAGCTTGCCATCCAGCAGCGGCGCTCCGCCGGCCTCGCGCAGAAGACCGTCGATGATCATCAAATCGTCCAGAATGTCCATGGTTGCCATCACCCCATCGACGCGGCTGCCGGCGAGCACCCGCAGGATGCGGGCCAGATACTCGTGCCGGTCGCACATCGCCAGGGCGTCGTTGCCGACCCCGGTTACGCGGCGCGCGGGATGATCCGCCGCCAGGATGTTCAGCTTCCCGCCGGGCGCGAGCCGGGTGCGCCGGATGCGGCAGCGGGCGGAGCGCGCGACGAATTCGGGGTCGTGGACCCGCGTGTCGGTCAGCTTTTCGAGAACCGCGGCGGGAAGGAACTGTTGGGCGGAGAACATGGCGATTCCCTATCGCGACGGCACCGCGCGGGCGCGGCTCTGCGAGATCATCGCTTCCACTTCGGTGAGAGCCGGCATGGCCTCCGAGCAGCTCAAACGGCTCACCACGATGGCCGCCGCGGCGTTGCCGTAGTGCAGGCATTCGGTCAGCGGCTTGTTCTTGATCAGCGCGTAGAGGAAGCCCGAGGCAAACCCGTCACCCGCGCCGATCGTGGAGACCACGTCCACGGCATAGGGCGGCAGGAATACCGAATCGTCGCCCGTCCAGACGCGCGTTCCTGTCTCCCCCAGTTTCGAGACGAGAATCGGCACGCCCGCCCGGCGCAGCTTCCTCGACGCGGCTTCGAGATCGCTCTCGCCGGCCACCAGCGTCAACTCGATCTGGTTGCCGATCAGGATATCGATGAACGGCAGCGCGAGCCGCACCGCCAGCCCGGCCTCTTCGGGACTTCTCCACGACATGGGGCGGTAATCCACGTCGAACACCACCCGGCAGCCCGCCTGTTTGGCTCGCTCCAGGGCGCGATACGTGGATTCGCGCGACGGCGAACAGCACAGCGAAGTGCCGTTGGTGACGAACATTCCGGCGCCGGCCACGTAGTCCAGATCGGCCGCGGTGGCGTCGAGTTGCGTATCCACGGCGTCGTGGCGGTAGAACACTTGCGGGAAGCTGTTGGGCGGCGAGACCTCGGTGATGGCCAGCGACGGCAGGAATCCCGGTGCGATCTGCACGTGGCTCGTGTCCACGTTCTCCTGGTTGAGAAACTCGATCAGGAAGCGGCTCAGGCTGTCGTTGCCCAGGCAACTGACGATGCCCGTGCGGGCGCCCAGCCGCGCCAGTCCCACCGCCATGTTGGCGCTGGAGCCGCCCAGATAGCGGGAAAAGCGGCGCGCCTGCGGCAGCGGCACATGCGGCTCCTCCGAGTAAAGATCGTAACCGATTCTGCCCAGTATGACGACGTCCATAGTCTCCTCAGAACAGCGGCACTCGCGGATCCTGTTCGCGCCACGTCTCGCGCACCCACGCGTAGTCGGGGTCGTCGGAGGCCGCCATCGAGCGGGCCGAGCCTGCCAGCGCGTTCAGGTAGTAAACGTTGTAGCCGTGCGCCGCCACCACCGGGTGGTAGCCTTCTGGAACCAGCACCAGTTCGCGGTCGCGCACCGTGAGAGTGGCGTCCAGGCGGCGGTCGGCGGTGTAGACGCGCTGAATCGCGTAACCTTCCGCCCGATCGATCCGGTAGTAGTAGATCTCTTCCAGGTCCACCTCGCCGGGCGGGTTGTGCACGTCGTGTTTGTGCGGCGGATAGCTGGACCAGTTGCCCGCTGGCGTGTAGACTTCGACCACCAGGAGGCGCTGCGCGGGGAAGTCCGGCGTCAGCATGTGGTGGATCTGCCGCGTGGCGTTGCCTCCGCCGCGAATTTCCACGCGGACCTCGTCCGGGGTTACCAGTTTCGCCGGGAAACGCTCTTCGGCACGGCAATAGCAGAAGGCGAGGTCGCAATCGCTCTCGGCGGTGACGCGGAAGGAGGTCGCTACAGGCAGGTAGAGCGTGAACGGGCGGCCCTCGAACACATTCGCGCGCGCCCCGATATTCGTCCAGTTGCCCGCCGAAGACTCCACCGAGCAGCGGCCGCCGAGCAGCACGACGGCCAGTTCACGGCCCGCGGTCTCGCCGCCGAACTCCTCGCCGCATCCCAGCGCGCGGGTTTCAAATGAGAGGTATTCGTAGCCGAAATCTTCGGTCCGGCCGGTGAATCTCTCGGGGTGAATCAGAAGGTCGGTCATATTCGTTCCTTGGGCGGCGCCGTGGACTCCCGCACGATCAGATCCCCCGGCACCTTCAGGTTGTGGTCGCGCCGGCCGCCGGCCAGCAGGTCCAGCAGCGTCTCCATGGCCATGCGTCCCATCTGATGCATCGGCTGCCGCACGGTCGTCAGTGGCGGATTCAGGTAACGGCTGATGTAGAGATCGTCGAAGCCCACGATGGAAAGGTCCGAGGGCACGCGCAGGTCGCGGGCGAACGCCTCCCGCATCGCGCCCAGCGCGGAGAGGTCGTTATAACAGAAGACGGCGGTGGGAGGATGCGGAAGTGCCAGCAGGTGCGCCATCGCCGGGCCCGCGCCTTCTGGCTTGCCGTCGCCCTGCGCCACCAGTTCCGGCTCGAGCGCCAGCCCCGCCTCCTCGAGCGCGCGCCGGTACCCGGAGAATCGCTCCGTCTCGGACTGGTGTCCGTAACGGTCTCCGAGGTAGGCAATGTGGCGGTGGCCGAGCCCCACGAGGTGCCGGGTAGCCTCCAGAGCGGCCTCCGCGTTGGCGATCATCACGGAGTGGACGAACTCGCTCGGATGCTGGTTGTTCAGCAGCACGATCGGAACCCGCATGCGTGAGAGCAGCGGCACGTACATAGCCCCCACGCGCGACGAAGTGACGATAATGCCGTCCACGCGTCTCTCCTCGAGGGACTGCGCTACGCGGACTTCGCGTTCCGGATCGGCGTGCGAGTTGGCGAGGAAGACGGAATAGCCCTTCTCGGTGGCCACTTCCTCGATGCCGCTGACGACTCCCGCGACGAAAGGATCAGCGATGTTGGTCACCACCACTCCGATCGCGTCGCTGCGCCGCGTGACCAGGCTGCGCGCCGCCGCGCTGGGCGCATAGCCGGCTTCCCGGGCGATGCGCCGGATGCGCCCGGCGGTCGCCTCGCTGATCAGGCGGCTGCTCCTGAGGGCGCGCGACACGGTGGAGTGGGAGACATTGGCCAGTTGCGCGATGTCCTTGATGGAGGCACGTTTCACGGCGGCAGGAGCATCCTCCCGGGGTTTCATGGTCAGCTCTGTGCACACGTGTGCATGAACTGAAAACAGTGTAGTGCAGCCGCGCGCGGCGGTCAAGCCGTTCCATTCGCATGCGCCGTTTGCGCTATCGTGAACGTGTGACAGTCTCGACCACAGTGAAGGAGGAATCCGGATGTCTCTTCGAAAAACTATGGCGCATGCGGTCCTGCTCACCGCTATGATCGCCGCGGCGACTGCCGCAACACCGCCCGGCATCCCCGACGGGTGGACGGACGGTTATGTGTACGCCAACGGAATCCGCATCCACTACTACCACGCGATCCCCGCGCCCGGTAAGCCGGTAATCGTAATGGCCCACGGTGCTACCGACATCGGGCTCTCCTGGACCACGCTGACGAACGAGCTCCAGGCCGGCTACGACATCTACATGACGGACGCACGCGGCCATGGCCTGTCGGACCCGCCCACGGCGGCGGATACGGGGGACACCGGCGTCGAAGACCTGGCTTTATTCACGCGATGAAGCTGGAACGGCCCATATTGATGGGCCATTCGATGGGGGCGTCCACCGTGATCCGGCTTGCGGCGAGGTACACCGATCTTCCGCGCGCTGTTATCCTGCTTGACCCCGGCCTTGGCGCTCCCGCGGGAGCCGGCCGTGGCGCCGGCGCCGCGAGCGCAGGGGGATCTGCTGGCCGCGGCCAGGGTGCCGCGCCTGCTTCGGGATCCGCCGGCCGCGGTGCGGCCGCACCCTTAGTCATGGGGGGCACTCCGGAGGCCCTGGTGGCACAGAACAACCGGCCCTTCGACGACCTTGTGGCGCAGTGCCGGCAGCAGACGCCGAAATGGGATCCGCTCGATTGCGCATACTGGGCGGTTTCAAAAAAGCAATATCACGGTTCGTACGCGGCCGCCGGCGGGCGCGGCCCCGGAGGCGGAGGCGGCATGAGCACCATGGACGCGCTTGCCAGAATCACCGTCCCGGCGCTGATCCTCAAACAGGATGCCCCGCCGGAGACGAGGAAGGCAAACGAAGAAGCCGCGAAGGTGCTGAAAAACGGAAAGCTGGTCCACATCGACGGCGCAGGACACAACCTCCACCACGATCAGAGGCAGCGCACCCTGGAAGTGTTGAAGCCCTTCTTGGCTTCGATTTGAGGCGGTCGCCACGTCGGCGCTCCGCCTCATCGGCCAGGAACCTCTTGCCCAAAAGTCACCGTCGAGTCCACCCGGTACATCTGAACGCTGGCCCCCGCCGGCCGCAGCATTTCGAGAACAATCGCGTCGCCCCGGGCGGTCAGGGAGAAGTGTGAGTTCCCGCCGCGGGCCACCGGATACTGCCGCGATCCGAACGGCGGCACCAGCTCCAGGATGGTCTCCGAACAGACCGGCGTCAGCTCGTCCGCCGGCCGGTCTTTTTGGGGAACCGAGTACAGCACCCCGGACGAATAGCATCCCTGAACCCGGGCCGGTCGCTCCGACGTGTTGATGAGCGCGATGATCCCGTCGTCACCGCCGTTCACGGCGCCGGAAAACCAGGGGTTGCGAGTGGGCCATGCCACGTCGCGAACGGTGGTGTGCAGCTCATCGGCGGCCAGGCACTCGGTGGTGCCGCTCACCGCCAGGACTGGCGAGAGCTCGGGCGACGGAACCTTCTCGCGCACCCGCACCCACGCGCCGGCGGTCTCCTCCGGCAGTTGCAGCTTGTACTCGGCGTGCTCGCCCGCGCTCAGACGCACCTGGATTCCGCTGTGTCCCACCAGCGGAGCCAGGGCGCCGGTGCTCTTGTGCGCCTCCACCTCGGCGGCAACTTCCCGGTTTCCCATGTTCTGCAACTCCACCGCCGACCAGCACGAAGAACTGTAAGCCAGCCATGGCACGATGCTCTCCACCACTCTCTCGCGCGGCTCGGTCTGAGCCAGACCTTTCCCCGCCGCCAGCAGACAGACGAGCACACAGAAAAGCGGCCTCACACCCATACCTTCGGCGGATTGCGTCGATCGCATTAGAGAGAAAAAGGCCGCCCTGCCCTTCCCTGATTCGTAGGACAATCGGAAAATGCCGTCCCGTTATTCCTGCGCGCTCCTTCTCGCTGCCTGTGTTTCGCTCGCCGCACAACCCTTCGACACCAGCCTGTACCGCGCCATGCGCTGGCGGCAGATCGGCCCCTTCCGTGCCGGCCGCGTGACCGCCGTAGCGGGCATCGCCGGCAACGCCGCCGTTTACTACATGGGCACACCCGGCGGCGGCCTTTGGAAAACCGTGGACGGCGGCGTGGTCTGGACGCCTGTCTCCGATTCGGTCCCCATTTCTTCCATCGGCGCTGTGGCCGTGGCGCCCTCTAACCCCGATATCGTTTACTTCGGAACCGGCGACGTCAGCATGGTGGGCGGCTCCGTCAACATGGGGAACGGCGTGTACAAATCCGCCGACGCCGGCAAGACGTGGCAGCACATCGGACTCGACGAGACCGAGCACATCGGCAACCTGTGGGTCGATCCGCGCGATCCTGACGTCGTCCTGGTGGCCGCGCTGGGCCGCACCTATTCGAAGAACAATCAGCGCGGCGTCTTCAAATCCACCGACGGCGGCCGGACCTGGCGCAACGTCTTGCATAAGGACGATGTCACCGGGGCCGTCGACCTGGTTTTCGCGCCCGATAATTCGAAGATCGGCTACGCCGCCATGTGGGAGCATTACACAGCGCCCGGAGCGCGGGCCGCGATCGAATCCTCGGGCTTCGCCGGCATCTACAAGACCGCCGATGGCGGCGAAAACTGGACGCAGCTCACCGAGGGGCTGCCCGCCGGGCGCCTGGGCCGCATCGGCGTGGCTGTGGCGGCGGGTGGACAGAAAGTCTTCGCCATCGTCGCTGGCGGCGGATTCGGTGGCGGCGGTGGCGGCGGCGCGGCCGGCGGGCTCTACCGCTCCGATGACGGCGGCGCGCACTGGAGCAAGATCACCCAGGACCCGCGCATTCAGGGCAGCGGCTATTTCAGCCGTGTGTTCCTCGACCCGAAGAATTCCGACGTGGTCTACGTCGCCCAGACCTCGCTCTACCGCTCCGACGACGGCGGCCACACCTTCGTCTCCTACAAAGGAGCGCCCGGCGGCGATGACAACCACGCGCTGTGGATCGACCCGGCCGATTCCCTCCGCATGATCATGGCCAGCGATCAGGGCGCCACCATTAGCATGGACGGCGGAAAATCGTGGAGTTCCTGGTACAACCAGCCCACCGGCCAGATCTACCATCTCTCCACCGATAATCGTTACCCGTACTGGGTCTACGGCACGCAGCAGGACAGCGGCTCTGTGGGCACGTTGAGCCGCGGCGACTATGGCGAAATCACCTTTATGGATTGGGACCCGGTAGGCGGATACGAGTTCGGCTACATCGTTCCCGATCCGCTCAATCCCAACCTGGTCTACGCCGGCGGGCCGAGCCGCGGCGTGGTCCGCATCGACCGCACCAACCGGCAGGTGGCCACCGTCTCGCCCAGCGTCACGCGCGACAACGAATACCGCATGACCACCAACCCGCCGCTGGGCTTTTCACCGCAGGACCCGCACATCTTCTATATGGGTGCGCAGTTACTCCTGGAGACGCGCGATGGCGGCATCCACTGGAAGGCCATCAGCCCGGACCTCACCAAGCGGCCCGAGACCCCCGCGCCCGCTGCCGATACCGCCGCCGCGGCCACTCCGCCGGTGCCCGCGCGGCCGCGCGCGCAGGAGCAGCAGGAGACCATCCAGCCCCTCAATCGCGCCGCCGTCAACACCTTCGCGCCGTCGCCGCTCACCGCCGGCCAGATCTGGGCCGGCACCAACAACGGCATCATCCAGCTCACCCACGATGGCGGCGCGGCGTGGCAGAATGTATCGCCGCCAGGACTTGGGCCGCTCTCGCAGATCAGCATGCTGGAAGCTTCCCACTTCGACGCTGCCACGGCCTACGCCGCCGTCGACCGCCACGACGAGAACGATTTTCGCGCCCACTTCTACCGCACCCACGACTTCGGCAAGACCTGGCAGGAAACCTCCGCCGGCATCCCCGAAGGCTCCTTCGCCCGCGTGGTCCGTGAAGACCCCGGACGCCGGGGCCTGCTCTACGCGGGAACGGAAAACGCCGCGTTTCTTTCCTTCGACGAAGGCGATCACTGGAGTTCCCTGCAACTCAACATGCCCACCACCAGCGTCCGCGACCTGGTGGTGCACGGCGACGACCTCGTGGCCGCCACCTACGGCCGCGCCTTCTGGATTCTCGACGACGTCACGCCCCTTCGCCAGATCGACCGCACCGTTTCCAGCGCGCCCACCTTTCTCTTCCAGCCCGAAAAGGCGCTCCGCGTGCGCCTGGATCTGAATCAGGACACGCCGCTGCCGCCGGAGATGCCCGCCGGCCAGAATCCGCCCGCGGGCGCGATCCTGGATTACTTCCTGGCGTCCGAGCCGTCGCAGGATATTACGCTCGGCATCTACGATACTGCGGGCCAACTGGTGCGCGAGTATTCCACCAGGAAAGAGCAGGCCACTGCCGAACCGCCGCCCAACGTGCCCGAATACTGGGTCGGACATCCGCAACCGCTCACCAGGAGCGCCGGCATGAACCGCTTCGTCTGGGACCTGCGCTATGCCGCTCCGCCCGTGCTGCGCCACGAATATCCCATCTCCGCGCTGTATCAGAACACGCCCGGGCTGCCTCTGGGCGCGATGGTGACGCCGGGCGCCTACCGCGTTCGCCTTACCGTGAACGGCCGCACCTTCGAGCAGCCGCTGGTGGTCGCCATGGATCCGCGCGTCGACGTCACCGATGATGCGCTGGCCCGGCAACTCGCGTTGGAACGCAAGATCCTCGACCTGGTAGCGTCCAGCTACGACTTCTATCGAAAGGCCGTCGCCCTGCGCCAAACCCTGGCGGGCGATCGGAAGGAACTCGAAAAGCGCGCCGGCGATGCCGCCATCGCAGCGCTTCAGGAGTTCGATCAGAAAGCCCTGCGTCTGCAAGGCTCCGAGACCGGCTTCGGCGGTGGCGGTGGCGGCGGCCGCGGAGCACGCCAGGCGCCGGCATTCGCTCCGCTCAACCGCTCCATCGGCTCGCTGGCCTCCGTCGTGGATGGCCAGGACGCCGCCCCCACCCCCGTAATGCAGGCCGCCTACGAAGGGTATTGCCGCGACCTGGCCACTGCCGCGCAGGGTTGGAACGAACTCATGAAAACGGATCTCGCCAATCTGAACGGCGAACTGGCGAAGCAGAATCTCGGAGCCGTGCCGGCCGCGCCGCTCCCCGTTCCGTCCTGCAAGTAGCGGGGAGCTTCGCCAATTTCACCCGGCAAGCGCTGCCGGCGCGATCCGGCGCCCAAGGATTGCCGGCTTCGATATACTTCAGGCTGAAGGAGCAACTATGCGCAACATCGCGCTCGTCCTCACCCTGGCTGCCACGACGTTCCTCCTCGCGCAGCCGTCCCCGTCTTACCGCGTGACCCACACTTACACCCTGGGCGGGGACGGGAGCTGGGACTACATCGTGCCCGATCCGCCCAATCACCGTCTGTTTATCGCCCGCCAGAATCGCGTGATGGTCGTCGATGAAGACAGCGGCACGCTGCTCGGCGAAGTCACCGGCATCCAGGGCGCGCACGGAACCGCGGTGGCGGAAACCACCGGCCATGGGTTCGCCACTTCGGGCAACGACCAGTCCGTGGTCATGTTCGATCTGAAGACCTTCAAGGTGCTCGGCCGGATCCCCGCCGCCGAAGATGCCGACGCCATCGTCTACGACAGCTCGTCGAACCGCGTCTTCACCTTGAATGGCGACGCGCACAGCTCCACAGTGATCGACCCGCGGGCGGGTACCCTGATCACCAACATTCCACTCGGCGGCAAACCGGAATACGGCGCTTCCGCCGGCGACGGCAAGGTGTACGCGAACCTCACCGACATAAGCGAGGTGGTGGAGATCGACGCCAAAACCGCGGCCGTTACCCGGCGCTGGTCCACCGCCCCTTGTAAGCAGCCGGTCTCCATGGCCATTGACACTGCCCACCATCGGCTGTTCAGCGGATGCCGCAGCGGGGTGATGGCGGTCTCCGACTATCAGGCCGGCAAGGTGGTTGCGACTCTCCCGATCGGAACCGGCGTCGATGGCGCCGGCTTCGATGCGGCCTCCGGCGACGCGTTTGCCTCCAATGCCAACGGCTCGCTCACCGTGATTCATCAGGACTCTCCGGACCAATATCACGTCGCCGAAAGCGTTGAGACCCCGCAGGGGGCGCGCAATATGGGGCTCGACCCCACCAATCACCGCGTGTTCCTCGTTTCCGCGAAGTTTGGGCCCGTGCCCGCGGGGGGCAGGGGCAGAGGTCCGGTGCTGCCCGGATCGTTCAACTTGATGTCGATCGAGCGCAATCCACCGGCGCGCTGACCGTCGAAGGTTCCGCGCACCCGGGAAAACATCCATCCACGGTTCCGCAATCCCCTGCGTCTGATCGATCAGGAGGACCACACAAAATGCACGCACCCGTTGCGCTCGCTGCCGCGTCGTTTCTGCTCGCGTTGACGCCGCTACACGCCCAGGAAAGAAGGGACTCTGGCGATTCCGCCGTCTACAAGGTGGAATTCAACATTCACGACGGCAGCGACGCCGCGGCCAAGACCGGCCGCCGCTACACTTTGCTGGTCGACGCCAACCGGAAGGCGGTTTTCAAGGTCGGAAATCGTATCCCTGTCGCTACCGGATCGTTCCAGCCGGGTGTGGCCGGCGTCGGCGTGAACCCGATGGTCAACACCCAGTATTCCTACATCGATGTCGGCGTGAATATCGAATGCGTCGTGAGCGAAATGAACGGCAAGGTCGCCATGCACGGCAGCCTCGACCTCAGCACCGCGACCGAGCACGGCGCCGCGCAGGGAGCCGCCAATCCGCCCAATCCTACCGTGGGACAAACCAAGTTGGACATTGACACGGCCGTCGAGCTGGGGAAGCCCACCGTGATCGCTTCCATCGACGATCCGGTGAACCTGCGAAAGCTCCAGGTGGAGGCCACGGTCGCCAAGGTGAACTGACTCGGTCGCCCGGTCTTCGACGCCCGCTACTTGGCGTTCTTCAGCTCCTCGTCGATGACCGGCCGGATCGCCGGCAGGTCCAGATTGCCGTTGTATTTCCGGCCATTGATGAATACCGAGGGCGTGCCCTCCACGCCCGCGCGGTCGCCGTCGTCTATGTCGCGCGCCACGGTCGTCTTGGTCTCCACGGAATCCAGGTCCGCCTCGAAGCGCTGCATGTCGAGTCCGGCGGTGTGCGCCAGGGCCAGGATCGAGGGACGGGACAATTCCCGCCGATGCGCAAAGAGTGCATCGTGCATCGGCCAGAACCTCCCCTGCCGATGCGCCGCGATAGCCGCCGCGGCGGCCAACGCCGCCTGCGAGTGCATGTCCAGCGGAAACTGCTTGAAGATGAGCTTGATCTTCCCCGGATACGCTTCCAGCACCGCATTCAGCTTGCCCGCTGCGGCCTGGCAATAGGGACACTGAAAATCGGAAAATTCCACCAGGGTCAGCACCGCGCCCGCCGGACCGCGCACCGGCGACCCCGTGGTGGGAATGGTCACCGGGTCCTCCAGAAGCTTCGGAGGCTGCGGACCCGTGGCCCACTTCGACGCCTTCGCGGCGTTGATGGCCTCGTTCTCGTCCTTGCCCGCCCGAATCGCATCCCCCATCGCCGCCGCCAGGCCTTTGCTCCACGCACAATTCGGGTCCTTGACGCGGCACTCGGCCACCTTCATGCCGCATCCGCAGGCGCAGTCGTGGTTGCGCAGCAGGCGCAGCAGCGCGCGGGTCTTCACCGGCGACAGGCCCGAGAAGTCCACCGCTGGCAGGTTGACCACGGTCTTCCAGTCTGGTTGGGCCAGCAGCAGCGCCGCTCCTAGAACGCAGCACGCGCCGATCTTGGTTCCCCTCGGGGAATGATGCATAAGAATATTGTAGCCGTAGCGCGTCCTCCTCGGCCCCCGCCGCGCCGGCCGCGCCGGCGCAAATGGGCCGTCGCTGGCCATCTGAAAAGAAAATCGTCCCGGACCCGGTCACCGGTCGCGCTTGGCCTGGCCTTGGTTGCGTTCGGTTTTACTGCCGTCCTCTAAACTCCTCGAACCAGTTGTTGACCACGTGGATCGCCAACGGTTTTTTGGCGATCAGCCTCTCGATCAGGATGAACCGTTTGCCGTCGGGCGAGATATCGTATTGCGGATAGAAGGACCACAGCCCCCTGTTTTCGAATAAGGCCGCCGGCGTCCCAGCCGAAAAGGCGGGCCTGGTCGCGGCGCTCGCGGCCATGAGCTTGATCCCCTCGACATTGAAGAGTTCCTTGCCATCCCGTCTCCAGCGCGGCGAAGTCCCGCCGTTGCTCGAAACGCACCACTTGCCTTCACCCTTCGGGAAACTTCGCACATACACCTCGTTCCGGCCCGACTCGTCGCAGACGTATGCCAGGAATCGTCCGTCGGGCGACAATTTTGGAGCGCCCTCGTTAAAAACGGCAACCGCCCCGTCAGCCTCTCGAATAGCAGCGCGCCGAGCGCCCAGATATCGGCTCGCCCGTCGGTGAGTTGCCCCTGTGCCTGTTCCGGAGACATGTACGCGGGCGTGCCCGAAACCGCTCCCGGCTGCGTCAAATCCGTTTGAGTCGCCGCGGCCGCGGTAAGCTGCGCCAGGCCGAAGTCCATGACCTTCACCTGCCCTTGCCGGTTGACCATGACATTGGCGGGTTTGATGTCCCGATGAACGATGCCCTTCTCGTGTGCGGCCCGGATCCCCGTGGCCGTTTGGATCGCGATATCCAGCGCTTCTTCCAGTTTCAGCGGACGCTCCGCAATCATCTCCTTCCGCCCGGGTGATATTATCGGATGATCCGAGGGGCTCGCAGGCCGTAGTGAGAGATGGTCTGTCCGGATCGACACTCGTACAGAGCCGCCGGCTCCGGACCTCGGCTCGATACCGATGTGGTCATTTATCGCCGGCCGAATCCACACGGCCGGCGCGGCCTCTCGATAAAACCCGTTGACATTACAACGGTTTTGGCCCATTTTGGTCTTAGATTCTGAAAGGAGCACTCAGGTGGGCAAGAGCGTTAAGGGTACCTTGTGTCTGGTTGCGGGAATGTTGCTTGCGATCCCTGCTTTCGGCCAGATCGGCGGCACGGGGTCGGTTCGAGGCGTCGTATCCGACCCTTCCGGCGCGGTGGTCCCGGCGGCAAGTGTGGTCGCGACCAACGTTGGAACTCAGGTCAAAACAGCGCGGCAAACTACCGAATCCGGCGACTACACCATTTCGCCGCTTCCGGCGGGAGAGTACACCATTACGGTTACGGCAGCCGGTTTTCAGACCTTGGTGCAGCAGCACGTCACTGTGGATGCTCTCGGCACGGTGGGCTTGAACTTTACCATGCAGTTGGGCAGCGCCAGCCAACAGGTCACGGTTGAAGATAGGCCGCCGCAGTTGGACACCATAGATGCCCGCGTCGGACAGACCATGCCGAGCGATGTCTATATGGCCATGCCGCTGTTTATGGGCAATGCCCCACGCGACCCCACGTCGTTTGTCAGTCTGGAGGCCGGAGTGCCCAGCAATACCGGGACCTACGAATTCGGGGACATCGCTGGCGCACAAGCCAATTCCGGCGAGATGTATGTCGAGGGAATGCCGCTCACCAACCCCGCGATTCAGGGTGAGGTCCGCAACGTCCTGCTGGGCGTTTCCGCCGAAGGGGTCAGCGAGTTCCAGTTGGAGACGGCCGGGTCGCCTGCTATGTACAGCGGCCAGGGCGCGGCCAACTTCGTCCTCAAGTCCGGAACCAACAAGTTCCACGGCGCCGCCTACGAGTACTTCCGCAATACCGATTTGGACGCCCGTAACTTCTTCGCCTCTACCCGGCCCATAGAACACCAAAACGAGTTTGGCGAGAACATAGCTGGCCCCATCGTCAGGAACCGCATCTTTTTCTTCCAGTCTTTCGACGACTTCCGCTACCTTACGGGCAACAATTCCAACTTCTATACGATTGCGCCCACGGCGGAGCGGACCGGTAATTTCAGCGCCTATCCGGCGGCCATCTACGATCCGCAAAGCCTGAACTGTTCGAACCAGCCGTGCTCCCGGCTGGCGTTTCCCGGGAACCAGATTCCCACCAGCCGCATTTCGCCCATCTCCAACTCCCTGCAATCCATGCTGCCGCAGGTTACCAACGCGAATATCACCAACAACTACCTCGGTTCCAGTGTCTACGGGTTCAATAACTACGGCTCGACCCAGAAGGTGGACTTCAACCTCACGGACAAGCACCGGTTCCTCGTGCTCTACAGCCGCGGACGCCGCGCTCAGGCGAACGACACCCGGGGCGCCACCTTGCCCATCCCCTACGGCAGCGGAAGCAGCGCGCTCGAGGTGGATGAGGTCGTGACCACGGCCCAGGCGCGGTACACCTATGTGGCCACGCCCAGCGTCGTGAACCAGCTCAGTTACGGCATCTCGCGGTTCTTCCAACCCGAGATCAACAACACCCAGGGAGGGGATTATGCGGCGAAGGCCGGGATTCAAGGTCTGCCGCCCGGAGGGGCTTCGTTGGAGTTCCCCACCGTGTCGTTCGGTGGACCGAACGCGACCAGCAGTTGGGGGAATGCCCATCCGGTTACCGAGGTCGACCAGTCGTTCACCTTGCAGGATAACGTCCAGTGGACCAAGAGCAAACACTCGTTCACGTTCGGCGGGCAGATACAATGGGGCCAGATCAATTACAAGAACAACTCGTTCGACAGCCAGGCGAACTGGAGTTTCAGCAATAGCCAGACTGAGGGCTTCAACGCCGCCGGTACGCCTGTCACCACCTCGGGTAACTCCTATGCGTCGTTCCTGCTGGGGGCGTTGAGTTCCGCCAACCTCCAGAACGATGCCGTGGAGGGTACCGGCGCCCGTTTCAGGGACTACTCCGGGTGGGTCACCGACAACTTCAAAGTGTTGCCCAAGCTGACCTTGAATCTCGGCCTTCGATACGACGTCATGACGCCGTTCGTGGAGGTGGAAAACCGGATGTCGTTCTTCAACCCCACGCTTCCCAATCCGGCCGTCGGCGGTTTTCTGGGGGCTTTGATGTTCGCGGGCAATGGGCCGGATAGCTGCAATTGCCGCACCAACGTGTCGACCTACTATGGGGGGTACCAGCCGCGTCTCGGGTTGGCCTACGCCTTTACTGCGAAAACCGTTTTCCGCGCGGGTTACGACATGACCTATTCGCACCGCGGGGCGGTAGGCGGCCGCGGCGGCGCCAGGCAGGGCACCGGAACCCTCGGCTTCACGGCCAACCCATCCTGGAGCAGCCTGGACACCTACAGTCCCGCCTTCTACTGGGATGCCGGCGTGCCATCGTACATTCAGGCGCCGTTCTTCAATCCGACCCTGAACACCGGGTTCAACACCTCGACAGCCCAGGGCGGATCGGTTACCTTCGGAGACCCGCAGATCGGCGGCCATCCTCCGCGGTATCAGAACTGGAACGCCGGCATACAGCGCGCCCTCACCAGCACCTTTACCTTGACGGTGAGCTACGTGGGCAGCAACGGCCATTACCTGGGAGGCGGCTCGCGCGGCATCTGGGGCAGCGACATCCTCCCGCAGTATATGCAGCTCGGAAACCTGCTGACGGCCCAGGCTACTCCCACGAACATTGCGCAAGCCAACGCGATCATCCCGGGAATCCACCTCCCGTACGCGAATTTCGCGGGTTCCATCGCCCAGATGTTGCTGCCCTTCCCGCAGTATTCCTCGGTCAGCGATTTGTGGGGCGAGGTCGGCGACTCCAATTACAATTCGCTGCAAGTCGTCGCCGTCAAGACGCTGTCCCACGGCTTGGTGCTCAACGCCAACTATAGTTTCGCCAAGGCATTCGACAACCTCGCCAGCCGCAGTTCCTATTGGAGCGAGAAGGCTCAGACGACGGTCCCTCCTCAGATCGCGCACGTCCTGCTGGTCTATCGTCTGCCGTTCGGTAAAGGTCGGAGGTTCGCCTCCGGCAACGGCATCGCCGGTAAAGTGGCCGGTGGCTGGCAGGTTTCCGGAATCACCACCTTCAGTGCGGGCGGCGGCTACGGAGCCATCGGCGGAAGCTGCAACCTGCCGAGCGCCGGCAGTTGCTACGTCAACATAAACCCGGCCTTCACGGGGCCGGTTCAAATCGGCGGCAACCCCGCGGATGCCAATCTTCGGGGATCGCCCGTCCCCGTGTTTCTGAATAAGAACGCCTTCTTGAACCCCGCTCCGTACACCTACGGGGACAGCCCACGGACCATGATTGACAAGCTGCGCAATCCGAACTCCTTCAATCAGAACGTGAGCCTGAGGCGGGAATTCAGAATTAGCGAGCGGATGATGCTGGTGTTCCAGGCGGACGTGCAAAATCCTACCAATCTCGTCATCTTCGGCGCTCCCTCCACCAGCTTCAATTCCACCAACTTTGGAACCATTACCAGCCAGGCCAACAGCCCGCGGCTCGTGCAGTTCAACGCGCGGGTAACATTTTGAGCGACAATATCGTCACGGGACTAGAAGCAGGCACTCCCGTGTGGAGAGGATTGGTATGTCAAACGGTTTAAATGCGGGCGAAAAAGCGCAGGCCTCGGGCAGGCGCGCGTTCCTCAAGGAAACACTGGCCGGCGCGGCATGCGTCCTGGGGTTCCCAACCATTATTCCCTCGTCGGCCCTGGGAGCCGACGGCGCCACGGCGCCCAGCGACCGCATCACGCTCGGCTGCATCGGCGTCGGACGCCAGGGCACCGGCGACATGAAGGGCTTCTTGCAGCACGACGATGTCCGCGTGGTGGCCATCTGCGACGTGCAGGAAACCGCCCGCAACGCCGCCAAAGCGCTGGTCGATGCCCGCAATGGCGACAAGTCCTGCGCCACCTATAACGACTTCCGCGAGCTGATCGCGCGCAAGGATATCGATGCCCTCCTCATGGCTACGGGCGAACGGTGGACCCCCTACATCGGAATCGCCGCGGCGCGCCTGGGCAAGCACATGTACTACGAGAAGCCCTGCGCCCTGACCGTGGAGAATGCCAAGGCCATCCGCGCGGCGGTGAAACAGTCCGGCGTGGTCTTCCAGTTCGGCACCCAGCAGCGCTCCAGCCAATATTTCCGCTTCGCCTGCGAACTCGTGCGCAACGGCAAGATCGGCCAGCTCAAAACCTTTGCCGTCGCGTCTTCGGGCGGCGGAGCCCGCTTGCAGCCCGAGGTGCCCAAGGACCCGCCGCCGGGCTTTGACTGGGACATGTGGCTCGGTCCCGCACCCTGGGTGCCCTACAGCGACTTGCGCACTTCGGTGTATTGGTTGCGCATCTCCGATTACGGCCTGGGCAACCTCAGCGGCGGATGGGGCATCCACGATCTCGACATCGCGCAGTGGGTCAACAACTCCGACGACACCACACCTGTCTCCGTGGAGGGCGCCGGCACGCTCTACGACGACATCCGCGATACCGTTGCCACCTACGATATCGAGCACACCTATGCCAACGGCGTGAAGATCAAGTTCATGGATGGCGCCACCGCGCGCCGGCAGTTCCCCCAGTTCGGGCCCAACAACAGCGACGTGATTGTTGGCAGCGAAGGCTGGATCTGGGTCAGCCGACAGGGCATGAAAACCCAGCCCGACTCCCTCATGCGCGAGATTATCGGACCCAATGATCAGCACGTCATCAACAGCCCCGATCACCGCACGAATTTCCTGGACGCCATCCGCACCGGCAAGCCCACCGTGTCGCCCATCGACGTCGCGGCGCACGACGAGATGATCGCCCAAATGGGAGATATCGCCGTCCGGTTGAAGCGCAAGCTTCACTGGGATCCTGTCAAAGAGGAGTTCATCAACGACGAGCAGGCCAACCGCCGGCTGGCCAAGACCGCCCGCGGACCCTGGCGCCTAGAGGTTCCGGACCTGACCGGGACCGCGTAGCCGCCCGTGGCTAACAACTATCCTCGTTGATCGGCGTCGGTAAGCAGTTCGCGCAGGAGTAGTGATGAATCGCTTTGGGTACTTGGTTTCTGTGATGCTGGGCGTCGGCGTCTTGTTGCCGGCTCAGCAGCCTGGCTGGACCATTATCGGGTGGCGCGTGACGGTTCAGGCCCGCAGCTTCCAGTCGACTTTCTTCGAGGCCATCGACAAATCGTCCGCCGCCGGTGTGAAAGCCATTGAGGGATATGCGGGCCAGAAGGTCAGCCCCGCCCTTGACCGCAACCTCGATTGGAATCTCGCCGCCGCGGACATCGCCGCCGTGCGCCAGAAGCTGCGATCGTCCGGCGTCACCATGGCCAGCTACTACGCGCCGGACTTTCCCGCCGATGACGCCGAGGCGCGGAAGTTGCTCCAGTTCGCCAAGGCGCTGGCGGTCGAGACCGTCGTCGCATCGCCGCCCGCCGCCCAATTGCCGGCCATCTACAAGCTTGCGAGCGAGATCGGCGTGAACGTCGCCCTCCTCAACGGCGCCCGGGCCGCCACGCCGGCGTACTGGAACCCCCAGAGCGAAATGCAGGCGCTCGAGGGCCGCGGCAAGCGCCTGGGAGTCTGCCCCGATACCGGCGCCTGGATGCGCGAAAACATCCAGCCGGTGGAGGCCCTGCGCCTGGTCAAGGACAGGGTCATGACCCTTCACTTGCATGACCTGAATCGCGCCGGCGCCGAAGGCCGCGACGTGGCTCTCGGCGCGGGGGCCGCCGGCATGAACGCCTTCCTGTGGGAACTCTACCGCCTCGGCATCAAGCCCACCGCGCTCGCTATTGAACTGCCCCCCGCGCCCGATCCCTCGCCCCAGATCGTACAGTCCGCCGCATTTCTCGAGAAGACCACGGTCGCGGTGCTGGGCGATTTGATGGACGATCTCTCCAAAAAGACACCGCCCCGGTTCAATGTGACCGACGCCGAGCGCCGGCAAATCGAAGCCGCCGCGCCCTCCAAAGCTCCCGCCGCGCCGAAGAGACCGCGCAAGCTGCTGGTGGTGGACATGCAGGCGGCTTACGGCGGCCATCACTCCCTCCCGTATGCCAACGTGGCGATCCAGGCCATGGCCCAAAAAACCGGAGCTTTCGAAGCGGTCTTCAACAACGATTTCGCCAACCTCCGTTTCGACAAGCTGCGGCAGTTCGATGCCCTGTACCTCAACAATACGGTCGGGCCGATCTTCAATTCGCAGGAAGTCCGCGACGGGATTCTTCGCTTCGTCCGCGAAGGCGGCGGCTTGGGCGGGCACCACGGAACCGGACGGGCTTCGCTCGATTGGCCCGAGTTCGCCGACATGCTGGGCGGCTATAGCGGCCCGCACACCGTTTCCGACGAGAAGGTCACCATCAAGGTGGACGATCCGGCCAGCCCCCTCACGGCGCCGTTCGGCGGCAAGTCTTTCGCGTGGACCGATGAGTTCTTCCGCTTCCCGACGCCCCCCTATACGCGCGACAAGCTCCACATCCTGCTCACCATCGACGCCGCCAAAACCGACATGAAGCAGTATACCTGCGCCGGCTGCCTCCGCGACGACAACGACTATGCCGTCAGTTGGATTCGCCAGTACGGCAAGGGCCGGGTCTTCTACACCGTTCTGGGGCACCAGGCCGCCGATTTTTCAGCGCCGCTTCTGATGGAGCATTTCCTCGCGGGCATTCAGTATATTTTGGGAGATCTCGATGCCGACAGCACCCCCAGCGCGAAACTGGCGCCCCGATAATAAAAGGTTCACCGTATGAACAAGACCACGAGTGTTTTCGTTATATTGGCCGCAACGGCGCTGGCGCTCTCGGCGCAGGTGTCGCCCAAAACCGTGCGCTCTGTCGATGAGATGGAGCCGCTTCTGGCCAGCATCGCCAAATTCGAGTACGGGCAGAGCCGCGTGCCCGAAGCGGAATTCACCCAGTTCGTCCAGGACTCTCTGGCCAATCCCGCCATGCTGAAACAGATCGAGGCGCGGTTGCTCGCCTTTGTGCAATCGGACGTCACCGGCGCGGCGAAGCAATTCGCCCTGCGCGAGCTGAGCCTCATTGGAACGGATGCATCGGTCGCGGTGCTGACCCCCATGGTGCTCGATCCCGCGACCTCCGAGATGGCGCGTTTCGCGCTCGCCCGCATACCGGGACCGGCGGTCGATCAAGCCCTGCGCGACGATCTCGCCAAAAGTTCGGGAACCATCCGCATCGGGATCGTCGGATCGCTCGCCCAGCGGCGCGACACCAAGGCCGTTCCCGCCCTGATAGCCCTCTCCGCGTCCACCGACAGATTCACCGCGGAGGCCGCTGTGGCTGCTTTGGCCGACATCGCCGACCGGCCCTCGCTCGATGCCCTCACCGCGCTGCACGCCAAACCCTCCGGCACGTTTGCGCGCCGCGTATCCGAGGCCTGGCTGAAGTGCGCCGACCGCACCGCCGCGCAAGGGGACAAGGAGAGCGCGCTCAAAATCTACAAGCAGTTGCTTACCGCCAAGGAGACGCCCGAGGTGCAGATAGGCGCCTTCACCGGAATCGCATCGGTCAGCGGGAAGGCGGCCGTTCCCACGCTGGCGGCTCAGGTGGAATCGCCCGAGCCCCTGATTCAGCGCGCCGCCATCCGGCTGCTCGACGGAATGCCCGGAGCCGATGTGACCGCCGTCATGGTGCGCGCGTTCCCCAAGCTCGCGCCGCCCGGCAAAGTGAGACTGCTCTCGGCTCTCGCCGTGCGAGGCGACCAGTCGGCGCGGCCGCTCTTCGCCACCGCGGCCAAAGACCCTGCCGTGGAAGTAAGGGCGGCCGCCCTCGATGGCCTGGGTGTGCTGGGAGACAACTCCAGTATCGCGGTCCTCGCCGATGTCGCGGCGTCGGGCCAACCGGCGGAGCAGGCGGCCGCCCGGCGCGGTCTTACCAGGTTGCACGGCCCGGGTATCGATTCGGCGTTGGCCTCCTCCATTGCCGCCTCCAGGGGAAAGACTAAGGCCGAGCTGATTCTGGCGGCAGGCGAGCGCGGCGCTACCGCCGCCGCCGATGTCGTGGTCAAGGCCATTCAGGACGACGATCCGGATGTGCACCGGGAAGCCCTCCGTGCCGCCAGAAATGTCGCCGGGCCGCAGCAGATCCCCGCACTCGTGAGCCTCGTGACCAACTCCTCCAAGCCGGCCGACCGCAGGGACTCGGGCCAGGCCCTCGCTCTCGTTCTGGAGCGATCCACGCCGGGCCAAATCGCCCCCGTGATCGCCGCCTACAAGGGGGCTACCGCGATGGATGCGCGCGTCTCCCTGCTCGAGGTGTTGGGTCAGACATCCAACGAACAGGCGCTCGCCCTCCTGCGCGCATCGTTGCGCGATCCCACGCCCGATATCGTCCGCGGTTCCATTCTGGCCCTTTCGTTGTGGAAGACCACCGTTCCGCTTCCCGACCTGCTGGCGGTTGCCAAAAGCGATCCCAACCAGGCCTTTCAGGTTCTGGCGTTGCGCGGCTACCTGAAGCTCGTCGCGCTTCCTTCCCAGCGTGCCAATTCCGAGAGCGCGGGCCTGCTTCGCGATGCGGCCGCTCTTGCCAGACAGCCGGCCGAGAAGATCGCGGTCTTATCGCTGTTGCCCAATTATCCCTGCCCCGAGTCCCTCGCGATTGCCCAGTCGATGCTCAACGACGCGGCCGTTGGGAACGAGGCCAAGACCGCCATGGACAGGCTCAACGGCGCGCCGGGGCCCAGGGGTGGGCGCGGAGCGCGCGGAGGACGGCAATGAGATTTCGCCTAGCCATCTTTTCCCTCTGTCTCGCGGCATTTGCTTCGAGCGCGGCCGCCCAGTCGATGAGCTTGCAGCCTCTGCCCATCGTGCTGCCCAAGCCTCTGTTCGAGGGCACGCCCGAGCCGGTCAGCGTTCCCAACCTGGAGAAGGCGCTGGGCAAGCCGCGGCCTCCGTTCCTGGCGCCCGCCGGAACCGCCAATGTCGCCCTCCACAAGCTGGTCACCAGCAGCGATTCTAGCCCGCTCATCGGTGACCTGGACATGGTCACCGACGGGAACACCGCCGGCACCGACGGCACCTATGTCGAGCTCAAAGCCGGCATGCAAACCGTCACCATCGATCTTGAGGCGCCCCACACCATCTACGCCATCCTGATCTGGCACTACCTGAAAGAGGCCCGCTCCTACAAGGGCGTCGTGGTGCAGGTGGCCGACGATCCCGATTTCATCTCTGACGTCCGCACCCTGTTCAACAACGACAACGACAACAGCAGCGGATTCGGTATCGGAACCGACCGGCGCTACGTCGAGACCGCCGAGGGCAAGCTCATCGATGCCAAAGGCGTCGTAGCCCGCTACGTTCGCCTGGCCAGCCAGGGGAGTGACCGCACCCAGGGAAGCCACTATGTCGAGGTCGAAGTCTTCGGAAAACCTGTGAAATGAGGGGAACCATCGTGCCTGACGGAATGGATCGCCGTACTCTCTTCAAGACCCTCGGCGTCGGCGCGGGCGTTGCGTCTTTCGCCGCGCTCGCCTCCGGCGCCCCCACCCGAAAGATCAAGATCGGTGAGACCAGTATCAACTGGGGTTCCCGTGCGCCGGATGCCGAGCCGGGAATCCGCGACTGCGCCAAACTCGGATTCTGGGGCTACGAAGCGCTGGGCGTCAATCTGGAAACGCTGGAGGCCGCCCCCGGCGGGCTCGGCCGCATTCTCGACCAATACCAGATGCCCCTTCCGTCCACTTACTTCAATGTGAATCTCAGCGATCCGGCTCTGCGAAAAAGCGAGGTGGAAAAGGTCGTCCGCTGGGGAAAAATCGTCCGCAAGTATGGAGGCAGGATCGGAGTCCTCGGACCGAACCATGTCAACCGGAGCACCTACGATTTCAAAGCCGCCAGGCCGGAAATCCTGGCCTCGCTCAACGACATTGGCAAGGCGCTCGCCGATATCGGCATGGTCGCCAGCTTGCATCAGCACACCGATACCTGTGTCGAGTCGCACGATGAGGTGTACGCCGTGCTGGAGGCCGTGGATACCCGCGTGGTGAAGTTCGGCCCGGACGTGGGGCAGCTTGCCAAGGGCGGCTCCGATCCGGTCCGGGTGCTGACCGATTTCCAGCCTCTGCTCCAGAGCATCCATTTGAAGGACTACCTGGGCGGCCCGCACTGGGCCGGATACTGCCCTCTCGGGCAAGGCAAGGTCAATCTTCCCGTGATCCTGGATATCCTCGAAAAGGCCCCGCTGCTGGAGTATGTCATGGTGGAGCTCGACCGCACCCCCAATGCGCCGATGGATCCGCTGGAGTGCGCCCGCGCCAGCAAGGAGTACCTCATCAAGCTGGGCTACAAGTTCCGCGTGTGACCAACCCGTGCGCCGCCATCCGCCCGCGCCTGGAGACATTCCGCCTTCTCACGATCCACCACGGAATTCCGATTCGCGCCCGGTGTCCCCGCTGTGGTAGGCTTACGCATCTGAAGCACCCCTGGAGGAATGGATGGAGCGGCTGATACGCGCATGGCGCGGCCTCTTTGACGTCAGGCCCGGCGAGATCCGGCGCACGGTCTTCATGGCGTTGTACCTGCTGTTCGTCATGTTCGCCTACTACATCCTGAAGGCGGCCTCCGAGTCCATGTTCCTGAACAAGTTCGATATCGACAAGCTTCCGAATCTCTACATCCTGATGGCCCTGTTCGGCGGCGTGCTCGGCTACGTTTACAGCAAGGCCGCGGCGCGCACCTCCCTCCACGCGGCGGTCACTTGGACCCTGTTTCTCTCCATCCTCTGTCTCATCGCCATCTGGTTCCCCCTGCGCCGCCGCGAGTCGATCATCCTGTACGTATTTGCGGTCTGGGTGCGCATGTTCAGTGTCATCACCGTCACTCAAGGCTGGGTGGTCGCCACGAATCTGTTCACCTCGCGCGAGGCCAAGCGCCTCTACGGACCGCTCGGCATGGGCATGGTCGTGGGCGCGATCTTCGGCGGCGAATTCACCACCCAGATGGTTAAGTTCATCGGTACCAACAACCTGCTCTTCGCCAGCGTTCCGCTGGTGGGTCTCGCGTATGTGTGTTACCTGATCGCGATCGGCGGGCGCAGGGCCGCGGTCAGCCGCGAAGCCGGAGCGGAGCACGAGGATTTCTCCGTGCGCGACGTCGTCCGCGATATCGGCATGAGCCGCCACCTCCAGGTGTTGATGCTGATCATGACCATGCAGTTCATGGTGGATACCCTCATCGACTATCAGTTCAAGTACATGGCCAAAGCCGCCTTCCACGGCGACCTGCTCACCGCGTTTCTCGGCCGGTTTTACGGGCGTTACCTGAACATCACCGAGCTCGTGCTTCAGTTCTTCTTTACCACCGCGATCGTCCGGCGCCTGGGAGTCGGCGGCACCATGCAGATCATGCCGATTTCGCTCGGCGTAGCATCCTTGTTCACCTTCGCCGCGCCGTCCGTGGCCACCGCGTCCTCGGCCCGGCTCGTCGAAGCCTCCACGCGCTACACCCTGGCGCGCACCGGAAACGAGCTGTTCTACATGCCGCTGCCGCTGGAGATGCGCAACCGCATCAAGGCCTTCGTCGATGTCTTTATGGACCGCGCCGCGCGCGGCGTCTCCGGCCTGTTGCTGCTGCTGTTCGCCAAGTGGTCGATCGGCGTGCGCGGCATCGCGCTGGTGACGTTCGGCATGGCGATCCCGTGGGTCTTCCTGACCGTGCGCGCGCAGCGCGAGTACGTTCGGACCATCCGGCGTCGCCTGGATGCCAGGCGCCTCGATATCGATGGCGCCCGCGTCCGGGTGCAGGACGCCGACACCGTGCGTCTGCTCGAGGCCACCGCGGCCGGCGGCAATCCGCGGCAGGCTGCCTATGCCATCTCCCTGCTGGCCGACGCCTCCGGGTACGACGCGGCATCGCTCCTCGAGCGGCTCTCCGGCAGTCCCCATCCTGAGGTGCGCGCCGCGCTCTATGCCCTGGCCCGCCGATGCGGTTCCACGGCCCTGGTGCAACAGGCCATCGCGGAGATTGAAAACTCCGACCCGTCACCCGCCGCACCGAGCGCCGTCACCTACGCGCTTGCTGTTCCGGCGAACTGCGAAGGGCGCATCCAGGAATTCCTCGACCATGGCAACCCGGCGGTTGCCCAAGGCGTGGTGGAAGCCCTGGCAGCCGATTCACGGCTCGGCGGCCCGGCCATTCCCGAATGGATCTCCCGCGCGGCAGTGGATCCGGATCCCCGGCGCCGCGCACTTGCCGCGCGTGTTTCGGGCGCCCTCGGCCAGCCGCCTGCCGGCTCGCTGGCGCAACTCTTGGGTGATCGCGACCCCGCGGTCGCCGCTGCGGCGTGTGAGGCCGCCGGGCGGATCAGGGACCGCGCCGACCTGTTCGCCGTGGCCAGGCTGCTCGGCAACTATCAAACGCGCGGCGCCGCCATCGAAGCGCTCGCCCGGTATGGCCCCGTCATCTGCGGCACGCTCGGCGACATGCTGGAGGACGAAACCGTTCCGCTCCAGGTCCGGGCCCAGATTCCACGCGTGCTGAAGCGCATCCCGCACCAGAAGAGCGTCGATATTCTGATCGCCGCATACCGCGGCGGTGACCCGGCGGTTCGCGCCGCCGCGCTCAAGGGACTGACCCGGCTGCGCGACCGCGCTCCGTCGCTCACCTTCGCCAACTCGTTCCTCAAGCAGCATGCGTTGAATGAGGCTCACCGCATCTACGAGTTCGCCACCTGGCTGGCCCCCTTCGAGTCCTATCTCGGCCGCCGCGGCAGCGCCGTCTCGCTGCTCGCGCGCACCATCCAGGAGAGGCAGCGCGATGCCGTCAACCGCCTGTTCCGCATTCTCGGGTTGATCCATTCGCCATTGGAGATGTATCGGACTTACCTCACACTGTCGCATCGCGACAAGGAGAAGCATTCGATGGCGGTCGACTACCTCGACAGCGTTCTCGATCGCGACCTCAAGAATGTCGTCCTCCCGATTTTCGACCATCCCGAGCGGATGCTGGAGCGGGGCCGTACGACGTTCGGCGTGGAGGCCACGGACGCCGCCGGCGCCATCCGCGTCCTGATCCACTCCAACGAGACTTGGATGACCGCCTGCGCCATCGCCGCCGCCGCGGAATTGAAGTTGCGCGAGCTCGCTGGCGAATTCGCCGAACTGGCGCAGCATTCCGCCGGCGACATCAAACTCGTAGCGCGCGCCGCGGCCGTGGGCCTCATACCGGCCCGCGACCGTTAGGGAGCGGTCCCCTCTACTTCTTCGGCTTCACGCTCGGGCTGTCGTCGGCCTTCAAATCGCCCAGCGCGTATTGCACGCCTGCCAGGACGTGCTCCAGCATCGGCTTGATCGCGTACACCCTTTCGCTATGGCCGTGGGCTTCGTAGAACACCCGGCCCTTGCCCTCGCGCCGGATCCAGCTCAGGCCGTAGTCGTGGTCCGAGCGCGGATAGTCTTCCTTCGCTTTGTCCGCGTCGCTCATCTTGTCGTAGTCGATGCTGGTCAGGATGTGCAGGTTCTCGCGCGACCACGTGTCCATGCCGAAAGTGTAGGTCTCGTCGTGAATCTCGAACTCCTGCCCGTGAAACATCGCCGTGATCGGGCTCTTGGGGTCGTCGATCTTGACCGTAATGAGCTGCGGGTCCCCCCAGTGGAATTTAAAGAAGCCGCCGATCATCTTGTCGAAGTCGGGCCACGTGCCCACTTGCGTGTCGCGGCCCTGCTGGGCGCCGCGCGCCGCGCCTCTGCCCGGAGCGTTGGCCGGCGCCGGAGGCATCACCGAGGCGAACCGCGCCACGAAATCCTGCTGGCTCACCCTGCCCGCCTTTTCCGTGTCGAGTTTGTCGAACCAGGCATCCGCCAGCGCGTTCAACTCGTCCCGGCTGAGCTTCTGATCGCCGTTCTTGTCGCCGGCGGCCAGCATCTGCGCGGCAAGCCCTGTCCCCATGCCGCGGCCGCCCCCGCCGCCTGGCGCGGCGCCGCTCCGGCCCCCGCGGTTTTCGTGGTAGGAATCGCCAGCGGCGTGAATCCCCGCCAGCCCCTTGCCCGACCTTACGAATTCGAGCAGCGCCTTTTTGCGCGCGTCCCCCACCGACGGATCGTTCGGATCGTCCAGGAAGGCGCCCGTGGTGCTGTCCAGGAATATGAGATCGTACTGCTTCAGGTTCTCCGCGGTAATGGCGGCCGAGTCGTAGGTAATCGTGGTCGACCACGCACCGGTCTTGGTGCCCATCGCTTCCACGGTCTTCGCCGCCAGCGGGATCGAAGAGTGCACGAATCCGCTCGCCTTGCATAGCACCAGCACCTTGCGTGGCGACTTCGGCTTGGCCGGCGCCTTGTCGGGCAATGCGGCCATCATTTTCTCCACATCCGCCGGATTGGGCGTCTGGTTCTGGGGCGCGGCGCCCCGCCCGCCGGCCGGCGCCGCGGGCGGCGGCAATGCGGCATTCACCGCGGCCGCAAGCTGATCCTGCGTCAGCGAGCCTGCCCTGCCCGTGTCGCCGTCGGACAGCCATTTGGCAAAGGTCGCCCTCAGCTCCTCGCGAGTGACAAAACCGTCCTTGTTCAAGTCGGCCGCCGTGAAGACGCCCGCAGCGGCTCCCCCGCGTCCGCCGCCGCGCCCGCCGGGGGCCGCCTGTTGCGCTTCCAGCGTGATCAGGGCGCCCGCGCACAAAACCGCCGCGCAAGCACCAATCAGCAACGTAGCTGTCGAGTTTTTGAAAGCCATGATTTCTCCCTGCGGCGCTTTCCCGCCGCGTTCATCCGTCAAGTGGACCGAACATGGTATCAATGTTCTCGCTTTGGGGGATGGCGGCGGCACTACACTGGAAAGGTGGACCACCAGCGAGTTTCTTCAGCGCCCTCTGGAGCGTCGCTATGACATCTCTCCGATGCGCCTTGTTGGCGCTGGTGCTCGGCGCCTCGTTGTCCGGCCAGGCCACCCTGGCCATCGTCGAAAAGAAGGCCGGCAAAGTGGGGTTCTACACCGAAGAGGGCCGGCGCCTCGGCGAGGTCCAGGTGGGCCACCTCCCGCATGAGATGGCCTTCTCGCCCGATCGCCGCCTCCTGTACGTCACCGACAACGGCATGCTGTGGATGACCGACCCGGGCGAGGGCGGCAACAGCATCTCGATCATCGATGTTCGCTCGCGCCACAAGACCGGCACGATCGATCTCGGAAACTTCCGGCGCCCTCACGGAATCGCGGTTCTTCCGCGAACCGGCGAAATCGTCGTCACCATCGAGAATCCTTACGGCCTGCTGCGCATCGATCCCGTGGCGCGGAAAGTGGTCCGCAAGTACGACGTCGCGGGCAACAGTCCTCACATGGTCGTGCTCGCCGATGGCACGGCCTGGGTCAGCGATTCGGGTTCCGGAGCGGTGGCGGTTGTAAACCTGGTATCGGGCGCCGTGGATGCGCTTATCCCGACCGGTAAGAACCCGCAGGGGGCCGCCCTGAGCCCCGACGGGAAGCGCTTCTACGTCACCAACATGGAGAGCAACAGCATTTCGATCGTCGACGCGCAAACGCGCCGCGTGGAGGGAGAGATCCGGACCGGCACGGGCCCTGCGCGGGTCTTTGTGACTCCGGACGGCAAGACCCTGGTCTACAATCTTCAGACCGGCCAGGCGATGGGATTTGCCGATCTGGCCACGCGCCTCGAGACGGCGCGGATCCCGCTCCCCGGCCAGCCGCTCTCGGTGTCGCTCTCGCGCGACGGCCAAACCGCTTATCTCGGCATTCAGGATAGCGACAAGGTAGTCATCGTCTCCGTGCCCCAGCGTAAGATCGTTCGCGTCTTCGACACGCCGCCCGGCGCCGGCCCCGACACCGTCGAGCCGTTGTTCTGAGCCGCTTCACAGAAGCTCGACCGTCCTCCGTTACTGAGCCGCGACCGTTAGGGAGCGGTTCTTCCCCACCTTTCCCTGTGGGCGTCCAGGGTGTGCCCGTCTCGGGTTTCGGTTACATCAACTCGGGATCCGTGGCCGTCCAGCCGAGTACCGGACAGCTCGTAGCTCGCCTTCAATTCTGACGGCCGCGAATCATTTCTTCGGCGTCAGTCCTTCGGTCGCGCCGAGTCCCTGTGTCAGCCAGCCCGGATACCAGCGGAACACGTTGCCTGTGAGGCTGCCGATGAAGATCTCGCCGGTGGGCGCGACGTGGAGCCAGTGGCCCGGGCTTTCCATCGCGCCCAGAATCTTGCCCGTCGCCAGCTCGATGTGCATGATGCGGCCGGCCAGTGTGTCGTAAGTCAGGTTCTCGATGTTATCCCGGTGGGTGATGATCCACATCTCGTCTTTGGGCGTGATGAAGATGTTCTGCGTCGCGCCGAGGTGCGTCCACTGGCGCAGGAATTTGCCGTTGGGGTCGAAGATCTGAATGCGGTTGTTCTCGCGATCGCTCACGTAGACCGTGCCCTTGGAATCGACCGCCACGGAGTGGGGCGTGTTGAACTCGCCGGGCCCTGTGCCTTTCTTGCCCCAATCCAGCAGGTACTTGCCGTCGGGCGTGAACTTGACCACGCGCGAGTTGCCGTAGCCGTCGGAGATGTAGACGGCGTCGCCCTTGGGCGTGAAGGCAATGTCGGTGGGGCGGTTGAAGGTCTTGGCGTCGGTGCCGGGCTTGCCCTTGATGCCAAGCGTGAAAAGCAGTTTGTCCTGGGGCGAGAATTTCATGACCTGGTGGTCGCCGTTGTCTGTGACCCAGAGGTTGCCCTCGTGGTCGAAGCGCATGCCGTGCGGGTTGCCGAACATGCCTTTGCCAAGGCCGCGGAGGAATTTGCCCTGCCCGTCGAAGACCACGATGGGATCTGCCTTGGGTCCGCGCTGGAACACGTAGACCTCGCCCTTGGCATTGACCGCGACGGCGGAGACGCGCCCGAACTTCCAGCCGTCGGGCATGGTGTCGGGCTCCTCGCCGAAGCGGATGTTGACGCGGTACTTCATGAGCCCGCCTTCGTGCGGATACCATCCCTGCTGCGCCCATGCAGCCACCACGAAAGCGCTCACGGCGATCAGTTTTTTCATGTTGTCCTCGTGTTTCAATCATAGCTGTGCCCGCACTTCTACATCGCGCCCTCCCAGGGCGCCTGCTGGTGGCGTGCGCGGTCATGGCCGGCGCCGCGCAGGCGCAGCAAGCTCAGAACCCTTCCCCCATGGTGGAACACACCCGGGCGCACCAACGCCTCCCGGAAGAGACTCCGGCCGGGCGGCGGGAGAAGCTCGACCTCGGCACCCTGTTCCTCCCCGCCGGGATGAAGCCCGCGAGGCACGTCGCTATCCTGTTCTTCTTTCACGGCGGCCAATGGCTGCCGGAAGTGGCCGCCTCGCGCAACCGCGTGGCGGTAGTCAGCGTCCAGGCCGGCTCCGGCTCGGCGGCCTACGCCCGGCTGTTCAGCGATCCGGCGCGCTTCCTCAAACTGCTGGAGGAAGCCCAGGCCAAAGCGGGGATGCGGTTCGGCCGTGTGATTCTGGGCGGATGGAGCGCCGGGTGCGGCGCGGTCCGCGAGATCCTGCGGTCGCCCGACAGCTATGCGCGGACGGACGCCGCGCTCCTCATCGACGGCATCCACACCGACTACCCGGACGGAAAGCCGGGACCGCTCGAATCGAAACTCGGCACCGGCAACCTGGACATCTGGGTCCAACTCGGGCGCGACGCCATGGCCGGCCGCAAGCGCATGATCGTGACCCACTCCGAGATCTTCCCCGGCACCTTCGCCAGCACCACCGAGACCGCCGATTACCTGCTGGCGCAATTGGGCCTCCGCAGCCAGGCGGTCTTGAAGTGGGGACCCATGGGCATGCAGCAGCTGGCCGAAGCCCGCGCCGGCAAGTTCCTGCTGATCGGCTACGCCGGGAACTCGGCGCCCGACCACGTGGACCAGTTGCACTCGCTGCCCGTGTTGCTCAAGTGGCTGGCGCGGTAGCCGCTCCGAACACCCGCGCGAAAATCTGGTCCACGTTGCGCAACTGGCGTTCGAGCGAAAACGCCTCGGCGATCTGCCCGGGCGTGAGGACCGCGCGAATCTCCGGGTCGGCCTCGATGGCCGCGCGGAAGTCGCCCTCCTCTTCCCAGGCCCGCATGGCATGAGCTTGCACCACGCGGTAGGCGTGCTCGCGCAGCATGCCGGCGGCGGCGAGATCCAGCAGCAGCTGGCCGGAGAACACCAGGCCGCGAGTCATCTCCAGGTTGCGGCGCATGCGCTCGGGATACACCAGCAGGCGGTCCACCAGGCGCGTGGTCTTGTCCAGCAGGTAGTCCGCGAGGATCGTGGAATCGGGCAGGATCACGCGCTCCACCGAGGAATGCGAGATGTCGCGCTCGTGCCACAGCGCCACGTCTTCGAAGGCCGCCTGGACATTGGACCGCACTACCCGCGCCAGGCCGCAGATCTGCTCGCAGGTCACCGGGTTGCGCTTGTGCGGCATGGCCGAGCTGCCCTTCTGCCCGCGGGCGAAATACTCTTCGGCTTCGCGCACTTCGGTCCGTTGCAGGTGCCGCACTTCGAGGGCGATCTTCTCGCATAGCGCCGTCACCAGCGCCAGCGCGGACACAAACGCGGCGTGGCGGTCGCGCTGGATCACTTGCGAGGCCACCGCCGCGGGCTTCACGTTCAGCCGCGCGCAGATGCGCTCCTCGGCTTCGGGAGAGATGTGCCCGAAGGTGCCCACCGCGCCCGAGATCTTGCCGACCCGCAGGTCCTCGGCGGCCGCCCGTAGGCGGCACAGGTTGCGCCCCGCCTCCTCGTGCCAGATGGCTAGCTTCAGGCCGAAGGTGATGGGCTCGGCGTGCACGCCGTGGGTGCGGCCGACCTGCACGGTGTGGCGGAACTCCAGCGCGCGGCGCTTCAGAACGGCGCGCAGATCTTCCAAGTCGCGCAGCAGGATCGCGGAGGCCTGCTCCAGCAGCAGCGCCTGCGCGGTGTCCACCACGTCGTTGGAAGTCAGCCCGTAGTGCAGCCAGCGCGACGCTTCCGCCTGTCCGGCGGCGGCCATGGTTTCGGCCACCGCGGTGGTGAAGGCGATCACATCGTGCTTCACCACACTTTCGATTTCCAGGATGCGCGCCACCTCGAAGCCCGCGTGCTCGCGCAACTGGCTCGCGGCATCGGCGGGAACCACTCCCATTTCGGCCAGCGCCTCCGAGGCCGCCAGCTCCACTTCCAGCCACTGCTGGAACTTGTTTCGCTCACTCCAGATCCGGCCCATCTCGGGCCGCGTGTATCGGGCAATCATGGCAGATCAGAATTGAATGGCTTCCGAAGGACTGTGCTGGCCGGCGATGGCCAGCCGCGCGTTCAACCCGCGCTGCTCCAACGCCTGCATCGCGATCATCCGCACGATCTCGGGATGATTGTTCTGCTCGCTCAGGTGGCCGAGAATCAGGTGGGCCGTCGCGGAGCTGAGGTCCTCGATCAGGTAGTCGGACATGACCAGGTTCGACAGGTGGCCCACGCGGCTCATCACCCGCTGCTTCACCGACCACGGGTACGGGCCGACCTTGAGCATGTCGAGATCGTGATTGGCCTCGAGCAGCAGCGCGTCGGCGCGCCGCAGGTGGTACTTCACCGATTCGGGGATGTAGCCGAGGTCCGTCGCAATCCCGATGCGCAGCCCTTGCGCTTCGAAGCAGTAGCCCACCGGATCGACGGCATCGTGCGGAATGGAGAAGCTCTGGACCTCGATGTCGCCGATCTGAAACGAAGCGCCGGCCTGAAACGGCTCCAGGCGCGGCTGGGTTTCGCCCCAATCGATGGCCGGGGCGGTGAGGCGCGTCATCCAGATCACCGCGCGGCAGTTCCGGTTGCGCGCCAGCACGGGAAGCCCGGCGACATGGTCGGAATGCTCGTGGGTGATGAGGATGGCGTCGATGTTGGCGAGGTCTTCGCCCCTGGCCGCCAGCCGTTTTCCCAGTTCCCGCATGCTCAGGCCGGCGTCCACCAATATGCGCGTATTTTCGGTGGCCAGCAGGGCGGCATTGCCCGAACTCCCGCTCGCCAGCACGCAGAACTTGACGATGTGTGCCTCCCCCGACTCTCCCAGGATACACCCAACGGCGCCAAAACAGAATAAGCGCCGAATGTTGTGGCGTTGTGAACCGCCCGCCCACCGTGCGGTCCCTTTCACAGGCCCGCTCGGGCAAGCGCTTTTGTTTCGAATGAGGCGCAAAAGGCCCAAAAAATGCAACAATAGGACCTGATGAAGACTCTCTGCTGCCTGTTGTTGCTCGGCGCCGCGGGCCTTTTTGCGGCGCAGAACGGATCCGATGACCGCGACGCCCAGCTTCTCCTCCAGGAGGGCCAGGAGCGCCTGAAAGCGGGAAGCCCCGGAACCGCCAAGGTGACCTTCGAAACGCTGATTGCGGTCTATCCCGACAGCGGCCTGGTGGACCTGGCCAAGGACGGCATTCGCGCCGCCGAGGAGCAGGAAGAGCCGGCCCCCATCGTGAGGTCGATCCGGTTTCAGGGATTCAAGAAGGTGAAGGCCGAAGAGATTACCCGCCGGCTTCAGGTCCGGGAGGCTCGCCTGGCCCTGGAAAGCCCCTGTGACGAACGCTGCATGGACGAGGCTCAAACCATCCTTTCGGAATTGCTGTCGGAAAAAGGTGCCCTCAAGGGGAGCGTGCGCGCCGAGACACGCGCGATTTCGCCGCGAAGCATCGAAATCACGTTCGCGGTGGTCAAGGAATAGCGGACCGTGAAAGCCGCCCGCATTCACCAGCACGGCGGCCCGGAGACGCTGGTCTACGAAGACGCGCCCGAGCCGAAGATCAAAGCGAACCAGGTGCTGGTGCGGGTGCGCGCCTGCGCATTGAATCACCTGGACCTGTTCGTGCGCGCGGGCATTCCGGGATTGAAGATCGCCATGCCCCACGTGTTGGGCAGCGACATCGCGGGCGAAATCGTGGAGGTGGGCGAGCTTTCGGAGCGCGTCAAGCCGGGATGGCGCGTGCTGCTCGCGCCGGGGCTCAGTTGCCGCCAGTGCGAGCAGTGCCTCGCGGGCCGCGACAATTTCTGCCGCCGCTACACGCTGTTCGGCTACGCGGTGGATGGCGGCAACGCCGAACTGCTGGCCGCGCCCGAGTACAGCGCAATCCAGATCCCCGACGAACTGAGCTTCGAAGACGCCGCCGCCACGCCGCTCGTCTTTCTCACGGCCTGGCACATGCTGATGGACCGCGCGCGGCTTCAGCCGGGCGAAGACGTGCTGGTGCTGGCGGCCTCCAGCGGCGTAGGTATGGCGGCCATCCAGATCGCGCGGATGTTTCAGTGCCGCGTGATCGCCACGGCGGGCGGCGAAGAGAAACTGGCGAAGGCCCGGGAACTCGGTGCGGCGCACGCCATCGATCACTACCGCGAGGACATCTCCGCTGAAGTCAAAAAGATCACCGGCAAGCGCGGGGTGGACGTGGTGGTGGAGCACGTCGGCGTGGCGACGTGGCCGAAGAGCCTGGAGTCGCTGGCGCCGGGCGGGCGCCTCGTGACCTGCGGCGCCACCACGGGCTACGACGCGCGCATCGACCTGCGCTACCTGTTCAGCAAGCAGTGGAGCCTGCTGGGCTCGTTCATGGGCAGCATGGGCGAGCTGCACCAGGTGCTGAAGTTTGTCTTTCGCGGGCAGTTGAAGCCGCTGATCGACCGAGCGTATCCCCTGGCCGAGATCCGCGCGGCGCACGAACGGATGGAGAACAAAGAGCAGTTCGGGAAGATCGTGCTCAGGTTGTAACCACATAAACCTGAGTCACTCCGGTGCGGTCGCTGGCGAAGGCGACCATGCTCTCGTCCGCCGACCACGAAGGATGCGGATGCGTCCACTGCGGGCCGTAGACCGTGTCGCCGGCGTTTTCCATCCAGCTCAAAGTCCGGCTCGCCTCGGCGAAATCCTCGGCCAGCGCGTAGCAGGATTTGCGCCACTGCGTGCCCTGGTTGCTCGATTCGCTCAGGCAGAGCAGGCGGCGTGCGCCCGTCGCGGCGTCGATGATCTGCAGGCCTTCATCGGGATGATTGGTGTCGCACAGAATGCGCTCGCCGCGCCGGTCGGGCGCGATGTGCCAGGCGTTGTACTCGGTGATGGTGCGGATTTCGCGCGTGGTCCAATCCATGCGGCACAGGGCGCGCGGCCAGACGGTGAAGACCAGGTCGCCGGTGTTGCCAAGAAACGTCTCGTGCACGATGAACATGTCGTTGCCGTGCTGGTAGAGGCATTCGAGACCCGACCCGTCGCGGCGGACGCGGTGCATCCGCGGCGCGGGGTCGCCCGAGAACTCGATCCACTCGGGCTCCAGCGGATGGAATTGCGGATGGATCACGGTGCGGGGAAACGGAATCGCATGCCAGCCGGAGCCGTCCTGGCGGCCTACCACGAGGCCGCAGGCCGAGCCCTGCTTGAAGGCCGCGGTGAGCCACTCGCCGTCGCGCGCGATGGAAGGCTCGCCCAACTGCGCGCCGGGGATCTCGACGATCGAGCGCTCGGCCAGAGTGTCGCGGCGGATGGCCCAGAGCCCTCCGCCGCGCGTGACCACCAGCGTCTCGCCATCCGGATGCAGGGCCGCCGAGAAGGGATGGATGGGCGCGCCCGCGGTGAGCTGCCGCATCTCACCCGATACGAGCGACACCTCGAACAACTGCGGCGAGCCGGTGCGGTAGGACGTGCAGAACAGCGAACGGCCGCCCGGGAAGAACGAGCTTTGCAGGAAATACGTAGGGTGGCTGATGGCTGGGCCACTGGTGACCTGCCGGATCATGCGAGGCCCAGGTACAGGTCGCGGCCCTTGGCCAGCGCGGCGATCTTGCGATCCACCACGGAGCGCTTCAGCATCCAGAAGCCGCAATCCGGATGAATCCAGCCGATGCGCCCGGGGCCGAGCACGCGCTCCGCTTGTTCGAGGCCGCGCGCGATGTCTTCGGCAGTCTCGATGCGGTTGACCTTCACATCCACCACGCCGATGCCGAGGCGGATGCGCGGGTCGATGTCTTTCAGCGCCTCGAGGTCTTCCGCGGGACGGTGCGCCATCTCGAGCACCAGGTGATCGACGTGCAGCAGGTTGAGGAAGCCGGTGAGCGCGCGCCAGTCGCCGCGCTGGATGGTCTGCCCGCCGTAATTGCCGAAACACAGATGCACGGCGCAACAGCCGGCAAAGGCGTCGAGGACACGATTGATGGCTGCCGCGGCCAGCGGGCCGTCCGGCGGATTGCCGGGGATGTTGGCCTCGTCGATTTGCAGGCAATCGCAGGGGAGGCCGGCCACCTGGCAGGCCAGCACGTCCGCAACCCCCATCAGCAGATCTTCGAAGGCGCCGTAGTGATTGTCGAGCAGCGTGCGGGCCAGCATGTACGGGCTGGTCACGGTGAACTTGAACGGGCCGCCCGAGACGCCGGCCGCGAGTTCGCAATCCGCGAGCAGGTCAAGCGAGCCTTCGCCGAGGGCCGATTCCACCACGCCCGCGGCCTTGCGGCGGAAGCGCATGGTGTTCTTGCGCGCGAAGGCCTCGTGATCGCCGCGGCCGATCGCGCTGCGGATGCCCGCCATGGGGCGGACGAAGTACTCGATCATCCCGTTGGTATCGGGATGACTGACGTCGAAGCGGTACAGCTCGCCATCGGTGGGCAGATCGATGCGGAGCTGGCGCTGGGTATCGAAGACCACGCGGGTGGCATCCAGGCGGGCCTGCTCGCTCGGCAGCGCGGCCAGCCAATCGGGAATCGGATAGGAGCCGACGGTGGTGGTGAGGATCGCGGCCACTTCCCGGCTCACGTGACCTGCCAGTAGACCGAATAGCGCTTGCCGAAGATGCTGTTGATGGGCGCGAGCGCCACGTCCTTCTGCTGCCCGGTCGTGTGGAAGGCGAGCGGCTTGTCGCCGGGCTTGATCCACTTCGATGGATCCGCGTTGGTGGCGCGGAAGCCCGGAATCTCGATCTGCGGCACGGGCGGCGGCGCATCGGGAGGACGATTGACGTTGGCGTTGGGGCGGAAGAGGCGCGGCGCGTTCGGGCCGATAATGTTCCTCTCGCTCAATCCGTCGCTTCCGAGGTCGCCGGCCAGCACGACGGGGCCGTAGAGGAACGCCTGCGTTTTCCCATCGTCTGGCATCGCCTCGACGGTGAGCCGCATGGGCAGTTCCATTTCGATGTGGTCGCCCTTCCGCCACGTCCGGTTCACCACCAGGTAGCTGCCGGGAGCGGCCGATGCGTCGAGCGGCTTGCCGTTCAGCTTCACCGTGGGGGCCGATTCGAGCCAGGACGGAACGCGGAGCCGCATGGACATCTGAACGGGCTTGTCCGAGGTGACCGTCAGCCTGGTGCCCTGCTGCTCGGGGAATTTCGTCTCCTGCCGCAGCTTGAGACCCTTCTCGGTCCAATCCAGCTCGGACGGAACGAACAGGTTGACATACAGGCCCTGATCGTCGTGCCAGTAGATGCTGTCGTTGAGCTTGGAATACTCTTCCACGCCCGTGCCGGTGCAGCACCAGAAGGACTGGTCCTCGGTGTTGAACGTCTTCCACGCGCCGGGAGTGAGCGAGAGGTAATACTGCGTGTAGCCCTTGTCGGGCAGGATGGTGCCGATGCGGTGGTTGATGAGCGAGCGCTCGTAGTAGTCGAAATAGCGCGGGTCGGCGGTCCAGGCGTAAATATGGCGGGTGAGCTTCAGCATGTTGTAGGCGCAGCAGCACTCGGCGGTGGCGACGCTCATCTTCAGCTCGGCGGCGAGCTGTCGCGGCTGCGCCTGCCAGCTTTCGCCATTGCTGGTTCCCATGGTGACGTAGCTTCGCGCGGCGACCACTTCCGACCAGAAGTAATCGGCAACGTCGTGGAAACGGAGGTCGCCCGAGATCTCATAGCGGCGGGCTGCGGCGATCACCTGCGGGACGTGCGTGTTGACGTGGAGGCCGCGCAGCTCGTCGCGGCGCGAGGCCAGGGGGTTGAAGAAGCGCTTCTTGCTGAAACGGTCGCCGGCCTTGGCCCAGCGGTCATTTCCGGTAGCCGCGGCGAGGTTGTACAGGACCTCGCCCATGCCGCCGTATTCCGTGTTGAGGATGTCCTGCATGTGCTCTTCGGACTTGGAGGCGGTCCACTCGTCGGCCCAGTTGGACATTCCCTCGAGCACCTGCAATGCCTGCTTATTCCCGGCGATGTTGTACATGTCGAACATGCCGGCCATGATCTTGTGGATGGTGTAGAAGGGCGCCCAGACGGGACGGCGGGCGTCGAGGCGATCGAACCACTCGGTGGGAAAAGCGCCGAGGTAGCCGCCGGCTCCCAGCTTCTGCTGGCACTTGGCGAGATCGTCCACCATCTGGTCGGCCTTGGCCTTGGCATCCTTATCGCCGGCCGAGGCGAACAACTGGGCGCTGGCGGAGAGGAAGTGTCCGGTGAAATGTCCGCGCAGTTCGCCTTCGGTATTGGTGTGGGGCGCGGCCGGGTCCTTGTAGATCTCCCACCCGCCGAAGGGCTGGGCGGAAGAGGGCAGGCCTGCAGTCAGGCGGAAGTTGTGGACCAGGCGGTCGCCGGCGAGGCGCGACATGTAGCCGCGGTTCCACTCGGCGGCGTCGGCGTAGATGCCGGGCAGCAGCTTCACCTGGGTCATCTTGAAGGGCTGCGCTCTGGCCGGCACGTCCTTGCGAGTGAATTCGATGGGAGCCTGGAACGGCGGTACTTCGGGAGGCGGCCCGCGGCGCTGCGGCGGCGGA
Source organism: Bryobacteraceae bacterium (assembly GCA_035638575.1). Taxonomy (GTDB): domain Bacteria; phylum Acidobacteriota; class Terriglobia; order Bryobacterales; family Bryobacteraceae; genus DASQZT01. The sequence continues at coordinate 81,992 of DASQZT010000297.1, forward strand.
ATCGGGGGCTGCGGAGTCTGAATCGACGGATTCAGCTGCGGCGGAGCCTGCTGCGCCAATAGCGCGGGGGCTACTGCGGCTGCGGTGACTATGCGGGCCAGCCTGCGTCGGCTGATGCGTCCGCTCCCTGAGAAGCCGGGAGAGAATTTGGCCACAGATGAACACGGATCAACACGGATAGAAGACAAGGGAGTTATCGGCGTTAATCCGTGTTCATCGGCGGCTTTCTTTGATTTTTTCACGCCTTCTGGTCGCGGCTTGGAATCGATGCTCATTTGACCCTCCACTTCTGAAAGCCTACCGAAAAATTCTGCTGCATGGTGACCTCCACGCGAAGCGCGGCGGTGGTCACGGATTTGAATGTCACCTTGTTGAAGCGGTCCTTCTCGACGCCGAACGCGTCCGCGGTTTCGACCGGTTTCCAATCGTCGCCATCCTTATAAAGGAGACGCCACGAGGCCGGAACGCGAACTGCGCCGCGGCCGGTATCGTCGAACCAGTACAGCTCGCATTCGGAAACCGATGCCGGTTTTGCGAAATCGTACTGCACCCACTCGGTGGTCCCCAGGGTGGGCCAGAAATCGAAGTACGAGCTGCCGTCGTTCGACGCGGACGGGATTTCGCCATCGTGGATGGCGTCGGCGCTGCCGCCGTGAGCGCGCCGCGAGGTCGAGACCTTGGCAGTCGTCGCAACGGTGGGGAACGCCGCGGGCCTCGCGCTGGCCTCGCTGTTCGGAATCCACACCATCATCTGGCCGGCGGACCGGTTGGCCCAGGCGTAGTAAGGGATGGCGGTGAAATCCTGCTCGGCCCGGGTGACCTTGCCCTGCGCGTCGTAGGCCAGCGCGACGGCCCTGCTCTTGACGACGGTGACACCCTTGAGCAGGCCGGGCCGGAACTCCGCGGTGAGCCGCGCCGAATCGGGCAGCATCAGGTTGCGCACTTTACCGCCGGGATTGTCCACCCACTCGGCCGCGTAGACGATGGGGCCGCGCTGAAGCGCCACGCGTCCGCGATCGGCTGTCACCTGGTCGTTGGCCAGCACGCGGCGGACGGGCATCGGAAGCGTCAGCTCGATGGTCTCGCCGGCCTTCCATGTGCGAGTCAGGCTCACGTAGCCTTTGTCGGTCTTCACCGGCACGGGCTTCCCGTTGACCTTGAGAACGGCGGCGTCGGTGTTCTTATCGGCAAAGCGGTAGAGATCGCCGGCCACGGGTTCGTTGCGCGCCCATCCGGGAATCCGCACGTTGATGGTGAGCGGCGCGGGCTGATCGGGAGTCACGGTCATCTTCACCGCGCCGTCCCACGGGTAGCGCGTAGCCTGCACGACTTTGACGGTGCGGCCGTTGTCGAGCTTGATCTCGGCGGAACCGGCCATGTAGAGGTTCACCCACAGGGCGTCGCCGCGCTGCGCGTAGACGTATCCCGGGACGGAGGCCATGAAGCGGGTGATGTTGCCGGGGCAGCAGGCCACGCCGAACCACGGATCGCGATGATGCTGGCCATTCGATTCGAGCGGGTTGGGATAGAAGAACGTGGTGCCATCGAGCGAGACGCCGGAGATCAGGCCGTTGTACAGCGTGCGCTCCATGACGTCGATGTACTTGCCGTCGGCGTGCAGCAGGAAGAGGCGGTGGTTCCAGTAATCGTTGCCCACGGCCGCGCAGGTTTCGTTGTAGGCGGTCATGTTGGGCAGCTCGTAATTGCGGCCGAAGGCCTCCCCCGCGGCGGTGGCGCCGATGCCGCCGGTGATGTAGAGCTTCTTGCCCGCGACGTTCTCCCAGATCCTGTCGAGCGCGTTGACGTAGGCCATGTCGCCGGTGAGCGCGGCGACGTCGGCCATCCCGGAGTACATGTAGGTGGCGCGAACCGCGTGGCCCACCGCCTCGGTCTGGTCCACGACCTTCAGGTGCGACTGCGTGTACGGCGCGCCGGCTCCCTGCTCGGGACCGGGCCCGCGCGCGTCGAGCATGAACTTCGCCAGGTTGAGGAAGCGCTGGTCGCCGGTGACGCGATAGAGCTTGACGAGCCCCATCTCCACGATCTGGTGGCCGGGCCAGATGGCCTGTTTGCCGGGACCGAAAGTGCGGTCGAGGAGGTCGGCGGTGCGGAGCGCGATATCGAGCAGCGTGCGCTTGCCGGTGGCCTGGTAGTGCGCGGCGGCGGCTTCGTAGAGGTGGCCGAGGTCGTATAGCTCGTGGCTCAGGACCCGTTCGAGAACCCAGCGCTCCTTGCCGGCCCATTGGTGCGGATTGAGTGGGTCGATGGTGCGGGCGGTGTAGAGGTAGCCGTCGGGCTCCTGGGCGGCCGCGATTTTGGCGATGAGGCCGTCCACATAGGCGTCGAGCTGGGGATCGGGCGTGACGCTCAGGGTGTAGGATGCGCCTTCGATCACCTTGTAGACGTCGGTGTCGTCGAAGGGATACCCGGGCGGCTTGTGGTTGTCGAAGGGCTCGCCGCGGAGTGCCTTGGCGGCGCGGAGGAAGTTGTCGAGGCGGCCGGTCTCCTCGTCCTTCTTAAAAGCGAAAGGAATGGTGACCGAGCGATTGATCTCGATGCGGGGCGCCCAGAACGCGTCGTTGACGTGGACGGCGGTGAAGGGGACGGGCTTCACCGGGTAATCGCGCGGTTGGGCCCGGGAGGTCTGGCCGAGGCCGCACAGACAAACGGCGGCCAGGACTGCAATCGCTTTCATGACTCTCCAATTGTAAGTCAGGGCGGCGCGGTGACGGGGCGTGACAGGGTGACAGGAGATTCTCAGGGTGGCCGCGTGTGCGAGGGACATGGGGCTGGGCGCCTTTAGAATCAATACCTCCGGAGGGAGTGACGGCGAGTGACGGGGTGACGCGGTGACGGGATGACAGGAGATTCTGAGTGTATGAATGGATTGGTACACCGGCCGGCGGCCGGGGAGTGGCGCGGCGGCTCTTCGGTTATGTGGATCGTCTTGTCTCATAGAGTGCCGGCCCCTGCGGGTTCACTATCCATATTGTATAAGGCGAGGCTCGCGGGGAAGGCGGCGCGGAGCGGCGGTTTGGCTGTAAGCTACTGCATGATAGGGAGTTGAACTTTTTGCGAAGTGCTGTGACTGGCCATTGGATGTATACTTATGGGCGATCGAGGCCAAGAATGGAAACTCCGGGGGACGAAAACCCGGTCAACCGTGTGCCGGACGGCGAGAGAGTCCTTCAATACCGGATTCTTCGGCCGTTAGGCAAAGGTGGAATGGGTGAGGTTTTCCTGGCCGAGGACACGATCCTGCAGCGGAAAGTCGCCCTCAAGTTCCTCTCCCCGGACCTGGCCCCGGACGCGACGGCCCGGAAACTGCTTCTCAGAGAAGCGCGAGCGGCGGCCGGCCTGGACCATCCTTACATTTGCAGGATTCACGAGATCGGCGAGACCGACGGGCAACAGTTCATCGCCATGGAGTACGTGGAGGGAACCACCATCGGCGAGATGCTGGCGTCCGGTCCGGTGGCGCTGGACCAGGCTCTTCGCCTCGTGATGGAAATCGCGGAGGCGCTGGCGAGCGCGCACCGGCAGGGCACGGTGCATCGCGACCTCAAGCCCGCCAACATCATGGTGAGTTCCAGCGGTCACGTGAAAGTCATGGATTTCGGTTTGGCCAAGCGGGTGACGCCGGGCCAGGCGGACCGGGCCGAAACGGCCACTCTCCTCACGCAGCCAGGGATGATTACCGGAACGCTGGCCTACATGTCGCCAGAGCAACTCCGGAACGATCCGGTGGACGCGCGTTCCGACCTCTTCGCTCTGGGAGTCATTTTCTACGAGATCCTGACGGCGACGCATCCGTTTCAGAAAGGGTCGCCGTTGGACACCGCCAGCGCGATCCTCAAGGATACGCCGCCCCCGATCGCGCAATATCGCCATGACATTCCTCCGCACCTGGAAGACATCCTGCGGAGGATGCTGGACAAAGACCGGGACAAACGGTATTCCTCCGCGCGGGAGGTTCTGGACGAAATCGCCGCCGTGCGGTCCGAGACGCAGACTGGCTCAATGGCGCCCCTGGCCCACGTACGCGCGCTGGCGCGTCGGCCGGCTGTGGTGCTGGTGCTGGCGCTGGCGCTGCTGGTTGCCGCGGCATCTTGGTGGGCTTACCGGACGTTCTATTCGCCGCAGCCCGTCCTGGCATTTCGCGCGCGCGACTGGATTCTGATCGCGGACTTCGAAAACCAGACCGGCGACGACGTATTCAACGGGTCGCTCTACACGGCACTGACGGTGGACATCGAGCAATCGAAATACGTCAACGTATTTCCACGCAGCCGGGTCAACGAGACTCTGCGCCGCATGGGGCGCGAACGGCCGCAGAGGATCGACGAAACGCTCGCCCGGGAGATCGCCATACGGGAGGGCATCAAAGGCCTGCTGGCCTGCAGCATCGCACGAGTCGGCGATACCTATTCCCTGACTGCGCGGCTCATAGACCCGAACTCGCAGCTCACCGCGTTGACGGAAGTGTCCCGCGCCGCCAACAAGAACGAGGTGCTGCGGGCGCTGGACGATTTGGCGAAGAGGGTACGCAAGAAGCTTGGGGAATCCCTGTCGGGCATGGCCGGCCCGAACCTTCCGCTGCCCAAAGCGACCACCGCTTCTCTCGAGGCGCTGAAACTGTTTGCCGCGTCGCGGTTCCCGAAACCCGGGCAGAGGGAGGAGGATCTGTTGGAGGAAGCCGTGAAGCTCGACCCGGATTTCGCGCTGGCCCATGCGGATCTGGGCGTCGACTCCTACATCGACGGCAACCGCCCGCTGGGTGAAGAACATTTCAAGAAGGCTTTGCAGCTTCTGGATCGTCTGACTCTCAAGGAACAACTCTGGATCCGCGCCGTGGTCGAGGACTGGCGGGGCAATCGCGATGGCGCCATAGGCCAATACGAATCG
>DASQZT010000298.1:0-2088 GCA_035638575.1 Bryobacteraceae bacterium
GTCGGGCGGCGCGCGGCAGCGGGTGATGCGCGGCGTGCTGGTGGCCGGTGAGGTGGCCCTCTCACTGATGCTGCTGGTGGGGGCGAGCCTCATGATCCGCACGCTGATTTCCATCCAGGGCGCCAACCTGGCGTTTCATCCCGACCGCATCCTCACGCTGCGCATTCCGTTTTCCGACGAGCGCTACCGCGATCCGGGCCGGCGCGCGGCGTTCCTCCAGGAAGTGCTGCGGCGGATGCAAACGGTTCCGGGAGTGCTGGCGGTGGGGATCAACGGCGGGTTGCCGCCGGTGTACAACGCCTCGCTGCCGGTGGAGGTGGTGGGCAGCGCGCCGCAGAACGGCCAGCGGGTGATGCTCGATCAGAGCAACGGCGATTATTTGAAGGTGATGGGCATCAGCGTGGTCCAGGGGCGGTTCTTGAGCGACCAGGAGGTGAACGCGCGGATTCACAGCGTGGTGGTGAACCAGGCCTTCGTGCGGCAGTATCTCGGCGCGGGCGATGCCCTCGGGCGGCTGGTCCGCGTTCCGCTGCTGCGCCAGCCGCCGGTGAGCCTGGCCGACGACTCGTTCCAGGTGGTGGGCGTGGTAAAGGACACGGTGAACCGCGTGAGCACCAACGAAACCGTCCCGGAGATGTTCGTGCCGTTCACCATTGTGAATCGCGCCGACCGCTTGTTCGTGCTGGGCAACGGGCGGCCCGAAGCGCTGGACAAGGCCGTCAAGGCGCAGGTCTTCGCGGTGGACCCGGGGCAGCCGGTGATGGACGACAAACCGATGGAAGCCGTGCTGGCCGAGAACGCCTATGCGCGGCCGCGATTCAACCTGCTGCTGTTCGCCGTGTTCGCGGCGCTGGGGCTGGTGCTGGCACTGTTCGGGATTTACGGCGTGATCTCGCAAGCCGTGGCCCAGCAGACGCGCGAGATCGGCATCCGCATTGCCCTCGGCGCGGGGTTCCGGCAGGTGACCGGCATGATGCTCGGGCTGGGCGCCAGGCTGGTGGTGGCGGGCATCGTGGTGGGGCTTGTGGGGAGCCTGGCGTCGGTGAAGGTGCTGGCCGGGCTGGTCCGGAACGTCTCCACGTTCGATCCGTATTCGTTCGCCGGTGTCACGATGCTGCTCCTGGCGGCGGGGCTGTTCGCGAGCTTCTGGCCGGCCCGGCGCGCGGCACGCGTGGACCCGGTGAGGGCACTGCGCGAGGAGTGACGCCTGCTCCTGGGCGTTTCGCGGTCCGGGCCGATATGTAGTATGTGGGAATTCGCCCTAGCCTCGGTGCGTGTGCCGCGCTAATCCTGGCGTGCAATGGCTCCGGTGTCGCCCAGCAGTACAGTTTCCGCCACTACGGGGATGCCGATGGGCTTCAGAACATGACCATCCTGTCCTTGGCGCAGGACGGAGCCGGTTACATCTGGGCCGGATCGGAAGGCGGATTGTACCGCTATGACGGCGCCCGCTTTCGCCTGATGGCCGCCGCCGAAGGGTTGCCCTGCGCCACCGAAGTCCATGCCTTGCACGTGGCGGCGGATGGCGCGCTCTGGGCCAACACCTGCGGGCGGATTTTCCGTTTCGACGGGCAGCGCTTCCACCCCGTCGCCGGGCTGAGCGGCATGTTGTCGGGCACCCAGCGGATGGCCAATGACGCGCAGGGCCGCGTGGTGGTGGCGACTCTTTCCGGCCTGTACGAGGCGGCGCCGGACGGCGACGGTTCCTTCTCCGCGCATCCCTATCCTTTGGGGCCGGAACTTGCCGGCACGCCCATGCGCGGAATCGCGCGCAACGGCTCGCAGCTCTGGTTTGGCTGCGGGCGCCGGCTGTGCGTCGAGGACCACGGGCGCGTTTCGATGTTCGGGCCGGCGGAAGGATTGCCGGACGACGCCTGGGACGCCATCGCTGTAACGCCGGACGGTTCGGTGTGGATCCGCAGCCCCAGCAAGCTGTACCGCAAGCCGCCCGGCGCGGCGCGGTTGGTCCAGGAAAAACCGGATATCGCATCCAGCACCTTTTGGGGCGCCTTGACCGCGGGCCGGGACGGATCGGTCATGGTCCCGACCGATAAGGGGCTGGCCATCGGCCGCGAGGGCAACTGGAGA
>DASQZT010000299.1:0-42805 GCA_035638575.1 Bryobacteraceae bacterium
GGGGCGGCGGCGGGCGCGCCGGTGGCGGTGCGGGGCGCGGCGGTGGCGGTGGTGGAGGAGGGCGCGGCGGAGGAGGAGGCGGCGGTGGCGGCATGTTCAACGACCCCAACGGCGATCCACCCAGGCGCTATCTGCGCGCTCTGGACATCAATACCGGCAAGGTGGCTTGGGAGGTGGAGCAGAAGGTGCCGGGGCCGAATTACGGCGGCGTGCTGTCGACCTCCGGCGGCCTGGTGTTCTACAGCGAGTCGACCGGCGATTTCGCCGCGGTGGATGCCAAGACGGGGCGCACGCTCTGGCATTTCGCGACCGGCCAGTCCCCCAAGGCGTCGCCCATGACTTACACCGTAAACGGGCGCCAGTACGTGGCCATCGCTTCGGGAGCCAATATCCTCTCGTTTGCGCTGGCCGGGAATCCGTGAGGCAGGCGCGCCCGGGGTACCCTTTAGGGTCCGGCGCGGTATAAAAGGTAAAGGAGAAAAGCCGATGAAGACCGAGTTGGCGGGCTCTGGCAGGAGGGCATTCCTGCAGACCCTGGGAGGCGGCGCGTTAAGCCTGGCGCTATCGAACCGCGGCGAATCCGCCGAAACAAAACCGATGCGCGGTGTTTTCCCAATCGGGCAGACGCCGTTTACTCCATCCGACAAGCTGGACCTCGACTGCCTTCAGGCGGAAACGAAGTTCTGCAACCGCTACAAGGTGCACGGCTTCGCCTGGCCGCAGATCGCCAGCGGGTGGACCAGTCTCTCCGAGCAGGAACGCCTGGACGGCGCGGAGGCGATCCTGGCGGCCGCCAAGGGCGGCAAGACCTCCATCGTGATCGGCGTGCAGACCCAGGGCAGCGACGTCGACAAGCCGGTCATGTACGCCAAACACGCGGCCAAGAACGGCGCCGACGCGATCATCTCGCTGCCGCCGGAAAAGGCCGACGACAAGGGCATGATCGAGTACTACAAGACCATCGGCGGCGCGACCGAACTGCCGCTCATCGTGCAGAGCCAGGGCAACATGAGCGTGGACCTCATCGTCGAAATGTTCAAACAGATTCCCAACATGAAGTGCGTGAAGGACGAGGCGGGCAACCCGCTGGCGCGCGTCACGCAGATCCGCGAGAGGACCAACGACAAGCTGGCGGTGTTCTCGGGCAACGGCGTGCGCACCATGATCGACGAGATGCGGCTGGGCTTCTCGGGGCACTGCCCCACCACGGTGCTCTCCGATTTTTACGCCGCGGCGTTCGACCTGTGGCACGCCGGCAAGCACCGCGAAGCCTTCGACATGTTCGGCCGGCTGCAGGCCTTCAACACCATCGTGGGAGCTTCGGGCTACCTGATGGCGATGCGCGGAATCTTCAAGGAGGACACCAAGTCGCGCCCCACCCCGGGGATGGGCGGGGGCGATGCGGGCGGTGGAGGAGGACGCGGCGGACGCGGCGGCGGGCGAGGCGCGGGTCCGCTGGACGAAGCTACCAAGCAGGCCGTCCGCGATGCCTGGAACGAGTACATGAAGCCCCATCTGCGGGGATAATCCGGCGCGGGATATGAAGGATTGACATGGCCAAGCAGCCCACCGAACCACCCAAGAAGAAAAACGGCAGGACCCCGAGCGGACCAACTCCGCCGCCGTCCTCCAGCGGCGAGCCTCATTTCGGGCAACCGACGCCGACTGCCGACCCGCACAGCTTCAAGGTCGCGCACGCGTCCGACACGGCGGCCTACAAAATTCTCGACAAGGAGGCGGGGACCCTGAAGCCGCTGCCCTTTCCGGCGTCGCGAGGCGGCACGGAACCCGTTCTGAAGCTGGCGGACGTGTTTGGAAAGGAAGGAACGGCGACGATCAACGGCATCACGCAGAACAAGCAGATCGTGTTTCACGCGGCAGGCGACACCGGCAACACGCGCTCGGTCCTGCCGCAGAACGCGGTCACGGATAAGATGGTCGCCGATTTCCAGGAACAAGACCCGGCTCAAGTGCCGGCATTCCTGCTCCATCTGGGCGACGTGGTTTACAGCTTCGGCGAAGCTCAATATTATTACGATCAGTTCTACGAGCCCTACCGGAACTATCCACGGCCAGTCATCGCCATCCCCGGGAACCACGACGGGATGGTAGCGCCGGGGAGCACAACCCCCACGCTCCAGGCGTATCTGCGGAACTTCTGCGCCACCGCGCCCGATCAAACGGCCGAGTCCGGCGGACTGGACCGCACGGCCATGATCCAGCCGGGCGTGTATTATACGCTGGAGGCCCCGTTCGTCCGCATTCTCGCGCTGTACAGCAATCGGCTGGAGGATCCCGGCGTGATTTCCAGCCAGGGCGGGACATACAAGGATCTGACCGACGTTCAGCTCGCGTTTCTCAAAGCCGCGCTCGCGCGCGTTGCCGCCGAGAAGTTCGCCGGCGCGGTGATTATCGCGGTGCACCATCCGCCCTATACGACCGGCAAGCATGGCAGCAGCACCATCATGCTGCAGGAGATGGACGCGATCTCGAAGACCACGGGCGTGTGGCCGCACGCCGTGCTCTCAGGCCACGCGCACAGCTATCAGCGCTACACGCGGACCACCGGCGCCATGGAGATTCCCTACGTTATTTCGGGCAACGGCGGCCACGGATTGACGCCGCTCGTGAACGCGGGCAGTCCGGCGCTGCGCGTGCCGGCCGCGGTTCCGAACCTCGCCGGGGTCACGTTCGAGAACTACGACGACAAAGATTACGGCTATCTGCGCGTGATCGTGAACGCGCAGCAACTTCGAATCGAGTACCACCCGGCGGCGGACGGAGCGGCGGCAAAGACGCCGGACGACTCGGTGACGGTGGATCTGAACACCCGGAAGCTGGTCCAATTCAAGGTTGCCTCGGCGTGAGCGAGGGGCGGCCGATCCGCCGCGGGACGCTTCCGGCTCCTCACTTCTGATATCATGTCCCGAGCGGGAGGGGACCTGAGCATGAACGCGATCTTTTTGCGCCTGGGCGCCATCGCCATGGGCGCGATTTTGCTGACCTCAGCATATTACCGGACCAATTCGGCATCGTTGATGACCGAAACCGCCAACCGATTCCTGGCCGCGCTGACCCCGGAGCAGCGAGCCAAGGCCACCATCGGGTTTGAGGACGCGGAGCGCATGAACTGGGCCTACGTTCCACAGGAGCGCAAGGGACTGCCGCTGCGCGAGATGTCGGCCTACCAGCAGCGCCTGGCGACCGCGCTGCTGAGCGCCGGCCTGAGCCAGACCGGCTTCGTCAAGGCCATGACCATCATGAGCCTCGAAGACGTGCTGCGCATCATGGAGAAGGACAGCGGCGAGAGGCGCAACCCCGAGAAGTACTACTTCTCGATTTTCGGCACGCCATCCGATACCGGCGTCTGGGGATATCGCGTGGAGGGCCACCATCTCAGCCAGAACTACACCGTGGTGAACGGCCGCGCGGTGGACGCCCCCAGCTTCTTCGGCGACAATCCGGCCGAGGTGCGGGAAGGCCCGCGCGCGGGATTGCGGGTGCTGGCCGCGGAGGAAGACCTCGGGCGCGAGGTGGTCGCATCGCTCGACGCCACGCAGAAAAAGGTCGCGATCGTGGATCCCAAAGCGTACGGCGACATCCTCACGACCGCCAGCCGCAAGGCCGCTTTGAGCGGGCAGCCGTCGGGCCTGAACGCGTCCAAGATGAATCCGAAACAGTTCGACAAGCTGACGGCGCTGCTCGAAGAGTACGCCCACAACGTGCCGGAGCAACTCGCTTCCGCGCGCGAAGACCAGATCCACAAGGCCGGCAAGGACATCTTCTTCGCCTGGGCAGGCGGCTTGAACCGCGGCGACCCACACTACTACCGCATCCAGACCGCTGCGTTCCTGATCGAATACGACAACACGCAAAACGGCGCCAACCACATCCACTCGGTGTGGCGCGACTTCAACGGCGACTGGGGCGAAGATGTGCTGAAAGAACACTACCAGACCAGCCACAAGTAGCAGCCGGGGAGGCGGAAGTTTTTCCCGTTCCTTCCGGTTCCCCCTTCGGTGCTATTTTTGATTCATATGCGCATCGTCATCGTCGCGGTCGCCCTGGCGGCCTGCGCCTGCGGACCGGCCACTCAGGCCGAAGGCCCTCCCGAATACGGCTACCAGATCGTGCACACGTATCCGCACGATCGCCTCGCCTTCACCCAGGGCCTTTTCTATCTCGACGGCTATCTGTACGAAGGCACGGGGCTGGAAGGCCGGTCGTCCATCCGCAAGGTGAAGCTCGAAACCGGCGAGGTGGTCCAGAGGCGCGAAGTGTCGGAACAGTATTTCGGCGAGGGCATCATCAACTGGAAAGACCGGCTCCTCGAAATCACCTGGAAAACCGAAGTCGGCTTCATCTACGACATGGCTACCTTCACGCCGCGCAGCGAATTCAAATACCCGGGCGAAGGATGGGGCCTCACGCAGGACGGCAAGCGCATCATCATGAGCGACGGCTCGCCGCAGCTCCGCTTCTGGGACCCCGAATCGCTGAAGGAAATCGGCCGCATCACGGTTACCGACCAGGGCCAGGCCGTCCAGGACCTGAACGAGCTGGAGTGGGTGAAGGGCGAGGTCTACGCCAACGTGTGGCAGACCGAGCGCATCGCGCGAATCGATCCGGCGAGCGGCAAAGTCGTGGGCTGGATCAACCTCACCGGCCTGCTGACGCCGTCGGACCGCGTGGAAGGCCCGGACGCCACCGACGTCCTCAACGGCATCGCCTACGACGCGGCGGGCGACCGCCTGTTCGTCACCGGCAAACGTTGGCCCAAGCTGTTCGAGATCCGGCTGGTGAAGAAATCCGGCGTCAACTGAGATCGGGCAGCAGAAACCGAGACGGCTTGCCGGCCGCCTGGGCGACGGCTTCCGCGGCCAGGTAGCCGCTCCGCACCGCGCCCTCCATGGTGGCGGGCCATCCCGTGCGCGTCCAATCGCCCGCCAGAAAAGCTTTGGGCAGCCCCGATTCCGGCGTAGGCCGCAGCGACTCGGTCTCCGGCGCCGCGGAAAACGTGGCGCGCTGCTCCTTGACCACGTGGGCCTTCACCAGGTTGGCCTCGCGCACGCGGGGAAAGTACAGCCGCAAATCGCCCACCGCGATTTCGACGATCTCGTTGCGCGAGAGATTGGTCAGATCGCGCGACGCGCTCACCACCAGTTGCAGGTATCGCCCCGAGTCCTTGTTGAACATCCACTGCATGGTGCGGTCGAGCAGGCTGGCGTGCGGCAGAGTGGTGACCTCACGGTCGAACCACAAGTGAACTCCGGTGATGGGGGAATGCTCGAGCTTGGGCGCCTCCAGCCCGGCGGCCTCGAGCCGCTCGAACGGCAGCGCGCAGACATAGTGATCGGCGGTCTGGAGCTGCCCGCCCACCTCGAACCCGCCCTCCTCGATCCGTTCCACGGGACAACGGAGATGGATGCGCACGCTCGGGAAACGCGCCCAGGCTTCGGCCGCGTAGAGTTGCGCCAGCGGAATGGAGGGCACGCCCATTTCATAGGAATCGACCCTCGCCATGAAGCCCAGCCAGAAGACCTGGAAGCCGTGAATGGCCGCCATGCGGTCGAGGTCTTCGTTCACCGCGCTCACCAGGATCTGCCGCCAGAAGCGGTCGATGGCGTGCGGCGTCTGGCGTTTTTGCAGCAGCCAGTCGAGCATGCTGATGCGGTCCAGGTCCTTGCGCCGGGTGCGCTCGCGCCGCAGCGCCACCAGGGCGCGGGCGATGGCCATCTTGTCCGCGCGGCTGAGGCAGTGCATCTGGAGAAAGGCGGCGGTGAAGTGAAACGGCGCCGGCAGTTTTCCGCGGCGCAGCACGGAGATGCGCCCGCCCGGCTCCAGAAAGTAAAACTCGCGGTAAAAACGGATGCGGTCGCGCACGCCCAGGCGCTGGTAAAAATCCAGCAGGTTGACGCAGCAGCGCAGCAGGATGTGCTGGCAGTTGTCGATGATCTCGGGCTCTTCCCCGTCGGCGCAGGGAACCGGGTACGAAGTGGCGCGTCCCCCCAGAAAGGGCCGCGCTTCGAACAGCTCCACGTCGAAACCGGCGCCGCCCAACGCCGCCGCCGCGGCCAATCCGGCGAGCCCTCCTCCGGCAATCAGAACCTTCGCCATTCCTGTATCCTCGATTCACGCGGCGGGGAGTGCGACTGCCCGCGACGCCACCAACGCCGGGCACACCGCTACCGCATCGTTACCTCGATCCGCGTTTTGGTCACTTTCCCGGATAGACGAACGACCAGCTTCTTGGTCCCTAAATTCGGATTCTGCGGCAGCGCTGTATTGGTGGAAACCACGTCGAAAACCGCATCCTCGGGGGATACAATCCGGATCTCCATGGCGGCGGCGCCCTTTTGCAGGCTGGCGGAATTGCGGCCATAGGTGATCATGGCGTCGGTGACCATGCCCCACAGCGCCTCCACGGGCTGCGGCGCCTCGATTTCGTCCCGCAGGGTGACCGTGTGATTTTCTCCACCCATGCTCACCGAACGCACGAAGCGGCTCACCTTGCCCGGGTAAGCCCCCGATAGATCGATGGTGAACACGCCGTCCTTCAGGGTCATAGGCGCGACGGCTTTGGGATCCTGGTTTTCCCCGTCGATCAGCACGGTATTGTGCGATTCGGTACGCAGCCGGTAATAGGAGAAGCGTTTGGCTCCGAAATAATCCGGCAGGTTGTAGTCGTCGGCGCCGAGATCCATGGCCATGCGCGCGCCGCCCGTGTCGAGGACGAAACTGCCCAGGTCGAGATGGCTATGGTTGGCCTTGTTGTCGCCGCCTTTGATCGCCACCCACAGGGCCGAAGGGCTTTCCCAATCGGTGCGCAGAAAAGCCACGTCGACGCCGGCGAACCTGCGCGCCAGCGGCCAGTTGGCCTGCTTGGGGCTAGAGTTGGCCGCCTGGTACCAGAGCAGGTCCAGCGCGTGAGGAGCGCCTCCGGCCCGCAGATGGCGCAGCTCGTCCCAGGCGTACACGGGCTGCTTGAACTTGCGCGCCAGCCAGAACATTTCGGGTGCGTTGCCAAAACCAGAACTCGCGTCGGCGTAGTTGAACGTGCCGACCGGCCCCTGAAAGTAGATGCGGAAATCGCCCGCGTGCGCAAACCCCGGCATGGCCGAAAGGCCGAAGTCCGTGCCCAGCGCCGTCTCCAGGGCGGCCAGGTAATACACGTTGTACGAGGTGGCGTATTGCCAGTATCCGGGGCCCTCGGCCCACCCGCCCTCCGGCGCGTAAGAAGCCATGGCGAGCCGGATCGACTCCACCGATTGGCCCACGATGTAACCGGCGCGCTCCGCATCTTCGTCGGCAATGGCCAGGGCGCCGAGCGCCATGCCACCGTTGCACACCTGGTTCCAGTTGTGGGTCAGGGTGGTCCACCAGCGGTGCTCCTTGTAGATGGGAATGGCCTGGTCGAGGCCCTTCTCGACGATGGCGCGGCGCAGCAGCGCGCGGTCGCCGTCGCTCAGGTCGTGGTAGAGCCAGTCGTAGCCGATGGCGAACGCGTGGGTCATCTCGGCGACATCCAGGAAGTGCGACGGGTTCCAATCGGGGAACGCCGCGGCGGCGCGCAGTTCCTGAAGGGCGCGCTCGCGGTATTTGGTCTCGCCGCTGAGGCGATACGCCAGGGCCAGCGTGTACACGCGGTCGAGGCACAGGCGGCTCTGATCGAGCAGGCGCGGGCCGATCAGGCGATGCACCACGGGAGGCGCCGTCAGCATGGCGTCGGCCTGTCCCTTGAACTTATTCCACAGGCTGTGCGCGAAGGCGTCGGAAAGCACGAGCGATTGCAGCCGCTTGAAATCGTCATCGGTGGCGATCAGCCGCGGGTGCTGCTTGCGCAGCGTCGCCAATGGATGCTCGGGAACGGCGGCGAAGCCCCAGGAAGCCACAATCAACAATGTGGCGCAGGCTTTCGCGCCTGCCGCGGCCTTACTTCCCCAACAACGCCTGAATGGTCTCAATGGAATCGGCCTCTTCCGCCTTTTTATCATGCCGCCACCGGGCCATGCGCGGAAACCGCACCGCGATCCCCGAACGGTGGCGCGCGGACCGCTGGATCCCCTCGAAGGCCAGCTCGAACACCAGCTCCGGCTTCACCGCGTGAACCGGCCCAAATTTCTCGATGGTGTTGCGGCGGACAAACGCATCCACCTCGCGGATCTCCTCGTCGCTCAGCCCGGAGTAGGCCTTGGCGAAGGGCACCAGTTTGTCCGAGTCCCAGATGCCGAAGGTGTAATCCGTGAACAGGCTGGCGCGGCGGCCGCTGCCCGGCTGCGCGTAGATCAAGACTGCGTCCACGGAGTAAGGATCGATCTTCCACTTCCACCAGTCGCCGCGGCGGCGGCCCACGCGGTACGGCGAGCCGTGCCGTTTCAGCATGAAGCCCTCCACTTTGCGCTCGCGCGATTCCTGGCGGAGCTGCTTGAGCGCGTCCCAGGATTCCGCCGTCACCACCGGCGAGAGCACCAGTGCGCTGCCCTGGGGCGCGAGGGCTTCCAGTTCCGCGCACCGCCATTCGAGCGGGCGCTCGCGGACGTCTTCGCCGTGGCGCTCGAGCAGGTCGTACGCCACCAGCACCACGGGCACTTCGGAGAGAATGCGAGGGCCCAGTTGCTTGCGGCCGATGCGCCTCTGCATCTGCGCAAACGGGAGCGGGGCGCCGTCCTTCCAGGGCAGCACTTCGCCATCGATCACGGTCCCCTCCGGCAGGAGGGCTCCCAGGGCTTCCAGCTCGGGAAAGCGATCGGTGATCAGCTCTTCGCCGCGCGACCAGAGAAACGTGCGAAACTGGCGCCGGATGAGCTGCGCGCGGATGCCGTCCCACTTCCACTCCACCTGCCACTCGGCGATAGCGCCCAGTTCTTCCACCGTGCCCTCGAGCGGGTAGGCGAGACAAAACGGATACGGCCGGCTGACATCGGCATCGCGCGTCTCGGGCGCGAGGAGTTGCTTCCAGAAAGCCGCCCCGGGCTGCCAGTCTCCCATCAGGCGATGCGCCATCACTTCGGTGGAGAGTCCCGCGGTCTCGGCCAGCGCCCGCACTACCAGGCTCTGCGATACGCCCACGCGGAATTCGCCGGTGATCAGCTTGTTCCACGCGAACCTCTGGCCTTCGTCCATGGCGCGCCACGCCTCGGCGAGCCACGCGCGCCGCGTCGCGTCATCGGCGTCGCGCATAGGCAGCAGGCGCTCCTCCACCCAGTAGTGCAGCGGCAGATCGGTGGAGGCCGCCGCCGCCGGAAGCAGCAGCGCGATGGTCTCGGCGAAATCGCCCACCGCCTGGTACGACTCGCCGAACAGCCAGTCGGGAACGCCCGCCTCTTGGATGGCCCACTCGGCCAGCTTGCGCGATTCGAGCAGCCGCTTGGGACGCCGGCCGATCAGAAAACTCACCGCCCACGCCGCATCCTCGGGCGGTGCAACGGACAGGTAGCGCTTGAGCGCCGCCACCTTCCCGCTGGTTTTGGTGGTCTCGTCCAAGGCGGCGTACAGCTCGGCGAAGGCCCTCACGATTCCCCCACGGCAAGGGCCTGACGGCCATGCTCGTGGAGCCAGCGGACCAGGGGCGCGCGATAGCCGTGCGTCACCCAAACCGTCCCGGCGCGCGTTTCGTCGATCGCGGTCAGCAGCGCCTGCCAATCGGCGTGGTCCGAGAGGACGAAGCCGCGATCGAGCGACCGGCGCCGCCGCGTCCCGCGAATGCGCATCCACCCGGAAGCCATCGCCGTGGACGCGCCGCCGAAGCGGCGGACCCACGCCGAGCCGAGGCTCGCGGGCGGCGCCAGAACGAGTGCGCCGTTCCTGGTACGGTCCTCCGCAGGGCTGGTGGCGGGCAGCGCGATTCCCTGCCCCCGGTAGAGTTTGTTCATCTCCTCGATGGCATCGTGCGCGTGAATCGGTCCCACGGAAGCATTCAGCGATGCCAGCACGCGTTGCGCCTTCCCCAACGGATGGACGAACAGCAGGCTGGTTTTGCCGGCCTCCTGGTTGGCGCGCCACCATCGGTGGATCGCATCGATCGCCGCTTCCGGCGCCGGCCAGCGGAAGATCGGGAGGGCGAACGTGGATTCGGTCACGAAGGTGTGGCAAGCGAGCGGCTCGAAGGGCGGGCACGTCGGGTCGGGCGCGAGCTTGTAGTCGCCGGAGACCACCCAGACTTCACCACCGTGTTCCAGCCGCACCTGCGCGGAGCCGAGGATGTGTCCCGCCGGGTGCAGCGAAACCGTAACGCCGCCCATCGTCAGCTTCTCGCCGTAGCCCGCGGCCTGGACCGGCGCCTCCGGTTCCAGCCGCGCGCGCAGAAGCGGCAAGCCCGCGCGCGAAGTCAGGTAGCCGCGGCAACCCGCGCACACGTGATCGGCGTGCGCGTGGGTGACGACCGCCCGGTCCACCGGTCCCGAGGGATCGATGTAGAAATCGCCCGCCGGGCAGTACAGTCCTGCTTCGCGGTGCTCGAGAAGGGCCACTATCATATATTATGGGCCGCGGCGCGCGCCTACCTTCGCTACCATGGAATCGTGTCCACCCAACACGCCGGCTCCGGCCCTGGACCCGCTTCGGACGTTCCCGAGCCGTCGCTCGCCGAGCGCGCGCGCACACTCGCTTCGCTGGGCCGGATCGGCAGCCTGTCGACGCATTCGCGAAAGTTTCCAGGATTCCCATTCGGCTCGGTGATGCCCTACGCGGCCGACGATCGCGGCCGCCCCGTCTTCTTCATCAGCAGCATGGCCATGCACACCCAAAACCTGCAAGGGGACGCACGCGCCAGCCTGCTCATCGCCCAGCCGGACATCTCCGGCGATCCGCTGGGCGCCGCCCGCCTGACGCTGCTGGGCACTGCCACGGAAGCACTTGCGGCGGAAGTGTGCGATCTGTATCTCTCGCGCTATGAGAATGCCAGGTATTGGCAGAGCTACACCGACTTCGCGTATTACCGGCTGGAGGTCGCGGGCGTTTACTTCATCGGCGGCTTCGGCGTGATGGGATGGGTGGCAGCCGAAGAATACGCCAACGCCGCGCCCGATCCCCTGGCGGAATCCGCGCCCGGAATCATCCGCCACATGAACGCCGATCACCGCGACGCCCTGCTTCTGATCGCGCGCCGGTTCGCGGGCGAAGACGCGGGCGAGGCTTCCATGACCGCCGTCGACCGCCTGGGATTCCATCTCCGGCTTACGTCCGGCGAACAGGTCCGCGGGCGCCGGGTGGCCTTTCCGCGAGAGGTCAGGAACCAGGAGGAGGCCAGGGCGGTGTTCGTGGAAATGGTCCGGCAGGCGCGTTAAGCCTGGTTTCGCGGCCGTCGATTGCGTATAATGCGCCTTGCGGGATTTTCTGCTGCGCGGGTGCGTGCTCGCAGGCGCCATTACGGCCTTGCTTACCGAACTGCTCGGCGCGTTCCATCTGCTCCGTCCCGTTCCGTTGGCGGCTGCATGGCTGGCTATCGGCACGGGAGTTCTGTTTTTCCTTTATCTCCACCCTCCACGCCTCCACGGATTTGCCATCAAGCCACTGGAGGCATCGATCGCAGCAGGCATCGTTTGGATCGCCGGACTGGTGGCCGTCACAGCCTGGTTAAGCTCTCCCAACAGCCACGATGTCCTCGGCTATCACCTGCCGCGGATCGTCTATTGGGCGCAATCGGGGAGCGTCGGCCCCTTCCCCACTCCCTATCTGAACCAAATCGATTTCCCGCCTCTTGCCGAGTACTTCATGTTCCACACGTACGTGCTGTCGGGCGGGGACCATTTCGTCAACCTGGTGAGTTGGGCAAGCTTCGCCGCGTGCATCCTGGGGGTCACGGCGATCGCGGCCGCGCTGGAAGCGAATTCGCGGAGCCAGGCGTTCGCGGCGCTGTTTTGCGCCACGCTGCCCACCGCGATTCTGCAGGCATCCAGCGCCAAGAACGAATGCCTGGCGGCTTTCTGGCTGGTGTGCATCCTCTATTTCGCGGTGCGCCGCGACGCGCTGTTTCTGGGCTTATCGCTGGGGCTGGCGGTGTTTACCAAGGGGACGGCGTATCTTTTCGCGCCGCCCCTGGTGGCGGGCATGTTTTTGTGCGACAGGGCCGCGGGCCGATGGCGGCGTTGGCGCTTCGTGCCTGCCTGGGCCGTTTGCGGAATCCTGCTGGTGAATGCGCCGCTGTACGTTCGCAACTTCGAAGTGAGCGGATCGCCCTTGGGGTTCGATTCTCCGTTCGGCAATGGACTCTACCGGTTCCGCAACGAACCGTTGGGCTGGAAGCCGACCGTATCGAACCTGCTATTGAATCTTTCCGACCAGCTCGGCTCCAGCAGCGAGCGGTGGAACCAGGGCGTGTATCGCCTGGTGATGGATGTGCACCGGCGCCTCGGTATCGACCCGCAGGACCCGGTCAACGCGCTACGCATGAGCCGCTATCGGCCGCCGGTCAACACGCGGCACGAGGCCAACGCCAATAATCGGTGGCACCTGCTCCTGCTGACGGCCGCCGTCCTGTTCGCGGGGTGGCTCGCCCTGCGGCGTCATGACCGGCGCTGGCTGATCTATGCGGCCTCCATTGTCTTCGGCTTCCTGCTGTTTTGTTTCTATGTGCGGTGGTACCCGTGGGACGCCCGCTACTTCCTGGGGCCGCTGGTGGTGGCGGCACCCATCGCCGGCGCCTTCCTGGGGAGGATCAGGCCGCGGGCGGCCGCGATCACGATTGGCCTGCTTCTGTTCAGCCTTGCCCGGCTGCCGGCGACCGAAAACTGGCTCCGCCCGCTCAAAGGCCCCAACAACCTCTTCGCCACGTCGCGCGAGTCGCAATACTTCGCGGATATCGGCGGCATGAACAATCAGTCCTCCTACTGGCGGTCGGTGGATCTGACGGCCCGCTCGGGTTGCCGGGTGGTGGGAATCGACAGCTCCGAGAATCAGCTCGAATACCCCTTTCAAGCCCTGCTGCTGGAGCGGGCGCCAGGCGTTCGTTTCGTGCACACGGGGGTCGAAAACCCCTCGGCGCGCTACGCTGATCCGAAGGCGCCGCGCCCTTGCGCCGTGCTGTGCCTGGACTGCGTGGAGAATCAAAAGAAGATTGCGATGTACAGCCCGATTGGCCCGCCCGTGGCGATTGGGCGCTTTCTCCTGTTCCTGAAAACCTGACAGCCGCGCCGGCTAAAAACGGATCCGCGGATACTCCGACACCTGCGAACCTTCGCCGATACACCTGGCGATGGCGAGGGTGTCCGCATACAGGCGGGCCGTGTCGATGCACTCGTAGGAAGGCAGGTAAGGGGCGAGCTTGCGCAGTGCCTTGCCGAGCTGGCCGCACGCGCCCTCCGGATTACAGCGTTGGGAGTGATAGAGGCCGACGGCGACGTGGATGATGGCCTGCAGGAATAGCCGCCGCGGCCCGCGCTCCACCGTCCAGGCCTCTTCCAGCACTTCATGGCACGCGAAGAACTCGCCCTCGTTGAAGAGCCGGAGCCCTCTGCGCACCACCTCGTCCATGTCTACAGTATCGCCTGGGGAAACTTCAGCGTGCCTGCCGGTCGTAGCCCGCGAGCCTGCGGATCCAGATGTTCCGGAAGCGCACCGGCTGAGAGTGGTCCTGCAAGCTCAATGGCTCCTCCGGCGCGTGGGGGGTGTACTTGGCCACCTGCCGCCAGATCGTTTGTCCCAACTGCTCCTGGTGATTGTGCACCAGCACGCCGTTGAACAGCACGGTGAAATAGGCGGGCCGCGCCAGCTTGCCGCTTTCGAACCGGGGCGCCTCGAATATGATGTCGTACACATTCCACTCGCCCTGGGGGCGGGCCGGATTGACCAGCGGCGGCCATGCGCCATACAACGCTCCCGCCGCTCCATCGGCATACGTCAGGTTGTCATGCGATTCGAGCACCTGCACTTCGTAGCGCATCATTAGTTCAATGCCGCTGTTCCCGCGGCCCTGGCCCGAGCCCGTCGACTCCGTCGGGATCATCCACTCGACGTGCAGTTGGCAGTCGCCGAATTTCTCTTTCGTGACCAGCCGGCCGGTGCGCGGGACGATCTCCAGGTAGCCGTTCTCGACCTTCCACTTGGGCTCCTGCGGCTGCCCTCCGCGGGCCATCTGCACCCACTCGGAGAGATCCTTGCCGTCAAACAGAACGATCGCGTCCGAGGGCGGCGCCTCGTTCAGCAACGGCAGCCCGGGCGTGACCTTCGTCGCGCGCGGCCGCTCCATGTCGTGCACCTTCCACTTCTGCCCCGGTAACTGGGGAGTATCGTTGTACCCGCGGACATCGTCGCCGGCCGACTCCGGGATGGGAGCGGGCCGCGCGGGCGGCTGCTTGGGCGTTTGCTGGACCGGCTGCTGAGCCGCAACGGCCACAGCCGCGGCCAAAAGGACGAACATTTTCATAGTCGAATCTCCCGAAAACCAGACTGCCCGGCCCTGTTGCCCGGCCGAGAGCCACGAGTGTAGCGCGAATCGTGGCAACATGAGGAGATGCGATTTCCGCGACTCCTCGTGGCCGCGCCCGTGCTGCTGTGCTCCGGTCTGGCCGCCTGGCAAGGCGTGCCCGCCGCCTACAGCGTCCCGCCCGTCGATGCGCCCGAGCTAGCTCCGCGCGGGCGTTGGGCCGTGGGAGTCCGCACGCTCGAAATCGTCAATCCAGGCCAGCCCGATATTCTGCGCTTCGATAAAGACTCCGGCAAGGCTCCCTTGTACGACCGCCCGCTGACCATTGAAATCTGGTACCCCGCCACCATTCCGCCCGGCCAGGAAGAGCGCGTGCTTTACGAGAGCACCATGCCCGGGACACCGGCGCCCGACGTTCCCAAGACGTTCCTGGTGCCTGGGAAGGCCCTGCGCGACGCGCCTCCGGCCACCGGTCCGCTCTTTCCGCTGGTAGTGGTGTCGCACGGATACCCGGGCGCCCGCACGTTTCTCACGTGGCTCACGGAGAACCTGGCGTCCAAGGGCTACGTGGTGGCCGCGATCGATCACACCGATTCCGTTTTCGGCCAGCAGCGCGCATTCGTCAGCACCCTGCTCAACCGCGCCGCCGACCAGGTCTTCACCATCGACACCCTTTCGGCCCGCTCCCGCGACGCCCGCGATTTCCTGCACGGCCTCGTCGACCCCGCCCGCGTGGCCATCGTGGGCTACTCCATGGGAGGCTATGGCGCACTCGCCACCGCCGGCGCGGGCTACAGCCGACAGGGCGCATCCGCCCGGGCCATACCCGGCGGTTATTTCGAACCGTGGCTCTCCGGCAACCCGCAATTCGCAGGACGGCGCCGCGACCATATCAAAGCGCTGGTGGCGATCGCTCCGTGGGGCGCTCAGCCGCCCAACAACAACTGGGACAGCCAGGGCCTCGCCGGAATCCGCATCCCTTCGCTGTTTATCGATGGCGATCAGGACGATGTCTCCGGCTACGAGGAGGGCGTCCGCAAAGCGTTTGAAGGCGCCGTGAACTCCGAGCGCTACCTGCTGGTTTTCGAAAACGCCCGGCACAACGTGGGCGGCAACCCGCCCCCGCCCGAAGCTCTCGGGAAGTTCACCGCTCGAGCTTTCTTCGACGAGCCGGTCTGGCGCAAGGACCGGATATCGGCCATCAACCAGCACTTCATCACCGCGTTCCTGGATCTTTATCTCAAAGGCGACGAGGGCCGCCGCGAATATCTGGACCTGCCGGTAAAATCGCCCGGCCGCGATCAAACCTGGAAGGGTTTCCAGCCGCGCTGGGCCCTCGGACTGGAACTGTATCGCTACGCCGCCGGCCAGGAAGCCGCGCATCGGTGAACTCCGGAAAATGAGCTTCTGGCGCAAAGAGGTAATTGATTTCGCGCTGGATCGCGAGACGCGCCTTCACATGGAGGAGCAGCACGCCTGGATCGCGCGCGAGCCCTCCAATCCGCGGCCGTATTATCACCTGGCGCAACTCTATCGCATTGCGGGCCGGCAGGACGAGGCCCTGGGCCTCCTGCTCGAAGCCGTGCGGCTGGACGAGGCCTTCGCGGCGGCGCATGCCGCGCTGGCGGAGATCTACGCCGTCCGGGAAGAATGCGCCGCGGCGTGGCGTCACGCGCGCCTGGCGGAGCGCAACGGAGAACCTCGCTCGGTGGAACTGTTGCGACGTTACGGCGTGCCGGAGTGAGCACGATACCGCGGGCTAATGTTGCACCGTCAGAAGAACACCCGCCTGCGTGTTGCCTCCGTCGTATGTCGCCGTGAGGGTATTGTCCCCGTCCGGCACGGCCAGTGGCACCACTACGTTGATCTGAAACTCGCCGGGCGCAACCAGGCCGGCGAACTGCACTACCGCCGGGATGCCGCCGATCCGGATCGCAGGCATGGTTGGAAGGCTCCCCGACTGCACGGTCGACCCGCTGACCACGGGCGTTGACGTAACTCCGAAGCCGTTCCCGTAAAGCACCACGGTCTCGCCCGGCTGGGCAGGCGTGGTCACACCTGGATACAAACTGGCCGGCCCCAGATAGCTCCCGTTGGCGTGCTCCGCGGCAACGTACGGCCCGCCGCCGATCACAAAGAAAGATGGCGACTCCACCTGCGCAATCACGGCAAACGCGGCGCTGGTGTTTGCACCGTTGGTCAATTGCACCAGTACCTGGCCTTGCATGGCATCGGGCGGCGTCAGGATGTTCACCTGCGTGGGGCTGATGTAGTACACATAAGCGCCCTTTCCGTTGACCGTCGCGCTGACGCCGTCGAGTTGCTTGGGCAACTGGTTACCAACGAAGTCGGCGCCCTGCCAGATGCGCGTATCCCCCGCCGGCGCGAGGTTCGTTCCCTGGATCTGCACCCAAGTGTTGGGCGCAATCGTGGGACTCTGGCTGGCCGCGTTCGACACCTGCGAAATCGCCGGCGCGTTCGCGGGTGGGCTCACGGTCACGACCGCGGTGTTGCTGTCGGCAGTGCCAAAAGGATTGGTCACGCGCACCCAGTAGCTCGCCGTCGCGGTCAACGCAGGCGTCGTGAAGCTGTTGGAATTCGTCCCCGCGGGCGTGGAGGTGTTGCCCGTCGTTCCTTGGTACCACTGATAGACGAGTGACGGCCCGCTCGCGACAACGTTCAGCGTCGCGGTCTGCCCGCTCGAAATCGTCTGGCTCGCCGGTTGGGTAGCGATCACCGGTGGGATGGGCGTAACCGGGCGGGCAAAAACCCAGACAGCGCCGGCGCTGGCGTTGTCGGCGGGCCCGCCGACTAACGCGGTGGTGCCATCCGCCGTGACCGCCAGGGCGGTGCCCTCCAGCGCATCGTTGGTGGCCGTCCCGGATCCCACCAGGGGCGCACCCTGCTGGTTCCAGAGTCCGTTGCTGCGCGTGAAAACCCACGTGGCGCCTACCGAGGGGCTCCTGCCGAATAAGGTGATCAAGCCACCCGGCCCGCCAGCGAGTGCCGTGTTGCCATCTCCGGAGACTGCGACAGCCTGGCCCAGGAGCCGCATAGCCACGACGTCGCTGCCCGCCAGTTTGCCGCCCTGCTGGCTCCACTGGCCGGCGGCGCGCGTAAATACCCACACCGCTCCCGCATTGTTGTTGTCGCCGGCACCGCCCACCACCGCGGTGTTCCCATCCGACGACAGCGCCACCGAAGTTCCCAGGCCCGAGCCGACGGTCGCCCCGCTGCCGGACAACTTGCTGCCTTGCTGCAGCCAGGCTGCCCCCGGGGCCGAGCGCGTGAATACCCACATGGCGCCCACGCCCGAGTTATCGCCCGGACCGCCCAGGATGGCGGTATTGCCGTCGGCGGAAAGCGCCACCGCGGTGCCTTGGTGCGAGGTGCCCACGGCGGCGGGACCGACCAGTTTGTCGCCCGGCTCGCCCCACACCCCGTTGGTGCGGTTGAACACCCACGCGGCGCCCGTCTCGTTGGTGTCCAGGTCGCCGCCCACCAGCACCGTGTTCCCGTCCGCGGACAGGGCCACAGAAATGCCTTGATGTGAGATGCCTGACAGTACGGTGCCCCAGAGTTTGGGGCCCTGCTGGACCCAGATCCCGTTCACGCGCGTGAAAACCCATATCGCGCCGGTGCCCGTGTTGTCATTGAGCCCGCCGACGACGGCGGTATTCCCATCCGCCGACAACGCCACCGAGCGCCCCTGCCCCGCGACCCCGATAAAGCCAGTGCCCACAAGCTTGCCGCCCTGCTGGATCCAGGTACCGTTTGTTTCGGTGAACACCCACGCGGCGCCCGCGCCGTCGTTATCGGCGGGCCCGCCCACAATGGCGGTGCTTCCATCCGCGGACACCGCCACGGACGAACCTTCAGCGGGCGCACCCACCGCGCCGCCCGCCACCAGCTTGGCGCCCTGTTGAACGTACTGAGCATGAGCCGCCGCCGCAAAGCAGATCAGTGCCGCTGCCATCCAGCCGGGTGCTCGTCTTCGAGGCATTCGATTTCTCCTTTTACTGAAGTTCGTAAAACGGTGCGCCTCGATACAAATCCTGCGCCGTTCCAGCAGCGACTGGCTCGCCGAGGATGGCGACTCGAGGGGCACCGCCGCCACCTGCCCGCATGTCGCGCCGCACGCGACATGCCAACCGTGAGACTGTCCGGCCGGTCCGTGCGCGAGCGAGCGCAAACGCGGTCCGCACCAGCACCTACAAGAACTGCTGATCGCTTACGCCTCATCGCCGAGTCTCTTCGACACGATGGGTGAGCTGGAACGGCGCCGATCGCGGCCCATTGCATTACGTTATCGTTATGGAAAGGAGTCCTCATGCTCGACGAGAAAAGCGCCCTCACGCGCCGCAGGTTCCTGCCCGCAACCGCGGCCGCCTTCACCATCGTTCCCCGGCACGTGCTGGGGGCCGGATACGCCGCCCCCAGCGACAAGCTGAACATCGCCGCCGTGGGCGTCGGCGGCATGGGACAGAACTACGTCCAGGGGTGCAAGAGCGAGAACATCGTGGCCATCGCCGATGTGGACGACACTTTCGCCGCGCCGGTTTTCAAGACCTATCCCGCGGCCAAGACCTATCGCGATTACCGCTTGATGCTCGAAAAGGAAAAGGGCATCGACGCCGTCATCATCGGCACGCCCGACCACAGCCACGCCGTGATCGCCGCCGCGGCCATCGCACTGAAGAAAGGCGTCTACGTCGCCAAGCCCATGTGCCGGACGGTATATGAGGCCAGAAAGATCTCGGCCGCCGCGCGAGGCGCGCGTGGCCACCCAGATGAGCGTGCAGTCCTGCTCCACCGACCCGGCCGTGACCACCGAGGAGTGGGTGAAGTCCGGCGTCATCGGCAAGGTGCGGGAAGTCCACGTATGGACCGACCGGCCGGTGTGGCCGCAAGGGCTGGCGCGCCCGGCCGAAAGCCTTTCTCCGCCGCCCACGCTGGACTGGGACATCTGGCTGGGGCCCGCGCCCGAGCGCCCCTTCCACACCCTTTATCACCCGTTCAACTTCCGGGGCTGGTACGATTTCGGCACCGGCGGCCTGGGCGACATGGCGTGCCACACGTTCCACATCATCGTCAAGGCGCTCGGCCTGGGCGCGCCGCGCAGCGTGCACGCCGGCACGACGGTGTCGCGAGAGGCGCTGAAGCCCGGCGAGCAGGCCGACCCCGAGTGGGCGCGCTCGCGCAAGGGCGTCTACCCCGAGACCTTTCCGCACTCCTCGATCATCACCTGGGACTTCCCGGCGCGCGGCAACCAGCCCCCGGTCCGTATGCACTGGTACGAGGGCGGATTGCGGCCGCCGCGTCCGCTGGAGATGGCTGCCGACCGCAGCCTGGGCGCCGACGGCATCCTGTTCGCCGGTCAGAAAGGGACGCTGCACTCCGACTTTTCCGGCGGCATCCGGTTCCTCAGCGCGGAGCAGGAGAAGTCGCTGAAGCCGCCGCCCAAGACCCTGCCGCGGACCAAGGGTCATTACATGGAGTGGGTGGATGCCTGCAAGGGCGGCCCGCCCGCCAACTGCAACTTCGAGTTCGCCGCGCCGATCACCGAGATTGCGCTGCTCGGCGTGATCGCCCAGAGGACCGGCAAGTACCTGGAGTGGGACGCCGCGGGCATGCGGTTCAGCAACGACGCCGATGCCAGCCGGCTGCTCACGCCGAACTTCCGTCAAGGCTGGTCGCTATAGGATTCGCGAGGAGAAAAAACATGACCAGGTGGCTCACGCTTTTGCTATTGCTGGGAGCGCCGCTGGGGGCGGCGGAGAAGCAGCTTTTTAATGGCAAGGATCTGACGGGGTGGGCGCGGATTCCGCGGCACGAGGGCGCGCCGACCGATCAGCAGCCGGGATTCGTCGTGCGGGACGGCCTGCTCGTAAGCATCCCCGCCGCCCCGGAAGACGACCTCTGGTACACGCGCGAGAAGATCGGCAACGCGACCCTGCGCGTGGTCTACAAGGTGGGGGCGCCAAGCGCCAACTCGGGGGTCTTCATCCGCATTCCCTATGAGCCGAAGAGCGAGGACGATGCCATCAACAAGGGCATCGAGGTGCAGATCCAGGACACCGGCAACGATTACCATTGCACCGGCGTGCTGTACTCCATGACCCAGGCCAAAGCGCGCCCCTACAAGCCGGCGGGCGAGTGGAACACGCTGGAGATCACCTTGAAAGGGCCCCGCACCATGGTGAAGCTGAACGGCGAACTGGTAACCGACTACGACGGCGCGGCGCCGGTTCCGCCCAAGGTTGGCCAGTACGAGCCGGATCGCGGCCCGCGGCCCGACTCCGGCTACATCGCCATCCAGCACCACGGCGGCGCGGACACGCTGTGGTTCCGCGAGATCACGCTGATCCGATAGGGTGCGGCCATTCACACCTCGTCCCTACCGAGCCGCAGGACCATGTACTCCTCGTCGAAGTACCGGTCGCCGATCTTCAGCGACCTCCGCTCGCAGCCGAACGATTCGAATCCCAGCGAGCGGTACAAGCTCATCGCGGCGGCTTGAGTCGTGCTCACCGTGAGCACGATCTGCTCGAGACCTTCGATCGCGGCGGCGCGCTCCAGCAGTGCCTGCAAGAGGCGCCGGCCGGTTCCCCCGCCCCGCATCCCGCGCGTCACATAGACGCCCCAAATGCGTCCCTTGTGCCGTTCCTTGATCGCCCGTTCGCGGAAGAAACCTGCCGTGCCGGCCAGTTGCCCGTCCGCGAAGGCGCCCATCACGAAATGATCCGCCAAGTCGGGAGCCAGGCGCGCTTTGATTTCATCCCTGCCGAGCGCCCGGTGTTCTTCCGCCGATGAGCCGAACGCTTCGGCGTCCCGCTCCAGGGCTTCCAGCCGCAATTGCCGGAATTCGCTCGCGTCATTGGCGGTGAGGATTCGTATCTCCATTCCGGTTCATTAAACTATACCGTCGCGCGGCCGGCGAGGAGCGGGTATAGTCTCTAAAGGGCTGCCGCCATGAATTCCCGCTTCGACGCATTCTTCAGCCACGCTTCCAAAGACTCGAAATTCGCCGCGCGGCTCGTCAAATCCCTGGAGGCCGGCGGGCTCACGGCCTGGATCGACCAGTCCAGCCTCGCCTTCGGCGGCCTGCTCCGCAAGGAACTCCAGTCGGCCATCCGCGACAGCCGCGTCCTGGTGCTCCTGTGGTCCGAAGCGGCGTTCCAGTCGCGCTGGGTCATGGCCGAGATGTTCACCGCCTTTCACCTCCGCCGGTTCATCATTCCGTGCGTACTGGATGCCACGCCTTTGCCACAGTTCCTGGGCAACGCCGCGTATCTCGATCGCCGGCGCGATAAGACCCAGCTTGCAGAGAAGTTATGCCGCTCCGTGCGGGCGGCACCCGGCGCCGCCAACCAAGCCGCTGCCCTGCTGGCCGGCGAGACTCCGGTGGTGCGCTCCATGATCGACAGCGTGGCCCTCCTGCAATCCGGAGTGCTGGAAGCCATCACCAAGGACTTCGCGGCGGCTGCCAAGGCCAACACTTCCGTCGGCAGCGCCTTGAAGAGCGTGAGAAAGATTGCGCCGCTGCACCCCGAGGTCCTCAACCTGTCCGGCTACCAGTGCAAGAACGACTACATGTTCAAGCACTGGGATGCCATCCAGGCCGGCCGCGCCCCTGAGGACGCGCTGCTGGGCCGCGGCGAGCGCTACTTCTTTGAAACCCTGTGCGTCAACCCCTCCGACCCGAGCGCGGTCAACGGGCTCGGCAGCATCCTCTTTTTCGAGCGCGAGCTCGACGCCGCCGGGTTCTTTCAACGCCGTGCCGTGGCGCTTGCCAAGCGAACCGGCGGGAACTACGAAGCCGCGAAACAAGACCTGGAGATGACCCTCCGCTTCAAACGCCGGAAAGCCTGAACCGCCTGGAGTCCGCGACCCGCCACGAATTCCGGCGTGGGCCAGGTCACCGCGACCAGCACCTCGGGCTCCTTCCGGGTTGCCTGGCGCTTGTGGCTTCCCGTTCCGGGCCGCGCGCGTCAGCCCTTCTCTTTCAGGCGCGAATCCGCCAGCAGATTGCGCAGCTTCTTCAACTGGTCCTGGGCGCTGTCCACCATCCACTGGGGCCGCTTCAACGCCAGGGCCTGTTGCATGTATTCCGCACCTTTGGCCTCCTCCCCCAACCCGACCCACGCTTCGGCCAGCGTGGCCAACACCCAGTACGTCCCGTCGGGGCCCAGCCGCTTGGCAGCGTCCTCGCCCAGCGATCCCTGGCAGATGTCGATTACGCGCCGGCGCGTGCGCTGCGCAATCACGGAATCCGCAATGGCTTCCGCGCCTTCGGAAACCGAGGCCCGAACATTGCACAGGAATGCCAGGTTGATGCCGTTGTAGTAGTCGTTCTTGAGATAGAAGCCCTTCTCGCTGGCCCAGATCGCCTTGTCCAGATCGGCCCGGTCCTTGGTGATGTTCCACATCCGCTTGTGCACCGCCTGCATCAGGCCGAGCGTCTCGGTGTCGGTGGATTCCTCGGGCTTGAGCCCTTCCAGCAGCTTGTTCGCCTCTACGAGCGCCTCCGTCTCGGTGGGGATCTTGGACTTGTATGTCGCCAGCGCCAGCCGGTGCACCACGTGGGCTTCGTTCGGCATCATCTCGTGCACCTGGCCGAACAGCGCTTTGGCCACGATGAAATTGTCCTTGTCCATGGCGGCTTCCGCCTGCTGCATCAGAACGCTCACGGTCGGATTGTTCGCCGGCGCTGGCGCGGGCACATCCTCGGGCGGGTCCGGAGCGGCGAACGAGACAGCGCCACTCCCCGCAACCGCCGGGGCGGCGAACGAGATTGCCCCACCCCCCACGGCCGCCGGCTCGGCCTTGCCCACCTTGGGAGGGTTGAGGTCCTGGATGAACGTGTAGACCGGGCTGTCGTCCACCTCCTGGTCGGCGATGATCTTCATGGCTGCCGACAGAGCATCTCTCATGCGGTCGACTTCCTCGGAGTCGATCCCCTCACCGAGGTGATGGTATTTGCGGACGGCGATTTGAGCTACGTCGAACGGAAAGGTCATGCCGTCCTCGGAGATGATGATCGTGGTGTGCGGCTTCAGGGCATGGCGCACGCCCAACTCATAAAACGCGTTGCAGTTGTAAGTGGAGACGTCCGCCACCACTACTCTCGCCTCCAGCAACTGTGCGAACATGGGCACATTGATGTTGCCGGAATGCGGGATTTCGTCCGCCCGCACGCATTCCAGGCCGGCCGCCTTGGCCGCCGGCTTGATGATGTTACGGTACGTCTTATCGAGATCGAACGCCTTTCCTTTGGTGAAATCCATCTTGGTTCCGAAACCCATTACCACGAAGCACGTCTGGTTACCCATAAACCCTCCGGCCTTACGGCGGCCTAGAGGAGGTTATCACATCGGGAGCCGTCAAATCACTACGCCGTCCTGGCGGAAGACTCGCCGGACCGGCGTGAACGGCGGAACCGGCCGTGGTGTTACGCACGCCACCTTGTTCTTCCAGAAGCTGCGGAATTCTCTCTTCTCCCCGGTGCGATAGTAGTGCAGCAGGTACGCCATATCGCAGGCCGTATAATCGCTCAACCACTGATCCAGGCCGGTGATCCCGATCTCGTGCAGCATGCCCAGCGCGTAGCCGGCCGCCTCCCGCTCGTATTCGATGATCGCCGGCAGCAGGTCCGCGCCGACCGGGGGCCGCTGCGGACGGCCCAGCTCGAACGCCCGCGGATCCACGTTCCACTGCACCGTGTGCCCGAACAGGTGCGCCAGAAGGAACAGGCGCTGTTCCGGAGTCACCGCGTAATCGATGTGGATCTCCGCGCCGTTCAGGTCGCCGGTCAGCGGGTCCGGGATGTCCCGGGTCACGACGCGGATTCCGCAGGCATTCTCCAGGTGTTCCTGCACCTTCGCACAGTAGTCCGAAAAGGGAAACATGTGGATTGCTCTATTCAAGGGTAACCCGGGTGGCCGGGTCCACCGTTTCCCGCCACCCGCCGCAAGGATGCCAGTCTCCACTCCGGCTCCCACGCCCCGGTCTGCTCTTCGGCGATACCTATATTCCCCACCGTACTGTTTTCCTTGAAAGGACCCCCCGTCTGGCGGCATTCTGGTAGCGGGGAATCTTATGCCCACGAAAAACGTGTCCCGCTTCCTGCTGGCCCTGCTGTCCTCCGCCGCGCTGGGCTCCGGCGAAACGGCGGTGGTCGCCGGCATGAATCGCTTTGCCGTGGCGTCCTACCAGAAGCTCGCCCGCGGCCAAGGCAACTTGATATTTTCGCCCTTCAACATCGCCAGCTCGTTGTCCATGGCACTGGCTGGCGCGCGCGGCGATACCGCGGCCGGAATGGCCAAAGCGCTCCAGCAGGTGTATCCGGACGCCGCCTACAACACCGGCCTGGCCGCCCTCGGCGAGGAGCTGGCGAAGGCTGGGAACGCAGGCGGCAACCAGTTGCTCACGGCCAACAATCTCTGGGTCCAGGCCGGCCTCCCCTTGTTGCCTGAATTCCGCAGGACCATGGAAGACATCTTCCGCGCGCCGTTCACCCCGGTCGATTTCCGCGGCGCCGGCGAAGCGGCCCGCCGCCAGATCAACGGCTGGACGGAAGAGCACACCCGCAACCGCATCCAGAACCTGTTCGGACCGGACTCCCTCACCCCCGATACCCGCATGGTCCTCACCAGCGCCATCTATTTTCTGGGCAAGTGGGAATCCGCCTTCCGCCCCGCCAACACGCATCCCGATGCCTTCAAGCTGGATGGGGGCGGCTCGGTTCAGGCCCCGCTCATGAACCAGACCGCCACTTTCGGATACCGCGAAACGCCCGCCGTCCAGATCCTGGAAATGCGTTACGGCGGCACGCCGCTGGCCTTCGACATCCTCCTGCCGCCGCAGCAGATCGGCCTCGAAGGCCTGGAGCGATCGCTCACCCCCGAAAACGTCGCCGCCTGGTTGCAGCCGCTGGAGACCCGCCCGGTGGAAGTCTACGTCCCCAAGTTCCGCGCCGAATCCGACCTGGCCCTGCGGAAACCGCTCTCCGAGATGGGCATGGCCGAAGCGTTCAGCCCGTCCGCGGACTTCTCGGGAATCGACGACCGCCGGGACCTGTGCCTGTCGGCCGTGGTCCACAAAGCGTTCGTGGAGGTTGACGAGATCGGAACCGAAGCCGCGGCCGCCACCGGCACCATGGTGGCCATGGTTGCCATGGTGCAGCGCCCCAAGCCCGCGGTCTTCCGCGCCGAC
Organism: Bryobacteraceae bacterium; assembly: GCA_035638575.1. Classification (GTDB taxonomy): domain Bacteria; phylum Acidobacteriota; class Terriglobia; order Bryobacterales; family Bryobacteraceae; genus DASQZT01. The sequence continues at coordinate 25,577 of DASQZT010000299.1, forward strand.
CACCCCTTCGTCTTCCTGATCCGCGACAGCCGCAGCGGCCTGATTCTGTTCGCCGGCCGCCTGGTTCGCCCATAACCAGACTATCCGCAGTACAATCGCATCATCGGTCCTATCCTTGGCCGCACGACAGGAGGGGACGGAAGGGGATGCGGTTACGATCCTGGATCGCGGCGCGAAACTCGGCCCATACGAGATCCTCGAGCCTCTGGGCGCCGGTGGCATGGGCGAGGTCTATAAGGCCCGCGACACCCGCCTGGACCGCATCGTCGCCGTCAAAATCTCCGCCGCCCAGTTCACCGAGCGCTTCGAGCGCGAAGCGCGGGCCGTAGCAGCCCTCAATCATCCCCACATCTGCACCCTTTACGACGTAGGCCCGGACTACCTCGTCATGGAGTTTGTAGACGGTCCTACGTTGGCCGACCGCATGGCCGCCGGTCCGATCGAGATGGAAGAAGCGCTGGCCATGTCCCGCCAGATCGCCGAGGCGCTGGAAGCCGCGCACGAGAAGGGCATCGTCCATCGCGACCTGAAGCCCGCCAACGTGAAACTCACGGGAAGCGGGCAGGTCAAGGTGCTGGATTTCGGTCTGGCCAAAGCTCTGGACCCGGAGACCGGCGCCGACCCGCGCAGTTCTCCCACGCTCACGCTTTCGGCCACCCGCGCGGGCGTGATCGTTGGCACCGCAGCCTACATGAGCCCGGAGCAGGCGCGCGGCACGGCGGCCGACAAGCGCGCCGACATCTGGTCGTTCGGCGTGGTGCTGTACGAGATGCTCTCGGGGCGGCAGTTGTTCGGCGGCGAGACGGTCTCGGACACACTGGCCGGAGTGCTGAAGACGGACCCGGATTGGAGGGCACTGCCCGCGAGCACACCGGCGTCCATCCGCCGGCTTCTGCGGCGATGCTTGCAGCGCGACCGCAAGAAGCGCCTTCGCGATATCGCCGACGCGATCATGGAAATCGATGACGCATCGGTGGAGCCCGAGGCGCCGGCGGTGCCCATCGCCGCTCAGAAGTCGCGGCTCTGGCCTTGGGCCGCGGCGGGCGGACTCGCCATCGCGCTGGCCGCCACGATCGTGTTTCGCGTCCCGGCGCCGGTCGCCCGGCCGCTGATCCGGCTCAGCGCCGAGTTGGGGCCTGACGTCGTCATGGCCAGCAAAACTTACCGCGGCGGACTGGCTATGTCCCCGGACGGCCAGCGCCTGGTCTTCCCAATCCGCGGCGCCGACGGGAAGATCCGCCTGGGCGTCCGCCGGCTCGATCAGAACGAAGTGACCACACTTGCGGGGACCGAGGGCGCGGAAGACCCGTTCTTCGCTCCCGATGGCCAGTGGATTGCCTTCTTTGCCGATCATAAGCTCAAGAAGATCGCGGCCGAAGGCGGCGTCCCCGCCACACTTTGCGACGCGTCTGTGAACTTGGGCGGTAGCTGGGGAGACGATGGCAATATTATCGCGACTCTGGGTCTGACCAGCGGTCTCTCGCGAATTCCGTCTGCCGGCGGCGCCCCCACGCCGGCGACGGTGTTGCACCAGGAGAAGGGTGAACTGAGGCACAGTTGGCCCCAGGTTCTGCCCGGAAGCCAGGCGGTTCTGTTCACCAGCTACAACGTTGCCGGGGGCTTTCGGGAACCCAGTATCGAGGTCCTGTCCTTCCGGAACGGAGAGCGGAAGACGCTTCGCGGCGGCTTCTTCGCCCGCTATCTGCCCAGCGGGCACGTGGTCTTCATCCACCAGAACACGCTGTTCGCCGCACTGTTCGATCTCGGCCGGCTGGCGCTGGCCGGCCCCCCGCAGGCTATTCTCGCGGATATCGGCAACTCGATGGATCGGGGTGGAGAGTTCGACTTTTCGCAAACCGGAACCTTCGTCTGCCTGACCGGGAAGGTGGACTCGCAGTCGATCTTCTGGCTCGACAGTGCGGGCAAGACGCTGCCACTCTATCCCGTCCCGGGGATCTACGGCTCCCCGCGATTTTCGCCCGACGGCAGCCGCCTGGCGTTTTCCGCGGAAGACGTTCAGGGGAATCAGGACATCTGGGTACAAGACCTGCAGCGGGGAGCTACGTCGCGTCTCACGTTCCTGTCCGGCCCGACAGAATCGCCGGTCTGGACTCCCGACAGCCGGAACATCATCTTCGCTTCGTCGAATGCGGCAGCTCCGGGCATTTACTCGATCCGCGCGGATCGGTCGGGCGAGCCGCAACGGCTGGCGGATATCAGGGCCAGAATGGTCCCGAACGCAATTTCTCCGGACGGCAAACGGCTGGCAGGGTTTCAGACGCTCGCCGGCGGCGGCACGGAAATCTGGACCGCGCCGTTTGAGGGTGGCGATCATCCCCGGCTCGGAAAGCCGGAGACGTTTTTGCGATCGGCATTCATCAAGATTTCCCCGTCATTCTCGCCCGATGGCCGCTGGCTGGCGTACTCCTCGAATGAGTCGGGCACCACCGAGGTATACGTGGTGCCGTTCCTCGGGCCCGGCGGAGGAGTGCAGGTCTCGAGCGGCGGTGGCCGCGAGCCCATCTGGTCGCCGAACGGTCATGAGCTGTTCTTCCGCGGCCCGGATCTCCGCATGATGGTTGTCGCGTACACCACCCGGGGCGACTCCTTTGTCGCCGGCAAGCCCGGGGTGTGGTCCGAACAGCGCTTGCTGGACCTGAGTTCGCCTCCCATTCCCACCTTCGACCTGGCGCCGGACGGAAAACGCTTCGCGGTCGTTCTGTACAAGGACGGCACGACGGAGCAGAAGCCCATCACCCACGTGACGTTTCTGCTGAATTTCTTCGACGAGCTGCGGCGCAGGATGCCGAAATGACCAAGACTTCATTTCCCCGGCAGCCCCTTCAGGTACGCGATGATGTCCGCGCGCTCGGCGGCGTTACTTAGGCGGAACGGCATGTCGGTTCCCGGAACCAGGCTTTCCGGATCGGCCAGCCACTTGTCCAGCGTCCCCTCGTTCCAGGTCACGCGCGATCGCTTCAGCGCATCCGAATAAGGGAACTGCGGGTCCCGGCCCGCGGCGCGTCCGAATACGCCCCGCAAGGGCGGACCCTCTTTCGCCTGGTCCAGCGCATGGCAGCCCGTGCATCTTTTCTCAAATAGTGCCGCGCCGGCCAGAGCCTGGGTTGCGGCAGGCGCACCCGCCGCAAGCGGGCTACCGACCACGGCCAACTGGTGCCGGCCGGCCACGAAGTTCACCTCGCTGATTCCCAGCACCTGCCGAAGCCGCTCCGCCGGAACCTGCATGGGACCGGCCGAGGGCGCGCTGCCAGGCACCGGTTGCGGGAACGCCGTGGACATGGCCGAGTGGAACGTGACATTCCCTTCCACTTTTTGCATGACCTGGTGAATGTGCCCGTTGAGCACCGTCACGGAACCGAAACGCTTGAGCAGCGCCAGAGCCTGCTCGCTGTCCGATGTTCCCCAGCCCCACTGCGGATACACGGACCAAAGGGGAATATGCGCAAACACGACAACCGGCGTGCTGGCGGAAACCCTTTCCAGGTCGTTCTTCAGCCACTCCAGTTGCTCCGCTCCGATGCTGCCCAAGCCTTCGAGCTGAACCACGTTGTTCAACCCCGCAAAGTGAACCCTTTGTGATCGAAGCTCTGCCAACCCGCGCCCGTTGTGCCCTTGCCGAACCGCGCCAGGTACTGCTTGCCGTCGTCGCCCGTGACATCGTGCTCGCCCGGCACATAAAACACCTGCTTCGCGCGCAAGCCCTTCAAGAGCTGCTCCAGCGTATCGAACTCGGAGGCCTTCGCCAGGTGCGTCAGGTCGCCGGTGTGGATGACGAATTCCGGTGCGCGCTTCAGGGCTTTGATCTTGTCCACGGCCGCCTGAAGCGTGCCCGCTACATCGGGATTGGCCGGCCGGTTGAAGCCGATATGACTGTCGCTGATCTGCACGAACGTGAAATCCTCGCCGTGAACTTTCTTGTTAGCAGCCACCAGACGCGAAACCGGAACGCCGCCGGCGAAACTCCAGACAACCGCGGCACCGGCCCACTGCATGCACTTCAGAAAGTCGCGGCGGTCAATGCCGTCGCCGGCCAGATTTCGATTCTGCATTCGTCAAAGCACCTCGCCGGATATGACACAATGGGGCGAAATGTTATTCCCGCTTTCACGCCCGGGAATAAATTGGCGGCGAGATGTGTCATTCCTAGCGAGGTTTCTTGGACCAGCGGACCAGAGATTTTGAGGCGGTGCTGTGGCCCCACCTCCGCGCGGCGTACAACCTCGCGCGCTGGCTGGTTCGCAACGATCACGACGCGGAGGACGTCGTGCAAGAGTCCTTTGCGAAAGCGTTCCAGGGGATGGACAACTTTCGAGGTGGCGACGCCCGCGTGTGGCTGCTGGCCATCGTGCGGAACACGACGATCAACTTCCTGCACCGGCGCAGGCCGAGCCAGGAGGTCGGCTGGAGCAATCACGTTCCGGAACCAGTGGACCTTGCGCCCGATCCCGAGCACAGCCTCATCCGGCAGTCCCGCCGCGATCAGGTCCACGACGCCATCGACCGCCTTCCGCCGGAGTTCCGCGAAACGCTGATCTTGCGCGAGATCGAGGACCTGTCTTATAAGGAAATCGCATCTGTTTTGAAGGTGCCAGTGGGCACGGTGATGTCCCGATTGAGCCGGGCCAGAAGTCTGCTCGTCCGCGAACTGGCGACGGAGAAAGGAGTCGGGCTATGACTTGCCAGGAAGCGGAACCGCTGCTGAATGCGTATCTGGACGGCGAGCTGGACTTGCCCGGTTCCTTGAATGTGGAACGCCACCTGGCGGAGTGCCCGGCGTGCATGGCACAGTACACCAGCCTGGAACGCTTGCGCGAGGACATCGCGGCCGCCGATCTCAGGTACCGGCCGCGCGCCGGTTTGGAACGCAGAATCAAATCAGCCCGCAGCCCCTCGACTTGGCGCACCACGTCCATGCTGATTGCGGCCACCGCGGCGGCCGTTTTTATGTTCTTCGTCTTTCCCTCTCCCACGAATGTGGGCGGCCCTGTCGAGAGCCGCGAAATCCTGGACAGCCATTTGCGATCCCTGATACCCAACCACCTGGTGGATGTCCCCAGTTCGGACCAACACACCGTGAAGCCGTGGTTTCAGGGCAAGACCAGCTTCTCGCCGCCAGTCCCCGATCTGACGGCCAGCGGCTTTTCCCTGATCGGCGGGCGGCTGGAAGTGATCCATCAGCGGCCCGCGGCAGCGGTCGTGTACAAACGGCGCGAGCACATCATCAGTTTGTACGTGGCCCCCGCGGACGGCACGCTGGCGAAGCCGGCAGCGGAGGAAATCGGCGGCTATCACCTGGTGCGCTGGACGGAGAACGGCTTGAATTACTCCGCCGTCTCGGACCTCAATGCCGCCGAGCTTCGAGCGTTTGCCGATCTCATCCGGAGCCACTGAGTTCCACTCCCCTGGTGGAGACGTAATACTTCGCCGTCATGTAATCCCGCTCCCACGCCGGCATGGATCGGGGAGCTTCCACGTAGCGGAAGAAGTGATTGGCCACCTGGGCGAAGTGCGCCTCATGACCGACGCGGAATTTCTCGGGTACCGCGATCCGCAGATCCTGTCCGCTCTCGACGGCCTGCAATCCCGGCCATCGGGCCTGTAGCGTGTCAACGCGCCTTCGCACCGCCGCGGCGGCCTCCGCCGGCGGGACGCTCGCGGTCGGCACGATGTACAACTCCGGAATATGGCGCTCGGAGGGGCCCTGACGGATCTCGGCGCGCGCCCTGGTCCCGCGAAACATCGCCTCGTAGACGTCGCCCGTGCCCTCGGGCGCTTCCCAGTTCCACACGATCTCGAGCTTTACGTGAACTCCCCGCAGCGTGTAGTGGACCGAGTTGTTGCAGTAGTAATCCAATCCGCCCCGCGTCTCGCCGGTCACCTGCGCGAATTGCGCCGCAGTCAGCGTCAGCGGCCAACGCCGGCCCGCCAGCACCTGGATATCCTTGCGGTAATCGATCGGCTGGTCCGGGAACGCCGTCCATTGCACCAGGTCCACCACGTGGGTTCCGACGTCGGCCAGGCCCTCGCCGTACTCCACGATGTCGAAGAACCACGCCGGGCGGCGCAGCGGGACACCGGCCACGGTCTTCATGACGTGGTGAACGCTGCGGGCCGTCACGCCGGGGTCCGAGGCGCTCCCCGGTTCGAGCGCGCCGAAGACTTCGGGATCGTTGACGAACTCCCGCTGCAACTGGCTGGTGACCTCGTACCGCTCGGTCATGATGTCGTAGGCGGCCAGGCCCTTTCGATCGGCCAGCGCCAGCGCCTCTTCCAGTTTCGGCATGTCGTCCGATGAGATCATCCACGGCTTGTCGGCCAGCACGTGCTGTCCGGCGGAAAGCGCCGCCAGGATGCGGTCGATCTTGCCGCGGTTGCGGCCCGCGAAAATCGCGATGTTGCCGGGGCGTTCGCGCAGCATCTCGCTCAACGGATCTGCGCTCAGGTGGACGTCCAGTTCCCACGCCGTGGGCTGGTCTTTCCGCGAATTGAAGCGCGCCACGCGGCCGAGATAGTCCAGAACCTCCGCCCCGAGCGGCGCGTAAACCGCCGCCCGCGGCGAGAGCGCCGGGTACATCTCCTTTTGCAGAAGCGCCGCGTGGAAGTGCCCGGGATCGACGATGATCAGTTGCATGGTGTTGGCCATCATAGCTCCCTGCGCCGGCGGCCCGGAGCGTGTATACTTGCAGGCGTCATGAAGACCGGCATCACTATCCTTCTTTTAGGCATCCCGCCCGTGTGGGCCCAAACGGCGGCGGCGGTCCGCTCACCGGAGGTCGCGTCCGACCGCCGCGTAACCTTCCGCCTGCAAGCGCCCAAGGCAACCGAAGTGACCTTGACCGGCGAGTTCATGACCGGCTCCAAGAGCTTGCAAAAGGACGCTCAGGGCATGTGGAGCCTGACCGTCGGCCCCATCGAGCCCGAGATCTACAACTACAACTTCACCATCGACGGCGTACGCATCATCGACCCCAACAATCCCGCGGTCAAATCCGGCTCCACGCCGAGCACCATCGCCAGCGTTCTCGAAGTGCCGGGCGACCGCCCCGCGTTTTACTCGGGCCAGAACGTGCCCCACGGCGAGGTGCGCACCCACTGGTATCAATCCAAGTCGCTGAACGCTCTCCGCCGCCTGACCGTGTACACGCCGCCCGGCTACAATCCGGCCTCCGCCACGCGTTATCCGGCTCTCTATCTGTTTCACGGCGCGAATGCCGATGAAACCGCGTGGATCCGTTTCGGCCACGCCAACCTGATCCTGGACAATCTCCTGGCAGCGCAACAGGCCAAGCCCTTCGTGGTGGTCATGCCGTTCGGTTACGGCATCACTCCAGGCTCGCCGCGCCCTGCCGGCGCCGCGCCCGCGGACAACACCGCGCTGTTCAGCCGCGATCTGATCGAGGACGTGATCCCGTTGGTTCAATCGCAGTACCGCGTGACGGCGGACCGCGATCACCGCGCCATCGCAGGCCTCTCGATGGGCGGCGGGGAATCGCTGGGGATCGGCCTAAACCACCTCGACCTGTTCGGCTGGGTGGCGGGCTTCAGCGCGGCGCTGCGGCCGCCCGATTTCGAGAAGACCTACGGTGGGCTGCCGGGGGATCCGAAGCTTCACCTGCTGTGGATCGGCTGCGGAACCGAAGACAGCCTATTCGCCGCGTCCAAGAGCTTCTCGGAGTTTCTGGCCGCGCGCAAAATCAAACATACGTTCCGCGAAAGCCCCGGCGCGCACACCTGGATGGTGTGGCGCCGGTATTTGAACGAACTCGCTCCGCTGCTGTTCCGGTAGGAGGGCGGGTTGGATACCGCTCGCGTTCATCTTAGCGCCGCCATGCTCTTCAACTTTGCCCGTGCCTCGGAGATCTGCCGCTCCAGTTGCTCGCGATGGCGCGGTGCCTGGCTGTCGAGAGTCATGCCCGGATTTGCCAACTCGCCCTCCAGTTCCTTCAGGGATCCCTCGGCGATCTCCAGGTTGCGCGCCAGGTTCTCCGGATTGTGAAAGCCGTCGCCCGCGACCGTCACGTAAACCGGAGTGGTATGGGCGACCTGTGCGTTGCCCGCGTCGCACTTCGCCGCGATCCAGATGCCGTGGCGCGCCGGGACCTCCACGTCCACTGACAAATGCGCAACCCCCGCGCCGGTGGAACGGCCCATCGTTCTGCCGTGGCCGACGATCTCCAGAGAACGCAGCGGGACCTGGCCGGTGTGGCCGAAAGCTTCCGCGTGGATCCGCAGGCTGGTCCCCGGAGCGACGTCGATGCTGTCTCCCGGAAGGTGGCCGTTGACCGTCAGGAACACGGCCGGCCCGGTGCTCACGAACGTGTGGCCCGCCCGCATGGCGGCAAACCATCGCTCCCAGGAGAACGGCTCGCCCGCGTATGCGTAGAAACGCGCGTTCCCGATCTGCGCGAATTGCGGCTCCTGGAAACCATAAGCTGGACCCTGGCCGCACCACGGAAAATCCGATCCCGCGAGCGCCGTCAGTTTGTAGCCCAGGTCCAGAAACCGGTAATAATTCTCCACCACCAGAGGCCCTCCCGGCACGCAGAACTGCGCCACTTCCAGAAAGTCGGTCTTGCCGCGCAGAGTGTTGAGGACCATGCCGCGATACCCGTGGAAGCTCACGCCCTGATGGGCGAATCCGGTGACGCCGCCGAGCTGGTGGACGCGGTCGAAGAGGCGGTCGAAAGAGTAATAGTCGCGTGGGTCGCGCACCATCTGACTGGCGCCGAGCGAGATGGTGTGGCCGATTTCGGGGGTGCGCGGCTCCTCCTGCCCGGCCGAGAGGACGCGGTCGCCCTCGACGTAACGCCCCTTTTCGCCAAAAGCGTACTGGCTGTAGAAGGTCGCCCAGAAATCGCCCATCTCGAGGATGTGGCCCACGTGAATGTCCTCGGCGGCGATCCAGCGCAGGATGGCGGGGTCGTCGCCGGGCGAGCGGCGCAGGTGAATGTGGTCGTCGGAGGAGTACCAGCCGCGCGCGGGCAGATCTGTCCAGCGTTCCAGGCGAACGACGCGGGCGACGGTGGCGCCGGGAGCGAGGGCGACATCGGCCGTCTGCCGGAGATATTCGAAGCCCTTCGAAACAGTGAGGGTGTAGGCGCCGGGGGGCAAGCGCAGTTCGAACGCGCCGTCGGCGTAAAAGGATCCATCGGGCTGGACGGCGTAGCCCTGCGCGCGGTCCTGCTGGCCCCACATGACGGCGATGGCTTGCCGGGGAACGGGCAGCGCCGATTCGGATACGGCCAGAGCGCCGACCCCCGGGGGCACCCCGCGCGGCCGCGCACCGTGCGAATCCTGGATGCGAATGCGCGCCGGCGTGGGCCGGCCGGCAGAGTCCACGATGCGAACCGAAAGCGTGGCGTCGCGGCTCACCTGGGCCGACTGAACCAGCGCGAAAACGAACAGCCCCACCAACAAAAACCGCAGAAACAAGGCGTATCGCATGGGCAGATTCCGGGGCGGCGCCAGCATTGTGTCTGGCCCGCTTCCATGTCCTCCTTTCAAAACTATACGTGACGGCGCCGATGGCGACCAGCGGTTTTTCCCGACGCGCGCGGAGGAGGCCAGGAGCGAGGGAATCGCCGGCGAGTCTACGCTACTGGTCGATATCGACGATGCGGGAATCGGCGGCAAACTTCTTGTAGTTGCTGTAGGCGGAATCCCCTTCTGTGTGGAGTCCTTTCAGGAGCATGATGCGGCCGGAAACGCTGAAGGTTTGGCGTTTGGGCAGCCAGATCTCGCCGTTGACATAGGTATACTCCACGTGAATGCGGGTGCCTTTGTAGATGCGCGCGAGGACCGCGCCAATCGAAATCGTATCGGTGGTTTCGGCGTCGATCCGGACCGGCTGATAGTCGCTCTTCGAGACCCAGATGCGGCCCTTCATCTTACTGAGGATGAGGGCTGTCTCTTTCGTCTGGAACTTATAACCCTTCCGCGGTGCGCCCTCGATCACCCACACGGGCACACCGTCGACCTGCTCTTCTCCAACCAGGCGCAGATCGAAGCCCTCGACAACTTCGTCCATCTGCTCCTGCTCGCGCTTGCGGGCGCGCTCCCTGGCGTCCAGGCGCTTCTGGCGCTGCTCGGGCGTTTCCCTGGCGCGCAGGTCCTGAGTCTTGCGGCGGGCCGCTTCGCGCCTTTGCCGGGCGGCTTCCTCCTGCTGCTCCTGTTTCGGCGAGAGCGGCCGGTCGTCGCGCTGGATCAGGCGGCGGTACCGGGATCCCCGGAGCGGGATGACATCCCACGTCTTGGACTCGCGGTGCTTGACGTTGCCGGCGCTGTCGAGCGTGCGCTCCTCGTCGCGCTGGACGTAGGTGTAGCTGCGCTCCAAGTCGCGGTTGCGGGCATCCATCCGGGTGGCGCGGCGAAGGATTTCCTTCGGATCGTCGGCGGCGCGCAGGGACGGCCCGGCGAGCGAAAGCAGGGCGTACAGACATACCGGCGGGATGCGCATCGAGCGATGGAACATGATGTCTCTCGTGGAGCGGGAACTGTATCTGGGCCGGCACCGTGTGGCCGCCAAAGCACCATTTTAGTCTTCTGCAACCAGGAACCGTTCCCTAACGGTCGCGGCTCGGTAGCGGTCATAACAGCGGCACTCGATTCGGGCGAGATTGGTAACTTTTCCCGGGCTGGGGAGTATCAGTCTCATGGCTGTCCAACAGGATCTGCGGTTTGCCCTGCGAACCGTGCGAAAATCACCGCTCTTCAGCGCGGTGGCCGTGCTGTCTCTCGCCTTGGGTATCGGGGCCAATACGGCCATCTTCACGCTGATCCATCAACTCATCCTGCAGCCGCTGCCGGTGAAAAACCCCGAACAACTGGTGATGCTGGCGGGGCGCGGGCGCCACTACGGCGGCAACAATGGCCGCAACAAACTGGCTTACCCCATGTACCAGGACATCCGCGACCGGAACCAGGTGTTCAGCGGGATGTTCTGCGCCTATGACACCACCGTCAGCCTCGCGTTTGAAGGCAAAACCGAACTCGTCACCGGCGAATTCGTCTCGGGAAACTACTTTCCGGTTCTGGGCGTAGGCGCGGCGATGGGGCGGGTGTTCACCGCCTCCGACGACCTCATGCAAGGCGGTCATCCGCTCGCCGTGCTGAGCTACGGCTACTGGAGGACGCGCTTCAGCGGCGACCGCGGCATTCTCGGGAAAAAGATCATCGTCAACGGCTACCCGCTTACCGTTGTCGGAGTCAGCCAGGCCGGTTTCGATGGAATTCAGCCAGGCTTTGCGCCGCAAATCCGCATTCCGGTCACGATGGTCGACGAGTTGCCGCGCACCAACTTCCAACGTCTCAACGAGCGCCGCTTCCGATGGACGATGGTGTTCGGGCGTCTCAAGCCGGGCATGACGCTCACCAGTGCCCAGGCGGGGCTACAGCCGCTGTTCCACCGGATCATCGGAATGGAGGTGCAACAGGAAGCATTCGCGAAAGCGTCGCCCCTCGTCAAACAGGAGTTTCTGAAGATGTGGATGGAGGTGATGCCCGGATCGAAAGGCCGGTCCCAACTGCGCGACAGATTCGAAAAGCCGCTGGTGGCGCTGATGGCGATCGTGGCGCTGGTTCTGCTGATCGCGTGTTCCAACCTGGCCAACCTGCTGATCGCGCGGGCGTCCACGCGGCAGAAGGAGATTGCGGTGCGGCTCGCGCTGGGGGCCAGCCGCGGGTCGCTCATCCGGCAACTGCTGGTGGAAAGCCTGGTGATCTCGGCTGCCGGCGGGGTGCTCGGCGTGTTGCTGGCAATCGTGATCGATCGCGCGCTCATCGGCTTCATTCCCACTGGCAGCACGCCGCTATCGCTCTCCAGCAGCCCGGACTGGACGGTGCTCGGGTTTGCGGCGGCGGTCTCGTGCGTGGCGGGGATCATTTTCGGGCTGGCGCCCGCGCTTCAATCGACGCGCCCGCAGCTGGCCAACACGCTCAAGGACCAGGCAGGCGCGGTGATCCACGGCGGATCGGTCCGGTTGCGCAAGATCCTCGTCGCCGGACAAGTGGCCCTGTCGCTGATGCTGCTGATCGGCGCGGGGTTGTTCCTGCAAAGCTTGCGGAACCTGAAATACGTGAACCCCGGTTTCGACGTCAGGAACCTGCTTTCCTTCGCCGTGGAACCGACGTTGGGGCGTTACGACAGGGGCTGGACGCGGGATTATTATCGCCGGCTGACGAACCGTCTGGAAACGGTTCCGGGAGTGGAGTCCACGGCGCTGGCGGTGGTTCCGGTGCTGCAAGACGACGAGTGGGACAACTGGGTGACGATCGAGGGCTACACACCCAAACAGGACGAGAGGCCGGATCCGCACATGCAATACTGCACGCCGGGCTTCTTTGCGACTCTCAAGATTCCGATCCTGCTGGGCCGGGACATCACGATCAAGGATATGGAGGGCACTTCTAAGGTGGCCGTGGTCAACCAGAAACTGGTGAACCGGTATTTCGGGGGGGCGAACCCGGTGGGGCGGCATGTGGGCATGGGAATCGACCCCGGAACCAAGATGGACATCGAGATCATCGGGGTGGTTGGGGACACGAAATACGAGAACATGCGCGAGGAAATGCCTTACGAGATGTACATCCCATATACGCAGACGAATTTCGTGCAGGGAATGACCGCGTACCTGCGGGTGCGCGGCAACCCGGCCGGCATCTTGAACACGATCCGGCAGGTGGTGCACGGGGTGGACCCCGATGTGCCCATGTACGACCTGCGCACGCTGGATGACCAGGTGGAAGTCTCACTCATGACGGAACGCATGCTGGCGGCGCTCTCCAGCGTGTTCGGCTTCCTGGCGACCCTGCTGGCGGCGCTGGGGCTTTACGGAGTGATGTCGTTCCTGGTGGCGCGGAGGACGAGGGAGATCGGCATCCGGATGGCGCTGGGGGCCGGGGGCGGCTCGGTGATGTGGATGGTGATGCGCGAGGTCCTTACCCTGGCGGCCGTGGGGGTCGCTGTTGGACTGTCTACGGCCTGGGCGGCCACGCGATTGCTCGAGACCCAGTTGTTCGGGATCAAGCCGACCGATCCCGCCACGATGACGCTGGCGGCTTTGGGGATCGGGACCGTGGCGGCGCTCTCGGGTTATCGTCCCGCGCGGCGTGCCACCACGATCGACCCGGTGCGGGCGCTGCGCTGGGAGTGAGCGGGCAACCCCTAAGAATCAGACGCCGACGTCCGATAAGACCAATTGAAGCACCGGTGGCACCAGCCGCGGGTGGGCGATCCAGACAAGGTGCGTTCCGTGCGATCGATGGCAGACGGAGACGGCGGGAAGACGGCAGCGTGCCAACTGCCCCGGCAGGACGGGGATCAGTGGGGCGGGTTGTGCGCGCTGAACGACAGGCTGCGGGTGGAGAATGAAGGTCTGCGGGTCCAAGCCGAACTGGCGGCGGAAGTGAATGCGCGCACGATCACGCTGCTGGCGGAGGGGGAAGCGGCCAAGGCGGGGCTGGCGGAGAGCGAATCCTATCTGAAGACACTGCTGGATATTCTGCCGGTCGGCATCATCGCGGTAGACGCGGAGGATCACCGGATTCTGGACATGAACGCCTTTGCCGGGCGTCTGTCCGGCCGGTGCGCGAAGGATGTCATCGGAAGGGTCTGCCATGGGTTCATTTGCCCGGCCGAGTCAGGCAAATGCCCGATCACCGATCTGGGAAACACGGTCGACCAGTCCGAGCGTACCCTTCTGGCGGAGGGAGGAGTCAAAATCCCGGTCTTGAAGACCGTGTCCAAGGTCAAAAGGGGAGGCGGCACCGTCCTGGTCGAGAGTTTTGTGGACCTTCGCGCGGTGAAGGCCAAGGAGGCAGCCGAGGCGGCCAACAAGGCCAAAAGCGAGTTCCTGGCGAAGATGAGCCACGAGATCCGGACTCCGATGAACGGCATCATCGGCATGACGGAACTGGCCCTCGACACACCGCTCACGCCCGAGCAGCACGAGTACCTCCGGATGGTCAAGAGCTCGGCCGACTCGCTCCTGGAACTGATCAACGACATCCTGGACCTCAGCAGGATCGAGGCCGGCAAACCGGGGCTGCACAACGTGGAATTCGATCTGCGGGCGGGCTTGACCGAGACCATGAAGGCCATGGCGGTACGCGCCCACCAGAAGGGACTGGAGGTGGTGTGCGATTTCCGGCCTGAAGTGCCCGAGACGGTCATCTGCGATCCGGCGCGGTTGCGTCAGATCCTGGGGAACCTGGTTGGAAACGCGACCAAATTCACCGACGAGGGGGAAATCGTCCTGCGGGTGGGACTGGAGCGCCGCCTAGAGCACGAGGTGGTGCTGCACTTCTCGGTGCGCGACACGGGCATCGGCATCGATCCCAAAGACCAGGAGCGGGTTTTCCGCGCCTTCGAGCAGGTGGACAGCTCGTTCACCAGGAGTCAGGGCGGCACTGGCCTAGGCCTGGCGATCGCGTCGCAACTGGTGCGGCTGTTTGGCGGCGAGATGCGCATCGAGAGCCGGCCGGGCGAAGGCAGTTGTTTCCATTTCAACGCTCAGTTCGGAATTCCCTCCAGGTCCCCCGGGCAACCGCGGCCCGCGGCGCAGGACCGTCTGGCCGGGGTGCCGGTGCTGGTTGCGGACGATAATGCTTCCAATCTGCAACTGCTCTCGGAGCTTCTATCGGCGTGGGGGATGGAAGCGGCGGCGGTGACCAGCGGCCAATCGGCCCTGGCTGCGATGCGGAGCGCGTGCGGCGCCGGCCGGCCTTTCACCCTCGCTCTGATCGACGCGGACATGCCCGACATGGACGGCTGTGCGGTGGCTCGCAGGATCAAGGAGAAGGCCAGTCCCGCACCCGCGACGATCATGATGCTCAGCACGCGGGATCGGCAACGCAACTCCGTGCGCATCCGGGAACAGGGCGGAACGAGCCTGCTGACGAAGCCGGTCGGGCAGGCGGAATTGCTCGAAGCCATCCAGAAAGCGCTGGGCAGCCTCCAGCCAACCGGCGACGCGCACGAGCACCGGCGGAGCTCGCCGGAAGGCCAACCGGAATTGAGGAAATGGAACGTCCTGGTAGCCGAGGATAACTCGGTGAATCAACTCCTGGTAACACGAATCCTGGAGAAGCGGGGCTGCTCGGTGTCCATCGCCGGCGATGGCCGGGAGGCAGTCCACATCTTCGAACAGCAGCCCTTCGACGTGATCCTGATGGACGTGGAGATGCCGCAGATGGGCGGATTCGAGGCCACCACGCAAATTCGCGAAAAGGAGTGCACCGAGGGGGGGCGCATTCCCATCATCGCCCTCACCGCGCACGCCACCGTGGGCTGCCGGGAGCAATGCCTCGACGCCGGCATGGACGACTACCTATCGAAACCGATCAGTCCCCAGGAACTGTTTGCCAAGCTGGATCAACTGCTGTTGGCGCCGGCCGGCACCGTTCGCACGTAGGCCGGTCGTCCCGCGTACCGCTTGCGGCGCGCGCAATCGGGGCACGATTCCGCGCCTTCCCTCTTGACATCCCACACGAGTTTCTGCGAAACTCCTCTATACAACCCACAGGAGGCGGCGTGCCAGAGGACAAATCCGAGATTATGCAGGGCACCCTCGATTTGATGGTGCTCAAGACGCTGGATGCGATGGGGCCGATGCACGGCTACGGCATCGCCCGCCGGATCGAGCAGTTGAGCGAAGAAGCGCTGCTGGTGAACCAGGGCACGATCTATCTCTGCCTGGTCCGCCTGGTGCAGAAGCGGTGGATTGGGGCGGCGTGGGGCACGTCGGAGAACAACCGCAAGGCGAAGTTCTACTCGATCACCAATGCCGGGCGGAAACAACTGGCCGCGGAGGCCAAGAACTGGGAGCGGGTCTCGGGCGTGATCGGCCGCCTGCTGCAGCTCTCGCCGAGGAGCTGACACGATGCTCGCGCGACTCCAGTACCTGATTTCCCGAATGGGCGCATTCCTGCGGCCTGACGGCCAGGATCGAGAGTTCGACGATGAGCTGGAATCACACCTGGCAATGCTCGCGGAGGATTACACACGGCGTGGAATGTCCACGGAAGAGGCTGGGAGGGCCGCACGGCTTGTGCTGGGAGGCCCCACGCAACTGCGGGAGGCGCATCGCGCCACGCGCGGCCTGCCGCTGGTCGAGGCGTTGTTTCATGACATTCATTACGCCCTGCGGGCGCTCGGCAGGAATCCCGGCTTTGCCGCGATTGCCGTGCTGACGCTGGCGGTCGGGATCGGTGTCAACACCGCCGTGTTTACCGCCTACAACGCGCTGACGCTGCGTCCCGTTCAGGCCAAGGATCCAGGCCGGCTGGTGCAGATCACGCGGAGCAACCGCGATCCTTCATTCTCGTACCCCGATTACACCTGGTACCGCGACAACAATCGGACTTTCTCCGGCCTGGCCGCTATGACCACCGAGGTGTTCTCGATGAGTGGCGTCAGCGCGGCAGCACCGGCAGGCGACGGCATTCTGGGCGCGGCCGGCCTGCAACTTCCACGCGTACTATCCGGAGGCTCCGAACCGGTGACCGCTACCGTGGTTTCGGGTAACTACTTTCAGGTCCTCGGGGTGGAGGCGGCGGTGGGCCGGACCTTCCTTCCAGAGGAGGACTCGCCGGCGGCACAGCCCGTGGCGCTGGTCAGCTACAACTTCTGGCAACGTCGATTCGCGGCGAATCCGGGGCTGGTGGGGCGAAGCTTGAGGCTGAACGGCATCGACGTGGCCGTCATCGGCATCGCACCGCCCGATTTTACGGGAACGTGGGGGCTGGTCCCCGACGTGTGGGTGCCGCTGGCGCTCGAGTCGCGCTTGCTTTCGAGGCCGGAGATGCTGCGCGATCGCGGTATCCAGCACTGCCGGGTTTATGGCCGCTTGGGGCCGGGCGTCGCGCAGGGGCAGGCCGAAGAAGAGATGAACGCCTTGGCACACGGGCTTCGCGCGGCATTTCCGGGACGGCACAACGAGACGCCGTCCGCGCGAAGCCGCATCGTGCTGGGGGTTGCGGACACCAGCGGAAACACGGGCCAGACCGCAGTGGCGGGGCCGCTCCTTATGCTGTCGGCGGTCGGCCTGGTGCTGCTGATCGCCTGTGCCAATGTGGCGAGCCTGCTGCTGGCCCGCTCCGCCGCGAGGCAGAGGGAGATCGCGATTCGCCTGGCGATCGGGGCGAGCCGCGGGCGGCTCATCCGCCAGTTGCTCACCGAGAACGCGGTGATGAGTGTATGGGCGGGCGGGC
>DASQZT010000300.1:0-27783 GCA_035638575.1 Bryobacteraceae bacterium
GCGGGCGCTTGCCGGCGCCGCGAGCGCGTTTGACGTCGGCGAGCCGCCGCGCGCCCGGGCCGCGTCCCCGATGTTGCGGGGCACGAGCCGACAGCGCGCCGATGCCCGTTCCAAAAACTGAAGAATATGGAACAGATAACCGTTCCACAAACTGAAGTATTTGGTACAAGGTCCACTTCTAACACAATGAAAACACACAGAAAGTGACGGGATGGCGGACACGGAGAATGCTCACCGAACTCACGGTGATGGCGAGGCGCGCCAATCGTGCAGGCGCGTTGCGAAAGGCGTCGGAATCGACCGCCGCACCGGCTTGCGCAGCCGAGACCCGCGGCCGGCAGTCGAGGTTTCGGCTCGTCGGGCCGCAGCCGCGGACGGTTTCTCGTGGCGAGAGCGCGATTGACGGCGGCGAGGCGCGGCGTGCCATTTCGCGAGCACGCGGAGGAAGACGCCAGGGGCGACATCCCGCGCCAGCGGACTCGTATCAGAAGCCCGGGCGCCTCGCCCGATGTTGCGGCTCACGATCCCCCAGCGCGCCCGCCGGCCCATCGCGCGAGAGCGCGGCGGAAAGGCGACGGATTCGACCGCCGCGCCGGCGCTGGCGAGAGCCGCAGCCGTCGGAGAGTAACGGCGCGCCCCCAGAACGGGCGCTTCCCGGCGACGAGCGCGCGTTGGACGTCAGCGAGGCGCGGCGTGCCGGCGCGCGATCACGCGGAGGAAGACGCCGGAGGAGAGATTCCGCGCATGAGAAGCCCGGCCGCGTCGCCCGACGCCGCGACTCACGAGCCTGCGGTGCGCCCGCGGGCCAATCGGCCGAGCCGCGCGGAGGAGGGCGACGGAATCGACTGCCGCGCCGGTCCCGCAGCCTTGAGCCGCGGCCCGAGGTCGTGGGTTCGCCTCGTCGCGTCCCGCCGCGGGCGCTTCCCGGCGCGGAGCCGAGGGCGCTTGACGCGGGCGAGTCGCGGCGTGCCGTCCCGCGGGCGCGCGGGGGATGGCGCGGGAGTCCGGGGCCGCGCCAGCGGACTCGTATGCGGAGCTCGGGCGCGTCGCCCGATGTGTCGGTGCGCAAGCTTACCGCGCGCCCGCGTGCCCATCGCGCGATCACGCGGGGGAGGCGTCGGAATCGACCGCCGCGCCGGGTAGCACCCGCTGAACGCCGATCAGCCGCGCGATGGGGTTTCTTGTTCTCTACCCGCCCAGAAAATCGACGCACCTGCGGCCGTCTACCGAGCCGACGGTATCCAGACTAATCCTTGCACGAGCGGCAAGTTCGAGCGGTGACAATCCGTCCACATACCATGCATGTGCGATCCGGTCCATCCCGGCACCGACAAGCGGGGCAGCCGTTCGCAAGCTGGCCCTTAACGCCACGCCATCAGTTTTGCCGCCGTGGAGCACGAGGTTTCGCTGCCGGTAGAGGCGGCGAAACGCCCCTGTCGCATAGGACTCGATATCCTTCATCACTATGTGGGGATCGGCCAGGAGTTTCTTCATTCGCTCAAATGCGGCGCGATCAGCATCGTTCGAAAGAAGCAACGGCAGGCCCGCGGTGATGTCGGTCGCGATGAGATCCGCGCGGTCACGATTGGTCGTGCAAGCGCGTAGTCGAGTATCGAGCGCTACGTCGGCCTTTGCCGCCTGGTACGAAAGGACAGTCAATTCCGCACGGGGAAATGAGCACGCTACTATGGCACCCATTCGATCCGCAACAACTGCGTGGTTCCCCGGTTCGCTGAGTAGGGCCTCGAACGCCGCCCACCCCGAAGCCACCGCAGTTGCCGGTGAGCCGGTCGCGAGAGGCTCCAATAACTCGATGGCAGCGTCCACGCGCGTGTACTGCGGGTCCGCGTAAACCTTCTTCTTTCGTTCAAGAGCATGAACGTCAACATCGCGGCCGGTGCGCGCCAGCCGGAACTCTCGGCGTTCGCCGTCGATCCATGCCCTCGGGATAAGGATGAATTCTCGATCCGAACCTATGAGGACTCGGGCCGCCAGCCGCTCAAGGCGTTCGCGAACTGCATCAACTGCTGCGACAGGCTCGCGGGCGGAAACGCGCAGGACCAGGCCCCCTTTTTGGCGAATGCCCGCCACGTCGAAATTCCGATTGCTGAGCCATGACGATACCTGCGGCGCGTCGAGCCATCCCGACGGCATGCTGTCCTTCTGTTTCGTGAACGCGCTGAACGCGACGAGCACGTCGTATTCGCGAAGGGGCTTCGCCATAAGCGCGTGAGCGTCTTCGACGATGTCCGAGAGCTTGCGATGTCCAGGCTCGTGCCGCAGCTTGAATGTCCACCAGCGATGCAAAAAGTCGCCTGTGAAGCCGGCGTCCAAAAGATGTCCGGCGATGGCGCGAGCTGTTCGCTCTGGTTTTGGAACCGTCGGCCCCTTAAGGGCCGCCGCCCAGCGCGCCAGATATTTCGGTTCGATATCGGCAATCAGTTGCTCAAGGACCCGGTATTCCATCCCGTGGTGGCGGATCTCGGATCGGAGGGCAGCCTGAAGGACGCCGAGTTGGGCGCAGTCCCCTGCTCCAGGATCTCTGCCGGCGAGTGCCATGGCGGAGCGGGCGAGGGTCTCGACCGAATTTTGGAAGAGGACACCCCCTCGGGCGGCCTCCGCCGCCTCCAGTAACTCCTTTAAAGCCAACACCAGCCCGACGGTCCAGAGGTTGCGATGCCAGGCGGTTGCGGCCCCGAAGAACTCCAGGAGGCGCGCTGCCACGTGCATCTCATACTGCTGATTGACATCAATCATCGGGACTGGTACATTGAGAACAGGACAAACGTCCGCGATCTAACAAGGGGCACGTCCTCAGCCACGAACTTCGGTTCAACGGCGAGCACAAGCCCCTTTTCCTTTTCCAACGGAGAATCCTATCACAGCGCTAGTTTTGGCGCTGCATCATCCAGAGAGAGCATCGCGCCAGATTCATCTTTAGTCTGGCAGTCCGGGTACAGTATATCAGCAGAAACCCTCAGTGCTGCTCTTCGTTCAACGCGGATTCCAGTTCGGACACGAAGCGGCGCATGCCGGGCGGTGAGCGGAACCTACTTCTCCCGTTGGGAACGACAAGTCGGCTTCCGGCCGGTTTGCCGGCGCGCGATCGCGCGGAAGAGGACTCCGGAGGCTAAATCCCGCGTTATCGGCCATTAGCAGCCCAGACGCGTGGCCTGATGTTGCGGGTCACGCGCCCACCGCGCCCGCGGACCCATTGCGCGATCAACGCGGGGGGAGGGTGATGGAATCGACGACCGTCCCGCGACTGCGCTATTTTAGCCGTAGAGGGGGAGTATGCCCGCAGTCTTCATCCAGTGCGCAAGCCACGCACGCGAGCGCAGTATAATCGGCAGTTCGCGGAGTTCCAGCAATGGTGCGCGGATTCCGAGATCACGCGGAGGAAGACGCCGGAGGCGGAATTCCGCGCCAGCGGATTCGATGAGAAGCCCGGGGCGCACGTCGCTCACGAGCCTACGGCCCGCCGTGGGCCGATCGCGCGAACGGGCAGCGGAAGGCGCAGGAGTCGACCGCCGCGCCGGCGGCGCAGCCCGACTGCCGCTGCCGGCACTCGCCGTTTCAGTTCCTCGCGTCCCAGCCGCGGGCGTTTCCCAGTGCAGAGAGCGCGTTTGACGTCGGTGGGGCGCGGTGTACCATCGCGCGATCCCGCGGCCGAAAGGCGACGAAGTCGAAATTCCGCGTATGCGAAGCCCGGCCGCGTCGCCTGATGTTGCGTCTCGGAGTCTACAGCTCGCCCGCGGGCCAATCGCGCGAGGGCGCGGCCGAAGGCGACGGAATCGCCTACAGCTCCGGCGGCGCGGCGGAGACCGGCGGGCCGGGAGTCGCGGTTTCGGTTCGGCGCGTCCCGGCCGCGGGCGCCTCCCGGCGCCTCGAGCGCGGTTGACGTCGGCGAGGCGCGGCGGGCTCATCGCGCGGAGGAAGGCGACAGAATCGACTGCGGTCGGGGTGCGCGGTTTCGGCTCGGCGCGTCCTGGTGCCGAGAGCGCGTTTGGTGTCGGCGAGCTCCGCGCGGCAGCCGCCGGCTGTGACGCGCGATCCAGCGCCGGAAACAGATCCTGACCGCTGGCGAAGTCGCCGGGGTAGAAGCTTGCGGGCCGCAACATCGGGCGACGCGGCCGGGCTTCTCATACGAGTGCGCTAACGCGGAATCTCGACTCCGACGTCCTCCTCCGCGTGATCGCCCGCCGGCTCGCCGCGCTTGCTGAGGCAAACGCCTCTCGGCGCCAGGAAGCGCCCGCGGCTGGGACACGCCGGACTGAAACCGCGACCGACGGCTTCGCAGCCGTCGCGGCAATCGATGTGCTCGGCTACCGCACGCCAACCCAACTGTCCCAGCGCCGCCGTGCGCGTCCCTCCGCGTCGCCCCACCTGGCTGTTAATCTGATTGCTAGTTTGATCCGTGTATCGATCGACATGGTTGAACATGCTTTAACTCTCAGTCTAATAATAGTTTGAGAGATATTTTAAATTGATACTTGACGAATACATCAACCTCTGATATGCTTCATATTTGCAGGCTCTCAACTATGCGAGGTTCGCAATGGCGTACACCGTCTACGAGAGAAAAGTCTGGCGCAAATCGTCAGCCGCGGTCTCAATTACTTGTGGCGGCCGCATTTATTTGAACGCTGTAATGGCGCGATTGTTTCACGAGAACGGGTTCAACTGGGCGCTCTTGCTGGAGGACGCTGCGCAGCGGAAGATCGCAGTGCGGCCCCTGACCCGGAGCGACAAACGGGCATATAGAATCTGCTACAGTGCCCGTCTCTCTCAGGCTGGTATTCACGCTAAGAGCTTCCTTTTGCTACTTGGGTGGGATCGAAGGGGATACCAACTTGATGCTCGGTGGGATTAAGGAGGAGTCCATCTTAAAGTTCAAAATGCCCAATTGGAGACGAAACGGCAAAATAATGCCCTTCCGGACAGGAGCCCGGAATCAGAAGGTTGGATGAAGAACACAGTATCGAGCGGCTGAGAGCTGCTTGCCGCGGGAGTAACGCGAGGTTTGCGATGGCCTACACGATCTACGAAAAACGCTCCTTCAGACTGTTACCACCTGCGGTCACAATCACCGCCGCAGGAAGAATTTCATTGAATGCCACATTAACCCGGATGTTTCATAAAAACTCGGTCGAGTGGGTACTCTTAATGTGTGATATCGAAGAGCAAAAGATAGCCCTGCGACCGGCCGAAAAGGATAAACGGTCATTCAGTCTCTCATATGGCCCCGATCTTTGTCAGGCTTCCATGTCAGCTAGAAATTTTCTGAAGGAGATTGGCTGGGATGGAAATGTGTACAAGATCCCGGCCGAGTGGGACAAAAGGAAATTGATTCTAGAGTTCAAGATCCCTAGATGGAAAGTAGTCGTGCCGGTAACAGCCGGGCGGCAGAAAGCCGGCTGAAGGAACACCAAGGCCCGGGCGCCAATTCCTGAAATTTTGTCTTTGCGTCCCGCAATGCAGGGCTGTGTACACTGCGGCCAGAAGGCGATGGGTGGACATTAGACCAACACGAGGAACTCGTTAGAAACCGAGCTCTCTATATGCCGCGTGGCGAAGCGCTTGAACGTATCTGAAGAGAACAGCACGCCGGCTCATTGAGGCGGGGGACTTGAAGGCGTATCGCATTGGCCGACAATGGCGAATGTTCGAACCTGACCTGCAAGAATATCTCGCCGGGCAGGCCAACCGCCACCACCATTACAGCGTCGGCCACGATGCTGGACGAGCGGCGGCAGGTCTTGCGGTTGCGCCGGCCACGGGCATGAAAGCATGAACCAGGTGTTGGAGCAACAGCACGTAACGGGCGGGGACCCCGACGAGATCCTCACTGTGGAGCAAGCCGCAAAGGTGTTGAAGGTGTCCTATTCTCACATGCTGCGTTTGCTTAACGGCCAGGTGCTGAACATGCCACGGGTCCGCTGCATCCGGGCAGGCCGAAGCCTCAGAGTGCGGCGTGGGGCGTTGACGGAGTGGATGCGCGAGGTCGAAGACCTCAGCGCGGAGCCGGGGGATTCTGCAGGGTGGTAAACTCGGAAGCACTCTCCAAACCGACACCTGCGGCTCGGGAGGAAAAATCTTTGAGACGCAGAAGATGGCAGAAAGGAAGCCTCCAGTTAAGGAGGCGTGGGAAGTGCAAAAAATGGGTAGTCCTATATTACGACGATGGCAAGCATCGCCGCCACCACACCCTCGGCAACGGCAGCATGACCAAGTCGGAGGCCCAAGGGAAACAGGACGATTTCATGCGGGTCGTCAACGGCAGCGACCAGCCGGACGATGGCGGCATACGGCCGGTGCTACTGCGGGAGTTCATCGAGCAGACGTTCCTGCCGTTCCAGCGGGGCAAGTGGAAGAAGTCCACGGCGGGGACGTCCGAGAACCGGATCCAGTACCACATTGTGAAGGGCATCGGCGACACCGCGGTGAAGGATTTCTCGCTCACCTCGCTCCAGGCGGTCCTGGATCGGAAGGCCGACGACGGGCTCTCATTCTCCACGGTCGACCATCTGCGCTGGGACCTCAGCGCCATTTTTGAGATGGCCGTCGCGGAGAAGTTGATCGAAACGAACCCGGCGACGCGCCTCTATACGCCGAAACATGCGCCGAAAGGTGAGACGCGCGCGATGTCGGACGAGCAGGTCCGGACCGCTCTGGTGGCCGTTGACCTGCGTGAGCAGGTTCTGTTACACATGGCAATTTTCTCGGGGTTTCGCCCCGGGGAATTGCTCGCGCTACAGCGGCTCCATGTAGCGCCCAATGCCTCGGTGGTGAGTGTCGAGCAGCGAGTATACCGCGGGGACCTCGACGATCCGAAAACTCGCCCATCCAGGCGCAAGGTGGCTATCCCGCCAAGGACGGCGGAACTGCTTCGGGCATGGATGGAGTCAGCCGTCGGGCCGGAGCCAGAAGCCTACGTGTTCGCCGGCGAGAAGGGAAAGCCCGTATGGCGCGACACCCTGCTGTACGATCACATTCGTCCGAAGCTCAAACCCCACGGCCTGGAGTGGGTCGATTTCCGTGTGATGCGAACGACACACGCCAGCATCGGGAACCGGCTGAAGCTGGATACAAAGGTGACGGCTGACCAGCGGGGCCACGGCGTCGGCGTGGCGATCGAGGAGTACACGAAGACTTCAGTTGAGGACCGGGCCTCCGCGGCCAAGAGGTTGGAAGATTCGGTTCTAGGGAAGGAGAAGGTGGTTAGGATGCCTCGACGAAGGGCATCGTAACGGAGTGCAATGGAGTGCAGTGTTTTCGAGTGTTGCTAACTTGTTGATTCTGGAGCGGGAGACCGGATTCGAACCGGCGACGTCCAGCTTGGGAATCCAGACGTATGTTGGATCTAAATCACTTGCGCGTTTCTGTTGCGAATTCCTGAATCTGCAACGCCTCGCCGAATCAGCATTTTCCAGATTAGGCCCTCCAAATGAGGCACCAACGAGACACGTGCTTCACCAGTCTGGACACCTCTCGAACTACTCCCAGTCACGAGGGCCCCTTTCAGGATGTTGCTGACAGCGGGAGGTATCACCCTATGAGGAAACAAAACACCAGATTCCAACTCGGCGTTTCTGGCAACGAGACCGCGAAATGGAAGCCGGGACAGTCCGGTAATCCGGCGGGCACGTCGAAGCGGCGCGTGCAGTTCGAAGAGGCTTTCAACGAGGCTTTGCTCAGCGAGGGCGGTCCGGAAGAAGCGGCCGGATTGCTCTGGGAGGCCGCGCGCGGCAAGGAACCTTGGGCAATCCAAGAACTGTGCCGGCGGTTTGCGCCCCAGACGCAATCGTTGCAACTGCTACACGAGGTACACGATGACAAATATGACTACAGCAAACTCACTGACGACCAACTCCAGCAACTTGACGCCATTCTTGAGAAGGCCGGTACTCAGCCGCTTTCTCGTGAGTGTGGAGAAAGCGCGACGAAGCCTGCATGAATTCGTCCGTCAGGCGTGGCCGGTACTCGAACCGGAGACGCCCTTCATCGAGGGCATGCACGTGCGCGCCGTCTGCGAGCACCTCCAGGCGGTCGCGGAGGGCCGCATCCGCAACCTGATCGTGAACATCCCACCGGGACATGCCAAGTCGCTCCTAACCGCAGTCTTTTTGGTGGCCTGGAGATGGATTGATCATCCCGAGGCCCGCTGGCTATTCAGCAGCTATCGGGAGCCCTTGGCCACGCGGGATAGTGTCAAATGCCGGCGCCTGATCGAATCCCCCTGGTATCAGGAGCGCTGGGGTGACCGATACCAGCTCACCGACGATCAGAACCAAAAGAGTCGCTTCGAAAACACCAGAACGGGTTACCGCGTGGTGGTGCCCATGTCGGCAGGAACGGGCGAGCGCGGCGATTATGTGGTGGTGGATGACCCGCATTCGGTGGATCAAGCAGAATCGGATACCGAGCGCCGCTCGGCGATTGAATGGTGGAACGGTTCTATGACGACTCGCCTCAATGATTTCGCCACCGGTCACAAGATTGTGATCATGCAGCGGCTGCATGAGGCAGACCTCACCGGCGACTTGCTGGCCAAGGGCGGTTATGATTTGTTGTGTCTCCCGGAGGAGTTCGAGCCGGAGCGCCGGTGCATCACCTCGATCGGCTGGAGCGACCCACGCCAGCAAGGCGGCGAACTGTTGTGGCCCGACAAGGTCAGCCAGGCCGATCTGGAACGCCTCAAGGTCGAACTCGGATCGTACCGCTACGCCGCTCAATACCAGCAGCGTCCGGCCCCGGCGGAGGGCGGCCTGTTCAAGCGCTATTGGTGGCGGTACTGGTGCCCGGCGCATTTTCACCTGCCGCCCGTGTCGGTGCGCATGCCCGATGGAGAAGTGCGGAGTATTCCGGCAGTGCCCTTGCCCGAACGGTTCGATCAGGTTGGACAGTCCTGGGATCTGGCCTTCAAGGATCTGGCGACGAGCGACTATGTGGTGGGGCAGGTGTGGGCCGCGGCGGGGGCGGATCGGTTTCTGCTGGACCAGCATCGCGAGCGGATGGATATGCCGCGTACGGTGGAGGCCATTCGCGCTATGTCAGAGAAGTGGCCCCGGGGGGCCGCCAAATGGGTGGAGGATCGCGCCAATGGACCGGCGGTGATCGCGTCCCTGCAACACGCTATTGCGGGCCTGATCGCGGTAAACCCGGAAGGTGGTAAGATCGCCCGGGCCGCCGCCATCAGCCCGCAAATCGAGTCCGGCAACGTCTACCTGCCCCATCCCGCTATCGCACCATGGGTGGAGGGGCTGGTGGAGGAGTGCACCAGTTTTCCGAATGCAGCTCACGATGATCAGGTGGACGCCTTGACGCAGGCGTTGAACCGGATGCAGGGTGTGAGCAGCGCGATCTACACGGTGCCGGAGTCAGAGATCACCGTCGAGCCATTGGAGATTCCCAGCCACTGGCCGCGAGCGTACGGGATGGATATTCGCTGGAATGAGACGGCGGCATTATGGGGAGCGCTGGACCCACTAACCGATATTCTGTACCTGTACAGCGAGCACTTCCAGAGCCAGGCCCAGCCGGCCGTGCATGCGCAAGGGATATTGTCCCGCGGAAGTTGGATCCCGGGAGTCATCGATTTAGTGGCCACCGGTCGGAGTGAGAGCGACCGCTGGGGGCTGCTGCGGATCTACCGGGATGTCGGGCTGGACCTGTCGGTGGCGGAGAACTCCGAGCAAAGCGGGATCTATGAAGTCTTCCAAAGAATGAGTTCGGGCCGACTGAAGGTGTTTCGGACGTTGACCAATTTCTTTCAGGAGTACCGCATGTACCGCCGCGACGCCCAGGGCCAGGTGGTGAAGCAGAATGACTTGTTGATGACCTGCCTGCGCTGTTTGTGTGTGTCTGGACGCGACCGCGTGTGCACGGAACCGGATCCCGAGAAACCGGATCCCGAGGAGGAGGAATATCGGTATCGGTCCTTCATTCCGGCGGGCGGGCAGGGCGCATGGATGAGGTAAAAGGGGGCAGCAAGCCCCTGGGTAGGCCGACGGATCCAAGATCCTCCTGCTCGCCTGCTACTCCCAGGAATCTCCCCCGCGATGGCAGCAGCCTTTAGGAACATGGTACGGCGGATCAGTGCGCTGCCGGTGCCAGCGGGGTCGAGCCTTGTCGGCCGACAGACCAAAATCTTGGCGAAGAAAGGAGGGAAGGAGGCGGAGAGGTGTCTGAGAAGCCGCTTGAAATGAGGCACTTCCAGGTTTTTCCGTACCCGGACGAGCCAGAGTTGGCCCCTTCCTGGCCGCTGGAGCGGCTCGGGATGGGAAGAATGAGACAAACGGCTCCAATGGAAGCGGTTGGGAGTATAATCGCTACTGGCCAGGATGGCAAAATGAAATCCTGAATAATTAGGACAGTAGGGCCTGTCCCCCCTTGTTGATGGACGGTTTTGGCTCCAGGAGGTCAGTCATGCTTCGTCGCAGCGTTGTTTGGGTTTCGTGGCGGCTGCTCGCGACAACCTTGTTACTTACTGTTGCATGCGCGATGGTTCACGCTCAGGGTCTCGGAACCATTGTCGGAACGGTGACAGATCCGTCCGGCGCGGTGGTTCCCAACGCCGAAGTAAAACTCGTTGAGGAAGGGACATCGGCCTCGCGCATGGCCACCAGCGATGCGCAAGGCTATTACGTCTTCCCCTCGCTTCGTCCGTCGACCTATTCTCTCACGGTCGACGTGCGTGGATTCGCTACCTTTTCCCATAAAGGCATCACCTTGCAAGCCGACCAGAGCGCCACGGTTAACGTGAGCCTGTCGGTGGCGCAAGCGGGCCAAACGATAACGGTCAATGAGGGCGCGCCTCTGGTCACCACGGCCACATCCACTCTGAGCGAGGTAGTGGATACGCGGCGGATTGTCGACCTTCCGCTGGATGGGCGCAATGCCGCCAGCCTGGCGTTGATCACGGCCGGCTCGCTGCTCGCGCCGAACGCCGACGGCGCGGATCAGGGGAATACCAAGACCTTTCCAACCGCCGTCCTGGTGAATTCCAACGGTGCGAGACAGAATCAAACCAGTTACCGGCTGGACGGCGCCACTAACACTGACATCTATACCAACGTCAACCAGCCGTTCCCGAATCCGGACGCGCTCCAGGAATTCAGTGTCCAGACCAGTAACTACTCGGCGAAGTACGGAGGGAACGCGGGCGGCGTGGTGAACATCGTGACCAAGTCGGGCACGAACGACCTGCATGGCTCGGCCTATGAGTTCGTCCGCAACGCTGATTTCAACGCGCGAAACTTCTTTGCGGCCCAGCGCGACCCGTTGAAGCGCAATCAATTCGGCGGGGCCTTTGGCGGTCCGGTGGACATTCCGCATGTTTACAACGGCAAGAACAAAACGTTCTTCTTCCTGAGCTACGAGGGGACGCGGATTAACACGATTGGAGGCACATCGTCGGAATACGTGCCCACCGCCGCCGACCTGAACGGCGATTTCTCGGCGTTTTTGAGCGCCTCCAACCCCGCCAATGCCATCGGCAAAGCGACCACCATCGTGGATCCGCTAAGTGGCAATGCTTTTCCGAACAACACGATCCCGGCCAGCCGTTTCGATCCGGCCGCCGTGGCTTTCACCAAATACCTTCCGGTGGGCGCGGGCAGTGGGCTAACGTACTACGCACTACCCACGATCCAGGATTTCGACGAGACGACGGTGCGCGTGGATCACGCCATCAGCACCAAGGATCATCTGACCGGCCGATACTTCTTCGATCGTTTCTACAATGTGGGATTCCTGAACCTGACGAACTATCCCGCGCAAAGCAGCAACGCCGTCATCGACTCGAACAACTTCATGCTCAACGAAACGCACGTCTTCACGCCGAGCTTCCTGAGCGATTTCCGAGCCAGCGTCAGCCGCGAGGTCTCGTCGCGGGGGCCGGCGGCCGGCAGCATTGACGCCACTCAACTGGGCGTGAAGATGTACGAGGCGCCGGGCGACCACATTCTGGAAACCCTCAGCGCGAGCAGCTTTTTCAGCGTGGGGCAATCCGACCCGGCTACCTTCACCCGCGACCAATACTCGTTGAGCGAGGATCTTTCCCTGGTGCACGGCAATCACAATATGACGTTCGGCGTGAATGCGATTCGCGCCTGGGTGGTAAACCGGAACCAGTTCCATCAGCCGGGCGCGTTCACGTTTACCGCCGATGTCACCAATCTCTCGCTGGCCAGCTTCCTCCTTGGGTACATGCGCACGTTCCTGCAGGGCAACGGCGAGTTCAAGGACGACCGCCTCAACAGTTTCGGGCTGCATTTCCAGGATGACTGGCATGCCACGCGGAAACTGATGCTGAACCTCGGCCTGCGCTTCGACCCCTTCTTCCCCTGGAAGGAGACCAAAGGCCGCATCGAAATCTTTAGCCCCAGCGCCTACGCTGCCGGAGTGGTCTCGACGGTTTACACCGGCGCGCCTCCGGGCCTGCTGTTCCCGGGAGATCCCGGCGTTCCCCAGTACGGGAGTTACTCGAACTACAAAAACTTCGAGCCGCGCTTCGGTTTCGCCTACGATGTGCGGGGCAATGGAAGAACCAGCATCCGTGGCGGCTTTGGGATGTTTTACGACTCGCTGCAAAACGGGATCTACAACAACCGCTTTGTGGACACCAGCCCGTTCAGCGTGCAGGTGAACCTCAACCCGGTAAACCCCACCCCCCCAATCTCCTCCATGATACCGTTCAGCAACCCATATCTGGGGATGACGAATCCGTTCCCCGCGCCGTACCCCCCGCCGAAGAACATCGTGTTTCCCCTGCCTGATCTGGCGGCCAGTTATGACGTCGGTCACGGGGGAACGTACCAGACGCCGGTCACCTACGAATGGAACCTCACCGTCGAGCGGCAGTTGAGAGGAGACTGGATGGTCCGGGCCGCTTACGTCGGTTCCCACGAGTCGCACGGGATGGAGAACGTGGAACTGTCCCCGACCGTGTACCCGACGGGGAAGCACCTGTACCCACAATACAGCGACATTGCCATGGCCATGAACGATATCAACTCGAACTACAACTCGCTGCAGTTGACCGCACAGAAACGGTTCAGCAAAGGGTTCACGGTCCTGGCCAACTACACCTGGTCAAAGTCCATTGACGACTGGCCGTATGGCCAGGACATCACCACGGTGGTGTCGGGCGGCAACTCGCCTATCCCGTGGACCATGCCCGGGCGGCACCAATTCGACCGCGGGCCGTCGGACTTCGACCGCACGCAGCGCTTCGTCGCCTCATTTGTCTACAACCTGCCGGCTCTCGGCAATGCCCCCGCCGCTCTGCGCTTTGTGGCCGGCGGATGGGGACTGACCGGCATCTTCACGGCTGAAACGGGCTATCCGTTCACCGTTACGTACGGCAAGGACGCGTCGGGTACCGCCCTTTCGTCGGACCGCCCCGTTCTGCTCGGCAACGCCGCTTATGGCTCGGGCGCCTGCGGCACCGCCGCACCCTGCGTGGATTGGCTGGTCCCGACCGCGTTCGGGGCGCCCGCGGCGGGGACCTTTGGCAACATCGGCAAGGGCTCCCTGCGCGGTCCCAATTTGGTCTCCTACAACGGCGGCCTGGTGAAAGACTTTCCGCTGCGCAAGGAGCGCCTGAAATTCCAGTTCCGGGCTGAGTACTTCAACCTGTTCAACAGGGTGAACTTCTCCAACCCGGCCACCTCGCTCACGGGCGCCGGTTTTGGCCGCATCACCAGCACACTGGGCACGGGGGTTGGGATCACGGGGGCGCCGGGCGACCCGCGCATCGGCCAACTCGCCCTCAAACTCGTCTTTTAGCAGGCACGGGGTAGACGTAGGCGATGGGCGCAGCGAAATCAGGCTGCCAGGAGGTGAGGGTCCGCGAGGTGTCTGTGGAATGCGCTGAAAAAACAAGGTTTCCCGGTTCTGGATTTTTCTGGCAGGGCGACAACCGCTCCTTGTTGGGGCGAAGACGGCTCCCGGAGGAAAAAATGCAACTCGCAGGACCAAGGGATGGCGGTTTGGTTTATACTGAATGGGACTTGGAAGTCCAAAATGGAAATTCCGGTTAGGATCCCGGAGTCCAAAATGAAAATCCTGGGTAAGGGGGATTCATGCATCAGTCTTTCAGAGTTATCGCGGCCGTGCTCGCGTTTGCGGCGTGGTCCGTTGCCCAGAACGCCACCGGCACGCTGGATGGACGGGTCGTCGATGCTTCCGACGCCGCGGTTCCGGGCGCAACGGTGACCATCGAGAATCAGGCCATCAACGTCCACTGGACGATGACGACGACCGCGGAAGGGCGTTTCTACCAGAGGTATCTTCAGCCTGGCTCGTACCGCATATCGGTGGAAAAGACCGGCTTCCAGAGGTACGTCCAAAACGACATCCTGCTCAACGTCGAGCAGACCGTGTCGCTGAATATTCCCCTCAAGGTTGGCGATGTCTCCACCACGGTTGAGGTTGAGGCCAGCGCGGCGCAGTTAGCTACCGAAACATCGACCGTGGCCACGACGGTCGGCAACAAAGCCATTCTCGATCTGCCCCTGGGCGGGAACCGCAGCCCCATGTCCCTGGCAACGCTGGTGCCTGGAGTGGTTCCCAGCGCCGGGTCGAACAGCCCGTGGATCAGCGGCGGCAGGAATGACTACAACGACGTGACCATCGACGGTACGTCGGTCATCGTACCCGAAAACAACGTGAGCCACCTTCAGATCGGGTACCTCCCGCTCGAGGACAGCGTGCAGGAATTCTCGGTGGTCACCAACTCGCTCGCGCCGGAATACGGGCGGACGGGCGGCGGCACCATCAACATCGCCACCCGTTCAGGCACGAGCCAGTATCATTTCACCCTGTTCGAGTTTTTCCGCAACGACGTCCTCAATGCCAACAGTTGGGCAACAACCGGAACGGCCTTCCGAAGGGTATTGTCCGTTACAATCAGTTTGGTGGGACCGTCGGCGGGCCGCTCTGGATTCCCCACGTCTACAACGGCAAGAACAAGACGTTCTTCTTCATCAGCGAGCAGAGCGTGAGAACGCCGAGCGCGGTAGCCTACACCACCAGCGTACCGACCGATGCGATGCGGCAGGGCATCTTCACCGGCCTGACCAACGGGTCCGGCGGTGGCGTGGGTGCGCCGGTCACGATCTACGATCCATCGACCAACAGTCCCAATGCCGCGTGCCCCTCTTCCCAGGCGAATTGTTTCCGGCAGCCGTTCCCCAATAACGTGATCCCGCAAAACCGGTTCGATCCCGTGGCCCAGAAGCTCATGACCTTCTGGCCGGAGCCAAACTGCCAGGGCTGTATTACGAACCCGGCGCTACAGACGAACAACTGGAAGACGCAGGGGGTGGCCAACAATCCCGTGAACCAACTGGACACCCGTATCGACCACTATTTCTCGGAGAAGTTCCGGATGTTCGCGCGCGGGTCCAATCAGAGCGGAGTTAGCACGGACTTCAACGCGTTCGGCAACGCCGGCACTCCCAGCGGCTCCGGCCCGACAAACTACTACAACCGGAACGTCACGGCCAACGCGATTTATAGCCTGAGTCCCACCATGATCCTGAACTTCAACTACGGCTTCGCGCGCGACGTCTCGTTCCACACCGCGTTCTCCCAGGGAACGACACCTTCGTCGCTCGGTTTTCCGGCAGCCATCAATGGGGTGGTGGACAACTTCGAATTCCCGCAGATCAGCGTCAGCGGAAACAGCTCGAGCTATGCTCTGGGGCAAGCTTCCTACACCTCGCTCAAGGACATCCCGTATTCGCACATCGTCCGCGGCGACCTGACCAAGGTGCTTTCGAAGCACACGCTCAAGACGGGCGCGACGTTTGAAAAGCTGTTCGTGAATTTCACTCAGTACGGCAGTCCAGACGGCCAATATAGCTTCGGCAGCGGCTACACGCAGCAGAACACGTCTCTGGGCACCTCGTCCAGTTTGGGCAACGCCTTTGCGACCTTCCTGCTGGGCCTGCCGAGCAACAACGGCAGCGATTTGCAGTACACCTTCTCCGCGGCCACCGCGAGCGCGTACGCCGGCGCCTACTTCCAGGACGACTGGAAGGTCAGCCGCAAACTGACCGTCAACCTGGGCGTGCGCTACGACGTCGACATTCCCCGCACCGAGCGCTACAACCGGCTGAGCTACTTCAATATCACGGCGCCGTCGCCGCTTCAGGGCATGGTGCAGTCCAGCGCGACATGTCCGAACTGCGGCAACCTCAAGGGAGCGATGGAGTTTGTGGGGACCCCGGGGGCGGCCTACGGCCGGCATCAGACGCCCACCGATCTGCACAACTGGGCGCCGCGCATCGGCTTCGCCTACAACGTTTTCAATAAGACCGTGATCCGCGGAGCCTATGGCATTCTCTACGCGCCTTCCATGCTCCAGGCCGCGGGCACCTCGGGAACTTCCGGAACCGAAGGATTCACGGGCGGCACGGCGCTGAACACCTCCCTCGACAGCGGTCAAACGTTCATCGCCAGCCTGAGCAACCCGTTCCCGAGCGGCCTGATCCGCCCGCTGGGCGCCGCGCAGGGCCCGATCAGCGGTACCCTGACAGACATCGGAGGCGGGGTTCAAGACAGCTACTTCATCGACTACGTCAATCCGATGATTCAGCAGTGGAATTTCAACATCCAGCAACAGGTCAAGGGAGACTGGATCATCCAGGCGGGTTATCTGGGAAGCAAGGGTCAGCACCTGCCGGACGGCGAGAGCAGCATCAACTTCAACCAGTTGCCGGCTTCCGACCTGTCGCTGGGCAGCAACCTGGTGGCGCAGGTAGCGAACCCGTTTTATGGGATCATCCAAAACCCGACCTCGATCTACGCCAAGCCCACGGTGCAGGCGAATTACCTGCTGGCCGCCTATCCGCAGTACTCCGGCGTGAGCGCTTTTCGCAAGCCGATTGCTAACTCGAATTACCAGTCGGCCATCCTGTCGGCGGAGCACCGCTATCGCAACGGGTTGTCGCTGCTGATCGGCTACACCGCCTCCAAGCTTCTCGACGACGCCTCCCAGGTGGTGAACTACATCGGGCAGGCCGGCACCAAGCAAGACACTTATTGCCGGAAGTGCGAGAAGTCGGTTTCCTCGCAGGATGTGCCGCAACGCCTGGTGGTCAGCCCCAACTTCGAGCTGCCTTTTGGACGAGGGCGGAAGTATTTCAACTCGATCCCCAGGCCAGCGGATTTTGTGCTCGGCGGTTGGCAGATGAACGGCATCCTGACCTTCCAAAAGGGCATACCGATTGCGATCAGCAACGGCGGCAACAGCACCGGCCTGAACAGCCCGGGAATCCGCCCGACGGACAACGGCCAGAATCCGGCGCGCAGCGGCGCGATCGCCGATCGCCTGAACGAGTATTTCGTGCAAACCGTTTTCACGCAGACGCCTAACTACACTTTTGGGAACGTCGGCCGTTTTTTGCCGAACGTCCGGCAACCGGGTGTGCACAACCTGGATTTCTCGCTGTTCAAGAACTTCCACCCGATCGAGAAGATGAACCTCCAGTTCCGCGCGGAGGCGTTCAACTTCACCAACTCGCCGACGTGGGCCGCGCCGGGCACGAACGTGGCGGCGCCGTCGACGTTCGGCATCGTCACCAGCGCCAGCGGGAACCGCAGCGTGCAGTTGGCGTTGAAGCTGATTTACTAGCGGCGTAACTTTTCACCGCTCCCTCCCGGTCGCGGCTAGGTACAAGCGATCCGGCGCTGCTCTGGCGTGCCCGTTTGCGGGGCGTGGCCTGGAGCGGCGCCTCGTCCTGGCGGGAAAATTCCGTTTAAATAAGGGCCTTTCGTGATCTGGTGCTGGCCGTCGTTTTCTACCCTTCAGCCGAAGATTGTTATGGCGTCATCGAAGGGAATTACGTGCCGCTGTGGGTAGGAGATAGGGGTGTCATACCCGTGCCCCGGCAATTGGATGATTTGCCAGCACTTTCGGACTCGCCTGTTCTTGAGGGATTTCATCGCACCATTTTTGTCATGTCGAAGACGTGGATTGAGCTAGTGGGCAGTCTGTCCACTACCAGCCTCGTTGTGATACCGTGACTGCGGTTCTTTTCCTGCCTGGACAACTGATCCCGACCAAGGTCCGTTCGCTTCGCCAGTTCCAATCGCCTCGATCATCATCCGCTGCACCTTTTCAACCGCCCGCCAGCTCTTTCGCAAAATGCATCGGGCGCAACTTTTTTACCGGACCCGGCGCTGCACCAGGTCTCCGAGAAATACGCTATCGTGGAACCCGTGATGCGTACTTTTCTGATCCGGCATCCGTGGATTGCCATGATTTTGGACGGGAAGAAGACGTGGGAGATTCGGGGTTCCAGAACATCCATCCGAGAAACCATTGGACTGGTTCCAAGCGCTTCTGGGACGGTCATTGGTGTGTGCGACGTGGTTGATTGCCTCGGCCCCCTCACAGCGGATGTGTTTCGCAAGAACGCAAGGAAGGCCGGGATGCGCCCAAGCGAAGCGCAATTGGGTTGGTACCGTCAAGCCTACGCTTTGGGTCATGGAAAAGCCACGGTACTTAAAACGCCCGGTTCCGTACCGACATCCCTCTACAAGCATTTCTATGAACCGCCGCGATTTCCTGGCGAGCGCCGGCCTCGTTCCGGCGCTCGCGTCCGCCCAGCAGGGCGTCTCGTCCGATCCTCCCGTGATGCGCATGACCGCCGGTCCGGCGCCCACCATCGCCCTGAACCATCTGGGTTTCACTCCTAAGGCGCGCAAACTTCTGATTGTCCGTCTCACCGGGCGGACGGCGCCCCCGCAATTCACCATTCGTGACATCAGCTTCCCCCTGAAGCCCTTCAGCCTCACTTTGCCGCTGAAGCCGGCGCCGCGCGGCGATTTCGGCGATCACCTGATCGGCGATTTCACGGAGCTCGAGCGCGCCGGGCAATATCGCATTTTCCTGCCGGACGAGCACTCGGTGCCGTTTTTCGTGCGGGACGACGCCTGGCGGCGCACCCTGCCCAAACCGGTCAGCTACTTCCACGCGCAACGCTGCGGCGTGGAAGTTCCCAACGTCCATCCGGCGTGTCACCTGGACGACGCGCGCCGCCGCGACAACGGCCAGCACCTGGATGTGACTGGCGGATGGCACGATGCGGGCGACGTCCGCAAGGGCATGAGCCAGACCATGGCTAACGGCTTCGGACTGATGCACCTGGCGCGCAACCTGGGCGAGAAGTGGGACTTGGTCGGATCCGGGCTCAAGGTGTTGCTGGACGAGATGCGCTGGGGCAATACCTACTTCC
The DNA here is from genome assembly GCA_035638575.1 of Bryobacteraceae bacterium. Classification (GTDB taxonomy): domain Bacteria; phylum Acidobacteriota; class Terriglobia; order Bryobacterales; family Bryobacteraceae; genus DASQZT01. Next base: position 19,251 of record DASQZT010000300.1, read on the forward strand.
TGAAGATGCAGGACACCGACGGCCTGGTGTGGGGCGGCACCGAAGGCGAAGCGGGCGGCAACAATACCGGCAACAACTGGACCGATAACCAGATCGGCACCGCGGACGACCGGTTCATCATTTGGCGGAAGTCGGGAAACGTGCAGGCCAATTGGGTTACGCTCCAGGCCATGGTCGCGCAGGCGTTTCAGGCCGCCGACGCCAGCTACGCACAGCGCTGCCTGGAAGCCGGGCTCCGCTGCCGCCGCGCGGCCGGGGTGCCCTCTGGGCCTGGCGAGAACGCCGGAGAACTGGCCTGGTGGACGCTGGCCGACCTGGAATTATGGCGCGCCACGCAGCAGGTGTCCTGGGCGGACAGCGCGGCTGCCATGGCGGGCCGCCTGCTCGCGCTCCAGGCGACGGACTACGTCGGATCGCAGAAGAGCATCCGCGGATTCTGGCCGATGGGCCGCACGGCCGGGGCGCCGGATGCCCCCGGGGCGGGGCCCGGCGGCCGCTACCCGGGCGCCGCCTCCTTTCAGAACGATGCTCACTCCGCCGTGCCGGGCCACGCCATGATGGAGTTGATCGAAGCCTTTCCCAAGCATCCCGACGCCCAGAAATGGCGCGAGGCCATGCGCATGCACCTGGAAGAATTCGTGGTCCCGCTGTGCGGACGCTCGGTCTATCGCATCATGCCCTCCGGCCTATTCTTCGGCTCCCCCACCAAGGAGCATTACCGGCCGCTCGAAGGCGAGTTGACCTATCGCTACTTCATGCCGGCGCGGGCGGACGGCCAGTGGCAGGGCTTGACGGCCCACTTGGAATCCTGGGCTTTCATGCTGGCCAAGGCGGCCCGCGCATTCGAACGTCCGGAGTATCGCGACCTGGCCTGGCGGCAAATGGAGTGGGTCATGGGCGCGAACCCTTTCGGGGCATGTCTCATGACGGGGGAAGGCGCCCGCAATCCATACCCGCTCTCGTACTTCGTAGGGGTGATCGTCGGCGGGCTCATGAATGGAGTCGCCGGAAACGCCGACGACGAGCCCATTCTGAACTTCGACGGCGGCATCGATTGGCACACCAACGAGTATTGGAGCCCCCACGTGGGCTACTACCTGGCGGCCGTTTCCGAATTGGAGACGGGAGGGCGAGGCTGAAGCCGGGCCCAGAGGGCGCCCCGGGCTGAAGCCCGCCCCCTTGTGTTTTGGTAATCTGAGGCTTACTTTAAACCTGGAGGCAGTTTGAGATGCGGTATTGGCCGGTTGTTCTTCTCCTGTGTCTCCCCGCGGCCGCGGTCGAAAAGGCCGCGTATGACAGCAATGGGCGAATCATTGCCTTGCTGCCGGACGCCGAGGACGTAGCGGTTGGCTCCAACGTGGTGGCGGTGCTTCCCAGCGGCAAGCGTGTGCCGCTCCAGGTGCGCCAGCCGGGCGCCGGCGCCGCCGGCGCCGTCCGTCAGGGCGCTGCCCTGGCGTGGACGGCGGCATTCGAACTGCCCGACGGCGGCAGGGGCCGGTTGGATTTGAAGGCGGAGGAGGATGCCTCGGGCGTGCGCTATGCGACGACCATTACGGCGCAGGGTCCGCTCAACGTATCCGCCATCGAGTTCGTGATCGACCTGCCAAGGCCCACCTTCGTGAACGGCCGCGGCGCAGCCGAGGGCGCGGCCCTGTTCGCGCTGGCGGCGGTGCGGGCGGCCGGCCCGGTGCTGTTCAGCGGCCAGACAACCGCCCTGCGCTTTCAGGATGCCGCGGGCAGCCTGGCGCTCGACGTGGCCTTCGACCAGCCGCGCGCGGCAGCCGTGGTGGACCGCTGGGATGCGCTCGGCCGGTCTTTCCAGCTCCGTGCAGCCATCACGCGAGGGCCTCTCGGCAGTGGCGCATCCGCGGGCCTGATGGCTACCCTGCGTCTGACCAATACTCCGCCGGCTCCGCCGCCCGCCCGCCTGACGCTGGATACTTCCAAAACCAGGTACCACTTTGACGGTTTCGGCGGGAACTACTGCTGGAGCAATTCCTCGCCCATCGCCGCGTACACGTTGAACAACCTGAAGCTCGCCTGGGCCCGCAGCGAAATGAAGGTGGTCCAGTGGGACGCGCAGCGCGATCATCCTGGCCCGGAGCTTCGCGCCGACCTGGAAACCTGGCGCCGCTTCCAACAGATGGGCGTGCCCTTCGTGGTCAGCATCTGGTGGCTGCCCGAGCGGTTCTACACGGACCCTTACGAGAAGGGGCGCTCGGCGCATTTCCGCATCATCAACCCCGAGAAGTGGGATGAGCTGCTGGAGTTGTTGGGAAGCTACCTGCTGTACGCCAAGCGGGAGTACTCCGTGGAGCCCGACCTGTTCTCCTTCAACGAGGCGAATCGCGGCGTGTACGTGGGCTTGACGCCGGAGACCCATACGCAAGCCATCAAGCGCATCGGCGCGTACTTCTACAAGCTCGGCCTCAAGACCAAAATGCTGCTGGGCGACACGACCGGGATGCGCGATACCCACCTCTTCGCCTTGGACGCCGCCGGGGACCTCGAGGCGCTGCAATATATCGGCGCCGTGGCTTTTCACTCCTGGGGCGGCGGCACGCCCGAACAGTACATGGCATGGGGAGACTTGGCGGAATGGCTGCGCTTGCCGCTGCTCGTAAGCGAACTCGGGGTGGATGGGGCGGCGTACTACACGCGGTCATGGGACAGCTATGATTACGGCCTGCGGGAATCCAAGATGGCCCAGGAACTCCTGATCTACGCCCGCCCGCAAGGCACCCAATTCTGGCAGTTCACGCAGGATTACGCGCTGGCGCGCGTGGGGCGCGATGGCGTGGTGGAACCGACCGCCCGCTTCTGGCTGATGAAGCATTTCACCGACCTGACGCCGCATGCCAGCGAAGCCCTGACCGCCGCTTCCGACCAGCGGAGCGTGCTTTTCACGGCGTTCCGGAAGGACAATGCCTATACGCTGCATATCCTGAACCTCGGCGCAGCGCGCGCCGCGGACCTGGAGGGTTTGCCCGACGGTGAATGGCAAGTGACGGAAACCACCGAGGCGGCCCAGTATCGGAAGAAAGCAGCGGTTCGTTCGGGCAATGGCAGGCTGGTCCTGGATCTGCCCTCGCGGTCGCTCATCAGCCTGACGGCGCAAACCGGCCCCAAGGGCGGCGAGTAGTGGAAGCCATCCGGGAGGAAGAACCATGTCTGCAAGAGGGACTGCGTTGCTGATCTGCCTGGCGGCTCGCCGACGTCGATCGGTTTTTCCACCGGTTCACCCCGCGCCGCGGTTCGGACGGAGCCTCTCAAGTCTTAAATACGGGTTCGATTCCCGTTAGCGCTACCATGTTTTCTATCACTTACGGGGAACGCGCTGCCACGCGCAACGCTCCACGGGAAGTCATTGGACATTCCCCTTCCTGTTTTCCAACTCGACCGGCGCGTATTGCCGCTGGTATTCCTCCCACTTCCGCGCCGCCTCCTCGTCCTGTCCCGTGATCATGTGCGCGTAAATCTCTTGCGTGGTCCGAACCGAGCTGTGGCCCAGGCGCGCCGACACGGCCGGCAACGGCACTCCCTGCGCCAGCAATACCGACGCGTGGGAGTGACGGAGCAGGTGGAGTGCGGCGCCCTTGGGCTTGGGAATTTTCAGCCGTTTGAACAGGGCTGAAAACAGACGCCGAGACCGAATCCGGCTTGAGCGGTGTCCCATCGGGATTCGCGAATACCAGATCCAGGTCGGCACGATAGGCGGGGCCGAACTGGCGCCGGAATTCATCCTGCTGCCGACGGTGCGCCGCCAACGTCGCTATGGCGGACGGCGGGAGCGCTACCCGCCGCGGCTTCTCCGTTTTGGTCCCCTTAAACTTCAGGCCCTGCCGCGTCTGCGTTTTATGCGGTCTTTAAGCCGTTTCCAAAAAGTGGAGTTTTTGGGACAAGGGCAAACAGCAGCCTGCCTTGGGTGCCGTTGAGGCGAAGAACGGGAGAACGTCCTCCTGCTCGCCTGCTGCTACCAGGAGAACGGACGTCTGCCGCCCCTCGACATACTCCATGGCGATGAAATCGACGCCATCCGCTTGATCGATGTCATGCACCGTGACGATGTTGGGGTGGTTGAGCGCGCTGGCAGCCTTGGCCTCCTGCACGAAGCGCCGTTTGCGCTCGGGGTCGGCAACTTTCTCGGGCGGCAGGACTTTGAGGGCGACGAAGCGATCCAGATGCGAATCGCGGGTCTTGTAGACCACGCCCATCCCGCCCTCGCCGAGCTTCTCGACGATTTTGTAGTGGGATATTGTGCGGCCGACCATGCGGGCCTCCAGGATATTCAGATCTGGTTGCCGTTCGGATCAATTGTACATCCCAGTGGCCGGATATGTGGGGTTCCCACGGTCAGGGCATGGCCTTGTAGTATGCAGCGATGAAGGCGGCCGCCGGTCCGTTCTGTTCGTGCAAGTGGATTCCGTCGATCTTGGCTGCGCAACTCACGGCTTCGAACCTGGGCGTTACGGAGACCAGATCCGGATGGTTCGCCGCCACTTTTGCCAGCGCCGAGTCTACATACTCGGGAACATGGCAGTCCTGCTTTTTGGCGTCGTGGTCGGTGTTGGGACCAAGCGGAGGTTTGTCGGAATGGCACCATCCGTTCATCGGACAACGAATGATGGTCATGATGTCAATTCGCTTGGCGCTGGGACGTTTGGCGCGAATGGTCGCCAGCGTGGCCTCCAGACTATCGACCCAGGCCTTTTCGGAGGTCAACTCCCAGGACCATGCCTGATAGACAATCCTGTCCGGCGCGTCCCCGTTTTGGGCACAAGGGGCGGTCAGCCGGACATTATTCACTCCGCCGACGTTGGCCGGGCTCCAGGTATAGCTGTCCGGTTTGGCGTATTCGTACGTATAGCCGTAGTGAGAGAATCGTCCCTGCCATCTGGTCTTGAGATCGCCAAGGCCATCGTAAAAGCCTCCATCCCACCACTCGCCGGTGGAATAAAGACCAATCAGTTCGGTGCAAGTAAAGGGACCGCGGGGCGGCGCCACCGGCGGGACCGCCGCCTTCTGGGCCGCTGCCGTCTGTGCGAGCAGAGCTGCGAAGGCCAGGGACTTCAGGATTATAGAATCGTTCGTCGGCATGTGCTTCCAGCCTCCCTTGATCGAACCCACGTGGAGTGTAGCACTCCCTGCGGAGCCAGTGCAGGAGCATTTCCTGGCCCCGGATGTGTCAAGTCTTATGAGATGCATCACGGCAATTCTTCACAGATTCCAAACTGTAGTAAACAACCTCAATGAACCTTCTCTAACGTTCCCGACCGGGCAAATTGGTGTATGCTCTTCCCGTGTCACCGATACAGTGTGCGTCGCAGGAATTTCATGTTGAACCACCTGGCGGGCAGGTACGCGGGTCTAACGCACCGGCGCCTCCGCCTCGAGCGTTATCTCCCGCTGGCCTCGCCAGATGGTAATGTTGACCGTCCCGAAGGCCGGCGACTCCGCGGAGAGCCGCTGCAGGTCCCGGACTGTGTCTGTCGCCTTGCCGTCCAACCGCAGCACTACATCTCCCTTTCGTAATCCGGCAGCCGCCGCACGGCTGGCCTGCGGCACATCCAGCACCAGTATTCCGGCTTCGCCCGTAAGACCCGACGCGGAGACCTCTCCTATCCCGACGATGTTCTTCACCGAGGCACCGAGCCAGATGGACGGGCGAGGATCGCGGCCCGATTGTAGTATCGCCGGTTGCGCCTCGTCCAAACGCGGCATCTCTGGGGTGCGCGCGATGCGCTTCAGTTTGGGCCAATTCGCCCCGAACTGGTCCATGGGAAAGTTCTGAAAACCCAACTGAAGTGCCGGTGAACCCTCGCGCACCCGGTATCCCGTTCGGCCCGTCCACGTTCAAATAGCCCAAAGGGGCGAAAGAAGGCCACAGGCCTTGCTCCGCCTTTTCCAGCATGGCTGACCGCGCCGGTCCACTTTCCAGGATGCCTGCTCAGCAAGCGGAACGCCGGGTCCCCATCTAGTGCCCGAAACCTGGGACAAGACCCGTCTCGAATCGGCGGACTACGATCACGGGCTATGCGCCCAGGAGTTTCTTTCGTATGCCCTTCAGGAGCCTTTCTGTCCATGCACCAAACGGCTGGTCGGTCGTAAGATATGTCCACACCGCGCGGCGGTCGCCCAGGTTGACTCCGCCGGCTTCAGCCTCGGCCAGCCGACGCGCGATTTCCTCGGGTATCGCGGCTTCCAATTTCGGGAACCACTCGTCGATCTGTCGCAGAAACGTGAAATGCGGGTCGCGCCAATCGGTGCCGACGAAAAAGCCAGGAACCCCGGCGAAGGATTGCCAAGGAATACCCGCGCGGAAGTCCTCCAGTCGAGCCAGATAGTCAGCCCACAGGTCGTCTACGACGCGCAGGGTGATCTGCCGCTCCGACTCGGACCGGCACGCAACTCTGCCATCGAGTATCGCCTGGCGATAGGAATGAATCTTGTGACGCTGGCCTTCCACGGGCAGATCGTAGCGGTGTGACCCGCGCCCTCCTGCGCCCCGCGGACCGCATCGCCTGGCTGGCGGTGCTGAGAGCGCCGTGGTGCGGTTTGAGCCTGTCGGATCTCCAGGCGCTTGCCGGCGGCGACTTGCGCGCGGCGATTTGGGACCTGATCACGGATGAAGGGAAGACGGCCGCCATGAGCGCGGATGGGCGGGCACGGGTAGCGCGGATCCGGACCGTTCTTCAATATGCCATCGAGACCCGTCCGGCGTCTCTGCGCAACTGCATCGAAGGAACTTGGATGGCCCTCGGCGGACCGGCGTGCGCGGCGAAAGCTTCCGATCTCGATGACACCCAGGCTTTCTTTGACCTGATCGAGGAGATGGAGGACGGCGGCACCCTAGATCTTGCGGCGCGCTCGCAGAACGTATCGAGGGGCTCTATGCCAACCCCGACCCGGCAGCCGGCGACGGACTGCAGGTGATGTCGATTCACAAGGCGAAGGGCCTGCAATTCGACGTAGTCATCGTCCCGGGGCTCGGACGCAAGACCCGGTCCGACGATTCGCGCCTGATGATGTGGCTCGTAAGACCCCGGCTCGGAGCGGAGCCGGACCTCCTGCTGGCTCCCATCCATGCCACCGGAGCCGATCGCGACCGCACGTTCGATTATCTGAAGTACATCGAGGCGCGCAAGTCGGAGTACGAATCCGGGCGTATGTTGTACGTCGCCGCGACCCGCGCAAAATCTGAACTGCACCTGCTGGGGCATGTGGCTTACACAGAAGAGGACGGGGCCGTCAAATTGAAAAAGCCCGAATCGAGTTCCCTGCTCGCAAGGATGTGGTCCGTAGCCGAGCCCGAGTTTCAGCGGAAGGCGAACCAAATGGAACCAACCGCCGAGGCCGAAACGCAGAATACGCGTACGCCACTATCGCTCCAGCGGTTGCGGCAGGATTGGTCCCTCCCCGCTCCGCCGCCTTCCGTTTCGCCGGTGGAACTTGTAGCGGCCGAGCACGCCAGCGGGCCGGCGGTCAGCTTCCGGTGGGTGGGCGACACCCTGCGGCACGTGGGAACCGTGGTTCATCAAATGCTGCGGAGGGTCGCGGAGGACGGCGTGGCCCTGTGGGACAGTGAGAGGATCGTGGAGTATCGTCCCGGGTTCATCGCGGCGCTGACGGCGCTCGGTGTGCCGGCCGCCGAGATAACGGCCGCAGCCGACAAGGTGACGGACTCGCTGCTTAGGATCCTTGCGGACGAGAGAGGCCGGTGGCTGCTCGGCGGGGACCACCTCGCGGCCGAGTGTGAGTTTCCCATTACGGGTTTGGCTGACGGAGAATTAGTCAACGTCCGCTTGGACCGCACTTTCGTGGACCGCCAAGGCACCCGCTGGATCGTCGACTACAAGACGAGCGCACATGAGGGCGCTGGGCTGGAAGATTTCCTGGACAACGAGTGCGAGCGGTACCGCCCCCAGTTGGAGCGATACCGCAAGCTGTTCGCCGGGCTCGAAGACCGTCCCATTCGGGCGGGGCTCTATTTTCCACTGCTTCAGCGGTGGTCTGAAATCGAGGGCGCCGTCGCGGCGAAGCCTGCTGGCTGACCGAAGCGAGCAACTGGTTGGGAGTTTCGCCTTCACCAAATGCACAAGTCAGGCGAGGCGGTAGATTCAGATTATTATTGGAGAATCTTAAAATGACCCAGTCGAAGAAAGCAGCCAAGCGGCCTGCACGAAGCAGGCGAGATGCCGGGGAGGAGCCGAATCGGTGTCTTCCTAAGCCTTCAGACGAATTCCTGTTATCGATGATCCCGAACGACTTCAACGTTGTTCAAATCGATTCCGACGAGGATGTGACACTGTTCGGTGCGGAACGGAAAAGCCTGTTCCACTTCGTCCGCTACGAAGCGGGCTGTGGCGTAAGCCAATACCACGTACCGCATTATCCCGGCTTGACGCAGTGCCGGCAGCGAGTAGCCCAACTGCGTCAGCCAAGCTCGCAGGCAACCGCCGGGCGCGTAGCCAATCTGCATGTGCTCGATCAGTTGCGGCGAGCGGAGTCCGCGTTGGTGCAGATAGGCAACCGC
>DASQZT010000301.1:0-9510 GCA_035638575.1 Bryobacteraceae bacterium
CTAGCCCCCTTTTCTACTGCCCCGCCACACTCCAGGTCCCTGCCGCCTGCCAGCCCGAAGTATTACCGTCAGTCGAATCGCGCGCGGCCATGTAAACAATCCGGTTCCCCGCGAACGTCGGAGTGAAAGTCAGATTCAACGTAAGAGTCAACACATTCCCCGCGCTGGTGGCCGAGACCACGCCGTTCACGCCGCACTGACTGTTCGACAGCACACCCGGCAGCAGAAAGCTGCCGGTATCATCCACTAAGTACAACGTATTCAGCGGGCGGCTATACGCCAGATAACACGCCTGCCGCCCATCCAGGAAGTTGTGGATCAAAATATCCACCACGCCGAGATCCTGATAGCCCTTGGAGTCGGTGAAAGTAAATGCAAACGTCTGGCTCAATCCGCTGCCGCGCGCCGGGTTCACTCCTCCGACACCCGGCGAAGTGGCCGCGCCGCCCGGCACAGTCCACGTTCCCAACGCCTGCCAGCCCGTGTTTTGCGTGCTGCTCCGCGCCGCCAGGTAGATGACTTTGTTCCCAACGAAGCTCGCGCTGAAACTGAGTGTCATGGTGAGCACAAGCGCGTTACCGCTGCCCTGCACGGAACTGCTGACGCCGCTTACGGTGCATTGGCTGTTATTCACCTGCAACCCCTGAAGCAAGGCCGTCCCTGAGTCATTCACCAGGTAAAGGACATTGAGTGACTGGCTGTAAGCCAGGTAACACGCCTGTCGTCCATCCAGGAAATTGTTGATCAGGATGTCCACCACATCCAGATCCTGAGTGCCGTTCGGGTCGTTGAATGTGAACGTGAATGTCTGGGAAGTTCCGCTTCCGGCGCCGGGGTTCGAACTCACCGCGGCGAAGGCTCCGCCAGTCGTCACTGAGATGGCATTCGAAGTTCCGGCGATCGAAGCCGTCGTCGTGTCAGTGGCCGTGATCGATTGACTCCCCAGCGTGTTCATCGTCACCGTGAACGTACCCACTCCTTTAGTCAGAGTCGCGGCGGGCGGCAGCGCCGCGCTCGCATCGCTGCTGGTAAAGTGCACCGATCCCGAGTAGACGAAGACCGTGTTGTTATTGCTGTCGAGTGCCGTCACGGTAAAGCTGAACGGCCGCCCCACGGTCACGGATGCCGGCGCGGTAACCGCGAAGTGAGTAGGCGCCGCAGCCACCAGGTTCCCGCAGACGTCCGCGTCATCCCGGCCCGGACACTGCTGCGCCGCGGCCGCGTTCGCCGCCGAGTCTCCCTGGAAAAGCGTAGCTCCCGAGATCGTGACACTGGCATCGTGTCCCGAACCGCAGAATGAGGACGAGCAAACAAACAGCGCGCCGCCTTTCGCCTGGCCGTTCCCGGCGTTGGTCCCGCCCATGCCTCCAGTGCTGATGTTGTCCAGAAAGGTAGTATTGATCGCGAGCATCGTGCCGGCACTCACGAAGATCGCTCCGCCGAGACCCGCGCCGCCACCGCCGCCGGCGGGCTGCTGAGTCCCGAAACAGTTGCCGCCGGGAATGGTTGCGCCGCTGCCGCCGCCAAAGCCCGCCGTGCTGGAGCTGCCCCCTCCGCCACCCCCGCCAAAGCCGCCGCTGCCGCCTTTCCCGGGCACGCCGCAACCGGATTCACCGGCGCCCCCACCCCCGCCGGCAAAACCACCGCTGCCTCCGTTGCCAAACGGCTCCACTCCGTTCCCTCCCGCGCCACCGCCTCCCCCGGGACCGCCATTTCCGCCATCGAATGCGATCTGCCCACCCGCACCCGCGGACCCGCCGCTGCCGCCGAGATCGCCGCCATTACCGCCCTGACCTCCCAAAGCGCTCGACCCGAAGCCGCCGCCACCCGCACCTGCACTGCCGCCCCCCAGGCCGCCATTCCCGCCTTGCGCGCGATTGCCGCTGAGCACCACTCCATTGAGCGTCACAAATCCGCCGTTCAGGAAAACAGCCCCGCCCATGCCCGCCGCCCCGCCGCCGCCGCTAAACGACGAACCGCCGTCGCCGCCCTTGGCAAACCCGTTCGCCAGCGTCACCCCGCTGATCGTCACATTCCCGCCGGCGATGAAGAAAATCCGCGTAGTATTGCCGCCGCTGATAGTCAACGGCCCCGGACCTTGAATCGTCACATCCTGAGCGATCTTGATGTGATTGTTCGCAGAGCTGGTATCCAGCGCGATGGTCTGTCCGTTCAGCGACGGATCGAACGTGATCGACGCTCCCTGGGGTGCATTGAGCACCGCGTAGCGCAGCATCCCGCTGATCGGCGCGGAAACGCTGTCGTCGGTGCGGTTCACGCACACTGGCTGCGTGCATGTGCCGCTGTTACTCACCGTCAGATACACGGGAATCGCAATCTGATCGCCCGCGTTGAACGGATTGCTCAGCACCACCTGGCACACATAGCTGCCCGTTGGAAACGTCTGCGGATTGTTCAGCGTCAGGTAGAGTCCATTCGCCACCGGCTGGCCGGCCAGTGTGGTCCCTGAGCCCGCTCCGCCGTTCAACTGCAGAAAGTTCGCGCCGGTGCAATTCGCAATCTGGGCGTTGAAAGAAGTCACGGCGGCGTTGTTGCTCAGCACGTTGACCTGCTGGGATTGCGGGTTGCCCGGGTAGGCCAGCGCCACACTTGCCGGGTTCACCGAGTACGTCGAGCCGGAACCGCTGCCGATGTTCAACGACACTGGAATGACGGTCTGTGCGCCGCCGCTCGAAGTGATGGTAACCGATCCGCTCTGCGGCGCCGCGAGGCCCGTTGTATTGGCGAACACGGTCATGGTCGCGGGCCCTGGACTGGTGCCATTGGCGCTCACCTGGGAATTGCTGAACGACAGCGTCAGCCAACTGTTTTGTGGACTCTGCGTGAAGGTGAAGGAAACAGGCGCCACGCTGGTGGTGGTAAGGGCCACGGTAGTAAAGGCGCTCTGACCGGGGAACGCGTTCAACACCACGGAGCTGGGGTTAGCGGTAATGCCGCTTCCGCCCCCACCGCCTGGGCCCGGCGTGAACGTCACGCCGATCGGAACATCGGTCCCGCCGGATGCGGAAGTAGGATGCAGCGTGATCGACCCGTTGCAGGTCACATTGCCGTTCGAACAGCTCGTATTCGAAAGTGAGACCGTGAAAACGGCCGGCGCCGTATCGGAAGTCTCGTTGACCGTGAAAAATGAGCCGCTGGGTTGGATGGCGAACGGTCCCGAGCCTGTGACGGCCACCTGCACATTCAAAACCGTTCCGGTAAGTGCAACGTTGTTGGGAGTCGCACCCAACTGCGATTGAGCGACCGCTGTCGCGCAACCGCCAGCCACGCAAGCCGCGAAGACCAGCGTGCGGAGGATTGCGGTCATACCCGAGTTTACAACGCCCAATCGCCGGCACCGGTATACTGACAGTATGGGAGCGGGAAAAAATCTCACACTTGCAGTTGTCGCCTGTGCCTGGGCCGCAACTTGCTCCGCCCAGTCGCGCGCGCCGGTTCTGGTGGAACTCTTCACCTCCGAGGGATGCTCGAGCTGTCCACCAGCCGATCGTGTTCTCGAAAAGCTCGACTCGCAAGCCATCGTCCTCAGCGAACATGTCGATTACTGGGATCACGATGGCTGGAAAGATCCCTTCTCGTCGGCCGCCTTCACCGCGCGCCAGCAGGCGTACAGCCGCATCTTCGCGATTGATGGGCCCTACACGCCGGAGATGGTGGTCGATGGCGAAAAGGAATTCAACGGCAGCGATGGCGGCCGGGCCAGCGAGGCGATTGCCGCGGCGGCGCGCCGCAAGAAAGCGGACATCCGCCTCTCGCGCACGGATGCGGGGTTGCAAGTGGATGTCGATGCCGCGCCCGCCTCGGCCGATCTCTACCTCGCTCTGGCCGAGGACAGCGCCACCTCTCAAGTCTCCGCCGGAGAAAACAGCGGCCGGCGTCTGCATCACGTGGCAATCGTGCGCAGCCTCCGTAAGATCGGCTCGGTCAAACGCGGCGCCGCATTCAGCCGCCTCGTCGAGATGCCGCGTGCCACCGCGGGTCAACGCGCGATCGTCTTCCTGCAGGAGTCCGGACCGGGACGCGTGTCCGGCGCGGCCATGCTGGCGCCGGCAACTTACAGCCCCGCGCCGTAAAACGGAATCGCCGCGCCGGTGATTTCCGCGCCTGCATCCGACGTCAGGAACAAAGCCAATTCCGCCAGCCGGTCCGGCGATACCCACCGCGAACGGTCGGCCTGCGGATCCATTTGGCGATTGGCTTCGGTATCGATGGTGCCCGGAAGAATCGTGTTGGCCGTAATTCCCAGGTCGCGATTCTCCAAGGCCGCGGTTCGCACCAGCGAAACCAGCGCGGCCTTCGACGCGCTGTACGCGCCGATATTCGCCGACGGCTCCACGCCCGCGCGGCTCCCGATGGCCACAATCCTCCCGCGCTCTGCCTTCCGCATGTGCGGAATTACCGCCCGCAGAATGTGGAACGCCGCGCCAAGATTCAAGCTCATCATGCCGTCCCACGTGGCGTCGTCGGTCTCGTGTATGGGACTGCCGCCCTCAAATCCGCCGGCCACGTGAACTAGCGCATCGATCTTCCCGAATCGCTCGATCGCTCCGCGGGCGAGCGCCCGCGCGTCGCCGTCGATCGTCAGGTCCGCGGGAATCGCGACGAACCGCGGATGTCCGAAATCCGCGTCGTCGATCTTTCTCGACGACCCCACCACCCGCGCGCCCGCATTCAGAAACGCCCTTGTAACATGGGAGCCCAGTCCGCCCTTGGCCCCCGTAATCAATACAATCCGATCTGCCAGTTCGATCATGCGTGCTCCATTATAGGTCCATTTTCGGGACGGCAATCCCACCAGCGGTCACTCGCGCGCGCCGGGCGGTCCGCAAGAGCCCCGCCTTCGCCTTGACCGCCATCGTCACCATCGCTTTGGGAATCGGCGCGAGCACCGCCATTTTCAGCGTGGTCGACGCCGTGCTTTTGCAGCCTCTGCCCTATCGGGATCCGCAGCGGCTGGTGCTGGTGTGGGGCGATCTGCGAACCCGCCACGTGGTCGATTTCCCCTTCTCCCCGCCCTATTTCGACGACCTGCGGCGTGGCGCGAACCCTGTTCGACGAATTCGCCGCAGTCAGTACCGGGCGCAACACCGTGACCGGCGACAACGCCGAGGCCGAGACGATCCGTACCGGCCTGCTGGTCTTCGACCAGCCGTTCGGCCTGCTGCTGCGCGAGTGCGCGACCGTCGTCAGGTTGGCAGGCGGAAGCGCCTGCCCCGCCTACTCCTGGCGCAGGGCCTGCGAGGGGTCGGCGCGGGCGGCGCGCAGGGCCGGCCCGAACATCGCGGCCAACGCGGTCGAGACGAGCAGCAGCGACACAGTCAGGTACGCGATCGGATCGTGAACATCCAGGCCGATGGGTGTGGCGCGCAGCGCTCGCGACAACGCGGCAGCGCCGGCCAGCGCCAGCAGCAGGCCGATCGCGAGGCCGAAGAGAATGGGCCGCACGCCCGATGCGATTACCGAGAGAACGATGTCCGCGCGGGTGGCGCCGAGCGCCATGCGGATGCCCATTTCGCGCGTGCGCCGGCTGACCGCGAACGCGACCACCCCATAGATGCCGACCACCGCGAGCACGATCGCCACGGCGCCGAGGAACAGGACCATCTCCGCCATTTTCCAGAACAGGGCGGCGAAGTTGTCCATGGCGGTTTGTATGGTGCCGATGCGGGGCAGCATCTCCCGATCCATTTCGCGGATGAGATTGCGAACCGCGAGTTGTATGGGAACAGAGTCGCCCTGAAAGCGGGCCATCATGGTATCGCCGAATGCCTGGGGGCTGCGCAGGAAATAGACGAAGGCGCGATCGACCGCGCCGAAGCGTTCGGATTTGAGATCGCGCGCTACGCCCACGACCTCGAACAGATCGCCGCCGGGGTCCTGGATGGCCTGGCCGAGCGGGTCGTTGCCCTGCCCCAGCGGGGCCCGTGCGGGCCACATCGTACGCGCGAAGGCCTCGGAGACGACCACCGGCGAGGCCGTCCCTTTCACGGGTGTCTCGCCTTCGCGAAAGGCGCGGCCGCGCACGATGGGGATGCGGAGCGTATCGAAGAAATCTGGAGAGACGACATTCACCGAAGCCTTGAGGCCGGTTCCTCTAGGCTGTCCAGGCCCGCGCAACTCTTCGCCGGGTCCGATACCTTCGTCGCTAGAGAAGGGCGGCGAACTGGCAAACGACACCGACTGGACGCCGGGCAGCGCGCGGACCCGCTGTTCCAAAGTGCGGTAGAAGGCTGCCGCCGAAGCGGGCGTGTACGGGGGCAGCGGAATGCGCAGGGGAATCAGCAGGACCTGCCTGGTTTCGAAGCCCGGATTTTCGCTGAAGATGGTGAACTCGGCGCGCACGAAGAGCGCGGCGCCCACCAACAGGACCAGGCTCATGGCCACCTGGGCGCCGATCAGGAAGCCGCGCGTGCGGCTGCGGCGAGATCCAAAAAGGCTTTCCTGACCCTTGAGCGAGGCGGTGAGATCCACCTTCAAAGACTCGGCCGCGGGCGCCATGCCGGCCATCGCGCCGGCCAGCAGGGTGACGCCGGCCAGGTATGCAAACACCAGCATGTCGGGCTGCATGGGATAGTGCGGCATGCCCACGATCATCTTCTCCATGGTGGTGGGAACCCGGCCGGCAATCCACGCGCTGATGGCGCCGGCTACACTTGCGAGGATGAGGCTCTCGGTAAGCAGCATGCGCAGCAGCCTCTGGCGGGTGGCGCCGAGGGAGAGCCGGATGGCGATCTCGCGTTGGCGCGCCGCGGCCCGGGAGAGCAACAGCATGGTCACGTTGGTCGAAGCCAGAAGAAGGATCAGGGTGAGCGCGCCCATGATCAGCGGGGCCATCCAGAATACGCCCGAAGATGGCTCCGCGGCGAACGATCCGTTGGTTACGAAGACGGTGGTTTTGCGGCCGGGCTGCAGGCGGTCCTGCTGGCGCGCAATCACGTTGAGCTCCGCCTGGGCCGAGGCCCGCGTCTCGCCGGGCTGCAGGCGTCCTTCGACCGTCAACCACTGCATGGCGCTCTCGCGAAAAAAGTCGCGGCCCCCGTAGAACGGCGCCTGCATGGTGTAGGGCACATAGATGCCGGGCCCCTTGAGCTGGCCGGAAAATCGCGCCGGCGTCACCCCGATGACGGTGAACGGCTGTTGATTGAGCCGGATCACGGAGCCGAGAATCTGCGGGTCCGCATCGAAGCGGCGCCGCCAGAGTTCTTCGCTCAAGACGACGACGGGCGCGGCGCCGGGAGTCGCGCACTCGTCGGGTCGGAACAGCCTGCCGAGCCGGGGTTGATCGAGCCCGTACAGCGAGAAGTAATTGCAGGAGGTCAGCATGACGAGCCAGCGCACGGGATCGTCCTGCCCCAAGGTCGAATTGCCGATTCCCCACGCGGCGAGTTCATGCAACGACCGCGCACCCCGATAGGCGCGGTAGTCCATGACGGAGACCGTCGGGGGAAGCGCGGGCTGGCCGGGGTCGCCGGAGTACTGCGGAGAAAGGTGCGCGAAAGTCTCGGGACTCTTGTCCACGCGCGCGCGCAGGAGCATCCCATTGAGCACCGTGAAGACGCCGGTGTTGATACCGATGCCGAGGGTGAGGGTCAGGACCGTGGCGCAGGACAGGAGCGGGCTTCGAATGAGGAGGCGGAGGCCGTAGCGGACGTCTTTGAGGAGGGTCTCGAGCCAATACCACGGGCCGCCTTCGCGGAGTTTCTGGCGGACGACGCCGGGGTTGCCGAACGTGCGGGCGGCGGCGCGGCGCGCTTCGGCGGGCGTCATGCCGCGCTCGAGATTGTCGCGGACTTCCATTTCGATGTGCTCGCGGATCTCTTCTTCGTACTCGTCGTTGGTGCGGCTCATGCCCCCTCCTGTTCCCGCGGCGCCCGCAGAACTCCCGTGACGGCGCGGACCACCTTCTCCCACTTGCCGGTTTCGGCGGCCAGTTTTCGGCGGCCGGCGCGGGTCAGCTTGTAGAAGCGCGCGCGGCGATTGTGCTCCGAAGTGCCCCAGTCGGAGGCGATCAGGCCGGCCTGCTCCAGGCGCTGCAGCGCGGGATACAAGGATCCGTGGTCGACCAGCAGCACTTCTCCCGAGGTGCGCTCGATGGTAGTCGCGATCCCGTGCCCGTGGCGCGGGCCGAAGATCAGCGTCTGGAGCACGAGCATCTCGAGGGTGCCCGGCAGGAGTTGAATTTTATCGGCGTCAGGCATTTCAGATCTACCAAGTGCGGTTGGCAGGCTGAAGCCTGCCCCACCAAACATTCCAGGAGATAGTCTACCAGAGTTCTGGTAGGTAGTCTACTAATGGCGTTGGGCGCCCAAGAGGCTGCGGATCTCGCCGAGCTTTTTGACGGAGCTGTCGATGAGGCTGGTCAGGACTTCCACATCCTTGGGCATGTTGGTGCGTTGAACCATGGACGCGAGGTTTCCGAGATTGCGAGCGATCTCGAATCTTAAGTGCGCGACCTCGGGGCTGGCGTAAGCCGCGGCGGGTTCCGCGGGAGGGGCCGGGCGGGACAACTCGGACCGCATTTTGAGGACGGCATCGCGGATGCGGGCGGAGTTTTCGGGGGTGATGGGCACCATCTCGCCATCGATTTCAACGCTCTCGCCCTGGATGAGGGATCGAATGCGGCGGAAGGTTTTGGGGGAGATGCGCACAACCTCGTTGAGGCGGAACCAGGCGGCTCCGAGCTCGTCGAGGTAGCGGATCTGCTGGTCGGCGGTGTCGCGGCTGATGCCGAAGTACTGGGGACAGAACTGAGCCCAGGTGAGAGCGAGCGTCTTGTGATATCCGGATTCGCGGAGCTGCTTCAGGCAGGCGGCTTGCGCCGCGGTACAGCCCTTGGCTATGAGCCCAAGGACTTGAACTTTGCCTATACAGGCAGCGTGGTCGGTCTGGTTGGTCGTCGGTTCCATATGGCTTCTCCGAAAACGGTGATAGTTTTCACCGTTTTTTGGGAGCGAATGTTGAAAACACTTGGGTTACACGAATTCCGCAGTGAGAGTTTTCACCATTTTCCGGTGGATTCGACTGCGGAAAGCGCCCCGGCGGAGTCAGGGGCCGGAGCGCAAATCCCTTCCTGATTTAAAGCTAGCAGACAGGTATGCGGCAACACGCGTGTGCGGCGCGGCCGGGAGCGAGTAAGTGGCTTTAGAATGAGTGAAAGGTGCCTGAAAAATAAAGTTCCATCCTTTGTGACCCAGTTATCCGGCCCAAACGTGCTGCACCAATGAACTGAGCGTAAGCGATTTAGAATCAGCCATTTGGCCGGATAACTGGATTTTATCCGGTCCAATCGATGCCTGCGCCCCTCAAGTGAAAGAGCCATAAGTAGTTGCAGGCTAAAGCGGGCAGTCGATTGGCCGGTTATGCCGAGCTCGGCATAACCGGCCTTATGCCGAGTGCCGGATTATGCCGAGTGAGGCGTACAGTTGGCGCTGCCGGCCCTGGGAAAAGGTGCATCGCGTTTACAGCAACTCGGCATAATTGTCCGATGCT
>DASQZT010000302.1:0-76750 GCA_035638575.1 Bryobacteraceae bacterium
CGCCGACCAAACGGTGCGGCTGTGGGAGGTGGCCAGCCGCCAGCCGCTGGGCGATCCGCTGAAAGGCCACAACGGCGATGTCTCGAGCATAGCGTTCAGCCCCGACGGAAAGATGCTGGCCTCGGCGGGCGGTGACCAAACGGTGCGGCTGTGGGACGCGGCCAGCCGCCAGCCACTGGGCGATCCGCTGAAAGGCCACACCGACTATGTCGAGAGCGTAGCGTTCAGCCATGACGGCAAGATGCTGGCCTCGGCGAGCGCCGACCAAACGGTGCGGCTGTGGGAGGTGGCCAGCCGCCAGCCGCTGGGCGATCCGCTGAAAGGCCACTCCGACTATGTCTGGGGCGTAGCGTTCAGCCCCGATAACAAGATGCTGGCTTCGGCGAGCGATGACGAAACGGTGCGGCTGTGGGACGTGGCCCGCCGCCAGGCGCTGAGCGATCCGCTGAAGGGCCACTCCAACAATGTCAGGATGGTAGCGTTCAGCCCCGACGGCAAGATGCTGGCCTCGGCGAGCGATGACCAAACGGTGCGGCTGTGGGACGTGGCCCGCCGCCAGCCGCTGGGCGATCCGCTGAAAGGCCACTCCAACACTGTCGTGAGCGTGGCGTTCAGCCCCGACGGCAAGATGCTGGCGTCGGCGAGCACCGACAAAACAGTGCGGCTGTGGGACGTGGCCCGCCGCCAGCCGCTGGGCGATCCGCTGAAAGGCCACTCCGACTCTGTGTTCGGCATAGCGTTCAGCCCCGACGGCAAGATGCTGGCCTCGGCGGGCGCCGATCAAACGGTGCGGCTGTGGGATGTGGCCCGCCGCCAGCCGCTGGGCGATCCGCTGAAAGGCCACTCCAACTATGTCGAGAGCGTGGCGTTCAGCCCCGACGGCACGATGCTGGCCTCGGCGAGCACCGACCAAACAGTGCGGCTGTGGGACGTGGCCAGCCGCCAGCCGCTGGGCGATCCGCTGAAAGGCCACTCCGACAGTGTCCGGATGGTAGCGTTCAGCCCCGACGGCACGAAGCTGGCCTCGGCGAGCGCTGACCAAACGGTGCGGCTGTGGGACGTGGCCAGCCGCCAGCCACTGGGCGATCCGCTGAAAGGCCACTCCGACTATGTCTTGAGCGTAGCGTTCAGCCCCGATGGCAAGATGCTGGCCTCGGCGAGCGGTGACGGCACGGTGCGGCTGTGGGACCTGGCCAGCCGCCAACTGCTGGGCGGTCCGCTGAAAGGCCACTCCGGCGCTGTCGGGAGCGTAGCGTTCAGCCCCGATGGCAAGATGTTGGCCTCGGCGAGCGATGATCAAACGGTGGGGCTTTGGGACATCGACCCCAATTCCTGGGTGCCACGCCTCTGCCGCCTCGCCAACCGTAACCTCTCCGCGGCCGAATGGCGGCAGTATATCGGCCTCAACGAGCCCTACCGGCGTACCTGTCCGGACCTGCCGCCAGGCGAAGGCGCCCCGGCGAAATAGCTGCCCCAACGCGAGGCTGGGTACACAATGACTGGCTAATTGGGGTCACCCAAAACAGTCCGATACACGTCCCAGGTTTGTTGGATCGCTTTCTCCCAGGAAAAATCTTGCACCCGGGCGGCGCCCCGGGCCGCCAGTTCCTGCCTTAATTCACTATTCCCGGTCAGCTCCCGCAACGCTCCCGCCAGATCCTCGCCGTTCTCGGGATCCACCAGCACCGCCGCATCGCCCGCCACTTCGGGAAGCGCCGAGCGGTTCGAGGTGACAATCGGCACGCCCCCCGACATGGCCTCCAGCAGCGGCATCCCAAAGCCCTCATCGAGCGACGGGAAAGCGAAAACCATCGCCCGCGCATACCACGAAGCCAGTTCCTCCGCGGAGACATATCCCGTCACCAGGATGCGCTCCCGGGCGGGGCTGCGTTCGATGGCCTCCAGGATCTCGCTGGCGCCGTATCCGCAAGCTCCCGCCAGGACCAGCCTCCATGAAGCGTCGACGGTTTCGAACGCCGCCACCAGCCTCGAAATGTTCTTGCGCTTCTGAATCGCGCCCACGTTCAAAACGACCTTCTCGCGAGGCACGGCCGCGGGGAAGGCCAGCCGGCGTGCTCCGTGATGCACCACCCGCACCTTTCCTGCTTCCACTCCGAGGAGGGAGATCACCTGGCTTTTGGTGAATGCCGAAACCGCGATGACGGCGTCGGCGCGGCGGGCCGCATTTCGAGCCTGCCCGGTGAAGCGCGCGCGGAATTCGGGCGTGGAGTACTCGCCGGTCATCACGAACAGGTCGTGAAAGGTCACGACGGCCCGGCGCATGGGCAGGCGCGGCAGGCGCTGGTTCAGGCCGTGAAACAGCGCCGCCGAGCGCGGTCCCAACGGTTCGGCCAGCAAGCGCCGGCGCGCATTCGCCGGCAGCCGGAGCGCGCCCGCCCGCAAATACCGGTGGGGCCGGTAGCAGAACTCGAATCGCGTTTCGGGATGAGCGGCGGCGAGGCCGAACAGGATCGCCTCGGAGTACAGCCCGACCCCGGACAGTTCTTCGCCTATGCTGTAGGTGGCGTCAAGCGCAATAGTCACGCGATCGGGCAACTCTCAGTCGATCCCGTATTGTTTCATCTTTCGATACAGCGTGGTGCGCCCGATACCCAGGAGCCTGGCCGCCTCCAGCCGCTCTCCGCCGGTGGCCGCCAGCGCGGCCGAGATCGCCTGCTTCTGGCCTTGCGCAATCGAAATCACCGGCGACCTGGGGGCCAGGTGCACCGTAGGCAGATCCGCCGCGGCAACGGAAACCGACAGCCGCCCGATACTCGACGCCGCCACGTGATTCCGCAAAGCCGAGGGCATATCGGCCATCTCGATGGCGCCTTCGGAGTGCAGCGCGGCCATGCGGTCGATGCAGTGCTTCAGCTCGCGCACGTTGCCGGGCCAGTCGTACGAAACAAGTATGTCGAGGATCTCCCTGCCCGGCTGCAGCCCGGGCGCTCCGTCCGCGTCGAGAAAATGGTCGATCAGGAGCGGAATATCCTCTTTATGGTCGCGCAGCGGCGGCAGGCGGATCGCGAAGACGTTCAAGCGGTAGAACAGGTCCTGTCGAAACCGCCCCGCCGCCACCTCCACATTCAGGTCGCGATGCGTGGCCGCGATCACGCGCAAATCCACCTTGTGCCATTGCAGCGCGCCCACCGCCCGGAATTCCCGCTCCTGGAGCAGCCGCAGCAGCTTCACCTGCATTTCGAGCGGAAGGTCGCCGATCTCGTCGAAGAAGGCGGTGCCCCCGTCGGCCAGCTCCACCAGGCCCTTTTTGTCGTTATTCGCGCCGCTGAAAGCGCCCCTGACGTGGCCGAACAGCTCGCTTTCCATCAGGGTGCCGACCAGCGAGCCGCAGTCGATGGGCACGAACTGGCCGCGCGGGTGGGCATGGTGAATGGCGCGCGCCACCACTTCCTTACCCGTGCCGGTCTCACCCAGCAGGAGCACCGGCAGTTGGCGGTTGCGGCCGGCCTTGTCGATGAGACGCCGCACGGCGGCGATCTGCGCCGATCGCCCCACGAGTCCCTTCGGGTCAGGAGCCGGGCCGCACAAGGAAAGCATCTTTTTCACCGCGCTGCCGCAGCCGTTGGGACAGCGCCCGCGCCTCCTCTTCGCTGGCTTCCGATCCCACCCACACGCGCCACACCACCGGGTCTGCATCGCGCATCACGAGGCGCGCCACACCGTATCGCGCCTGCATCCGCATCCGCACGCGTTCGGCGCTGCCCTTGTCGCGGAAAGCGCCCACCTGCACGGCGAACCGGTCGGTGGTTTCGACCTCCGGGATACTGATCACCTCCACGCGAACCGGAACGGTGCCCGGCTGGACCATTCCGAGAGCGCGCGCCGCCGCGTGGGACAGGTCGATGATCCGCCCTTCCACGAACGGGCCGCGGTCCATGATCCGGACTTCGACGGACTTGTTGTTTTCGAGATTGATCACCCGGACTTCGGTGTTGAAGGGCAGGGTGGGATG
The DNA here is from genome assembly GCA_035638575.1 of Bryobacteraceae bacterium. Classification (GTDB taxonomy): domain Bacteria; phylum Acidobacteriota; class Terriglobia; order Bryobacterales; family Bryobacteraceae; genus DASQZT01. The sequence continues at coordinate 3,974 of DASQZT010000302.1, forward strand.
CGCCGCGGTCATCGTCTCCATGTCGTAGACTTCACCGCTGGCGGCGGTCCGTCCGTGATAGGGATAGCCGTACCAGCTCGCGACGCCGGTCTCCGGCGACACCTGGCACATCACGGGCAGAACGAAGACCGCAGCCATACTAGCTGCCAGTGGGACCTTCATCGTCAGAAATCTAGTCGCACGACGAAGGCGTTTTTCTCACCGTATTCCTGCCGGATCCGGTTGGAAAGCGTGGCGGCGCCGTCTTCGGTGGATTCCGAGCCAGCCAGCACCCGCCACAGCGTGGGATTCCCCTGACGCACGACCAGGCGCGCCGATCCATAGCGCGCCGCTATGGCCGCGCGCATCCGCTCGGCGTTGTTGCGGTCGCGGAAGGCGCCCACCTGCACCGCAAAGAGGGCCTGCGCCACCGTCTCGGGCACCCGGACCACCTCGACCCGAACCGGCACCGTTCCCGGGCCGATCAGGTCGATCTTTTGCGCCGCGGCATGGGAGAGATCGATGATCCTGCCATCCACGAATGGCCCGCGGTCGATGATGCGAACCTCAACCGTTCTATCGTTGTTGAGATTTACGACTCGTACCAGGGTGTCGAACGGCAAGGTGCGGTGGGCGGCGACCAGTTTCTCCATGTTGTAGATTTCGCCGTTGGCCGCAGGCCTCCCGTGATAGGGGTGGCCGTACCAGCTCGCGAGCCCGGTCTCCGTTTCCCCCCGCCGCGGAACCGGTGAAGGCTCCGGCCTCGTGGCGCCTCCCGGGGCGGCGGAAGCAGCGGTTGACCTCGCCGGACCGCCGGAAGGAGCGGGCGGCACCGGGGCGTCGGAGCGATCGGCCTGCTGCGGAACCGGGGGCAACGGCACGAGCTTGGCGCGCCTTTTGTGCGCGCAGCCCGTGAGCGCCACCACCCCGCAGATGACCAGCAGCGCGATTTTCATTGCATTCGTTCGATTATGGCATGGCATATTCATTAATGAGGAGGGTTATTCGCGTGAAACCAAATGTGGACCGACTCGAGGTACGCGGTCCGGTCGCTGGAACGCCTTCAGGTGTGGCGGCGGTGACGGCGTGGTGGGGCGGCCGCCGCCTCCGCCGGATCGACCCCGCCCGGATCCTTCGAACCGAATGAAACCTCGAATCATAAAGCTCCGGACCGAGCCCGCCGATAAGAGAATCATGGAGGATCGGCGATCGGAAGTTCGCATGTTGTGCGCAGACATGGTGGATGTCTGCTGGGAGGACAAGAAAGGGCGCGTGCAGCAGGTGACCGGGCTTTTGGAGGACATTTCGGCCTCGGGCGCCTGCCTGCAATTCGAAACGCCGGTACCCTTGGGCGTGGAAATCCGTTGGGGAAGCCCCAAGCAGCAGTTCACCGGCCGCGTCCAATACTGCGTTTACCGCGAGATCGGGTACTTCGTCGGCGTGGAGTTCGATTCCGGCTCGAAGTGGTCGAAGAAGACTTACAAGCCGCAGCACCTGCTGGATCTGCAACGGCTCGTAGGCCGCGCGAAAACGCCGGGCTCTCATCGGCCGGCGCGGGCGTCCCCGCGGAAACTCCCGCGCGACGTCAACTGAATCTGTTGCAGGCCGGGCGATAGGCGCCCGCCCCGGCTGGAGGCGGGACGGCGCGTCAATTCTCGCCGGCGCGGCCGAGGCCTGTTCAGAACCGGATTCTGCCTTGAAGCTGAAAGAAACGGTTCAGAGTGGAAGTGGTGCTGCTGACAACGCCGAAGGTCGTGTCGAACGGGTTGTTGTCGGGCGCGGCGAACTGCGAGCGGTTCAGAAGATTGAGCGCGTCCATGCGGACCTCGAAGGTCATTCCTTCCCGCAATCGGAAGTCGCGCCTCAGGTTGGCATTCCACTGGTTGAGCCCGTCGGCCCGCACGCTGGTGATATCGACGGGAAACACCCGCGCCTGGTATGACGCAGGCCCGTTGGCCGAATTCCTCTCGAACGGGGCGCTGGTGTTGAACCATTGATTCAGGGTCTTGGTGCCTTGAGTCAGCACTTGGCTGACCGTGCTCAGGTCGCCGTAATAGAAGTCGTTGCCCCATGTGAGGAACGGGCCCTGCTGGAAGTCGTAGGTCAAGGCCACCTGCCAGCTGCCGACTATCCGGCTGAGAATTCCGCTCCTCAAAAATGCCCGGCCCGGACCGAAGGGGAATTCGTAGATGCCGGTGACGTTGACCCTGTTCGGCACCGGCTGATTGGTCGGCGTCCACTGTCTCGGGGTGGGGTCGAATTCATTGATGATCGTGGTATAAGTGGATGCGCTCGAGTAAGTGTAGTTGGCGGCGACGTTAAAGCCATGGGAGAGTCTCCGCTGGAAAATGACCTGCAACGAGTTGTTTTTGGCCTTGCCGTAATACTGACTGGTGGTCAGCGAGGTAATTTGCGGATAGGCGCGCAGGAGTTGGTTCTTCTGGATGGTCGCGCCGGTGAAGAATCCAAGCGTGGACATCTGCTGGTAGAGTGCCGGATTGGAACTCTTGAGGGACGCGAAATTATTGATATTGAAGGGGTTCGTGACATTCTGAGTCATATTGCTGGCGAACGCGTTGTTGCGGACCATGGTGGTGTTCCAGTACTGCGCCGGCAGCGCATCCAGTTTGTCGCTGACCGCGAGATGGTCGCCCCACTCACCCCAATAAAAAGCCTCCACCGACATGTTGGGACTTAGCTGGCGCTGCACCCCGATCCTCCACTGTTGCTCGCGGGGATGCTTCCGGTCGAAGGGCGAGTAGGAAAAGCCCTGTCCGGCGATATACATGGCTCCCAGCGAGTTTCCCAAAGGCGCATCGAAACGAGTCCCGTCACTGCGGACAGGAAAGGGATCCGCGAGCGGCGATATGCCGGCTCCGGGGTTTCCGGCCAGCCAGTTCACCCCGTAGTCGTTCGTCAGGTTGGTGGAAGTCGTGCGCGAGAAACCCGACTGACTGAGGGTCAGGTTTTGCACGTTGATCGAATCGTAATAGATGCCGTAACCGCCCCGGATAATCGTCTTGCTGTTGAACTGCCAGGCGGCCGAGAGCCGCGGCAACCACATCAGCTCGTTCTGCCAGGGCTGGCGCGGGGCGCCATTCACACCCGCGTAGACCGACCCGCCCTGGACCGTAAAGCCGCTGGCCGCGAGTTCCGGTACCGGGTTGGCGGCATAGGCGGCCTGGGCGCCAGCCGCGATGGGCAACTGGGCGGCGGGGTCGAAGTAAGTGATCGCCCGGTTGTATCGCTCCGTGGGGGCCTGTTCGTACTCCACGCGTAGCCCCAGGGTCACAGTCAGGTTCCTCGTCACACGCCAGGTGTCCTGCCCATACCAGCCGTAATAGGGATTCATCAGCGCGTAACTCGCGTTGTTGTCGCTTGACATGGAACTGGGTATCCCCAGCATGAAAGCCGCGTAGCTCAACCCGAGACTCCCCGCCGGGGTAAAGCTATCGTCGTTCTTTTGCACATACTGGCTGTTGAAGGTGAAACTCCCCATGGAATTTCCGGCGCCGCCTGTACTGGTCGCGTAAGCCTGGCGGAAATCGATACCGCCCTGGAAAGAGTGTCCGCCAACGACATGCGACACGCTCGCCTTGAGACCCAGCGAGCGCTGCCGGACGTCGGGGGAGAGAGTACGGCCCATGACAAGGCTGCTTCCACCGTACGCGGATGTGTATCCGTTCCACGTCACCAGCGGCACGGCGCATCCGCCCAGAGCCTCGCAGCGCTGATCCAGGTACGTGGGGAACCCGATATCGCTCGGCTTATACTTTCTCTCCCCGTAGGTTTCTTGTACGTTCAGCCATTGGTTGGCCGAGGCGCTTGCGGATATCACGGTTGCCGAGCTTTTGGAGTACGTCCAGCTCAGGATCCCGCCCCTTGCAGTCCGGATGTTATCCCAGTCCTGCATGCCGGGCTCGGTGGCGTAAGTCCAGTCCTGCGCGTTCTCGATGAAGTGGCTCCAGTTCCACGAGAACGAGAATCGGTTCTTCATGCCGGGCGCCCAGTCTTCCCGGCTCGCCAGGCCCGTGTAGTTGACGTTGTCTACTTGGCCCAGGGCGAGGAAGTTGTTGAACGGCTCGGTGAGGGGATTAGTGGGGTTGTTATTGGGAGCCGGGAGCCTGCTGGTGTACCAGTTGAAGACCTTGGGATCGAGAACTCTGCTCTGGGGAATGGTGTTCCCCGGAATAGGCGTCCGGATATAGTGCCCGGGCCGGCTCGGGTCGGGCGCCACGCTCAGCGGATCGTAGATCTGGTATTTCGAATTGATTGCCAGGAGATCCGAGAAGTCGCCCTGACGCTCCGCCATGGTGGGGACCGAATTGGTGATTTCGCTCGACCGGGCCGGCTGCCGGGTCTTGTTCCCCGAGTAGGAAAAGAACCAGAAGAGCTTGTTCTTGCCGTTGAGCAATTTGGGGATGTAAACGGGCCCGCCGAGGGTGAACCCATAGTCGTTCGCATGCCCGCCAGGCTGCATCGGCAGCGATGCCAACTGGTTGGCCAGCGCGGTGTTGCCGGCGGCATTGGCCGCGTCGATGCCCTTGAAGTATGCCTGTTTCACGAAAAACGACGCCGCATTCCAACGCGTGTTCCAGTATTGCTCGGTGCCCGAGCCGTGCAGGCTGTTGGTGCCGGACTTGGTGGAAAAGGCGATATTCAACCCTATGGAATGCCCCACCGAAGCGTCGAAGCTGGTCGTATCGATCTTGTACTCGGCGATCTGGTCGGTGAAGGGCGTGAAAGCTATACCGGCGCTGCCGAGATTCGGCGCTCCGTCGATGCTCCACTCGTTCTGGCCCAGGTTGAGCGGCGCAAAAAAGCCCGAGGACCCGCCGACCTGGCCCTGTGTAAGGTACTGGGTAGTCCCCTGATTGACCACCCCGGGAGCCACTCGCGCCAGCAGGACAATGTCGTTGGTCATGATGGGCAGGTCCATGATTTCGCGGGTGGTCAGCGCCTTTCCCAAGGTCACCGTGCTGGTATCGAGGATGGGGGATTCGGCGGTGATGGTGATCGATTCGTTCACCGCGCCGACCTCCAGCTGGATATCGATCTTGAGCTGATCGCTCATCAAGAGGGTCAGGTTCGAGCGAACCATTTTCTTGAAGCCGCGGGATTCCACGGTTACCTGGTACGGTCCAGCCAACAGCAAAGGCGCTTCATAAAAGCCGCTGGCGTTGGTGATCAGCGAAGTCGAGACGTTTGTGTCGGTGTTGGTCACCACCACGGTGGCGCCGGCGACTTGGGCCCCCTGAGGATCGGTCACCGTTCCGGAAATCATGCCTCTGATGTCCTGGGCTTGCGCGGAGCACACCATGAAGGCAAACAAGACTGCGAGCAGCCGAATTCGCATACTAACCTCCTCTCCCGATGGGTACTGGCAATCCAAAGCTCGAGCCGGGATTTCGGTCTTGTCCTCCCGGATGGCAGCGATTATACACCCAACTGCTTCAATTGGAGCCGTTTGTCTCGTGCTTTTTTGGTTCTTTCCAACACGAGCGATTTCCGGTGGCCCAGGAAGGGGCCGGCCCTGCCGACGTTTCATCCCCCCGGCCTCCAATCAAGCGCCAGGAGCGCCCCTTGGCTTCCGGGTCGTACGATAATGGTGTGCAGCCCATGAGCAATAACAATCTGGAACGACTCTTGATGGACCTCAAGGAAAGCTTGGAACGGGAGAAAGAGAGCTTGGAGCGGGAGATTCGGGAAGGCTTTGCACAGATCAACGTCCGCTTCGACACGCAAGCTGCGCTCGAGGCCAAGAATCGCGAAATTGCTGAACTGCGGGAGCGCGTCGACAAACTGGAGCGCAGGCCCGAGGGCGCTCAATAGGTTCGTCTACCCCCGCCCTGCCGGTAACTGGCTCCCACACGGAGCCGAACTCCCACCCTGGCAACAGCTTACGAGCGGACCCCCGATTTTTGACCCGGGCCGAAAGGCCAGTCACAGGTTTCTGAGATTTATTTCCCCTTTATTTTCAGCCCCTGTTTGCGGAATTCGCAAAAGAGCCACAAATGCGTGTGCCAGCCTGAGAACGAAGGAGCTTGAATGGGAACAACCCCCGTAACTCTCAATGCCGACGCGACCAGTCTTGAGTCCGCGCAGGCTAACGTGCTGGCCAGTTCGCAGGTAATGGCCGCAAATTTGAACGCAAACCTGAAGACGCTGTTTTTGGGCGCCTTCAACGACTGGTGCACCTCGGTCAATGCCGGGCGCATCCCCAACACCAACCCTCCCCAGCCGCCGGCTTCATTCGTGGTGGTGACGGCGAATAGCGGCTGGGCTTTTCCGGAACAGAACGGGACCCCGATCGTGGACATGTCCACCCTGACGATCCCGCCGGACCGCACCGTGCCTCCCAGCCTCACTCTGGTGGCGAACACCATCGATGTCGGCGCTCACCTGGTGGGATCGTGGTATGCCGCCGGACCGCAGGACACGTGGCCGCCCAACAAGCAGACGCCTCCGGTCACGCTTCCGGACGGCAGCACGCATGTGTTCCTGAAGATTCCGGCCCCGGTCGGAAGCAATCAGGTCACGCTGGCCGACGGAACGGTCGTCGTGAACGGCGGCTGGTACGAGGTGGTGCAGTAGCACCGGAAAGAGGAGAACCGATGTTTCTAGACAACGACATACAATGCCGCGATGGGCCTGGTGACCTCCGCGCAGGTGGCCGAGCAGCAACGCCAGCAGGCGGCGCAGGCCGCGATTACCCAACTCCAGGTGGCGGCCAATCTCAAGGGACCGGCGAACGTGGCGCAGGCCAATTTCGTCAACTATCATGCCTTCGAGGTCACGGTGGTCGAGCCCTGGTACATGAATCAGGCATCTTACGTCCCCATCGACCCGGACCCGACGGCGGCCACTTGAAGCCGTCTTACTGAAAAACGGCCGTCGCCAACCAGTCGAGGCCTAGTGGCAGGGCCCTCTTCCGCCGATAGAAGAGGTGAAAGGAGGCCCTGCTTGTCTGGCGATCCCATCATCATTATCTTGACCGGCTATTTGCTGGTGTAACCGGATGCGGCTCATTCTGGGGAACAGGATTTGCAGCATCGCAGGAATTCCGCACCCCGATTCGGGAAGCATCACTGATTCTGTACATCGACCTTGATCGCGATGATCTCTCCGGTCTGGTCGACTTTGATATTCAACAGGCCGGCTTGGGCTCCGTCCTTGGCGCGCAGTGACAGCACCGTTTTGTCGCCGATCTGCAAGGTGGAATGATCGAGCTTGGCTTCCACGCCTGGGATCTCGCCCAGGATGGTGACGCTCATAATGCCCGGAGCCGTGTTGGCGATCGTCACCTGCTCGGGCTGGCCAGGCTTGAGGCTGACCGCGTCCTTGTCGGCCTTGACCAGTTTCAGGAACGGCGCCGGGTCGCTGGGGATAGCCCCGGGCAGCGGGCCTCCGGTCGGGGAGGCCGGGCCGGCGGTCATCCGGCCGAAGGGAGTGTCGCGCATGGCATTCTGATCCACGTACCAATACCACTTTCCGCGCTCCAGCTTCCAGGTGCTCGGGGTGGGCACTTTGATCGGCTTGTCGGCGAAGCCGGGCATCATGACGTATTGCTCGCAGAGCACGGTCGCCTTGGCGCGCGTGTAGTTGTCGGAGTACTCGATTCTTCCGATCTCGAAGCTGAGGTAGGCCGGTTTGTTGTGGCCGTAGAAGAACTCCTTGGTGTCCGGGGCGACCAATGCTTCGGCTTTCCGGTACTCCTTGCCCACGTGAAACTGGTAGAACTGGGTGATGCGCTCGCGCAAGGCCCGGTCGACATTGGCCGGCGGCCGGTCGAACGGGTTGTCCGGATTCTGCGCGCACAAAATCGCGGCAAACAAGGCGAGGATCGGGATTCGGTGCATCATTTTCAATTGTAGGACGCGGCGGGGCGAGGAAAAGTCGGGGTGAATTTCCGGTCCGCGAAGCCCGGCTTTCACCCCCCACCGTGAATTTCCGCTTTCGTGACCCTGGAGATGCGCGTTAGAATCAGTTGATTACCATGCATTCGCGCCGACTTGCATGTCTCCTGCTGGGAATGTGGCTCGCCGGTGGGTTGTTCATGGCGTGGCTCGCCCCCCAGAACCTCCGTTCGGTGGACCGCCTGTTGGACCAGAACAACCCGTCGGCCTTTCTGCCGTTCAAGCCGGCACTCCTGCCGGCTGCACGTACGCTGCTGCGCTACCAGGCCGCGGAGCAGAACCGGTTCTACTTCGAAAGCTGGGAAGTCGCCCAGGTGATGCTGGGAGCGTTTTTCTTTTTCTATCTGCTGTTCGGCACCCGGGAAGACAAATTCTCCCTGTTCATGGTCCTTTTCATGCTCGGGGTCACCCTGTTCCAGCGCCTTTGGATGACGCCCCAGGCGAGTTCCCTTGGCAGGGTTACCGATTTTCTAGCCGCGGGCGCCAACTCCGTGGAGCGGGTGAAACTGCACGTGCTCCATACCGGTTATCTGGCAATGGAACTGGTGAAGCTGGGGGTTGGCCTGGCGCTCGGCCTGCGCCTGATTCTGGGGCACCGGCAAACCCGCTCAGAGCAGGACATCCGGAAGGAGCTCGATCTGATCAATAAAGCCAATTACCGCCATATCAATCGGTGATTGCCTGCGTCCCACGGAAGTCATGGCGCTGAACCCCTCGGTCGTCAGCAGCACCCTGTCGCCCACCCCCGCGTCCACCGCATCCAGGGCCACCACCGCATCGCCGCGATCGCTGCCGTCCAGGTTGAGCGGCTGAACCAGCAGTAGCTTGCGACCCTCGTGGCTGGGGTGCTTTTGCGTGGCCACCAGCTCGCCCACCACCCGCGCAATCAACACGGCTAGGCCTTCCTCGCGTGCCTGCGTCCGCCCGGCACCGCGGCTGGTGGGTTCGCGGGCGCCGCGGCGGGTGGGTTCGCGGGCGCGCGTTCCCGCCGATTCAGATCCACCGAATCCACGATCCCGACAATCGTGGTGTCGCAGGGAGGCAGCGCCGGCATGAAAGGAAACCGGGCCTCCATGCCGCGGACCCAGTAGATGATCTCACCGGCGCCCGCCCCCGTGCAGTCCGTGCAGATGAGGCGCTTACCGGTGTTCTGAAGCTCGGGTGTCAAGGGCTGCACGACCAGAAGCCGCATGCCCTCCAGGAGAGGGCTCTTCACGGTCGCCCAGACACACCCGATCACGCGGCCAAGATACATGGGCTAATCCAGATGCACTTCGTCCACGATCCCCACGATCGCGGTATCGACGGGAGTATCCTTGCAGCCTTCGGCCATGCGCGCCGAGCTTCCCGCCACCGCGATCACGCGCTCGCGGTAGCCGGCGCTCACCGTGTCCACAGCCACGACGTAGCCGGCCTCGTCCTTCCCTTCCGGCGAGACCGGCTTGAGAATGAGGAGCTTCTTGCCTTCCAGGCGGGGGTCTTTCCGTGTGGCAACCACGGTGCCCACGACGCGGGCCAGAATCATGACGGCCTTCGCCCGGCTACTTGCCGGCGCTCTGCGCGCCCGCCTTGCCGATCGGCAGTACGTCTTCCAGGTTGTGATGCGGCCGCGGGATCACGTGCACCGCGATCAACTCGCCCACGCGCCGCGCGGCGGCGGCGCCTGCATCGGTGGCCGCTTTTACGGCGGCCACGTCTCCCCGCACCATGGCGGTCACGTAGCCCGACCCGATCTTCTCCCAGCCGACGAGGGTCACCTTGGCGGCCTTTACCATCGCGTCGGCGGCCTCGATCATGGCCACCAAGCCGCGCGTCTCGATCATTCCTAGCGCTTCACCCATCTATCCTCTCCACGGGTGTTGTCACCCTAATCCGCGCGCCTTGAGCGCCTCGTCCACCAGGCCGATCAGCTCCGAGCGCGTCACGTAAAACCGTTCCTCGCCGCCGGACTCGACGTCCTCCGCCGCCAGCGGGCAACCTGGCTCGCCCGCGCTCTTCGCTTTCACGCCGTAGCGGGTACGCGAATCGAGCAGCTTGTCCACCTCGGCCCGCGGCAATGTCTTGGGGCCGCCCAGCAACTCCGCCACCAGGGAGATGCGCGCGAAGTGCTCCAGGGTCTCCATGCGGAAGTACGCCTTGTAGACGTCTTCGCCGTAGCAAACCGCGCCGTGATTGGCCATCAGCAGCGCGTCGTATTTCGGAATCAGCGGAAGCATGGGCTCGGTCAACGCCGGCGTTCCGGGCAGTCCGTACTCCGCCAGCGGTATGCAGCCCATGGCGACCACCACTTCGGGCAGCAGCCCGAGGTTCAGCGGCCTGCCGGCCGACGCGAAGCCCGTGGCCACCGGCGGATGCGTGTGCACTACAGCCTTGACGTCGGGGCGCAGCTCGTAGATGGCCAGGTGCATGGCGATTTCGCTGGTCCGCTCGGCGCGGCCCGAGATCTTGTTGCCCTTCCTGTCCACGATGATCAGATCGTCGGGCTGCATCATTCCTTTGCACACGCCCGAGGGAGTGGCCAGGATGCACTCGGCGTCCAGCCGGATCGTGATGTTGCCGTCGTTGGCCGCAACCCAGCCCTTCTGAAATACCAGTTGCCCAATGCGACAAATATCCTCACGATGTTCGCGCTCGGTCTTTACCATGCGGGATCTTCGATTGTAGCAAACGGCATTGCCGGGGGATCGGAAACCAAGGGGTTGCTAGAATGGGTTCGATGGAGACGCGCCGCATGTGCCCGCATTGCCGGGCATTCATCACCACCAAGGACCGCACTTGTCCCTACTGCAACGAGGCGGTGGCACCGCCTGCCGCCCGCCGCTCCAGCGGCCCGGTTCTCGGCGGTTTCATCCCCCACGCCCGTTTCAATACCGTGATCATCCTGGTGATCAATTTCGGACTGTACCTGGCGACCTCGATCTACAGCATGAAATCCGGCCGCGGCAATGCCATGGGGCTGGATTCCTACACCCTCATCGATTTCGGCGCGATGTACTCGCCGGCCATCGCCGCGGGGCAGTGGTGGCGCCTGGTGACGGCCGGCTTCCTGCACGGCGGCCTGCTGCACATCATGATGAATTCGTTCGGGTTGTTCGATCTGGGCGCGCTGGTGGACGAGATGTACGGCACCAGCCGTATGCTGGTGATCTATTTCGTCTCGAGCGTGGCCGGGTTTTATGCGAGTTCGCTATGGAAAGTCGGCCCCTCGATCGGCGCCTCGGCCGCGCTTTTCGGCCTGATCGGCGCCATGATCGCGCTGGGCACCCGCTCCCGCTCCTCGGCCGCCGGCTCCATCCGCAGCTTTTTCGTGCGCTGGCTGGTCTGGGGCCTGCTCTTCAGCCTCATGCCGGGCATCGACATGATGGCCCACATCGGAGGGCTGGCCGGCGGCTTCGCGGTGGGTTATATAGCGGGCGAACCCCGGCGCGAAGGCTCTCCCGGAGAAATGCTCTGGCGAGTTCTTTCCTGGGTATGCATTTTGTTGACGGTAGTTAGTTTTCTAAAGATGTATTTGTGGCTGACCCACACACCGCAGTAGAATGGAAAGCATGAGACTTCGCACACTCGCGCTTGCGCTGGCACTCGGTTGTGGTCTGACCGGGATGGCCGAGGCCAAGAAGAGACCCGCCACCCACCGGGTTTCGGTCAAGCGGCCAAAGAATCGGGCCAAGTCGGTCAAGTCCCGCAAGTCGACGCATGCGAAGGTGACGCACAAAAGGGTGCAGAGAGCTCACAGGTAAGACACGGCTTGCGGCTCCGTTTTCTTGCGCCCGCGATTTCGGAGTAAGATATCGTTTAGGCGCGCGGGGCGACCATGGGACCTGTCCGCAGGATTTCCGCTTTCTATCTCGTTTCCCTGACTATTGGTTTTGCGGGCGCGCAAACCATCACCACGGTGGCCGGCGGCGGTCCGCTGGATGGCGCTCCGGCGCTGACCGCGGCGATCGGCTCGTCATTTAGCGGAAACTCGGTCGCGGCCGACAATGCCGGTAACCTGTACATCGCGGCCGCCGCTCTGAACCGCGTGTTCAAAGTAGCGCCCGACGGCACAATTGCGACCGTCGCCGGCAACGGTTCGGCATCGTTTTCCGGTGACGGCGGGCCGGCCGCACAGGCCGGCTTGAGCGCTCCTACGCAGGTCGCCCTCGACGGCGCGGGCAACCTGTACATTGCCGACTTCAACAGCCTCCGCATTCGGCGGGTCTCGAACGGCATCATCACCACCGTGGCGGGCAACGGAACCTGCTGCTCCACTGCGGGCGACGGCGGGCCGGCCACCAGCGCATCCCTGTTCAATACGGCCGCCATGACGGTTGACGCGGCTGGACGCATTTACATCTTCGGCGGCAATGAGCTTCGGATGGTCTCGGGCGGGATCATCACCACGATACTCATCGCTCCCGACGCCGGCGGCCTCGCCGTGGATGCCGCGGGCAACGTCTATGTCGCCGACGGCAGCCGCAATCAAATTTATAAGATTCTGGTGGGCAGCACTTTGCAGATTGTCGAAGGGGTGACCATCGCCGGCACCGGCAAGTCCGGATACTCCGGCGACGGCGGAGCCGCGATTAGCGCCTCACTCGCCGCTCCCTCGGGCGTGGCCGTGGCCGCCGACGGCGCCATTTTCATCGCCGATTATGGCAACAACCGCATCCGCAAAGTCGTGAACGGAATTATCAGCACCGTCGCCGGCAATGGAACGTACGCCGATTCCGGAGATGGCGGGCCCGCCGCCAGCGCGGCACTGCTGGACCCGGTGGCTCTGGCGCTGGATGGCTCCGGCGCCCTCTACATCGGGACGCAGGCCAGCCGGGTGCGCAAGATCTCCAGCGGCATCATCACCACGGTAGCGGGCAACGGCAGCGCGACCATCGGGGGCGAGGGCGGTCCCGCCACCAGCGCCCAACTCGGCGCGCCGAGCGGGGTGGCAGTGAACAGCGCCGGCGACCTGTTCTTTTCCGATGGCTCTAAGGTCTACAAAGTTTCGCGCGGGATCATCACCACCGTGGCGGGCAACGGAACGCCGGGCTACTCGGGCGACGGCGGACCGGCCGCCAGCGCGCAACTGAACGGTCCAGTCGGCGTGGCCGCCGACAGCGCGGGCAACGTGTTCATAGCCGATAGCGGCAACAACCGAGTCCGCCAGGTTTCGGGCGGCGTCATCACGACCGTGGCGGGCAACGGTGTCCTGGCCCACGCGGGTGATGGCGGGCCGGCCGTCAATGCCGAACTCTGGGACCCGACCGGAGTGGCGGTGGACAACGCCGGCAATCTGTATATCGCCGACTACGGCAACCACCGCATCCGTAAAGTTTCCGGCGGCATCATCACCAATTTCGCCGGCAACGGAGGCTTCGGCCCCGGCGGCGATGGCGGCCCCGCCGTCAACGCGCAGCTCGCGTTTCCGCACGGCGTGGCGGTGGACACCGCGGGCAACGTTTACATCGCCGATACCAATAATGCGCGGATCCGGAAGGTCTCGAACGGCATCATCACGACCGTGGTGGGCATCGGCGATGCCACCTGTTGGGACATTGGTCCCTGCCCGACCGGCAGCAACAGCATCTATCCGCCGTGGAGCGTGGCGGTGGATCCTTCAGGCAACGTCTTTTTCGACTCGGGCTACGGGTGGGTGCAAGAGGTCTCGGCGGGCGTCCTGAGCACGTTTGCGGGCTCCGGGCAATTCACCACGGGTTTCGCGGGCGACGGCGGGCCGGCCCTCAGTGCCTTGCTCAACTACCCTCTGGGCGTGGCCGCGGATGGCGCGGGGAACGTCTATATCGCCGACTCGAAGAACGGACGCATCCGGAAAGTCGCCGCGCGTGCCACGGTGACGGCGGACTCGGTAACGCCTGTTGCCGGCGGCGGCTCGCAGGCCATCACGTTCCGCTTCAGCGACCCCAAGGGCTGGCAGGATCTCGACGTGGTCAACGTTCTGATCAACAACATCCTGGACGCCCGCAATGCCTGCTACCTGGCCTACAGCCGGGCTTCCAACACGCTGTACCTGGTCAACGACGCGGGCTCTAACGTGCCGGCGGGACTGGTGCTGAACGGATCGGGCGCCTTGACCAATAGCCAGTGCACGGTAAATGGCGTGGGTTCGTCGGCCACGGGCGCGGGCAACACCCTGGCTCTCACTTTGAATCTGAGCTTCAGCGCGGCCTTCGCGGGCAACAAGGTGGTCTGGCTGGCGGCCCGCGACAGCGCGCAGGGCAACTCGGGCTGGCAGCCTTTGGGAACCTGGACGACCGCGGGCGTCCAAGGCACGATTTCGGCGGCGGGAGTGTCTCCGTCCGGCGGAACCGGGCCGGGCGGGACGTTTGTTTTCACGTTCGCGGACACCAAGGGCGTTCCGGACATCGGCGTAGTGGGCGTCCTGATCAACGACGCGCTGGATGGGCGCAACGCCTGTTACCTGCTCTACAGCGCGCCTTCGAACACCCTGTACATCGTGGATTATCATCTCGGTTCGTATGAGGTGGCGAGCCTGGCGCTGAACGGGCCGGGCGCGCTAGAGAGTCCTCAGTGCACGGTCACGAGCGCGGGTTCGTCGGCCGCGGCCAGCGGAACCACACTGACACTGAAGCTGAGCGTCAGTTTCGACCCCACGTTTGCCGGGAACAAGACTATCTACCTGGACGCGAGCGACGCCGCCGGCATCGCCAGCTCAGGCTGGCAGGCGCTGGGCTCGTGGACGGCGCAATAAGACGGACTCACTTGCAATCGTGCAGTCGTAATGCATAATTGCAAGTAGAGGCTGTTCTTGAGCAATCGTTACATCCCACGCGCGTTGGAGCCGCTTCTGCGAAAGGCCGCCAGCCAGTTTCCCGCGGTGATCCTGACGGGCCCGCGCCAGTCGGGCAAGACCACACTGCTGAAGCACGTCTTTGGCAAAGCTTCGAGGTACGTTTCCCTGGAGCCTCCCGACGTGCGCGCGTCGGCACGCGCCGACCCTCGTGGGTTCCTGGAGATGAACCCTCCGCCGGTCATCTTCGACGAGGTCCAATACGCGCCCGACCTGCTGGCCTACATCAAGGAGCGGATCGATGAACGCCGGACCGCCCGCGGCCAGTACTTTTTGACCAGCTCGCAGAACCTGCTCATGGCCAAGCAGGTCACGGAGTCGTTGGCGGGCCGGGCCGCGATGCTGCGGCTACTGCCACTCTCACAACCCGAGCAGCACAGAAGGCCGCTCGAACCGCTGCCGTGGGAGTCGCCGGGCAAGCGCTCCGGCGGCGCCCACATCTCAACGCCGGATCTTTGGAAGGGGTTTCTGCGTGGCGGATATCCGGAACTTGCCGCCGAACCGGATCGCGACATCGCGCTGTGGCATTCCAGCTACATTCAGACCTATCTGGAACGCGACGTCCGCTCGCTTCGCCAAGTGGGGGACCTGACCTCGTTCCAAAGCTTCCTGCGAGCATTGGCGGCCAGGAGCGGCCAACTTCTCAACCTGGCCGACGTGGCGCGCGACCTTGGTGTCGCGGTGAATACGGCTAAAGCGTGGCTCTCCGTGCTCGAAGCCACTTTCCAGGTCATCGTGTTGCGGCCTTATCATGCGAACATCGGCAAACGTCTGGTTAAAACACCGAAGGTATACTTCACGGACACCGGCACGCTTTGCCACCTGGCGGGCTTAAAAGACCCGGAGCACGCCGCGGCGGGTCCCCTGGGCGGGGCAATCTTCGAGACGGCGGTTCTTCTCGAAATCGTGAAGGCGTTTGTGAATCGAGGCGAAGAGCCGCAGGCCTACTTCTGGCGGACGTCGGCGGGCGTTGAAGTCGATCTCGTAGTCGAATCCGGCGGCAAGCTGATTCCTATCGAAGTGAAACTCTCCGCGACACCGCGGCCGGCGATGGCCAATGCCATCCTCACGTTCCGTCAAGATCTGGGGAAGAGGGCCGGCCCCGGTTATGTCGTCCACCCCGGGAATGTCCGGCTACCACTTGCGCCGAATGTTGTCGCTCTACCGTTCACCGAACTTTGATTCGCCGTGAATGAGGTGCCCTTACTGCACCCGCGCGGCGGCTTTGACGCCGGGCACTTCGACACTCAGACCCAGCGTTCGGCTCAAGTCGAGATAGACGGCGGTTCCCGCAGTGGCGGGGACCGGCTCGGTGCGCCGGTAGACCTGTACCATCTCCAGGTTTCCCATCTGCTGGGGAGCCCAAAGCGCAGGCTCCGCGGCGAGGGCCTGCTCGAGCAGCCGGTGGTGCGGACGGTTGTATTGCCTGGAGCGGTCGAACACGATCGCCTTGAGCGGCAATTCCCTGAGGAACTGTGCGATCTGTTCGGGGGTCTGGTACAGGACTTCGTAATTCCCGCCCATCCAGGTGCTGCGCGCCAGAACCTTGCTGGCGCGCAGCACGCAATGCCGCCCGTTCCGGTCGCGCAAAGCCATCTCCGAAATCAGCATGCCTTCGGTTTCGGGCGACCCGGATACCAGAAAGAGGTCCTGGGCATCGCCGGAATCTCGAAAGAGCTTCCCGGCGACCTCCGATATGCCGTAGGACTCTTTTGTCCGGATCCGAAACGTGACGGCTCCATATACCATGCAGGCACTCACAAGCACCGCGAAAAAGGGCGCCTGGCGCAGACTCAGGCGCGGGGCGAGCCACCTGGCGGCTTCCTGGCATCCGGCCGCGGCGAACAAAAGCAGCGCCGGCGCCGCCGCCAGCAGGTAGCGGCCTTCGGTGCTCGGATACAGGACGGAATGGAAGAACCACAGTGCCAGAATCAAGGACGCCGCCGCGGGCCAGACTCCCGCCCGTGCGGTTTCCCGGGACGCCGGGCGGAGCTTCGCGAAAGCGCCCAACACGGCGAGCAGAAACAGGGGCGCGCCGGTGAGCGCGATCAGCGCGGCCAGGTTCACCTGCATGGCGCGAGGGATATCGGCGATCCCGGGGACCGGGTCCATGGCGTACCGGACCAACTGGCGATTGTAGAGATACCAGGGACCGCAGAGTAGCAGCACCACCAACGCCGGCAGCCAAAACGATCTTCTTCGTAGCGGGTCGAACCGGCGGGCCAACAGCATCGCGAAGGGCGGAACCAACGCCAGGGACAGCGCGTTGTATTTCACCAGGATCGCGGTCGCCGAGAGCAGGCCGAACAGCAGCGCATCGCGCGTCTTTGCGCTGTCGAGGTAGCGGCCGAAGTAGAACGCCGCTCCAAATATGAAACAGCTCATCATCAGATCGGCCATGACGGTGTTTGCCGCGGCCTGGATTTCGGGAAGCGAGATCAGGACGATCCCCAGCAACGCTCCCGCGAAGAAACCGAAACGGGAGCGCACTGCCAGGAAGCAACCTGCGGCGAGGATCGCCGCCCACATCGCCATCAGAATCAAGACGGAGGCACGCGAGGGCGATAGAGCCAGCATCCACGCCGCCTGGCTGAGGTGAAACAGAGGCGGCCATATGCCGAATGCGACCTTCGGGTACCGTGCGTAATAGTCCTGCGCGAATTTCACCGGAGAGCCGGGCATGCTGGCGGCCACGTAGTCGTGGACCATCAGGGACGTGACGAAATGGGCAGCTTCATCGGAGCCGCTGAATTCGGCCCGGAAAGCGCCGTCACGCCACTGAAGACACACAGCAAAGACAAAGAAAGCGAGGAAACAGCACGCTACCCGGCGGCTCACCGTAAACCCTTTCTACACTGTGTTGCCTGCGTGCTGGAACTGTGGCGACGACTGCCCCGCACGCGACGGCGCGTTGTTCCGATTGTAATGGAGTTACGCCCGCCGTCAAGCACCAATAGTGCCCAATAGTAATAGGACCGTGATATTTTACACTCGGGTCTAGGAATTTCCCGAAAGGCTTGAGCACGGAACGGTGATCCCAGGGGGAAGGCTATACTGGAAGTTTGAGATCTTTAGCCCCGCTTCATGCGCCCGCGTGTTCGGGCGCGATCCATTCGCTACAATCAGGATCACAGCATGAGTACACTGGCGATCAATCCCATTAACCGCGCGGTCCGTTTTTACGAAGCCCCCATCGGCAAGAAGGCGGTCATGGCCGTCACGGGCCTGGTTCTGTTCGGCTACGTAATCGGACACCTGCTCGGCAACCTGCAAATCTACTCGGCGAACCACGAGCAGATCAACGTCTACGCCGCCTTCCTGCACAACCCGAGCAACGTCGTGCCGCTGTGGGTGATTCGCACGCTGCTGCTGGCGGCATTGGTCCTGCACGTGACGGCGTCGGTCCAGCTCTGGCTGCAAAACCGGGCGGCGCGTCCCATCGCCTACGTCAAGAAGGATGACGTGCCGGCTTCCTACGCGGCCCGCACCATGATCTGGAGCGGACCGATTGTCGGGGCGTTCGTGGTTTTCCACATCCTGCACCTGACGGTGGGAAGCGTGGTGCCCCTCAGAGAGGCCGCCGAAAACGCGCCCGACGTGCGCTACAACGTCATCACCGGCTTCCTGAATCCGTGGATCTCGGGGTTCTACATCATCGCCATGATCCTGTTGTGCATGCACCTGTACCACGGCCTGTGGAGCATGTTCCAATCCATGGGCTTCGGCCACCCGCGCTACACGCCGCTGTTGAAGAAGGGCGCGGCGGTGGTCGCCATCCTGATCGCGATCGGGAACATCTCCATCCCGATCGCCGTCCTGACCGGTCTGTTGAGTCTGTGAGGAGCGCCAGCATGGAACTCGATTCAAAATGTCCGACGGGCCCGATCGAAACGCGTTGGGACCGCCACCGATTCAGCCTGAAGCTGGTGAATCCGGCCAACAAGCGCAAGCATACGATCATCGTGGTGGGCACCGGCCTGGCGGGGGCTTCCGCCGCGGCCAGCCTGGGGGAGCTGGGCTACAACGTTCTGTGCTTCTGTTTCCAGGACTCGCCGCGCCGCGCCCACAGCATCGCCGCGCAGGGCGGAATCAACGCCGCCAAGAACTATCACAACGACGGCGACAGCGTCTACCGCCTGTTCTACGACACGGTGAAGGGCGGCGATTTCCGGGCGCGCGAATCCAACGTGTACCGCCTGGCCCAGGTCAGCCTGAATATCATCGACCAATGCGTGGCGCAGGGCGTGCCGTTCGCGCGGGAATACTCGGGCTACCTGGACAACCGGTCGTTCGGCGGCGCGCAGGTTTCGCGCACGTTCTACGCGCGGGGGCAGACGGGCCAGCAGTTGCTGCTGGGCGCGTACCAGGCGCTGGAGCGGCAGATCGGGACGGGGCAAGTGAAGATGTTTCCGCGCACCGAGATGCTCGACCTCATCGTGGTGGACGGGAAGGCGCGCGGCATCACCACGCGCAACCTGATCACAGGGGAGATCGAATCGTTCGTGGCGGATGCCGTGGTGCTGGGGACCGGCGGGTACGGCAACGTGTATTACCTTTCGACCAACGCCAAGGGGTGCAACGCCACCGCCATCTGGCGGGCGCACAAGCGGGGGGCGCTGTTCGGCAACCCCTGCTTCACGCAGATTCATCCCACCTGCATTCCGGTTTCGGGGGACTACCAGAGCAAGCTCACGCTGATGAGCGAATCGCTGCGAAACGACGGGCGCGTGTGGGTGCCGAAGAAGGCGGGCGACCAGCGCAACTCGAGCGAGATCCCCGAACAGGAGCGCGACTATTTCCTGGAGCGCAAGTACCCGAGCTTCGGCAACCTGGTGCCGCGCGACGTGGCCTCGCGCAACGCCAAGCAGGTCTGCGACGAGGGCCGCGGCGTGGGCGAGACCCGCCTCGCGGTGTTTCTGGATTTCCGCGACTCCATCGAGCGGCTGGGCAAACACGTGATCGCCGAGCGCTACGGCAACCTGTTCGAAATGTACGAGCGCATCACCGGCGAAGACCCCTACAAGTCGCCCATGCGCATCTACCCGGCCATCCACTACACCATGGGCGGGCTGTGGGTGGACTACAACCTCATGTCCACCATCCCCGGCCTGTACGTGATCGGCGAGGCGAATTTTTCCGACCACGGCGCCAATCGCCTGGGCGCCAGCGCGCTCATGCAGGGCCTGGCCGACGGCTACTTCGTCCTGCCGAGCACCATCGGCGACTACCTGGCGTCCAACAAATTCGACAAGATCGAGACCTCGCACCCCGCGGTGCGCGAGGTCGAGAGCCAGGTCGCCTGCGTGACCAAGAAGCTGCTGGATAACAAGGGGACGCGCTCGGTGGATTCGTACCACCGCGAGCTGGGCAAGCTGATGTGGGAGCACTGCGGCATGTCCCGCACGGCGGGGGGCCTCGAACAGGCGCTCTCCAAGATCCCGGAACTGCGCGACCAGTTCTGGCGCGACGTCAAGGTGTTAGGCAGCGGCGACGAGCTGAACCAGTCGCTCGAAAAGGCCGGGCGCGTGGCGGATTTCTTCGAGCTTTCCGAGCTGATGTGCCTGGACGCGCTGGAGCGCAACGAATCCTGCGGCGGCCACTTCCGCGAGGAGTACCAGACGCCGGAAGGCGAAGCCGCGCGCGATGACAAAGAGTATGCCTATGCGGCGGCCTGGGAGTTCCGGGGCGTGGGCAACCGGCCCGATCTGCACAAGGAACCCCTCACGTTCGAATACGTGCACCCCACGCAACGGAGCTACAAGTAATGCGAATCATTCTCCACATCTGGCGGCAGCGGAACGCAAGCGAGAAGGGCCGCATGGTGCGTTACGAGCTTCCGAACGTCAACCAGGAGATGTCGTTCCTGGAGATGCTCGACGTCCTGAACGAGGACCTGACCGCGAAGGGTGAGGACCCCGTGGCGTTCGACCACGATTGCCGCGAGGGCATCTGCGGCATGTGCGGGTGCATGGTCAACGGCGTGGCGCACGGCCCCCTGCCCGGCACCACGTTGTGCCAGCTCCACATGCGCCACTTCAAGGACGGCGACGAGCTTTACCTGGAGCCGTGGCGCGCGCGGGCCTTCCCGGTGATCAAAGACCTGGTGGTGGACCGCGGCGCGTTCGACCGGATCATCGCGGCGGGCGGTTTCATTTCGGTGGCGACCGGAAGCGCGCCCGACGGCAACGCGGTGCTGGTTCCCAAGGAGAACGCCGAGCGGTCGATGGACGCCGCGGCGTGCATCGGATGCGGCGCCTGCGTGGCCATGTGCCCGAACGCATCGGCCTCGCTGTTCCTGTCGGCCAAGATCGCGCATCTGGGCCTGCTGCCGCAGGGCCTGCCCGAGCGCGAGCAGCGCGTGGTAGCGATGGTGGCCCAGGCTCAGCAGGAAATATTCGGGAGCTGCACGAATATGGGCGAGTGCGAAGCCGTCTGCCCGAAGGGCATCAAGCTGGAGAACATCGCGATCATGAACCGCGACTTCCTGCGGGCCAACTGGGCGGGGCGTCCGGCGGTGGCGCAGGGGTAGAGACACTTGTGGCGGAAGAACGGGGAAAAACATTGCGGGCGGCCGGGCCTGGAGCAAGCTCCCGGACTTATCGCCGTGCGTGTCGGCCGCCCAATGGATTGAACCGCATCTATGAAGATTGAGGCCCGCTGGATGGCGGACTAACCTGTCATTTCAATGCGATCCTCTGAGAACGGTGAAGAGGTAACAGATTCACCGACTGGCTTCGAAGCCAAAATCTCCCGTCGATTGACACCGCAAGGCGTTTGACGGCCTCCGGGAGCCCAGCACCACCTGATTTGCAACGTTCGCTGCGCAGCGAAAAAACTGTCGGGATTTGCGCGGTGGAGCGCAAGTCCTATTCCTGATTTAATAATAAAGGGTCTGTCAATAGATTTATAGGGGAGAGAAATTGCAAGTGATTGAATTTTCTCGGAAAATTTCTTTTGAAAATCTGTGACTGAAAAACGGTCATGGAGACCGGGGCGGGCGGCAATCACCGGCGGCGGGCGACCGGGGACCGTCCGTTCATCACTCCGGATATGGCCGGCGTATCTCTGGAGTCGAGGCCAGATGCTGTTTCGGTGGCCCGTTGGACAGCAGACGGACCATTGCTTGTGTTACAGTTTGAGCAGATGAGTAATACAATCACCGTTCGGCTGCCCGAGGATCTGGCGAAGTGGCTGGACGACGCCGCACGCAAAGCGGGTTTGCCCAAGGGCCGCATCGTTCGGGAGCAACTCGAGAAAGCCCGGAACTCGGCCGGGCGTCCGTTCCTTCGCCTGGCCGGCGCGATTTCCGGGCCAGGCGACCTCTCGATGCGCAAAGGCTTTTCTCGTAAATGAAGGCGATTGCGGACACCGGTTTTCTGGTGGCGTTCGGGAACCGGAGAGATTACCATCCCGAGTGGGCGCTCGGGATTGCCGAGAGCGTAACCGAGCCGCTCTTGACTTGTGAAGCGGTGCTGGCCGAGACGGCGTTTCACCTTGGCAGCAGCGCTCTGGTTCTGGCGTTGTTGCGCGACGGCCTGGTGCGATCCGCATTGGTGTTGAGCGAGCACATTTCGCGGTTGGCGGAGTTGGCGGCACGCTATGCCGACCGTAAGCCGGATTTGGCGGACCTATGCCTGATCCGTCTGAGCGAACTGCACCCGCGGTACCCGGTGATTACCACGGATGTGGCCGACTTCCGGGTTTACCGCCGTGGCCGCCGGGAGGCGATCCCCCTGATCCATCCTCCCGCGCGGTAACAGCCGGTCGAGCAGGGATGGGCGTGTCACGGGAGTTATACCAGCGCCGCGCGCTTTCCAGACGGGGACTTTCGGCCCGCGTCGCCGGACCAGATCGACGAGTCGGGCGCGACCGCTGGGGCGCTTCCGATAAGAGGCTGGCGTGATACGGTAGAGTCCCGCTCCTTCCCGGACGTAGCCTCACGGCTTTTCCGCCTCCGGGAGATTCGAAGTGTTGCCGGCAAACTGGTCAGTTATTTCTTGCGTTTCCTTTGCCGGACCGGGCCGTTCGACTGGGCGCTCAGTTCCTTCAACTCCATCTCTTTTGCCTTCCACAAGGGAATATCCGGATCTTTTTCAGAGTACTGAGCGAATCGTGGATCGAACTGTTTCATTTCCGCGAGGCGTTGTATGTCGTGTTCCAGGTTCTCTGGTTTCCGCCTTTTGTACTTGTATGAATTGATTTTCCGCTCCAACCGCTTCCACTCTGTTTGATAGGCGTCATAGATCAACTGCTGCGATAGGATGGCTGCGCCCTCCGATGTTACCAGTAGAGGCATAGACTCCAATCCCGGTAGCGTCGCCTGCGCGGGATCGGCTGCTTTTGCTTGCTCGACAACCTTGTGAATGTACCGAGTTACGCCTCGCACTGCAAAGTGGTCGCGGATCTGCGTCCAGTTCCGGGGGTTTTGAGCGCGCAGTTCTGCAATCACCTGATTAGCTGCGTCATCGATCAGGAACGATCCTTTCTCGGCCAGCTCCTGGCAGACTTGGTTTATTCGTTCTACCAGTAGCCCTCTTAGTTCTTCGTCCATTTCCAATCCTTGTTAAGCAAACCGGGGGAGGGGCTGAAAGCCAGTGCATACTAATTGTACGCTCAATCACTTTGGAACACTAGCAAAACCCAGACAGCAATGTCGCCCGCAACTTAATTTAAGCCGCACTAGTCGAGATAAGGCGCCATACATCGGCCATCGCCGGCAGACTTGGCGATGTGGTCCCGAACCGTGATCTATTTCGGGTTCCAGAGACGCGTAGCGAGAACCATCGAGATGTTCCGGTCGATTTGCCGTCACTCGAAAAAAGTCCGCTCGGCCGCGTAGTCACGCTCATTCGCGGCTCTGCAGACCTGAACACTGAGGCGCTTCGGAAGCGCCCCCTCCACACATTCAGCGGCTTTGGTGCTACGATGGGGCACTTAGTGGAACCCATTGGACACATGCTCAACCTTCAGCAGCTCGGAAGCGGTATGCCGGCTCTTTCGCCTGCGCGTGGCATCATGATGGCCGAGTGCGCTTCCGTCTGCTTCGAAGATCGCTCCCACGCGACAGGTGTGTCGCTCAGGGTCCTCGGCTTGGCCGACAAGGAATTCTCCGTCCTCTGGGACGAGGTAACGGAGATTCACCGCCGCACCTACAACGATCTTGAAGAGGCAACGGAGCACGGTGCATATGGCGTTGCCATCGTTCTGCTTCGAGAGATCACCGGCAAAAAGGTTATAGACCGTGCCAAGAAGGGGCCAGGGTTCGACTATTGGATCGGCGATACGGACGAGGATGAACTCATATTCTCAAATAAGGCTCGGCTAGAAGTGTCGGGTATTCTATCGGGAACCGACAGCAAAATCGCCGCTCGTCTACGGACCAAGCTTGACCAAGTGAAGCCTAGCGACCTTTCGGGGTATCCTGCATACGTTGCCATAATTGAATTTGGACAGCCGAAGGCACGAGTTGAATTGAAGTGAGTACCGTCAGAGAACTGCATCAATCAGCGATGGATCAAACTGACCTCGCGCTGGCCGCGCAACGTCGTGGCAACGATGAGGAGGCCGCTGTACTGTATAGGGCAGCCTTCGACTTTGAGCGCAAGGCGGCACGCGCACTCACCGAAAAACTCGATGCAGAGCCAACCCGGTCGATTCTGCATCGCAGTGCCGCCACACTAGCCCTAGACTGTGGCCAGCACCGCGAGGCCGAAGTGCTAATCTGTGAAGCCTTGCGTGGTACACCCCCGCCGGGAATTGCGGACGAACTACGCGACCTGTTGGAGCAGGTATATTTCCGTCGGCACCTTGATTTGCGCGGTGTCACGCTTTCTGAAACGGAAGTTCAAATGTCGATTGCGGGCAAGGCAGTCGGGTATGGCATTGCGCCTGTCGGCGCATTCATTCCCCGGATTAACGACGCCGAGCGACTGATGTACCGAACCGCAGAGAGGCTGAGCAACCTTCCGTTCAGAACCAGCGGGCGCGTCACCGCTGCCATCCTGAACACCATAGAGCTATTCAGCACCGTGCCACGCGCCGCCAGTTTCGCTGTCTCCTTTCGTGTCGGTCACAGCACTCAAATGCAATTAGAAGGTATCGGCTCCTTAGGCGAGGAAACCATCGACAATCTCTTTGAGTGCCTGGAGTTGTTCAACAAAGGTGACCAAGACCAACTGAAGCATCGAATTCCACAGGAGGAGTACTTCAACAACTTCGTCGCTCTCGCCCGCAACATCGGTCCAGACGGGGAAGAGGTCAACCTGGTCGGTTTCACAGCTACCCGAAGAGGGGTGCAACGAACCGTCTCTCTGACCGGAGAGACGTTTGAGGCTTGGGCTTTCGCCCCTGATTTGGCGATGGCTGCTCTTAAGACCACAGCCGACCCCGATCGTGATGCAAAACTTCGCGGCTTCCTTAAGGAGGCCGACTCACGGGACAGCAAGCGGGGCAAAATCCACGTTGTTGACGCTGAGGGTACCAGCCACGGCGTAGTCGTTCCGCCCGGGATGATGACCGACATTGTGAAACCGCTCTGGGAATCGGAGGTTGAAATCATCGGCACTCGGAAGCGCAGCGCCATTCACCTCACCAGTATCCGCCCAGTCAAGACACAAACTAAGACTTAACGGATCGATGATTTTTCCTCTGACAGGCGGCTATCATCTGGCATGATTGCGCGGTCTCACAACTGCCGAAAGCCACCGAGACCGACTCGAAGGAGCGAAGCGTAGTTGGGAGAGGGAATGCGATGCTTCGAGTGTCGCATCAACATTGCTCCCGTGAAGTCCCCGTCCCGTCAACTGGACGTATCGCGCGCGAAACGGAAATGAGACGACATCAATGCTGAAGAGCCGAAACAGCCGACGAGACCGACAGGACGTGGCAACCGTCAAAGGAGTTCCTTCATAGGGCTCGCGCCCCCGATTTGCCGGAGGCCGCCGCGAGTTGGCCGCATTAAGGTGTGATAGCCTAAAGCCCATGCGACGTCTCTTGGTGTTCGCGGCCTCGGCCGCATGTCTGTTCGCGCAACTTCCGGCCCCCAACGAAAGCGGGGTCTCCATGGGCCATATCCACCTGATGGTGGCCGACCCCGAGGCGCAGAAGAAATTGTGGGTTGACCTGCTCGGAGCGGAGGTCACTCATGCGGGATCGCTCGAAATGCTGAAGCTGCCCGGCATCTTCATCATCGCCGGGAAGGCGCGGACGCCGCCCACGGAAGGCACCGAGGGGTCGACCGTGAACCATGTGGGGTTCCTGGTGAAAAGCTACGCGGAGATGAAGGCCAAGGTGACCGCCGCGGGCCTCACCATCGCCTCCGACAACGCCAACGGCAAACAGATCATCGTCAACTTTCCGGACAAGATCCGGGTGGAGATGACCGAGGACGCAACCTTGAAGGTTCCGGCGGCGATGCACCATATCCATCTATCCAGCGTCGACCAGGAGAAACTTCGCGCGTGGTACGTGAAGACGTTCGGGATGAAACCCGGGACCCGCGGCAGCTTCCTGGCCGCCATGGTTCCCGGCGGCGAAGTCGACTTCCGGAAGGCGCAACAGCCGGAGGCTCCCACCAAGGGGCGGTCGCTCGATCATATCGGATTCGAGGTCAGGAACCTGGCGGAGTTCTGCAAGAAGCTCGAAGCGGACGGCGTGACCTTCGACATGGCGTATCGCGAGATGCCGCAACTCGACGGACTGAAGATCGCGTTTATCATCGACCCCGAGGGCACCCGCATCGAGCTGACGGAGGGGCTGGCGGGACGGTGATGCGGCGTGCCGGCGGGGACTGCCCCGCGTACTTTACGGAGCGCCGATCAGCGTGGTGAAGCTGGCCGGGTCGATGGTCAATTGGCAAGCCGCCTGGCTGCCTATTGGGGGTATTGGGCCTGCCGCGGCAGTTTGTTAGACTGCGCTTTGGGAACAGAGGGAGTGGACACACCAATCGAGCCGGGCGAGGTCCGATGTCCGCGATGCAAGCGGACGGATATCGTGCCTTCCAAGCCACGGGGAATGCGCGATGAGATCCGCATCGGCTGGGGCAAGGTACCAAAACATTGCCGGTCTTGCGGGAAGAGGTTTTGGGTGCGGGTGGGCGCCGAAGCCCCACCCGCGGCATGAGCCCGGCGCCTCAGAATTGGAAACGCGTAGCGAACTGCAGGATGCGCCCCGAGTTGCTCTGCCCCGTCAGCGTGCCGAAGGCGGAGCTGGTCACGGTGGTGCTCGGCGCCGTGAACTGCGTGTGGTTGGTCACGTTGAGCAGGTCGACCGAGACGATGAAGGCGATGCTCTCGTGAATGTCGAACCGGCGCAGGACCTTGGCATCCCAGTTCCGAAGGCCGTCGGCGCGCAGGCTGTCGATATACTGCGGGAAGACGCGCGCCTGGTAGGTGCCGGGCTGCAAGGCGGAACGGCCCTCAAGGCCCACGAAGCCGGAGGGCGGCGCGGCGGAGTTTGTCCAGACCGCGGCAGGGTCATACCACATGTGAATGTTCTGAGAATGGATCTTGTCGTGGTTCAGAGCGGCCACCACCTGGTCGATGCTGCCGTAGTAGAACAGGTTGCCCCAGGAGATCAGGGGGCCGGTCTGATAGGTGTAAATCCAGCTCAATTGCCAACCGCCGGCGACATAGGCAAGCGGTCCCTGGCGCAGCCAGTGGTGGCTCTTGCCGAACGGCATTTCCACCACGTTGGTCCACACCAGGCGGTTGGGGCGGATGTTGGAGTTCAACTGCCACTCCGGAGTCTGATCGAACTGGTTGGCCAGCCACTGCTGGCGGCCCCACATGTGGGCGTACTGCACCATGGATTGGAAGCCGTGCGACCACCGCTTCTGGTACATCAGGCGCATTTCGTTGTCGATCACCTTGCCGCGGAGGGCGTTGGCCTGGTTCAATCCGAATCCGGCGTTGGGGTAGGCGCGCAGCAGTTGCTGCACCTGTAGGGTGGTCGAGGTGAAGATGCCGACGTTGCTGAGGTAGTTGTACAGGGCCGGGTTGGAAGACTGTATGGCGGGCAGCGCGGCCAGGAATGGATTGGCCACCGTGGCCTTCATGGCGTTATCCGTGGCGGCGCTGTAGCTGTCGGAGAAATTCCAGTACTGCGCGGGCAGGTAGCTGAGGTTGCGGGTGAAGGGCTGGGATGCGTAGCCGCCGTTGTAGGAGACTTCCACCCGGTGGTCGCCGCGCAACTCGCGCTGGATGCCGAGCGAGTAGCGCTGCTCCCAGGTGGGCGCATAATCGCGCGGAGTGTTGGTGAAGCCCTGGCCGTCCAGAATGCCGGAGCCGAGCGAATTGCCGTAGGGCAGGACCCAGCGCGAACCGCTGGCCAGGACGGGGAAGGGATTCATCATGGGGTTGGCAGTGCCCAGGGCGGAGGCCGGCATGCTGCCGTTGGAAGCGGCGCAGCAGTAGGTCAGGCCATTGTCGTTGGTGAGGATGGTGTTGGTGGCCTGGCTATAGCCGTTCATCCCGGGACGGGTGTTCATGGGATTGTAGGTATCGGAATGCCAGCCGGTGCCGAAGCGCACGACGGTCTTGCTGTTGATCTGGTACACCCCGCTGACGTTGGGCAGGAAGCGGCTGGTGCCCGAGGTCCAGTTGCCGTACTGCTGGCCCAGATAGGTGACGCCGCCGGCGACGGTGAACTGGCTGGCCGGCATGCCGGACTGCAGGGCCTGTACAGCAGTGTTCGCAGCGTTCGCCGGGTTGGAAAGCAGGGTGGCGTAGGCAGTTTGCACGGCCGCCGCATACGGAGGCACGTAGCTGAAGTTGTACTGGCCTTCGAGGCCGCGATTGAAGCGCTCGGTGATGCCGGCTTCGCGCTCGAATCGCAGGCCGAATCCGATGCGCAGGCGGGAGGTGACGCGGAAATCGTCCTGGAAGTACAGCGAATGGTGGGGCGTGCTCCAGTAACCGGTATCGTTGGTGTCCAGGGATATGGAGTTCGGCAGGCCCATGAGGAACGCGGCGTAACCCAATCCGGTGGTGGAAGCGGTGGTGGTATTGTCCGCCTGCCGGTCGTAGGTGTTGCTGAACTGGTAATACCCGGTGGTGTTGCCCAACGGGTTGACCGAGGCATAGTGATAGCGCCGTTCCTCCCAGCCGTACTTGAAGGTGTGGTTGCCCTTGACGGTGGTCATCCGGATGGCCAACTGTTCGGTGGTGCCGCGCTGGTTGAGCCCGGGGGCTCCCACGAAACTGGTGGAAGCGGCGTTGGCCACGCCGGCGATATTGATCCAGGGCAGAGCGTCCGAACTGGCGGCCTTCTGGTCGATGTAAGCGGGCAGCCCGACGGACGCCGCGGTGTACTGGAAGTCGATCGGTTTCTGGTCGCCTTCGGCATACTGAGTGACGCTGGCAGTGACGTCCAGTATGTTGTTGGCGTTGACCGTGAAAAGATAATCCAGGCTGCCGCCGCGAGTGGGCCGGTATAAGCCGTTCGACTCGAGGCCCTTCAGCGGCGTGGAGTGAGCCCAGTCGTACTGATCGGAAAGCCGGTGGTTGAAATACCACTTGCCGCTGAGGTGCTGACGGTTGTTGATGTTGTAGTCGTAGCGGTTGATGAAATCGGGGAAAACGTCGTTGTCCGGCTGGCCCCCGTCATAGAAGTTGTTGGTGCCGTCGGGCTGGACCAGGCCCACCGGGTTGTTCGGCAGCGGGTAAAGCTGGTTGTAGAACTTGGTGATCGGGTTGTTCTGCACGGACGCGGGAACGATGTTGCCGGGGAACGGCGTGCGGGTCACGTGGCCGTTCACCAGCGCGGCCGTCCGCGGGTCGTAGACGATGTACTGCGTGGGATTGGTGGTACCGGCCAGCAATGCCGAGAAGTCGCCCTGCCGCTCCGCGGGTGTGGGCACGGTATAGATGGGCGTGCTGTTGGGAGGAGCGATGCTGGTGAGCTTGCTGTAGGACACGTAGAAGAAGAGCCTGTTCTTGCCGTGGATGAGCTTGGGAATGTAGACCGGTCCGCCGACGCCGAAGCCCGGGATGCTGACGCGGCCGGAGGCCTGCTCGGGTGTGCCGGGGGCGATGGAGCCGTTGGCCAGGCCCGTCTCGTAGGTCAATCGCGTGAAGTGCGGGGTGGCATTCCAGCGAAACTGCTGGAACTGCCAGAAGCCGGCGCCGTGGAGAGAGTTGGTGCCGGACTTGACCGTGGCGCTGATGAAGGCGCCGATGGCGTGGCCCATGGAAGCATCGTACGGATCGGTCTCGATGCGCACCTCGTCGACGGCTTCGGCGTTGGGCACAAAGCCGGCGCGTCCGCCGTTGGTTCCGGTGATGGGGTTGCCGTCGAGCAGAAACTCGTTGGTGCCGGTGCCGAGGCCGCCGGAGTCGAAGTTGGCGGTAGCGGCGTGATCGAGGGCCCGGTTGTTGTCGGGCGTGAGGGCGCCGGTGAAGATCATGCCCGCGGCCATGGCCTGCAAGGCGAAGGGATTCATGGTGGTGTAGGGCAACTGGCCCATATCGCGCGTATTGAGCACGCGGCCGGTAGCGGCGCTGGTGGTGTCGAGCAGCGGCGCATCCGCGGTGACTTCGACCGATTGGGTGGTCTGCCCGATCTCGAGCTGCAGGTCGAGAGCCAAGCGGTCGCCGGTGTTCACGATGATGCCGGAGCGCACGAGCTTCTTGAATCCCGACGATTCCACGGAGACGGAGTACGGCCCCGGGTCCAGGAAATTGACTTCAAAATAACCTGTCTGATTGGCGGCCGCGTGGCCGGAGACATTCGTCGCGGTATTGGTGACCACGACCGCCGCGCCGGGCACCACTGCGTTCTGCGGGTCAATGACCTTGCCCGTGATGCTGCCGCGCGGATCCTGCGCCAGGCAGAGGGCGAATGCCGAAATCAGAAAGGACAGGATGACGCGCTGTCCGGAATGCAAACGTAGCATTGGACCTCCCTTTGTCCGAAACTCCCTAATGGCCTGATGGTAACATTCCGCGCGCCGACCGGATTAGCGACGCGAAACACGAACGCGGCGCGGCCAAGCCGGCACACGAGATCCGGCTTGGTTTAGAATCGTGGGAGCGGGATGATGTCACAGAGCGTTGTCTTCCAAGGCGTGTACCCCATCGGCGAAACCGACACGAACGCCCTGCCGGTGAAGGCGATCGGGCCGGCGGTCGGGTATTACACACAAGTGCTCGGCTTTTCGCTGGTCACGAAAGATCCGAAGTCAGCCGTTCTGAAACGCGACGACGCGCAGATCGGCCTGGCGGTCAACGGCCAGGACCCGGAGCAGGCAAGCTGTTACTTCGCGGTGAGCGACGTGGAGGCGTTGCGGCGAGAGTTGGACGCCAAAGGCATCCAGCCTGGCGACGTCCGCGTGCAGGAGCACGCAGGTCAACGATATCGCGTCTTCTTCGCGAAAGAGCCTTACGGCGTCTGCTTCTGTTTCGGCCAGCCGGCGTAAATTGCGCGGGGACCTCGGCGTTTGGAAGGAAAAACCCATCCTACCGCTGGCCGTAGGTGGCCTTGGGGCCGTGCTTGCGGAAGTGGTGCTTGTCGCGGAGGGCGTCACTGATGGGCACGGCGGCGGGATTGATGGCCAACGTGTGCATCGCCAGCACCGCCAATTCTTCCACGATGACCGCATTGTGCGCGGCGTCGCCGACCGACGCGCCCCAGCAGAAGGGGCCGTGTCCGGCCACCAGGACGGCGGGACATTTCAGAGGGTCGATGCCTTCCATGCGGCGGATGATCGCTACGCCGGTGTTGGCCTCGTAATCGGATTCAATCTCCCCGGGCGTCAGCTCGCCGGTGACGGGGATCGCACCGTGGAAGTAGTCCGCATGCGTGGTGCCGAAGCAGGGGATCTCGCGGCGGGCCTGCGCCCAGGCGGTGGCGTAGCGGGAATGGCTGTGCACCACACCTCCGATGGAGGGAAACGCGCGATAGAGCAACACGTGCGTGGCCACGTCGGTGGATGGTTTCAGGCCGCCCTCGACGACGCGGCCTTCGAGGTCGGTGATCACCATGTCGGCCGCGGTCATGCGGTCGTAAGGCACGCCGCTCGGCTTGATGACGGCCAAACCGTGCTCGCGGGACACGCCGCTGGCGTTGCCGAAGGTGTAGATCACCAGCCCGCGGCGCACCAGCTCGAGATTGGCTTTGAGGACTTCAGTCCGCAGCGCTTCCAGCACTCTTCCCTCCCCTGGCGCGAGCGGCGACGGCTCGCAACTCGGGCAACACGTCTCCAATCGTGAGGGCCGCGGATTTCCGCTGGCCCAGCGCGAAGTACAGCTTGCGATACAGCGGAAAGAGCTCCGCGTAGGTGGCGGCCGCGGCGGGGTCCGGCTGGATGGTCGCATGGCCGGGGCACAGCGCGTCCTGAGCTTCTTCGATGGTGCGGAAGGCGCCCGCGGCGAGAAACGCGAAGATGGCCGAGCCCAGGCTGGTGACGTCGCCATCGGGCACCAGGATGGGCTTGCCCATGACGTTGGCGTACACCTGGTTGAGCACCGCGTTCTTCTGCGGGATGCCGCCGCCGTTGATGATGCGGCGCACGGGCACGCCGTGCTCCTCCATGCGCTCGAGGATCACGCGCGTGTGGAAGGCCGTGCCTTCGATGGCGGCGAACAGCTCGTCCTGCGCGGTGTGGGTAAGGCGCCAGCCGAGAGTCACGCCGCTCAGCTCGGGGTTCACCAGAACGGTGCGGTCGCCGTTGTCCCAGGTGAGGCGCAGCAGGCCGGTCTCGCCGGCGCGGTAGGTTTCCAGGCCGCGCGAGAGGTCGGCCACGGTGGCGCCGGCGCGGCGCGCGATGGCATCGAAGATATCGCCGGTGGCGGAGAGGCCCGCTTCGATCCCGGTCATCCCGGGATGAATGGAGCCCGGCACGACGCCGCACACGCCGGGGATCAGGCCGGGCTTCTCGCTGATGGCCATGATGCAGGTGGAGGTGCCCACCACGTTGACCACGTCGCCCACCCGCACGCCCGCGCCGATGGCGTCCCAATGCGCGTCGAAAGCGCCCACCGGGATGGGGATGCCGGCGCGCAGGCCGAGCTTCTCAGCCCAGGCGGGCGCGAGATGGCCGGCAATCTGGTCGGACGTGGCGTAACGGCCGGCGAGCTTGGAGCGCACGCCCGCCAGACGCGGATCGAGCGCGCTCAGGAATTCCTCCGGGGGAAGACCGCCGAGCGACGCGTTCCACATCCACTTGTGTCCCATAGCGCAGACGCTGCGCGGGGCCGCGGACGGGTCGTGGATGCCGCAAAGCACCGCGGCCACCATGTCGCAATGCTCCAGCGCGCTGGCGAAGCGGGGGAGCTTGGCGGGATTGTGACGAAGCCAGTGGAGCAGTTTGGCGAAGCCCCACTCCGAGGAGTAAATGCCACCGCACCAGTCGATGGCTTCCAGGTTGCTGCCGTGCGCGGCCGCGGTGATTTCGGCGGCCTCTTTCCAGGCGCGGTGGTCGCACCAGAGGTAGTAGTCGTCGATGGGCTCCAGGTGGGCGTCGACCGGGATGACGCTGGAGCCGGTGGTGTCGAGCGCGATGGCTTCGATGGAGTCGCCGGCGACACCGGCGGCGTCGATGGCGCGGCGCATGGCTACGGCCAAGGCGCTCATGTGATCCGCGTGGCTCTGCGTGGCGTGGTCGGGATCTTCTTTCTTGCGATCGAGCGGATATTCGGCCACGCCGGAGCCGAGGCGGCCCCTGGCACTGTCGAAGATGGAGACGCGGACGCTCAGGGTACCGAAATCAACGCCGGCGACGATGGACATGGGTGGCTCCTGGAAGACCGGCTACTGGTGGTTGTACACGCTCCAGCCGAGATAGCGCGTGGCGGCCTCGCGGACGGCGGCGGAGACCGGCGCCAGGTTGGCGGCCACGTGGTGCTCGAAGCCGTTCTCGCAGATGTAGCGCAGCAGGCCCTGGAGGTTCGCAATGTGAACCACGCCCGCCCCGCCGAAGGTGTCGAGCGGGTCGTCGGTGAAGGCGCCCTCGCCGACGTAGCCGCGGATGTTGCCCTGGCGGTCGTCGGTGGAGAACCGGGCGAAGCTCATGGGGCCGCTCTTCACCAGCCCCACGCACGTTCCGTAGGTATTCTCGCGGCCCACGGTGCCGGCGATGATCTCCTGGAAGTCCATGCGCGCCGAGCGGAAGAAGTGCTTGGGCAGGTTGCTGCAATGGAAGCACACGGCCTTGTCGGGATCCTCGCCGTAGTTGTTGTTCCAGTCGAGCAGGGCGCTGGGAGTTTCGCTGGCCAGTTGCAGGGCGTGCATGCCCACGACGCCGCAGATATCCACTTCACACGCGCTCGACATGAGGTTCTCGCTCATCATGCTCATGACGGTGCAGGGCACCACGCCGAAGAACTCTTCGAGCGAGGTCCAGCACTGTATGGCGCTGATGGACACTTCGGTCTGCGCCATCCAGTGATCGATCACGGCGCCGAGCTTGGCCATCTTGAGGAGGGAGGCGCGCGGCACGCTGCCGGTCGGCACGTAGCGCTGGATGGCTTCGAGCTTGGCGACGGCGGCCGGGTCCTCGTCGCCCATGCGGTTGATGCGGCCGAGGATTTCCGAAAGGTCGATGGGCTCGACGGAGATGCCGTTGGCTTCGAGGATCTTTTCGCTGTAGCGCACGGTGTTGAAGGCGGCGGGGCGCGCGCCGATGGCGCCGATGCGCAGGCGGCGGAGGCCGCGGACCACGCGGCAGACCTGGGCGAACCACACGAGGTCGCGCGCGAAGAGATCGGAATCGGGCGTTTCGGTATGGCGCGTGGTGAGGGAGTAGGGGATGCCGTACTGGGAGAGGTTATTGCAGGCCGACATCTTGCCGCAGAAGCTGTCGCGGCGGTCCTTGATGGTCATGCGGCCGGGCGTATCGGGAGTGGCCTGCACCAGGACCGGCACGTTCAGGCCGGCCATGCGCAGCGTGTCGGCGATGGCGCGCTCGTCGCCGAAGTTGGGCAATGTGACGATGATGCCATCGATCGCGTCGCGGTTCTTTTTGAACAGGTCCGCGCACAGTGCGGCTTCGGCGCGCGCTTCCACGGCGCCGTGCTTGGTGTCCTCGGGGCCGACGGCCACCACGCCAAATCCGGCTTTCTGAATGGCCGCGATCATCTCGGAGCGGCCGCTCTGGGCGAGATGACCCGGAAAGAAGCCGCGGTTGCCAACGATCATGCCGAAGGTGATGCCGCGGGGTTTGCCGTTTGTCATGAACTGGTTTCCTTTATCCTATATAAACGGATTCGTAATCATTATGCGCCAGCGGGGAAGCGCCGCGCCATCTGGGCCCGGCTGGGAAACGCGGTGGCACCCTGCTAGCCTCGAAAATATATGTAAGCCCCCGTAATACAAAGCAACACCAGCGCCGACGCGAGCACCTCGCGCATCGACCAGCTTGCCCGCGACGTCGTCCGGTCGGCCGCGGTCTGCGTGGCAAACGTGAGGCTCTGGATCCTTTGGTAATCCGGCTGCTCGGTGGCATAGCTCACCACTACCATCACCGCCGCCGAAACGAGGGTGATCAGCACGCTGAAGTACTGAAAGTAGATATTGTTCACGATCCACAGAAGGGAGCCTTCCTGATAGCTCTTTTGCAAGCCCAGGGTAATCGGCGTATCCACGAACATCCGGAACAGCCCCAGGGCGAATCCCACGATCATCGCCCAGAGCGCTCCCTTCGCGTTCAGCCGCTTGTTGAAGACGCCGAAGAAGAACACCACGAAAATCGGAGGCGCCAGGTAGCTCTGAACCGATTGCAGGTAATTGTACAGCCCCCCCGGTGCGTTCTTGATCACCGGTATCCATGCGAGCGCGATCAACACCAAGATCACCGTGGCCGTGCGCCCGGTGCGGACCAACTGGTGCTGGGAAACCCCAGGCTTCCACTTCTGGTACAAGTCCACCGTGAAGAGCGTGGAACAGGCGTTGAACACTCCGGCGAGCGAGCCCATCAACGCCGAAAGCAGGCCGGCAACGACTATGCCTCGAATGCCCGCGGGCAGCAGATACTGCACCATCATCGGAAAGGAAGCGTTGGCCAGGGACGGTATCGCCTGTCCGTCCGGTCCGATCATCGGCGCCAGCTCCGGAACCTTGCCGCTCTTGGCCAGCGCGTAACAGATGAGCCCCGGAACGATAAAGAGGTATACGGGGAAGAGCTTGAGGAACGCGGCGAAAATGCTGCCGCGCCGCGCCACCGTCTCGTTCGGCGCTCCCAGGGCGCGCTGCACGATGTACTGGTCGGTACACCAATACCAAAGCCCGATGATGGGCGCGCAGAAGAGCATTCCCAGCCACGGGAAATAGTCGTTGAAGTACCACGCCTCTTTAACAATGTGCCCCGCCGCGTTGGTCTGGATGACCGGCGACCAGGTGCCCGTCACGCCCGGCGGAATCAGCGGCTTCCACAGGTTGAACATGTCCGAGCCGCACCAGTGGCGCAGCTCGCTCCACCCTCCCAGCCGGACCAGCCCATAAGCCGTGAGCAGGAACGAGCCGGTGATCAGGACCGTCACCTGCACCGCGTCGTTGTACGCCACCGCGCGCATGCCGCCGAGCGTGGTGTACAACCCGGTCAGCACGATCACCAGCACGGAGCCGATCCAGAAGCTGTCGATCGAAATACCCCCGATGTTGATCCGCAACTCCGGAAACAGCGTGCCGAAAACCACGCCCCCGGCGAAGATTCCGACCGCGATTTTCGAAATCACGAACGTGATCAGCGAGACGATCGAGAGAACATACCGGGACTTGGCGCTGAAGCGCCGCTCCAGGAACTCCGGCATGGTGAACACCATCGAGCGCATGTAGAAGGGCACGAACACCCACGCCAGCACCAGCAGGCACCAGGCGTGCAGCTCGTAGTGCGCCATGGCCACGCCGCTGGTCGCGCCCGACCCCGCGAGGCCAACAATGTGCTCCGATCCGATATTCGACGCGAAGATCGAGGCGCCGATGATCCACCACGCCAGGTTTCTGCCGGCCAGAAAATAATCCGCCGCCGAGTCCTTGGACTTGCGGACTACCCACCAGGCGACACACAGCAGGATGCTGAAATACAGGCCGATCATCAGCCAGTCCAGTGCGCTCATTCGCGTCATGCGTGAAGTTGCCCCTTCCTTGTTTCGATCTTCGTTTCGATCTTCGACAAACTCGCAGGCCCTGAAGTCAACACGGTTCAATTGTTTTGGTGCGGGGCCCGGCAGGCGGGACGCGGGCTACCGCATGCATGACCGCCTTCCTGCGAGGCAGCACTGCAATCGCTTGCACCTGATTATCGTATGGAACGGCGCGGGTGGTGTCAAGGTTGGCACCGGCGCGCGAGCGATCAGTCGGCGATCATCTTTTTCTTGCGGAACCAGTCGATCAGGAGGTCGCGCAGCAGGCCGACATCATGGGGGAACTCGAGGCCGGTAGTCCGCAGGTTTTCACTGGTACCCTGGTTGGCAGCGGTGAAATCGCTGACCGCGAGCGTGTAATCGCGGTCGGGCTCGACCTTGCGGCGGTCCAACACCACGGCCGGCAGATCGCGCCCCTTGAACGTACCGACCAACACCATGTTGTCGAACGGCATGATCTGCCAGATGTGCCGCAGGCGCAGCCGGCCCTTGGGCAGGACGTCGCGAACGGCGCCCTCGTTGATAAATGCGTAGTCGGCGCCGGTCTCGTCGCGAATGGCGCGCTCCATCAGTTGCTTTACTTCAGGCTTGGTGAATGCCCGAAGCGAGACCGCCAGCGGTTGATCGACGCGCGCGGTCACCTGGCTTTCCCACTGTTTCACGGCCTTCGCGACGTCGGGGGCGGGTTCGATTTTCCGGGAGTCGATCGCGATGCGCTTCCAGGTCCACGAGACCGGGGCTTTTTTTTCGGTATCGACCTGCAACTCGAGCCGCCCCAATTCCTCGGCCATCCCTTTCACGCGCACCAGCACGCGGCCATCCCGCACGATCGGCTGCCCGATGCCTCGATGGAGGTGGCCCGTGACCAGGACGGGGATTTCCGGGGCGCTACCCAGCAAGGTCAGTTCTTCATCGCCGGTGATGTGTCCGAGCAGAACCACGAGGTCGGTCTGCTCGCGCAATTCCCTGGCGTATTTTCGCGCGGTCTCGACCAGCGGCAGCGTGCGGCAGTCGCCGAGCGTCCGGGGAGTGGTCAGGCCGCGGAGGTCGTCTGTCATCGCGCCCAGCACGGCCACGCGCAGTCCGTTCACTTGCAGAACGACGTAAGGCTTCGGCGTGAAAAGCTCGCCGGAGGGGTCGAGCAGGTTGGCAGTGACGATCGGATAGTTGGCGGTCTGGACGAACTTGCGCGCCTGCATCCAGCCGTAATCGAACTCGTGATTGCCCAGCGTGGCGGCGTCGAACCCCAACAGGTTTCCCAACTCGTAAACCGGCAGCCCGTGGAAAATGGTGGAGACCGGCGTGCCCTGTACGAGGTCGCCGGCATTCAGCAGGATGCAGTCGCTGCAATTGGCGCGTTGCTGCCGGATGGCCGCCGCCAGGTAGGCGAAACCGCCGGTGTGGTTCTCGCTCGGGCTGATGTGGGCGTGGATATCGTTGGTGTGGAGAATGGTCAGCGAACGGACTTCCGCCGGGAGCCCGGAGCACACCAGCAACGCAAGCGCGAGAACACGCCGGATCCAACTGCGCATATGTTTTGATTCTAGTGTAGTGTCCGGGGAATAGACGGACAAGCCAAGTGGCGTCTACCCTGGCACCGCCTGCGCCTCATGCGGGCCGGGAGTCTGAAAGCCATTGACGGTACGCTTCCACTAGACTTTGGGAAAGGCTGCGCCCAGCACGCGCTCGGTCAGCGAATCAAAAAATCCGCGTTCATCCGTGTTCATCGGCGGCCAATATTCTTGTGTCGTCCTAAACCAATACCTCTCAAAACAATGATTAAGCCGCCGATAAACGCCGATGAACGCCGATTTCTTAACAGCTTCAGGGCGCGGGCTCGACGTGCACCAGCACGTCGGCCACCCAATCGAGGGTCAACAGAATGCGCTGCCGCACCTCGTGCGCGATCTGGTGCGATTGGCGCACGGTCAACTGGGGGTCCACCTCCAGGTGCAGATCCACGTGGTAGCGCATCCCGGTCTTGCGCGCGAAACACTTCTCCACACCGAGCGCGCCGGGGACCGTGGCGGCGGCCGCGCGGATCTGATCCATCAGCCGGTCGTCCGGCATGGTGTCCATCAGCTGCATCGCCGTGTCGCGGGACACGCGGACGCCAACCAGCACCACGAACAGGCCCACGGCCAGGCCGCCCCAGCGGTCGGCGTCGAGGAATCGCACCGGGTCGGAGAGGGTCAGGCTGACGGCGATCAGGGCCGAGCCGGCCGAGAGCGTGTCCACGGCGTCGTTCCAAGCGTCGGCCGTCAGCGAGGCGCTCTTCAGCTTGTGGCCGTAGCGGAACTTGAGGGTGGCCAGCGCCACCTTGGCCGCCATGGACGCGACGAGCGGCCACACGACGTATGCGGCCAAGGCCTCTCGCGGACGGCCGAGGCGCTCGACGGAACCGTAGCTGATGAGCGCGCCGCCGGCGGTGAGCACCAGGCCGATCAAGAGGCCGGTCAGGATTTCGAAGCGGCCATGCCCATAAGGATGATTCTCGTCGGCTGGCTTCGCCGCAAGGGTGAGGCCCAGCAGCACGAAGCCCGAAGCGAACACGTCGCCGGTGGATTCCAGCCCGTCGGCGACCACGGCGGTGGAATGGCCGGCCAGGCCGGCGGAGATTTTAA
The DNA here is from genome assembly GCA_035638575.1 of Bryobacteraceae bacterium. Lineage (GTDB taxonomy): Bacteria > Acidobacteriota > Terriglobia > Bryobacterales > Bryobacteraceae > DASQZT01. The sequence goes on from DASQZT010000302.1 coordinate 43,377, forward strand.
TGAGGGCCAGAATGCCGCTGACCAGCATTCCGGCAGCGGCGATACGTTGCCCCGTTTGCATCGGAATCAGGCGATGGGGGAGGCCAATCTCAGGCCCGCGCGGGATCGATCCCCTCGGAATCGACGCCCAGCGCAGCGAGGGCTGACTGGGCTTGGGCGGCATCGAATTGGCCATCCCGCGCCAGCCGGGAAAGCGCCGCGGCCGCGATGGACTCGGCGTTCACCTCGAAGTGCTTCCGCAGGTGCTCGCGGTTGTCGCTGCGGCCGAAGCCGTCGGTGCCCAGCGTCTCCATGCGGCCGGCCAGCCAGGGCGCCACCTGGTCGGCCACTACCTTCATATAATCGGTGGCCGCCACAATCGGCCCCTGGGCCCCCTCCAGGACTGCGACGATGTGCGGCTTCTTTTCCGGCTGATCCGGATGGAGCCGGTTCCAACGCTCCACGGAAAGCGCATTCCGCCGCAGTTCGTTGTAGCTCGTGACGCTCCAGACGTCGGAGGGAACCTCGTACTTTTCGGCCAGGATCCGCTGCGCGCGCAGGGCCTCGTTCAGGATGGGACCGCTGCCGAATAGTTGCGCCTTGGCCTTTCCGTCCGCAGCGGCGCTGATGCGGTAGATGCCTGCCAGCACATCCGCCGGATCGAGGCCGGCCGGCATCGGCGGCATGGGGTAGTTCTCGTTGTACAGAGTGATGTAGTAGAAGCGCGATTCGCCTACCTGGTACATGCGCCGGATGCCGTCCTGCACGATGATGGCGATCTCGTAGGAGTACGCCGGATCATAGGCGGCGCAGTTGGGTATGGTGCTGGCCAGCACCAGGCTGTGGCCGTCCTGGTGCTGCAGCCCTTCGCCGGAGAGCGTGGTGCGGCCGGCCGTTCCGCCGCACAGGAAACCCTTGCCTCGGGCGTCACCGAAGGCCCAGACCAGGTCGCCCACGCGCTGGAAGCCGAACATCGAGTAGTAGATGAAAAACGGAATCATCTCCACCCCGTAGTTCACGTACGCGGTGCCCGCCGCGGTGAACGACGCCATGGAGCCGGCTTCGGTGATGCCCTCTTCCAGAATCTGCCCGTCCATCGATTCCTTGTAATAGAGGAACATCTCGGCATCGTGGGGCTTGTAGAGCTGCCCCTGGCTGGCATAGATGCCGAACTGCCGGAACAGCGACTCCATGCCGAAAGTGCGGGCCTCGTCGGGAATGATGGGCACCACGCGCTTGCCCAACTGGGGGTGCTTCATGAGCATGGTCAGAACGCGCACGAAGGCCATGGTGCTGGATACTTCGCGCCCCGAGGAGCCCTCCAGCGACTCCTTCAAATATTCCAGCGGCGGCGATTCGAGCTTGCCGGCGGGAGCGCTGCGGCTCGGCAGGTATCCGCCCAACAGGCGCCGACGCTCATGCAGGTACGCGATTTCCGGGCTGTCTGTGGGGGGCCGGTAGAATGCGGCGTTGCGCGCGGCTTCGTCAGGGATGGGAATTTCGAAGCGCGAGCGGAAATGCGCGATCTCCTGCTCGTTGAGCTTCTTCTGCTGGTGGGTGATGTTGCGCCCTTCGCCGGCCTCGCCCAAACCGTAGCCCTTGATGGTGTGCGCCAGGATGAGGGTGGGCTGGCCCTGGGTTTCCATGGCCGCTTTGTAGGCGTTGTAGACCTTGCGCGGATCGTGGCCGCCGCGGCGCAGATGCAGCAGGTCGTCGTCGCTCAGGTGCGAAACCAGGTCGAGCAGCTCGGGGTATTTGCCAAACAGGTTCTTGCGGACGTACGCGCCGTCTTTGGTCACGTAGGTCTGGAATTCGCCGTCCACCAGCTCGCCCATTCGCCGTTGCAGCAGGCCGGTGGTGTCGCGGGCCAGCAGGGCGTCCCAGTCGCCGCCCCAGATCACTTTGAGGACGTTCCATCCGGCGCCGCGGAAGGCGGCTTCCAGCTCCTGGATTACCTTGCCGTTGCCGCGGACCGGCCCGTCGAGGCGCTGCAGATTGCAGTTGATGACGAATACCAGGTTGTCGAGCTTTTCGCGGGAAGCCAGGGTGATCGAGCCCATAGATTCAGGCTCATCCATTTCTCCATCGCCGAGGAAGGCCCAGATGTGCCGCGGAGTCCGCGGGACCAGGCCGCGATTCTCCAGGTAGCGCATGAAGCGCGCCTGGTAGATGGCGTTGATCGGCCCCAGCCCCATCGAAACCGTCGGAAAACTCCAGAAATCGGGCATCAGCCACGGATGCGGGTACGAGGGGAGACCGGGGTGGTCCCGCAACTCGTGGCGGAAATTCTTCAGGTGCTCTTCGGTCAGACGCCCTTCGAGAAAAGCGCGTGCGTAGATACCGGGAGAAGCGTGGCCCTGGAAGTAGATCAGGTCGCCGGGCTGATCGCCGTAGCTGGCATGGAAGAAGTGATTGAAGCCCACCTCCAGCAGCGTCGCGAGGGAGGCGTAGGTGGAGATGTGGCCGCCGATGCCGGCATCGTACTTATTCTGGCGGACCACCATGGCCATAGCATTCCAGCGCACCAGGCTCTTGATGCGCCGCTCCATGGCGCGGTCGCCCGGATAGGGGACCTCGTCTTCCGGACGGATGGTGTTGACGTACGGCGTATTCAGGTGGATGGGCAACTCGGCGCCGGCGGCGCGGGCCCGCTCGGTAAGGCGCTCCACGAGATAGGCGGCACGATCGGGGCCGGCCTCATCGAGAACCCCCTCCAGCGCTTCCACCCACTCCGCGGTTTCCTGTGGATCCAGGTCCACAACCCTCTCGTACAGTTTCTGGTGCATCTATACCTTTATTATACGTGGGCGGGTGGTACCGGCCTCACCGGCCAGTACGTCCTGCCCCATCCGGGGCGGGTACAATGTGGTCATGGTCAGAATAGAGCAGATCCTCGATTCCTGGAATGCAATCCGGCAGGATACCATCAGCGCCGTCGAGGAGTTCCCGGCCGGCGAAATGGATTACCGGCCCACTCCCGATGTGATGACGTTTGGCGAGATCGCCCGCCACATCCAGATGGCCGGTGATGGCCTAGTCGGATTGTTGCTGGCCGGCGAGGAGAATTTCGCAACGCCCGACATTCGCGAGAAGATAGCCAGACACGCGAAGGCCGCGGGTCCGGATACCGCCTCGCTGGCCGCCGCGTTGCGCGAGTCCCTGGAGCGGCGGTCGACCCAACTGGCCCGGCAGCCGCTGGAGTTTTTCGCCAACCTGATCACGCGGATGGATGGCCAGCGGATCACGCGCCTGGAAATGGTGCAGATGCTCAAGGAGCATGAGTTGACCCATCGCGCCCAGTTGTTTCTTTATCTCAGAATGAAAGGGATCGTGCCGGCGACCACCCGGCGCCGCACGGCCAAAGCCGCCGGCAAGTAAAACGCCGGGTTTTCCCGCGCGGGAGTTGCAAATGCGGCAGTCAATCGTTTAAAGAGTAGTATTTCGGGAGGAATTTTGATGGTCACGTGTCCGGTATGCGAAGGCACAATCGATCTCGATGAAGAGGACGTCGATGAAGGCGACACTATCAGTTGTGATGAGTGTGGCGCGGACCTGAAAGTTGTGAGCACCGATCCCTTGGAACTGGAATCGGCCGAAGATCTCGACGAAGAAGACGAGGAGGATGACGAATTCCTGGAGGACGACGAGGAGGAAGAAGCCGGCGAGGACTGGCACTAGGGGGTTTGTGATGAATGAAACAGCACTGCTTCGCCTCGCGTCCCACAAACAGGAGGTCCCCATGCGCCGGATTTGGCTGGTCTTGCTGGCGGCGGCCCTTCTGGCCGGCGCTCCGTCCGGCCTCGCCCAGGGCAAGAAGAAGGGAGACCCCAACCGCACCGTTCAGGGTGTGGTGACGTCGCCCACCGACGCGGTCGTCTCCGGAGCCGTGGTGCAGCTGAAGAACACCAAGACGCTGGAGATCCGGTCCTTCGTTACGCAGGAGAAGGGCGAGTACTATTTCCACGGCCTCAGCCCGGACATCGATTACGAGCTGAAAGCCGACTATCAGGGCGCTTCCAGCAGCACCAAAACGCTGAGTTCCTTCGACTCGCGCAAGGAAGCCATCATCAATCTCAAACTGGCCAAGAAGTAGCCTTGCGGCGCTGCCGCGGCAACTCCCACTTGCGGATGGAAGACAGGCGGCATGCCTGGGAGGGGATCGCCTTGCGCCGGCGCGAGCCTGGGAAGGGGCGCAGCCGAACAGCGGCAGCAGGCGGCGCAACCGCCGGCCAATGTGGTCCGGGGAAGTCCAGGAGGAGTTATCATCTAGGCATGGCGTGGTCAGAACTGATCGTTGTGAATCCGGACGTCCTCGCGGGCAAGCCTGTAATCCGCGGAACCCGCCTGTCCGTGGAGTTCATTCTCGAACTACTCGCGGCCGGCCAGCCCGAGGCCGAGGTGCTCCACAACTATCCCGGGATTACGCACGAGGACATCCTGGCCTGCCTCTCGTACGCCAGTTACCTGGCGCACGAGTACAAGGCAAACCCCATCCCCGCATAAATGCTCATCCTGGCCGACGAGAGCTTCCCCCTTCCTACCGTCGAGGCCGTTCGGGCTGCCGGCAACGATGCTGTTTGGGTGCGAACCGACTGTCCGGGCGGCGCGGATGCGGCCCTGTTGGAGCGAGCGGAAGCGGAGGGCCGGCTGGTTCTGACACTGGACAATGACTTCTGGCAGATGGCGCTGCAGCGCCGCGAGCCACTGGTGCGGTCCGGCGTGATCCTGTTCCGCATGCACCCCGCGGTCCCGGACAATCTCACACCCATGGTGCAGCGCGCCCTGAGCACAGAGCGGGAGTGGCGCGGCCGCCTGCGCATCGTGACGGTGTAAGGCATCAAGACGATCGGCGCGACAGCGATGGACACGATCAAGGCACGACACATTCTCGAGGCTCTTGCGGATGGACTCGACCCTACAACCGGAGAGGGACTGGCTCCGGGATCGCCCATCGAGTCGCCAGAGGTGATTCGGGCACTCCACGTCGCGCTGGACGCGCTCGATCGTCAGATCAAGAAGCGGGAGCGCGACACCGCGGCCCCTGGCAATGCGGGCAAATCGTGGTCCCCGGATGAGGACGCGGCCCTGGCCGAGGCGTTCGATGCCGGAGAACGGCTTGCGGAAATCGCCAGCCGGTTCGGCAGGACGGAGGAGTCCATCGCCGCCAGGCTTGTACGGATCGGCAAGGCGCCCGACCGGCAGGCTGCGCGGGGCGGCCACCGCCGGGTTACGCCGGCGGATTGATCGAAACCACTCCGTGATCCACCAGAACCGCGTCGTTCGGCTTCAGATGGCCGTATGACCGGCCGTTCACCACCAGCTCCTCCTTGCGGATCAGGACGTCGGCATCCCGGCAGGGGGTGAACCGGTAGTCTGCCTCTCCGACCTTCTCCGGCGGCGGCACGCTGGTGCGGTAGCAATCGGTGACTACGACATTGTGGGTGCCGACGGTGGCCTCCACGCGGCCCAGCACCAGATTGTTCGACCGGCTGCAGCCCGCCCACAGGATGGCGCAGAAGACGAGGAGCGCGTGATGCGGTCTCATTGGACCCTCCCTTGCACTTCTCACTGTAATGTACTTTGCAACAAAAAGTCAACAGGAAATACGCCGCCGCGCCAGTGCTATTTCTTTTCCTTCAGGCGGCGGATTTCCTCGAGGCGTTCGGCGATGCGCTTCTCGATTCCGCGGTCCGCCGGAAAGTAGTATTGGCGGCCCGCCAGCGAGGGGGGCAGGCATTCCATGCCCGGCACGGCGTCTTCGAATTGGTGCGCGTGCTGGTAGCCCTGGCCATAGCCCCATTCCTTCATGTAGCGGGTCACGGGGTTCCGGAGGTTCATCGGAACGGGCTCGGCGGTGGTGTGCTCCACATCCTGGTGCACCGCGCCCATGGCGCGATAGGCCGCGTCGGACTTGGGCGCCACGCTCAGATAGATGGCGGCCTGGGCCAGCGCCAGGTCGCCTTCGGGAATGCCGAGGAAGTGCACCGCCTGCATGGCCGCGACGGCCTGCTCCAGGGCGCGCGGATCGGCCAGCCCGATATCTTCGCTAGCCATGCGGATCATGCGGCGCGCGATGTACAGGCGGTCCTCGCCGGCCTCCAGCATGCGGGTGAGCCAGTAGAGCGCGGCATCCACGTCGCTGGACCGCACCGACTTGTGCAGCGCGGAGATCAGGTTGAAGTGCTCCTCGCCGCTCTTGTCGTACAGCAGGAGTTTGCGCTCGATGGCGTCCTGCACGGCGGCCGCGGTCAATTCGACGCCCGGCACGGAAGGCGCCTGTCCCGGTGGGCGCACCGCCGCGGCGGCCGCTTCCAGCGTGTTGTAGGCCTGGCGCGCATCGCCGTTGGCGTAGATCGCGATCTGCTCCAGCAGTTCTTCGGAGGCCTCCAGCCCCACCACGGGCAGGGCGCGCTGGAGCAGCGAGACGATCTCGGGCACGGTGAGGAGCCGCAGCGCATACACGCGCGAGCGCGAGAGCAAAGCCGAGATCACTTCGAACGACGGGTTCTCCGTGGTGGCGCCGATGAGAATGACGTCGCCGCGCTCGACGTACGGCAGGAAGGCGTCCTGCTGCGCCTTGTTGAAGCGATGAATCTCGTCGATGAACAGAATGGTGCGCCGGCCCAGGTGGCGGAGGCGTTCCGCGTCGGCCATCACCGCCTTGATTTCCTTGATGCCGCTGAGCACCGCGCTGAACGGTATGAACTCGCAGCGCGTGATGCGCGCGATGAGCTTGGCGAGGGTCGTCTTGCCGACGCCGGGCGGGCCCCACAGGATGACGGACGCCATCTCGTCGCGCTCGATCTGCCGGCGCAGGGGCTTACCGGGCCCCAGGATATGTTCCTGGCCCACGAAATCTTCCAGGCGCTCGGGCCGCATGCGCTCCGCCAGCGGCCGTTTACCGGCCGTGGGCTCGGGCGCGGGCGTGGTATCGAAGAGGCTCACGGATGCCGCGCCCTCTGCCGCCGCGCTTCGTAAAGCAGGATGCCCGCGGCCACCGCCGCGTTCAGCGATTCCACTCCCACTGTGGGGATCGAAACGCCGGTTGCCCCCGACCGCAATTCCGGGCCCACGCCGTGCGCCTCGCTGCCGATGATCAGCGCGCAGGGGCCGGTGAGGTCGATTTCGGCGATCGAACGCATCGCGGCGGCGTCGCGCGCCGGCACTGCGGCGTACAGTTCCACCCCATGGTGTCGCAGCGCCGCGCGCGCCTGGGCGGCGTCCACGCCATGGACGAAAGGAATGCGAAACAGCGAACCGGCGGAAGCGCGCACGGTCTTCGGATTGTACGGGCTCACCACACCCTTCAGGAACAGGACGCCGGTGGCGCCGAATGCCTCGGCCGCGCGCACCACGGCGCCGGCGTTGCCCGGATCCTGCAAGCCATCGAGCACCATCACCAGCGGGCACCCGCCGAACAACTGTTCCACGGTCCAGGCCGGCGGTGTGACCAGCGCCATTACCCCCTGCGCCGTCCGGGTGCCCGACACGCTTTGAAACAGCGCATCCGGCAGGACCGCCAATTTGACGCCGGCGAGCCGCCGCAACTGCGCTTCGGCCGCCGGACGCGCCGATTCGGCCGCCAGCACCACCTTCACTTCGCACTTGCCGCCGAGCGCCTCTTCCAGCAGGTGGAAGGTCTCGGCGACGCACCAGCCTTCCGACGTGAGGCCGCCGCGCGCGATCGCCCGCCTCACATCTTTCAAAAGCGGGTTGGCGGCGCTGGTGATCGTCTCGGCTTTCCGCATGTTTACAATAATGTGTACCTCAGAATAGCGCACATGAAACGGGCCGTCAGGAATGCGATCGTGCTGGTAGTGAGCGCGCTGCTTGTCGCCATCGTCTACGTGTCCGTGCGGATCGAGCAGCAGTCCACGCGCGAGGAAGCGCAGCCGGCGGACGTCATCCTGGTGCTGGGCGCGGCCGAATACCGCGGCAAACCGTCTCCCGTTTTGAGGGCGCGCCTGGATCACGCGCTTGAGCTCTACAACCGGCGTCTCGCGCCGCTGATCATGACCACGGGCGGCGCCGGCGGCGACCCGGTGTTCACCGAAGGCGGCGTGGGGCGCGCGTACCTGGTGAGCCGCGGCGTGCCTTCCGAAGCCATCGCGGTCGAGACCGAGGGAGAGACCACGGTCGAATCCACGGCCCTGGCCGGCGAGATCATGCACCGCATGGGCCTGCACTCGGTGGTCGTGGTGAGCGATGGGTATCACATCTACCGCGTGAAAAAGATGTTGCAATTCCGCGGCCTGAACGTGTACGGCTCGCCGCGCAAAGAGCGCGCGCCCGAGCCGCTGCTGGAGCGCTGGAACTATCTGAAGCAGGCTGTCGGCTACCTGCTGTGGAGCGCCGGGCTGGGAGTGTAGGCCTTCTTACACCGCGACTGCCCGCTGCTTCGCCGCATCCCACTTCATATACTTCCGTTTGCGGTAGGACAGGTTGCCCATCTCGGTCGCCACCACGCCATAGTAGCCCAGGTTGGCGTCGCAGCGTAGTGCTTCGTTTCTGCGGATGGCATTCAGCAGGTTGCGGTGATGCAGGTCGAGTTCTTCCGCCCCGGTCTTCTTGTGCGTCGCGGGCTGGGCCTCCTTGGCGAACGCGCGCTGCGGCACGATCTCGAACCCCGTGGCCGTGAATTTCAGAGTCGCCTTGTGGCCGCGGATCAAGTGATCGACCGGCGTGTCGTTGGCCATCGACGAGATAAGCTGCACCGTCAAGCCCTTGGGGTAGTCCAGCAGCATGTTGAGCGTGTCGGGGATCTCCGCCGGGCTCTCGCGGAACTCGAACTTGCCGCCGGTGGCCGCCACGCGGTCGGGGAATGTGAGCCCCAGCGATTTGATGATGCGGGTGACGCGGTGTATGAACAGGTCGGTCGCGATGCCCCCGGAGTAGTCCCAGTACCGCCGCCAGCTGAAAAACCGGTCGGGATCGAACGGGCGTTTCCGGGCCGGCCCGAGGAACGCGTTCCAGTCCAGGTTTTCGCCGGGCCGCGCGTCGGGATCGACGCGATTCACCCAGAAGTCGTCCAGGTAATTGCGCGAGTAATCGATCTGGGCCAGAACCACGGTTCCCAGGGCGCCCTCTTTGATGTAGCGGTTGGCGGTCTCGTAGGAATCGTCCGACATCCCCTGGACGCCCACCTGCATCTTGACCTTCGGCGTTGCCGCCACACGCTCCGCCACGCGCCGCGATTGCTCGATCGAGTACGTCATCGGCTTCTCGCAGTAGATGTGCTTGCCGGCGGCGATCGCGTCCATGGTCATCTGGTAGTGCCAGTGCTCGGGCGACGCGATGAGGACGTAGTCCACGTCCTTGTTGTCGAGCACCCGGCGATAGTCCTTCACGACCTTGCCGCCGGTGAGCTGAGCCGCAGCTTCGGCCCGCTTGGTAAAGATATCGCAGACGTTCAGAACGTCGATGTTGTCCGAGTCGCGCATCTTCACCAGGGTCCGCATGTGCGCCGTTCCCTGGCCTCCGCAACCGATCACGCCGATGCGCATGCGCTCTCCCGCGCCCTGGACCTGCGCGTAACCGCGCGCGGTCGCCACCGCCGCCGCCGCGACGAAGTCTCTTCGAGTAAGTTGTGACATCTGTAACCCCATTCCAGGCGCCGCCGGCCACGCTCTGTCTCCGGTTCCGAGCCGGGACCGGTCCAAAATCGCCGCGGCCCGCGCCGCCGCAAAGAGCCGTTTGGAATTCGCAGCGCCCCGTTCTAAAATAAGACTTATAAACCGAATTTATCATCTTTTAAGAGGAAATATGGATTCTTCCCGCCGCAACTTCCTGCCGCCCGGGCACGCCTCCGTCCAGTGCGGCGCAGGAGCTGCTCGCATGCTGAAGCTCACCTGCGTGGCGCTTGGGGCGTGCCTTCTCGCCCGGGCGCAGACGCCCGACTGCAAGCTGGTGCCGGGCTGGCCGCAAGACGGCGCGGCGCGCACCTTCGACGCCGACAACCTGTTCGAGTACATGGACGGCAACGCGGAAGGTTACGTGCTCTATGGCTTTCAGAGCATGCACGGAGTTACCTGCAAGAAAGGCGAGATCACTTTTGTCATCGACATCTCGGACATGGGCGATGCGGATTCGGCCTACGGACTGTTCACCGCCAACCGGGATCCGCGGCAGCCGTTCGAGCGGCTCGGAATGGGCGGCCAGATCGTTCCCCGGCGCGCGATTTTCGTGAAGGGCAAATACTACCTGGAGATTGCCGCGAATCCGGAAGGCGACTATACGGCCGCATTGCACCAATGGGTGGCGGCGCTGGATCGCGCGGTGGAGGGCAGCACCACGACGCCGGTGGCGCTATCCTGGCTGCCGGTGGAGGGCCAGCAGTCCGTACGGCTGGTTCCCGAGAGCGTGCTGGGCATCCGCCTGCTCAAGCGCGGGTACATGGCGCAGTACGATTTCGGAAAGGGCTTCGTGGTTCTGGAAGAGACTCCCGCCTCGGCCGCGGAGGTGATGCAGAAGCTGCGGGCGCGCTTCGGCGAGACCACTCCTGCCAAGGTGGCCGAGGATGCGTTCCAGGCTACCGACACGTATCTCGGCAAGCTGTGCATCTTCCGCAAAGGCCGCTACATCGGCGGTTATGCCATCAGTTCCGCCGGCGCGAATCCGGTGGACCTGGCGCAGGCGCTCGCGGCGAGGGTCCAATAGGGCAATCGATTCCAGCGGCCCCGGCCATGAAGTGGACCATCCCGGCAATCTTCGTGTTGGCGCTGGGCATCGCCGACGCCCAATCCTATACGTACCCGCAGTTCGATGTCCCCGGCTCCGCCAGCACCAGACCATCGGGAATCAACAATAGCGGCCAGATCGTTGGCATCTACGCCGATTCCGCCAACATTCTTCACGGCTTCCTGCGCAGTGCGGACGGCGCCACCTTCACTACCATCGACGTCCCCGGCGCTCTTCCCGGCACCACCTACGCCAACGGCATCAACAACCTCGGCCAGATCGTCGGCTCCTATCGCGACGCCAACGGTTACCATGCCTATATCCGCGGCGCCGATGGCTCCTTCACATCCTTCGAGATTTCCAACGTGGGCCCCGGCGGAGGCGCAACGGCCATCAACGATCGCGGCGAAATCGTCGGCGCCGTTTACGATCTGGGCTTCGTGAGCCAGGGTTTCCTGCGAAGCGCCGACGGATCCACCTTCACGCCCATCTACGTACCACGGTTCAGCGAGGCCTCCCCCACCGCTATCAACAACAACGGCGAAATTGTGGGGCGCGGCATCATCGGCGGTTCCAACGGGACGCGGCATGGGTTCCTCTGCGGATCGGCCGGCTCGTGCGCCCGGTTCGATCTGCCGGGAACCGACAACCTCACCCAGGTCAGCAGCGTCAACAATCTCGGACAGTTCGCGGGCTACGGGGGCACGGACTACTCCCTCAATGTAGGTTTCGTCAGCAACGCCGACGGCACATTTGCTTTGCTCGGAGGCTACCAGGTGACTGCCATCAACGACGGCGGCCAGATCACCGGACTCCGAGCCGACAACAGCGGCCAGACCACCCACGGCTTCGTCGGCGTGCCCGGCGCCGCCTCCACTCAGCCAACCATCCGCACGCTGCTTCCAGGCGTGATCTCCGCCTCGGGATTCGGCGGGGCGCAATCGATCGCGCCCGGAACCTGGATCGAAATCTACGGGCAGAATCTCGCGCCTGCAACTCGCCAGTGGCGCACTTCCGATTTCACCGGAAACACCGCGCCAACCTCCCTCGACGGCGTCAAAGTCTCCATCAACGGCAGCCCGGCGTATGTTTCCTACATCAGCCCCGGACAGGTGAACGCGCTGGTGCCGGCCACGGTGACGGCCGGATCCGCCCAGGTGACGGTCGCCAACGGCTCCCAGGTCAGCGCGCCCTACACCGTTACGGTGAACGCCATCCAGCCGGCGATGTACGTGCTGCCGCACGACATCAGCCAGTGGGAACAATACTTGGGCGCCGTCCTGCCCGACTTTGTGACATTCCTGCTGCCACCCAGTTATGGAGCCGCGGTACCCAGCCGGCGCGCCAAACCCGGCGACACGATTGTGCTCTTCGGCATGGGTCTCGGAGCGGTGACCCCCGACGTACCGGCGGGCCAGATCGCCGCGCAAGCGAGCACCTTGCTTTCGCCGCCGGAAGTCTTCTTCGACGGCACTCCCGGCACCGTGACGTACGCCGGACTGGTCGCCGGGACGGTCGGGCTCTACCAGATCAACGTGGTGGTTCCGAACGTGGCGATGGTCCCGGGCCTGACCTTCAACGACTACGTTTCCGTTTCCCTCCAGGTAAACGGAGTCACCCTGCCGCCGCCGGACGCGACGCCGCCAACAGCATTCTGGTTGCCGGTAGAGCAGCAGTAAGGACTGGTAGACTTTGCTGCCCGTCGCCTGAATCCGCGGCAAAATGCGCGTATGCTGAGAATATGCAGGTTGAGCTCCCCGATCTCGAAACACGCGCTACAATCCTGATCCGGGCCGAGCGCCCCATGGACGACGACGAGTACTTCGAGTTTTGCGCGAAGAATTCCGAGCTGCACATCGAGCGAGAAGCCAATGGGGAAATCATCATCATGCCTCCTACCGGATTTGAGACCGGATACCGCAACAACGAGGTAAGCGGTCAATTGCGCAACTGGGCGCGAGTTGACGGGCGTGGGATTGCTCTCGATTCCAATACGGAGTATGTGCTGCCGAACGGGGCGGCGCGCGCACCGGACGCCTCCTGGGTCTTGAAAGGCAGGTTGGCAGTTTTCACCAAAGATCAGAAGAAGCGCTTCTTGCCCATTTGCCCGGATTTTGTGATCGAGTTGATGTCGCCGACCGACCGGCTCCGCGGCGTGAAAGCCAAAATGCGCGAATGGATGGAGAATGGCGCCGCGCTCGGTTGGTTGATCGACCCAGACGCACGAACGGTTCACGTCTATCGCCCCCATCGCGAACCCGAGGCGCTCGCCGATATCGATCACCTTGAAGGCGAGGGCCCGGTTGCAGGGTTCCGCCTGGAACTGTCCGATATCTGGCGAGGACTCTAACCGATCCCCTTGCTTCTTACCGGCCCGCTGACATATGATCCCCAAAGCGGAGGGGAACGTCATGGCCGGCACGGTTGTCACGAATTGGTTTGGAGACCTGGTTTCGCATCCACAGGCCGTCGTTGAGGCTGCCTCGGTCGACAACATCGTCAGCATCCTAAGGAATCCGCAACAGTACCCCTCTCCCGTCCGCGCCATCGGGTCGAACCATTCCCCGGGGGCCTGCGGCGTCGTCGATGGCGGGACCCTGATCAAGATGTCCGGGATGAACCGGATTCTCCAGATCACCGCCGACACGGTGACCGCGGAGGCCGGGGCAATCTACATCGATGTTGCGAAGGAACTCGAAAAACACGGATTGCAGTTCCACGTCAACACCGAGATCGGCAGCCTCTCGGTGGGCAGCGCGGCCTGCTGCGGAACCAAGGATGCCTCCATGCCCGGCGAACTCGGCCAGGTCAGCTCGTACGTCACCCGCGTCAAGATGGTGCTGCCCTCGGGCGACATCGTCGAGATTACCGACGGCCAGTCCGAGGTGATGCAACAGGTCCGGTCGAGCTACGGTACCTTCGGCGTGATCACGGAGGCGACTTTCCGCGTGCGGCCGATTGTCCCGATGGCGGTGCATCACACCACCTACACGCTCGAGGACTTCATCGCGAAACTGCCCGAATTGAAGGCCGGCGGCGATTCGCTGATGTACTACATCTTTCCCTTCGACAACCTGATCACGGTGGAGTTCCGCCACTACAACCCGGGCGCCACGGGCGATCCCAACCGCCACGCCTGGCCCCTGCGCAACTACCTGTGGGCCACCGCCGGGCCGGCCGTTTGCGCGCAGGCCGAGAGCGACATCGCGGACCGCGACGTGCGCTACAAGGTGATCGACGGTTTCAACGTCCTGTGGCGCTTCAAGCTGGAAAACCTGATCACCAGCGACAACACGGTGGCCACCGACCAGATCATCCGCTATCCCACGGTTGCCAACGACAGCAAGTACACCTTCAGCCTGTGGGCCTTTCCCGAAGAGAGCTATCCCACCGTGCTGGCGCAGCACTTCCAGTTCTGCCGCAAGTATTACCAGGACACGGGCTATCGCATCAACATGCTGTTCGTCGGATACCGCATCGCCCAAGACCAGAACTCGCTGCTCTCCTATTCGTACGACGGCAACATGATGACCATCGATCCGGTCTCCACGGGCAACCCGGGGTGGAAGACGTTTCTGACGGCTTATAACCAATTTTGCAGCGACGGCGGCGGGATTCCGCTGCCGAACCAAACCTACGGCATCACCAGGGCGCAGTTCCGGAAGGCCCTGGGCGCGCGGCTCCAGACATTTGCGGACGCGCGCAAGACCTACGATCCGGGCAACCGGCTTTTGAACGCATATTTCCAGGATCTGCTGGCCGACCAGGCCTGAGAGAACCGATCATCGGAGGAGGAGCTCGATGCTATCCACGCCATTTGAACAGCGCAAGAGCGCATACGATTTCGTCATCATCGGCTCGGGATACGGCGGGGCGATTACCGCCGCGCGCCTGGCCGGCGCCAATTTGAATCCCAAGCCATCGGTCTGCATTCTGGAGCGCGGCAAGGAATGGCAGCCCGGCCAGTATCCGGAAACGCTCGCCGGCGTGGTGGCGGCGGCCCGCAGCGATTTGAACCCGCTCGGCCTTTTCGAGCTGCTCAACCATCCGGAGATTTCGGTGATCAAAGCCTCGGGACTGGGCGGAACGTCGCTGATCAATGCCAACGTGGCGATCGTGCCGGACCGCGAAGTTTTCGCGCAGTTCAATTGGCCCGCCGAGATTCAGTACGACGCGATGCAGCCCTACTACGATCGGGCGCGCAAGATTCTGGCGGCCAATCCGCACCCGCGGGCGCTGGAGCTGGCCAAGGTCAAGGCGCTCGAACGGCGCGCGACGGAACTCGGCACGCACGCCACGGCGCTCGACATCGTGGTCAACTTCACGATCGACGGGGCGAACCCGTACGGCGTCCAGCAGAAGCCGTGCATCGACTGCGGCAACTGCGTGTCGGGCTGCAATGTCGGCGCCAAGAACACGCTGTACATGAACTACCTCCCGATGGCGCGCAGCGCCGGCGCCACCATCCTCACGCAGACCAAGGTGGAATACCTGGAGAAACTTTCGGGAGGCGGCTGGAGAATTCACGGCAAGTACGTCGACGACAAGGGCGGCGGCACCAATTTCAAGCTGGATGCGCGCGAGGTGGTGCTGTCGGCCGGGTCGCTGAACTCCACCGAAATCCTGCTGCGCTCGGAGGCGAACGGGCTTTCCGTTTCGCCGGCGCTGGGCACCAAGTTCAGCGGCAACGGCGATTTCTTCGGCCTGGCCTACAACGGCGATAACGAAACCGACGTGCTGGGGTACCAGGTAGCCGATAAGCCGGGGACCGGCGATTCGCCGGAGCCGGGGCCGAACATCGTGGGCATCGTGCGGTACAACGGCAGCCTGCCGGAGAGCCAGCGCATCACGGTGGAGGATTTCTCGTTCCCCAGCGCGTATATCGCAGCCTCCAAAGCGGCGTTCGCCGCCATTCGCGGCCAGGACACGGTGACGGGCAACGAAGACGCCCAGATGAAACGCCTGCAGCGCGATCTCGACCCCACGGCTCCGGCCCACGCAGCCGACGGCGCCATGAACCACACCATGCTGTACCTGGTGATGGGCCAGGACAACGCTCGCGGCGTGATCCTTTTCGAAAAGCCGTGGACCGAGCCCGATGGGCGCATCCGCATCTCGTGGGACCAGGCGGGGCAGCAGCAGATCTTCACGCGCATGAACCAGGAACTGCGGCGCCACGCGCACGCGCTGCGAAGCAACTTCATCTCCAACCCGACGTGGAGCATGTTCAATCTGGGCCACCTCATCACCGCGCACCCGCTGGGCGGCTGCCCCATGGGCGACGACTACCTGCAAGGCGCCGTCGACCCGTTCGGGCGCGTGTTCGCGGGCGACGGCAGCGTGCACGAGGGGCTCTACGTTACCGATGGCTCGGTGATCCCCAGCGCCCTGGGAGTCAACCCGTTCCTGACGATTTCGGCGCTGACGGAGCGGTTTGCCGAGCGCAAGATCCAGCAGCTTGGCGGCAATCAGTATCCCCAGCCGAACACGGTGGTCAGCATGGCCGGGATCGACCCCCTGGACGTGGCCGGCTACAACGAAGGGCAGCTCGAAGCGCTGTTCCGCCGCTGTCCCACCATGAAGATCGATGCCATCGTCAACCAGGGCGGCGATCCGGTGATCGACCTGGCGAAACAGACCATCCGCAACGACCAATACTGGAAAGGCTTCTTCCCCCAGGGCCACATTCTCAACGCCATGTCATCGGCGATCTTCACCGGTTTCAAGAAGGAGTTTCACAAGCAAGGCTCAATATACGTCGGGGTGACCAGCGACACCGACGACCGCATCCACGCACGCAACAGCCTGGAGGAGGTCCAGGTGGGACACGGCAGCGGAACGCTGGAGCCGGGGCACTACATTCTGCTCAAATACCTCGATCCGCCGTGGCAGGGCTTCTACGACATTTTCAAAATGATCAACGACGACCTGCTGATCGGGCGCGTGTATCTCGGCCAATACCCCAACGGCGCGCGCGTGTTCACGTTCCCCATGACGCGGCGGTACAGCTTCGACTGCATGACCGTGGCCGATCACGCGGCATTGTACGCCAAGGGCGCGGCGCCGACGGCCGCCGACCTGGACGGCGTCTGGCGGATGGACACCATCTCGAACGCCAATGAAGCCGCCGGCGTGGCCTATCTGCAGTTCAGCAACAACCCGGACGGCACATTCGTGGCGCGGTATCAGCTCATGGGCCTCATGGAGGGCCTGGTGGCGCCGAGCTTCCTGAAGGACCATTTCCAACTGAACGATTTCACGCCGTTCCACGACGAGATCCGCAAGGTCACCGCCGATTTTCTGGTGGGCAAGTACGTCACGCAATTGCCCGCGGGCATGGCGCCGCTGGTAAGCAACTCTTCCTTCGGCCTGTTCCACGCGGACGCGGGCGGGCAGTTCGGCTTCTACTACATCCTGACGCGGGTCGCCGGGAAGGACCTGGCGACCAACACGCTGCTGAAGCCGTTCCTCGACGTGCAGCTTCCCGATGGCGTCGGCATGACGTTTGACGAGGAGATGGTGGGCTGGTATTTTCCGGGCCAACACACCCCGGCTCCCGGACGCGACGGCGACCTCACCATCGCCGACCGCATTCCCGCCACCGGCGATCCGGCGGGCGCGGTGACGTGCAGGTTCGACGTGCGCATGACGGTGGCGGACGTCAACGAGTTCATCGACGGCTACGAGCACGAGGCGCAGATCAGCGGCGACATTCAGTTCGGGCAGTTCGAAGGCGGTGGGCCGGCAACTTACAACATCGACGAATCCAACAGCCGCTTCAACTACTTGATGATCAATCCGGCCACGGGCGAGGCCCAGATGCGCTACCACATCGAATTCCCCACCAACACCGGACGCCGGTTCACGCTCGACGGCGTGAAGTACATGCAAAAAGAAAAGAGCGGCGTGATCCAGAGCATTCAGGACCTCCTCTGGGACTACACCACGCTCTACTGCCACGTCACCGAGCAACTGGCGGACGGCACATCCAAGGAGACCGGCATCGGGCTTTTGAAGTTCCGCACTTTCGAGGATCTCGCCGCCGTGGGGAACTTCGCCGGGTTCCTGGCGTCTTTCCAGGTGACCGGCGTCGCCGATCCGTCAGTTCAGTTCCAGGCGCGGATGCGCTTCCTGGCATTCACGGCGCAGTTCGTGGGCCGGGAGTACGACCCGCTCGGATTCTAGCGTCGGCTCAGGAACCGACGATCTGCGACACGTTTTCGAGCGTGGCGCCGAGGGCCCGCATCTCGCCGAGGGCGCGCCCGGAGTCTTCGGCGTTCAGCGTCTGGATGGCGCCAGTCACCACCACCACCTGCTTGCCGGCCTTTAAAAGCCCGCGCACGGCGTACAGGACGCAGATCTCGGTTACCACGCCGTACACCACGAAGCGGGCGGCGCCGAGGCGCTCCAACACGCGGGCCAGGTTGGGCGCCTGGAACACGTCGACGGTCTGCTTTTCGACGATGATCTGCTGCGCTCCGTCCAGCGCCAGGGCGCAATCGCGGTTGGGGATTACGACGCGCTTGTCCAGCAGCGTGGATTCGGCTTTGTGCTGGCCGGTCGTGCCGGCGATACAGTGCGGCGGCCAGGAGGCGAACTCGGGGTCGTTTTCGGCGTGAGCGTCGGTGGTGGAGATGACCGGGATTCCCCGCGCGGCGGCGAAGCGATTGAGCCGCGCGATGGCGGGCAGGATGCGCTCGGCTTGGGGCACGTAGAGAGCTCCGGCGGGATAGAGGAAATCGAGTTGCGTATCGACATCGATGAAAGCGGTGTTCATCCCAGCAGGTTGCGGCGGGTCTGCTCGAACAGCGCGCGCAGCTCGCGGCTGAAGATCACCGGCCACGGCTCCCCTGTTTCCAATTGTCGCAGAGCGGGCGGAAGTTTGGCGACGGACTCGGCGGCGTGCCGGCGGGCGTCAACGACCGAGGGCAGCGGCTCGACGAGGCGGCCGCCGAGAATCACGGGCCGCAGCAGGGCCTCGCCCTTGCCGCATTCGCCGGAGCGCGCCACCACGTCGCGCGCGGCCTCGCGGAAGATCTGCTTGGCGCCGGGGTGCGTAACCTTGTCCTCGCTGTACTTGGCGGTGAAGCGCTTGATGCCGCTGATGTCCAACTCCACGAGCTTGTAGGTTGCGCCGAGCGCCGGCGCGTCGGCGGAGGTGGCCAACTGCGTGCCGATACCGAAAGCGTCGATGGGAGCGCCGGCAGCGACCAGGTCTTGCACGCGGTGTTCGTCCAGATCGCCGCTGGCCATGATCCTGGCGTCGCGGAGTCCGGCTTCATCGAGGATGGCCCGAACCCGGCGCGAGAGAGCGAGGAAATCGCCGCTGTCGATCCGCACGCCCCACAGCGGAGCGCCGGCGTGGGCCGCGCGGCGCGCTCCTTCGACGGTGTCGTAGGTATCCAGGAGATGCACCGTGGCATCGCCCAGGAAGCGCTGGAGCTGGCGGAACGATTCGCTCTCGGAAGCAAAGGACATGACCCAGGAGTGCGCGGCGGTGCCCATCACGGGGATGCCGTAGCGAAAGCCCGCGAGCGTGTTGCTGGTGCCCGCGCAGCCGCCGATATAGGCGGCGCGCGCGCCGAGCACGCCGGCTTCCGGTGTGTGGGCTCGGCGCGTGCCGAACTCGACCACGTCGCGGCCTTGGGCGGCCTCCACCGAGCGCGCCGCCTTGCTGGCAATCAGGCTCTGAAAGGAGACCGCCGACAGCGCGTAGGTCTCCGGGATCTGGGCTTCGATGATGGGCGCGCGGAGGGTGAAGAAGGGCTCGCCGGGAAAGAGCGGCGTTCCCTCGGGCACCGCGAACAGATCGCCGGTAAAGCGGAAGCCGCGGAGATAGTCGAAGAAGGCCGGCGACGCGTTGCGGAACTGCGGCAGGCCGCGGAGGTAATCGATCTCCTCAGGGGCGAAACTCAGGCCCAGGAGGTAATCCACCAACTGCGGCAGCCCCGCCGCCAGGATGTAGTTTCGATTGGCCGGCAGGCGACGGATGGTGTACTCGAAGGTGGCCTTCTCATCGGCCTTGCCGGCTTCGAAATACGCGCCGGCCATGGTCAGTTCGTAGAGGTCGGTGAGCAGCCCGTTCACTTCTTCTTCGCCGGTTCCGGCGGCGCTTCCTTAACGTCCGCCGCGGCTTTCAGCAAGGCGTCCACGGCGCCGGACTCCAATTCATAGATGCTGGGCTCGTTCTCGCGTTGCGCGAAATACTGGCTTCCCTGCTTGCGAATGGTCACTTTTTCCACCCTCTTGTTGTCGTTGGAAGTCACGGTGACGTCGAAAACCGGGTCGCCCGCGCCGCTGTCGGCGAACTTGGACGCGCTGAGGTCGCGCAGCTTGTCGATGAAGTTCTGGACCGTGGTGTTGTCCATGGCCTTGGCGCCGGACATCCACTTGTCGCCGCTCTTGGTGTAGGTGACGCCTTTCAAATCGATTTTGTTGGGATCGCTGAAGCCGAAGTCGAAGACCTTCTTGTTGCGGAAATCGTCCAGGCCCTTATTCAGCGCGTCTCCGACATCGCCGGCGATTTTGTAGACTCCGTCCACCGCGGAACCCTTGGCGAAGTAGTTGTTGTCTTTGTCCTTGCGGACGTCGAGGGTCTGGGACCCACCGGCATCCGTCACGATGGCGGTGGCCGTTTTGGCGGCGCCGGCAAACTTCTTGGCGGCGTCGGCATCGGGGTTCAGCGGGTCCATCTTGGCGTCTTTCAGTTTGCCGACCAACGTATCGACCGCCGAATTGTCGGCGCGCAACGGGCGAGGCTTTACGATCTGCCACTCGCTGGATGCGTTCTTTCCGAACTCGACGGTTTGGCCTTTGGCCTGAAGCTCGACGCGCGACAACTTGTCGGAATCGAAGGTCAGGAGGCGCTTGTCGCGCAGGTCGTCGGGGCGCTTGTCGAGGCTCGACTTCACGAAGCTGGCGATGGTGAACACGCGCGCGTCGCCAGCCAGCCTGGCGTAGGAGCCGGAGCCGGTCGGGGTATCGTCGCCCAGCAGCACCTCGGCGGTCTTGCCGTCCTTCTTGGTGACGGTGATATCGATGGCCGGATCGTTCAGCCCGTACGGCTTGAGATCGGCGGCCTTATCCTCGACAACACTGTCGGCGTTCAAGGAGGAGAGGCTGGAAACCATGGAGGCGACGGCGTCCTGGTCCGCCAGAAGAGCCTGCGGCTGAGTGATGCGCCACTTGCCGCCTTCGCGCTTGAGGTCGAGCGCCTCGCCCGTCAGCTTCTTGATCCGGATCTCCTGGAACTGGTCGTCCGGAATAGTGAGTATTTTGGTGGTCTTGTCGGTGGATTTGCTGGCCGAAGCCTCCTTGCGGTTCGACCACCAGACCACGCCGCCCAAAACAGCCAAAAGAACGACGGCGATCAACAGTCCCTTCGGCTTCACGGGCTACCTCCTCTTCCACCAGGTGACCATGCCGAAGCCGATCACGCCGAGCGGGAAGATCACCAAGCTGAGCCAGAAGAGCATGTTGATCTTTTGCGGGCTGATGTTGAGGGGGCGGTCGTCGGGGCCCTTGGGGCGGATGGAAATGAGGTCCTCGTCCGCGGTGAGCCAGTTGATCATGTTGAGGAACAGGTCGCGATTGCCGTTGAACCGGATGAAATTGTTGCCGGCCCACAGGGAGCTGCCCACCACCACGAAGCGCCCTATCGGAATGCCGTTCCACGTGCCCGCAACGGCCAGGGTGAGGGGGCCCTTCTTGTCTTTCTTGGGATCCAGCCGGATGCTGCCGGAGCTGAGGTTGGTGGTGGCAAAGCTGTTGTCCGAGGTGGCAAACAGCTTGGTAAGCGTGGTTTTGTCGCTGTTCTTGATATCGAGGGTGCGGGCCAGGGGGAAGCAGGTGGCGACGTCCTTCATCTCGTTGACGATGGGGTGCGACTCGTAGCTGGCGACGAGCGGCACTTCGGGGCCGAGGCCGAAAACCTGGCCGATGCCGCTGGTATCGAGCACCAGGTCTTTGTTGACCGTGACGCCCCAACTGGCGAGCAGCGCGTTCAAGCCGGAGCTGTCGTCAGTCACGCTGCGCCCCATACTGAGGGGCGGATCCAGCATGAAGAGGGCGTGACCGCCATGTTCCACATAGGCTTTGATGGCGTCCGTCTCGGGCTGGATATAATCGTGCTGAGGCCCCGCCACGATCAGGACGGTGCAGTCCGCGGGAACCTCGACCTTACCGGGCGCGGGCGGAGCGCCGGCCGCCGGGGACTGTCCCGCAGGCGGAGCGGCGGCCTTGAGGAGCGAAATGCCTTTGGTCTGGTAATTGTTGCGCGTGAGCGCATCCTTCACCGCCGCATAGCCGCCGCGATCGGTGTCGTCGATGGCGTGCTCGCCGCTGCCGGTGACGAAGCACGCGGACCGCTCTCCGGTCTTGAGCGAGCGGATCAGCGCGCCGGTGATCTCTTCTTCGCTGAGGCTTTTGGCCTCTTCCTTCTTGATGCCGCTGTCGACCAGAATACTGACGTCGCGGCGGTAGCCGGCGGCCTTGGCCAGTTGCGGCTTCTTCACCGGATCGATGTAGTCGACGTGCAGCTTGGGAGAGAGCGAAGAGTAGCGGTCCAGCAGGTCGCGGGCCGTCCCAAAGCGCTGCTGGTCGTCGAAGTAGGTGATGCGCACATCGTTCTTCAGCCCCTTGACGACCTTGATGGTCTGGTCGGCAAGGCTGAATTGCTTGTTGGCGGTCGAGTCGTAGGATTTGTCGTAGCGGTTGGCCAGGAAATTCACCGCGGCCAGCACGGCGACGATGACGATGATATAGACTCCAGCGTAAGCGCCGTACTTGGTTTGTCGTGTCTTGAGCCAGGCGGTATTCATGTCAGGCCCTCCACCGCAGCGATTCCATCGCGCGCGCAGTGATGAACAGGGAGAAGAAAATCATGGAGAGATAGAAAATGGCGTCCTTCAAATCCAGGACACCCCGGTTGAAGTTTTCGAAGTGGGTGACAATCGAAAGGTAATTGACGACGCTGGCGCTGGCGCCCGAGTCAAACGCCGTGAACCAGCTCAGCAGCCACAGCATGAGGCATACAAAAAAAGTGACGCCGCCGGCGATGATCTGGTTTTTGGTGGTGGTGGAGATGAACTCGCCGACCGCCAGCAGCACGCCGCCTTGCAGGAGCAGCCCGAGATAGGCCACGAGCACGGGTTTGAGGTCGGGCTTCCCCCAGGCGAACAGCAGGCCGAGGTTGATCACCGACATCCCCAGGACGCACATGTACAGGAGCATGGCGCCGAACCACTTACCCAGGATGATCTCGATGTCCTTCACCGGCGAGGTGAGCAGCAGCTCGATGGTGCCACTGCGTTTTTCCTCGGCGAACAACCGCATAGTGATCATGGGGACGAGGAACAATGCGATGGTGGCGGCGAACTGGAGCAACGGGCGAATGATCTGCTCGTTGATGTTCATGGTCTGCTGCTGGCCCATCATCTGGGCCTGGAAGCTGAAGCGGTAGTAGTCGCGGGTGGCGGTGTAGAAGCCGAAGCCGAAAATCAGCCCGAAAAACGCCATCAGCAGATAGGCGATGGGCGATGCGAAATAGCCTTTCAGTTCTTTCTGGCAGATGAGGAGTACGTTCTTCACTGCTTGCCTCCTTCCGGTTGTGCTTCCGGCTGGTTGGTTTGCTCGGCGGTGGTGAGCTGGAGGAAGATATCCTCCAGGCTGAGGCCCACGGCGCGCATCTCGCTCAGGTTCCAGCCGGAGTTCACCACGGTGCGGGCCAGGTCGGCGCGGATGTGCCGGCCTTGCAGGCTTTCGATGGCGAACGTAAGCCTGCCGTCCTTGGAATCCTTCATGACTACGCGGCTTACGCCGGAGACCTGCTCCAGCCGATGCTGCACTTCGGTGGGATCGGGATGGCCGGCGGCGGCTTCCACTTCGAGCGAAACCGCCTCGGCGCCGCGCAGGCGGTTGGTCAGGTTGGCCACCGAATCGATGGCCACCAGGCGGCCCTGGCTGATAATAATGACACGCTCGCAGGAATGTTCGACTTCCGACAGAATGTGGGTGCTGAGGATGATGGTGTGGTCGCCCGCGAGCGCCTTGATGAGCTCGCGGGTTTCGATGATCTGCTTGGGATCGAGGCCCGCGGTAGGCTCGTCGAGGACCAGCACATCGGGATTGTGAATGATGGCCTGCGCCAGGCCGACGCGCTGGCGGTAGCCTTTCGACAGCTTGCCGATCAGCTTGGTGCGCACCTCGGTGACGGCGCATCGCTCGATCACCTCATCGACGCGGCGGCTGATATCGCTCTTCGCGATTCCTTTCAGCTTGCCGACGAAATGGAGATACTCCAGCACTTCCATTTCGGGGTACAGGGGCGGCGTTTCGGGCAGGTACCCGATACGCTTCTTGACTTCCAGGGGGTTTTCGAGGACATCGTAGCCGGCGACGTTGGCTGTACCCGAGGTGGGGGGCAGGAAGCACGTGAGGACGCGCATGGTGGTCGTTTTCCCGGCGCCGTTAGGGCCGAGAAAGCCGACGATTTGTCCCTTTTCCACCTCGAAGGAGATGTTGTCGACAGCGAGCGTGCGGGCGTATCGCTTGGTAAGGCCTTCGACTTTGATCATATTGCAGACTTCCAGACCAGATAGACGTGATGAACTTCCATTTGGGCGCACATACCGCTTACTCGAGGTCGGCGCCGAAACGGTTTCCTAGTGAATTTTCATCATACGGACGGAGGGGAAGGGTTGTCAAACGGACGGGTGACGCCGGTGACGCCGCCGGGCCGCCTGCGTCCTGGGCCGCGCTCGGGTTGCTCCACGACCGCGGCTGGCGAGTTCGAGGCCAGGCGGGACGGGCCAGGGTTGGTCGGGCAAGAGCCTCGGGCAACAACCGGAGATGTCCGGGGAATGATGCCCGGGGCGTCACGCGGGGGTGGCGGCTCGTTGCGGTTGGGCTAATCTGCTGAGATCATTGAAGATCAAGGGGGGCGCGATGAGAAGTTCCGGATTGCCGCGGTCTCCGGCGTTATCGTTTATACGGTGACCGAGAACGGCACCAGCCATGGCAAGGAATTTGCCGCCCGAGTCCACGTCTCTGCCGTATGGCTCAAACGAGGCGGCAGATGGATGTGCGTGTTCAGCCAGGAGACCGAGGCGAAGTAGCGCGGCCGTTGGCGATGCTCAACACCTGAACTGGTACGATAAGGGCAGAAGGGGAGCCCTGAAAGGAGGAGCCCATCATGAGCGAAGCACAAAGCGCGGCTGCGTCCGCCACCACTTACACAATCGATCCAGCTCATTCGAACGCGCACTTCAAGGTGCGCCATATGATGATCGCCAACGTGCGCGGCGAGTTTGGCAAGGTCGCGGGCACAGTCCGCTTCGATTCCGCGCATCCGGAAGCATCCGAGATCGTGGCGGAGATCGACGTGAACTCCATCAACACGCGCGAACCCCAGCGCGATGCGCACTTGAAAAGCGCCGATTTTCTAGATGCCGCGAATCATCCCACCATCCGATTCCAGTCGAAAAAGGCCCAGGCGGCTGGGCCAGGGGCATACAAGGTCACGGGCGACTTGACCATCCGTGGCGTCACACGAGAAGTGGTGCTGACGGTGGATGGTCCGACACCGGAAAACAAGGACCCTTGGGGTGTTGCCCGCAGCGGGGCTGAAGCGACGGCGAAGATCAGCCGCAAGGACTTCGGCCTCAACTGGAACCAGGCGCTCGAAGCCGGCGGGGTGCTGGTTGGTGATCATGTGGACATCACCATAGATGTCGAACTGATGAAGGCCTGAAATCGCCGCCACGCCTGCGACTCAGGAGACGCCCAAGCTTGCGCAGGAAGGTCATCATGGGGCACCAGTTCGAAAACGCCGATTGGAACAGGTTCAACCCGACGAACGCGGTGAACAGGAACCAGCCGGGGTGGACCCAGTAGCCCAGGGCCACGCTCCACATCACGAAGAATCCCGCGATCAGGCGGAGATAACGCTCAACGGACATTCGACTTTTCTCCTTCGATTCACGATGTAGTAAACGATCGGGACGGTCATGCGCGAGAGCGCCAGCGAAGCCACTTCGCCGGCCATCAGCGCGATGGCCAGTCCCTGGAATATGGGATCGAACAGGATCACCGCGCTGCCGGCCACCACCGCCGCGGCGGTGAGCATCATGGGACGGAACCGCACCGCGCCGGCATCCACCACGGCCTCGGCCAATGCCATCCCCTCCTTCAGCCGCAACTCCACGAAATCCACGAGGATGATGGAATTGCGCACCACGATGCCCGCTCCGGCGATGAAGCCGATCATCGACGTCGCCGTGAAGAACGCGTGCATCAGGCCGTGCGCCGGCAGAATCCCCACCAGCGAGAACGGAATCGCGGCCATGATCACCAGGGGCGTGACGAACGACTGGAGCCAGCCCACCACCAGCGCGTAGATCAGGACCAGCACGGCGGCGAAAGCGATGCCCAGGTCGCGGAACACTTCGTAGGTGATGTGCCACTCGCCGTCCCACTTGATGGAGTAGCGGTCGGAATCGGTGGGCAGCGAAGACATGTGCTGCTCCAGCACGTAGCCCTCGGGCGCGCGGATCTTCTCCATCTCCGGGGCCAGCGCCAGGATGGCGTAAACCGGGCTCTCCATCTCGCCCGCCACGTCGCCGGTCACACAGGTCACCGGCATCAGGTTCTTGTGGTAGATGCTCTGCGTGGCGGAGGTGTTTTCGATGCGCGTCAACTCGCTCAAGGCCACGAGGCGCGGGGCCCCGAGAGCGCTCCGCCCGGCCACTTTGAGGCTGGGGATGTCGTCGATGCCGGAGCGCGAGGCGCGGTCGAAGCGGGCCACCAGCGGCACGTCTTCCTTGGCGGAATCGGCGGGGAGCAGGCCGGCCGTGTAACCTTCGGAGGCCACCTGCACGGTCCGCGCCACGTCTTCCTCGGTCACCCCGTTCAGCGCGGCCTTCACGCGGTCCACCACCAGGCAGGGCCGCCGGACCTGAAGCCGCACCGCGGAATCGGTGCGATGCGCATCGGCCTCGGAGCGGCGAACGGCGTGCTCCGCCTCGGTGACGCGGTCGCGGTCGCCGAGGCCATTGAAAATGTTTCAGTGGAACGTGACGGCGGCCAGCCAGTTGGCGCCGCCGCGCGTGACGAAGCGCTGGCGGTCCGCTTCGAACGCCGCGTGGAACCCGACCTCGGGCAGCATGGCGGCCCGCGCAGCGCCCGCTTGCGTTTCCGCCAGGCTGGTAGCGAGCCGCGTCTCGTGCTCCTCGGGACGCTGCCCGGCCGCTTCCTTCTCCCAGGCGTCCGATGCGAGGTCGGGAACCGCCGCGGGAGTGAGGGTCGTGGTGAGCGAGTGCGGCGTATCGAGCGGCAGCCCCAGTGCGTCGTTCAGCGCGGCGCGCGCCACGTCGAGGTCCGCCGCGCACCGGATGCGGCGCTCGTTGACCGCCGAGAGGTGCACGCGGATCGAGAGCACGTCCACATCCGTGGACATGCCGGCCGCGAGGACGTCTTCGGCGCGCCGCAGGTCGGCTTCGGCGGAGCGCACCGCCTGGCGGGCTTCCAGATTCTGCGCCGCGAGCACCGCGCCGTGATACGCGCGCGCCGCCGAAGCGATGACCTCCATCCGGACCCGGCGCGATTCCTCGTCCGTCAACTGCCGGCCCAGTTCCGCGGACTTCACGGCCTGCCGGGTCCTGCCGGAGTCCCAGAGGGGCTCATCGACGGTGATCTGCGATTGGAAGTTGTTCAGAGCGTCGGGGCGATTCAGGGGCCCGAGCGCGAAGTTCGGTTCGGAGAACTGGTGCTGCGTCAGCAGCGAGCCGAACACGAAGACCGGGTTGTCGCCGCGGGCGAACGATTCGCTGTAATTCACGCGCGGCAGCGTTCCCCCTTGGGCCTGCCCGGCGCGCGCCGCGCGATCTCCGTGCTTTCCGAAGCGGCCGCGATCGACGGGCTCCCCTTCAGCGTCAGCCGGACCGCATCCCCCAGCGAAAGCGAATCCTGCGCGCTGAGGGAAGCGGCCGCGAAAAAAAGCGTGTCAAACGCCAGCCTGTCACCTCCGCCGCCAGAACTGCATCTGGGTAGATGAATATGGAAGTCAACGTTCAGTTTTCCGGGGGAACTAAGTTCGAAGCGACCACGCGCGGGCACCGCGTGGTCTGCGACCAGCCGCTGTCCAACGGCGGCGCCGATGAAGGCATGACGCCTCCTGAGTTTCTGCTGGTATCGCTGGCCACCTGCTCCGGGTTCTACGCGGCGCAGTACCTGAAGAACCACTCGCTGCCCACCGAAGGCCTCGAAGTGAAAGTGTCGGCGGAGAAGGCCAGACAGCCCGCGCGCCTGGGCTCCCTGCGCATCGAGGTGGTGCTGCCCGGGATCGCTCCGGAGCACGAG
The DNA here is from genome assembly GCA_035638575.1 of Bryobacteraceae bacterium. Lineage (GTDB taxonomy): Bacteria > Acidobacteriota > Terriglobia > Bryobacterales > Bryobacteraceae > DASQZT01. The sequence continues at coordinate 71,388 of DASQZT010000302.1, forward strand.
GCCGGCGTCTTGCGTGCGGTCAAGGCGTGCCTCATCCACAACACGCTGCTCCACACGCCGCAGATCGAGACCGTGATTCACTCGGCGGTCTTGGCGGTATAGATCTGAACAACTGGGTGCTAAGAACCGGCTGGGTGAGCCTGTGGCTGCAATATGCGTTCGACGCCGTCGTGGGTGCTGTGAGACCTACCTGGGGCACCCCGCACGTCGCCGATCGAATGTCACGGCCGGCTGAGTTGGTGCAACACAGCGTAGGGAAACAAAGGCGAGCGGGTACGGCGGGGAGAGTCGCCTTGAGGGTTGGGGCTTGCTCGGTGGACGGTATCAAGGCACTGCGGAGGCGTTTGGGGGCGGGAAGGGGATTTGGTACTAACCCGCTTCGCGGGAGTAATATTGAGTCATCGATGCCCGCCCAATTGTTTGCCATCCCGACGACGGGGCTCATCAGGAACCTTCGTGCTGGCAATAGCTCCGTGCTGCCAATAGCTTACGATTCAATCCCCATAGGCCACCGGCACAGTGAATTACTACAAATCGCCGTATCGGCAATGCTCCGGTACAGCCCCTCTCTGGGTCTCTCGGACCGCCCCGCGCCGGAGCACTGCCGATACAGCCCCATTGATTTCTCAGCACCTATCGAGCGACTCTTCACGGAACGCCAGATTGGCCGACCATGGCCTCGGATTCAGCGGCCATATCCGCCTGCGCCGTACTTCAGCCGTTTAACACCGGTCGCAGGTATTGCCGTTCTTATGCAGCAATGACGGCGATTATTATAGCCCGTCAGGAAAGCGTCCTTCCGATGAGGATTGCGCAACGCGCACAGAAGCATGCGACCCACCTTGCCCCGTACCGTCGCGGCCCGCAGACCAGGGCAACAGCGCCCTGCCTTCCATTCCATTGCGGGGGTTTCCCACGCCAGAGTGCAGATTCTACAGCACATTTCTGGACTGAAAATAATTCTGCACAAATAGTTCTTAGAAGATATTTGGGCAGCAGGGAAGTACCCATCTGGAAGGCGTCCTGACGGCCTTCTTTCGCACGGCAGCATCGAAGAGACCTATTTGTGCTGCGGGAGGAGTTTGGGCAAGATACCTCGAGTATTTTCACGCCCTCGCAGCGGCATTTCGATTACCAATCAGGTCCGAGATTCTTCTGGACTGCGCTGTACCAGGCCAAATTACATCCACCTTCTGCACTGTGTTGTAGGGGTGCCTGTCTACAACATACAGGAGGTTCAATTCTGAAACAGCGAGATCTATCTCACGAGTTATAAATGTCCAAATCAAACGAAAGGATCCACTATGTTTCGTGTCCTCCGGCAAAGCGAGAACGACCTCATTGAAGCTGTTAATCTCCAGCCGGTCAAATATCCGGGTTACCGCAAACTCGGCCTTCGACAATGAATATATCTCAGGCTCTGTCAGAGCAAGAACACTGGCCGTATCGTTTCTCTTCACGATGATCTGAAGTTCGTCCTGCGAGATCTGTCCGAAGGGAACGTAGAGGACGACGTTCTCATCTTCCCAGACCTTAAGGCCGGCAGCTTCGATAGCCTCAAGGTATCTTTCGAGGTAGTCAAGTCCGGCTTTGTCATATACAAGGCACAGCTCATTCAGCGTGTTTGCCACATTCACGGAGCCCGGAGCCATACCCCATATTTGCTTGTGGACGTGAGCGATACTCGCTCCAGCAGATGCCCGGGTCTTGTGTCCTAACACAAGATGTCTCACCGATGAATTAAATCCCACTCGCACACCCGCGGCGCCGCACAGCCTACTGGACCCGTCCCTAAAGTGCCTCCAGACTAAGTGGTTCATCTCTGATAATATTTCATACGTCACACTGTCCCAAGAGTGGACTGTTCCCTTTGGAAATACGAGATAGTGAAAGAAAGGACCAAAAGGGTAATCGTTCGGTATCATCACTGTCTCGCCTTCTTGGTCTATCGTCCTCATGGCCTGGAACTGCCCGTTGCAGAACTTGCAGTGACCTTGACGAACATCGTTCGGTGCAGACGGATTCCTAGCAATCAGGTTTTTGATTTCAGGCAACTTCTCGTGGGTGTGCATCCCCCGCAATGCACGTTCGTCATTCACGAGTTCAGCCAGCACGATCCGAAGCCAACGATGATCAGATTCCTGAATCAGCGGGTAAAGACGCAGGAGTTCGGGAGTGCTAGGCAGACCTTCAAATGGTACTTCGTTCGGCTCTTTGCCAAAACGATTTGCCCTGAACTCGCCTATCTGGATCTCAAACGGTCGAATGGGATCTCGGATCACGTAGATCTTGTGTGGCTGAGGGCAATCTCGAGACCGGTCGTCCGGATGTTCTCGATCCGGAACACGCCCTGTAGAGGTGGGTGCTTTGAACCGAATGAACGGTTTTTCGCGCCCCTTCGGGTTGAAAGAAGAATACAAGCGGCCGTGGCCATCGACGGAAGCACTATGCTTCGTCGGCTCGGGTTCCGTGACCTGACTCATGAACCGCACTTCCGTCGCAGCAAAGCGATCCCGCTCTTTCTCCGCCAAGGTACGGACGATTCGAAAGTGATCCGCAAGCTTCGATCGAAAATCCGGAACGTCAACGTACTCCGCGAACTCCGCTGGGGCCAGCCTGAGGCCGGCTCGGAATTCGAGGAGAGCTGCGAATTGACGGAGAGCACCTGCGTCCGAGGATTCCAGTGTTCCGGCTCGGAAATAGATCATGACTTTTGGCAAGCCGTAGATCCGAGCTGCTTTCAATGCAATTCCTAGTTCATGCTGTGTGCCCGTAGCTGCTTCAGCCTCGATCTGAGTACCAACTCGACGGCCGAAAATCGCAATCACGACATGCGATTCTTCGAGTCGAGCTTTCCTGTCAATTAGGGGTTGAATCGGTCCGGTGCCGACAATAGGCGCAATAAACGCCTCATGCAGAAACGGTTTGACACCCGTCTCGCGAAGCACAACCGCCTCAGCCACCTGGCGTTCCTGAGCGACATCACCGGGTGAAATCACCGCGACCCTTAATGGATCCATAAGCCTCCAGACCTTATGACAAAACGGAAGTATATCTCTTTTTTGAGTTCCCGTCCTGGTGGCTAACGCCCCGCCGCGGGCGATACATTATGGTGGATGCCGCATCTTGCCCCGGCTCGACGGCCGCTTGAAGTCGATCAAAATGGGCGTGGAATGCGAAAGCAGTTGAACGCAGTGGTAGACTGGGCGCGAAAACAGCCCTGCTACAGTCCAAGAGGCCCGGCCTGCGACAGCAATCGGCCAACCGTTATTATAGAGTACAAGTACCGTGACGAATCCTTGGTTACATCGTTTGAGGAAGAACCGAGGCGCCCTGAGATGAATTATGTGCCGGGTGTTTTTGCGAATTTCGGCTCCGCTGAGGCTGTTGAGGAACTCTGGGAAGCGTCTGAATCTCAAAAGCAGGAGAACTTCAAACTGCCTCACAAAATCATAGCGCGATGGACGGAACAAGTTTTGCCTATTGCAAGGCTTAGACGGTGGGCACATTTTCCAAACGATCCCTGTCGCCACCAGCCCTTCCCGGCAGCGACCAACCTGGAGGGCCCCACACAGTCATCAGAAAAGTGTCGGGATGGCGCACCTTAACCGAACCGCATCAGGACCACATCTCGAGGGAAAAGCTAGAATAGGTCTTGCAACAACGCATTCGTCCCGCCGCTTCCATTTCGGGCGCCATCACTCTGCCCGGCGACAAGTCCATCTCCCACCGCTATGCCATGATCGGAGCCATAGCGGAAGGCGAAACCCGCATCCGCAATTACTCCACGGGCGCGGATTGCCACTCCACTCTCGGCTGCGTGCGCGCGCTGGGAATCGATGTGGAAGGGCAAGGCACCGAATTCGTCATCCGCGGTGAGGGGCTCGACGGCCTGCGCCCGCCCGCGGCCGATCTCGACGCCGGCAATTCCGGCTCCACCATCCGGATGCTCTCGGGCATCCTCGCGGGCCAGCCGTTCCGCAGCCGCATCTTCGGCGACGAATCGCTTTCGCGCCGGCCCATGCGCCGCATCATCGAGCCTCTCTCGCAGATGGGCGCGCGCATCCGCGCCCGCGACGAGCAGTTTCCGCCGCTCGAAATCGAAGGCGGGCGCCTGCGGCCCATCCATTACGACCTGCCGGTGCCCAGCGCCCAGGTCAAGACGTGCGTTCTCTTCGCCGGCCTCTTCGCCGAGGGCGAAACGACAGTCGCCGAACCCGTGCGCTCGCGCGACCACACCGAAATCGCGCTGCGCGAATTCGGCGCCGACATCACCGTGGCGCGTCAAAGGATCACTCTCACCGGCCGCCCCGTGCTGACGGGGCGCGAGCTTACGGTGCCCGCCGACCTGTCCTCGGCCGCCTTCTTCCTGGTGGCCGCCCTGCTGGTGCCCGGCTCGCGGCTGGCAATCCACGGTGTCGGCCTGAACCCCACCCGCTCGGCGCTGCTCGATTTCCTGGTCTCCATGGGCGCCCGCATCCAGATCCCCGATCTCGAAAGCCGCAACGGCGAGCTGGTGGGCGACATCCTGGTGGAGCACTCGACGCTGCGCGGCGGCATCATCGACAAGGGTCTCACCGCCGCCCTGATCGACGAGATCCCCGTGCTGGCCGTCCTCGGCGCTGCCACCGAAAATGGCCTCACCGTGCGCGATGCCTCGGAGCTGCGCATCAAGGAGACCGACCGCATCCGCACCGTGATCGAGAACCTGCGCCGCATGGGCGTCGCCGCCGAGGAACTGCCCGACGGTCTCACTGTCCCGGGCCGCCAGAAATTCCGCGCCGCCGAGTTGGATTCCTTCGGCGACCACCGCATCGCCATGGCCTTCGGCGTGGCCGCGCTGGCGGGCGATGGCGAGTCGGTCATCCACGGAGCCGAAGCGGCGTCCGTTTCGTTCCCCCAGTTCTGGGAAGTGCTTTCACGCTGCGCGCAGCTCCACGATTAGGGAATCGAGCGCGATGGTTTTCTGGATGTTCCGCCGCACGAGCTGTGCGATCTCGTCTACCTTGGCGACCGCCCGCCGGATCCAGGCGAACCGCAGCTTCCCCGCCAGCGCTTCCAGCTCCGGCCGGATATCGCGGTTGCGGATTTCGCCCGTGCCCTCGTGGAGCAGCAGCAGGTCGCGCAACAGCTCGTACAGCACCTTTAAATAAAGGCCCAGCTTTTCGCTCTTGCTGCGGCCGATGGCTTCCGAAACCGGCACCCAGGCGCCAAACGGCGCCAGCCCGGCCGCCACTTTCAACAGCGCCAGCATGGCGTCGCGGCGCTTGTCGTAGGCGTCCAGGTCGATCGAGACGGCCAGGCCCGGGCTACCGGCGGCCAGCGCGATGCGCCGCTCGGGCCGGTCCAGCCCGCGGGCGCTC
>DASQZT010000303.1:0-74290 GCA_035638575.1 Bryobacteraceae bacterium
CGGGCGGCGGCGCTCCGCGCGGTAGCGGCGGCACTGCCGGTGCTGGCGGAACCAGCGGCACTGGGAGCGGCGGCCTGGGCGGCCGCGGCGGTGCGGGCGCTACTACTGGTGGTGCCACCGGCGGCCGGAGCGGTGGCGGCGGAGCCGTGGGGAATTTGAACAACCCGCAATACCGCAACTCGCCGCTGGGCCGGCAACAGGTGATTGTGCCGCCGTTTCCGCCGAGCGCATCTACCAATCAGCAGGTGATGTATCAGCTCGCCGACGGCACCGGCGGTTTCGTCATCGCCAATACCAACGACCTGCTGGGCGGCCTGGAAAGGATCGGCAAGGAGCAGAACGCTTACTACATCCTGGGGTACACGCCTCCGGAGTCCGAAGAAGGCACTTGCCACGTGCTCAAGGTCAAGGTCGACCGCGGCGGCGCCAACGTGCGCGCCCGCACCGGCTACTGCAACGTCAAAACCGCCAACGTCCTGGCCGGCCGGCCCATCGAGAAGGAGCTGGAAACGCGCGCCACCGCCTCGGCCGCGGGCACTGTCGCGGCCAAGATGAAGGCTCCCTTCTTCTACACCTCGGCCGATACGGCCCGGGTGAACCTGGCGATCGAGATGCCCGCCGGCGACATCAAGTTCGACAAGGTCAAAGGTAAGCAGCACGCCGAAATCAACGTCCTGGGGATGGTGTACCGGGAGGATGGCGAGGTCGCGGCGCGCTTCGGCGATACCGTCAAGCTGGATTTCGAAGACAAAAAGGAAGTGGAGAAGTTCGCCGAAAAGATGTTCCACTACGAGGACCAGTTCGACGTCGCTTCCGGCACGTACACGCTCAAGGTGGTGTTCAGCGCCGGCGGCGAGAGTTTCGGCAAACTGGAGACTCCGCTCAAGATCGATCCCTATGACGGCAAGCAGTTCGCCATGAGCGCCATGGCGCTCTCCACGAGCTTCCACCAACTGAAGGACGTGGCGTCGCGCCTGGATCTGGAGCTGCTCGAGGGCAAAGCGCCGCTCACCGCGGGGAGCATGCAGTTCGATCCCTCCGGCGCCGACCTGTTCAAGACCACCGACCAGGTGGCCATCTACTTCGAGCTTTACGAGCCCCTGCTGGTGGAGGAAGCCGCCGCCCCGGCCGGCGACGCGCAGAGCCCCAATCCACCCAAGGTGGCCGTCCAGCTTCGTGTGGTCGACAGCAAGACCGGGGAGCAGAAGGTAGACTCCGGTGGCGTCGATGTGAACGGTTTTATTCGCAAGGGAAGCCAGGTGGTCCCCATCGCGCTCAAGCTGCCGTTAAACATGCTGGCCGCCGGATCCTACAAGCTGGAAATGATGGCCCTGGATTCCGCCGGCCGCTCCGCCACGCGGTCCGCGACTTTCGAAGTGCAGTAATCGATCGGGGGCCGCTTGCTGAGGCGCGCGGCTCCCGTCTCCTAGCCGCGATCGGGAGGCGCCCGGCACGGATTACCGCCCCCGAGGACCTCTCTGATCATTGAAGGGGCCAGCGCCTGCTATAGCGGCTACGTGCCAGAACTCCCCACCATTCTGGTCACGGGGAACTCCAGAGAAGATCTGACTGCCCGGGCCAAGGAAGTCATCTGCACCTACTGGGAGTCCTTGCACACCGATTGGTCCCCTTCCTCGACGGTTCGGGAAATCGAGGTCGAACTTCCGGTCCAGGGCGATCGTCATCGCGCCATTGCAGCGACTTCCGCGACGTGGCCGTTACGTGTCAACTTGCCATGATTTGGCCCATCACCGTCGCCAAGCCGACTTGTGGTTCCTGATCCAGGTCGGCCAGGCATTTCCACGGAATCACGAGTCGGCCAAGCGGAACGAAAGCGGGAAACGCCATCATCGCGGGCGCCCGACTCTGAGGTAAAATTAATGGCCTCTACCAACGCCAGGATCAAGCCTGAAAAGCCTGGATGATTGGATACACGAGGATCCATCGGTTCCGCCTGGAATATCGCACATGGACAAAAGAGGAACTATAATGTCGTTTGTAACGCAAGGAACAGTTCAGGTTGAACGCAAGGCCTCCGAACCCAAGGGCGAAATCTCCGTCGTGATCACTCCAGTTCCTGATTATGGCGTAAAGCATAAAGAGAAGGACTACATCGTTTTAATCTCCGCAAGCGGCCCGAAATCTCTAGTCTTCGAAAGGACGACGCCCTTCAGGGTCACGGACGATCATATTAGAGACATCCTTACACAGGCAGCAGTTAATAGAACTAAGATAGAGTTCGAAATAGAGGTGAACGGGAAAGAGATAGTGGCTGTCAAAATCCCGGCGATACTCTGATGGGACGCGGCATTGCACAGAACGTCATCTTCTGGGGTGCGGGTGCCACGAAGGAGCTCGGAATACGGACGACTGAGCAGCAAGAGCAATTCATCCGTTGCATCACCGGTGCGTACGATTCTGACAAAACGCTTAAGGAACGCGTCGACGAAGCGCTCGGTCCAAACGTCGGGCGATGGCATGGTGCTCTTTTCTCTGATCACCATCCTCGGCGATAGCGATGCCGCCTATGGCGGCATTAGCCTTGTCGACGGCGAGCAACTCAATGCCATGCGCCGGAACTGGCGGCATGGCGCAAGCGATGAGGACCTACGCGGGAGAATCATTGGGCTCCGCGTGATCTACGACTGGCCCGCATTAAAATCGGTGGTCCGTACCTGTCCGGGCAGATCGACGGGCAGATTCAGGCTCAACGACCTGTTCAATCTGCTGGACATGCATATTGCGCCTGAATCCGGATTTCGGGCACCGGGCGGCCATGGGGTTTCTGGCGAGGAGAAGCAGTCCGAAGAGCAATTTCTCGATGCCCGCAGGCTTATCGGCGCGAAGAACGCCCTCCTTATGATCCTGATCGCGTCGTTCTACATAGACTATCAGGCATGCATTGCCTCGAAGCGCGAGATCCTGGGGAAATACCGCGATTTCGCGAACCTGCTGGGGCGCCGTATGCAGCGCCAGGGGTTGGATCTTGCCCGTCAATACCGACTCGATCAGCCTGAGTTCTATCACGGCGATGTCGGATTCGTAAGCCTGAATTACGATCCAATCGCCCTCTGGGTGCAGTTCCTCGCCAACCGCGAACTGAATAAGAGCCCTAGCGTTCCTCATATCGGATCGCCGGCTGTGCCGCTTCACCTGTTTCACGATTTCGGCCATCTGATTCCCGCCCGCCGGATAGGCCGGGATGGCGATTGGCCATGGTATCCGCTGAACGAGGGGGCCACCCAGCGGCTCAACGAACTGCAAACCGGAGGCGATTGTAGGGTTAGGCTCACCAAATTCCTGTTTCCGCATGGCTGTTTGTGCTGGCGCGAATGTCCGAATTGTGGCAAACTTTCCGCCTACCACGGCGATGAGTGGAATCTCGACTCCCCCGGCTTGTTCCCACCGCCGCCTCTCCGAGCTTTTGATGAAAGGGTATGCCCGGATTGGATCACTGACGATCAGCGTCACCAGCGGGAAGAAGGTAGGGTAGATGCTCGGCAATGCCTCCATTGCAGCACGTTGACCTACGCACACCATACGCAAGCGGTGATGCAAAGTTCATTCAAACCCCGGCCGCCGTCGTTCATCGAGGAGATCCAACGCGACCTACGGGCCACGACGATGCAGGCGCAACACATCATTTTCATGGGATATTCACTGCCCCCGGACGATATGACCTATCGCGCCTTTTTCTCCGCTAGATGCCAACGCAGCGGAACGAGCTGCACGGTCGTAGATAAGGATGATAAGAATCCCGATTGGTATGGCCCGACCGAATTGAAGACACGGAGCCTTGGGGAATCTTCTCCTGTGAAAGCGGCACACGACATATTCGGCGAGGACAATGTTCGCTTTTACGGTGGCGGCGTTCCCAACGTTTTTCTCGATGGAGGCCGGGCGACAGACGCCAAACTGGAGCAGCTGCTAACTTGGTCCTTTTGACCAGGAGATCGGCTTCGGTCGCCTGCTGCACATTGCGACGTCACCTGGGCGAGAAACATAAAAAAACCGGCCAAATCTGCTTGCTCCTAAAACCCAGCGTAAGCGATTTAAAATCAAGCAGTTTGGCCGGCTTTTTCGCGTTTATTCGGTCCAATCTGTGCACGCGCCACATTCCACACAAGTTAACGCCGCGCGGGCATCATGATTGGCCGAATAAACGCCCATCCCTCCCTTGTGGCCGTTCCATTTTCGAGGCGGTGCCTCAGGGCGCAGTTTCCCGCCGCCCTCCAGCCGGCCGGGCGTCACACATTTTCATGGGACGGCGTTTCACGGGAGGAATCGCCGGGGATCCTCGGGAACGTTCCGTCCGTACCCGATTTTCGTCCCCGCGCTCCGGCTTACCGCTTTCCCCTGATGCAACAGGGGTGCCCCTCACAGCGTCAGACTGCCGCTCGCGGTTTGGCCTTCTGGACGGGCCTCGCAGAAGATTTTGTCTGGTGCCTTCTTAAAATACTTTGTTAAATCCTTGCAGATGCAAGCTTTCAGAGAAGCGTGGTTCTCGTCCATCTGGTACCACGTTCCGCATATCTTCCGCTGGCCGTTCTGTGAAGCAATCCTCTTGAGAACGGTCGTGTGACCTTCAAAGGAATCCGACGAGAACCGAAGGTAGAACCCGTCCGCGGCGGTCGGGTCATTCTTAATCAGCTCGTCGATCATCATGGTGACTCCGTGCGCAAACGGTCGCTTCTTAACGTCGCACGTTTCGTCGTCGAAGACCCACGCATGGTGTTTACTGTAGACCCTGAGCTGGTGAGGGGCGACATCTGTGATCAGCACCTTTTTCGGCGGTGCCACGAAGTCGGTTCGGGCTTCCGGCTGCCGCCCGCGAGCTTCTTTTACCGCTTGCTTAATCGCGCACCAGTCACCGGCGATGCTGAACCTACGGGGATGGCAGACGCCCAGCAAACGGGTCCTTATTTCCCCGACTTTCACCTCGCAGGTCGTCCCTAGACAAACGTTCTTGGCCTCCTTGAAAGCATCCTTCCCCTCCGACAACTTGGGCCAGAGGCGACTCGATAAGAGAATCACGAGATCCGGTCGGAGATGGTCAATGACCAATCTCAGCTTTCCGTTCGCTTGGCCCAGGACGTCCTCATTGGGAGCTGTACTGTGGCGCTCCAGCGGTCGACCATCGGCATAATTCCAAAACGCGACACTGTCGAGCACTGTTTGCCGTTCGTCTAATCTTGCTTCCCGGCCTAGCAACCCGTTGATCCACTTCGTCCAGAAACTTGCCTGCCACTTCCCTTGACGGTACGCGAACACGTTGTAGTGCGCGAACCAGCCATGCTTGATCTCTTCGCACTTCTTGCATTGGTGGTCAAAGACTTCCTGGGGATCCTCCGGAGTGAAGTAAGTGGATTCCCCCATGACTAGGATCCTGATACCAAAAACGGATCTCTCGTAGTTCGCGCCCTTCCACGGGTAGAAGTCCAGTCCCTCAATCTTCTCCCAAGGCCTGTCATCCATTCGCCACTAGCCCCATATAGGGAGTATGCCCCTTTTCGCTCTTTACGGGCACATTATTTTCGCCTCGTCCGGTAGGGCCGCACTATTGTCCGCCTGTCCTTCTCAAGGTAATCCTACCCGGGGACACTACTATCCGAAAAACTCCACCTTGGCGCCACGCTCCGTAGCTTCGTTACACTATTTGGCCCCCCCTGAGACGCCCACCGCGCCAAAATCTTCAGCCGTTGCGAAGGGGAGTGGTGAGGCTCCGCTGGGTTGTTCCACTCAATCTGCTGATTTTCCGGACCTTACATGTCTCTTGTTAGTTAATTCTGGTAAGTCCCCCCTCACTTCAACTGGACGGAAATCGCCCAAGCTGTTGAACTCGCAGCCAGCCGCCCAAATTCGCCGATTAGGGAACGACAAACGCGCTTGCGCCTGGCAATCCGCCTTCCACATGAGTAAATCGCCGACTCGCCGAACTGCCCAGGCGCCGCAAACCCTTTCGCGCCGAGCCCCGTTCACCGTGACGCCCGGACCCGTTTCCGAGCCGCGACCGATGGGAGCGCCCCCCCTACTTCTGCAAAAAGAAGTGCCCCACGAACATCGCGTCGATTCCCGACGAGTAGAAGCTCCGCACGGCGTCGCGCGGCGAGCACACCAGCGGCTCGCCGAAAAGATTGAACGACGTGTTGTACAGCACCGGAAGCCCGGTCGCTTTTCCCGCGGCGTGGAGCAGTTTCCAGTAGAGCGGGTTCTCCTGCCGGTCGACGGTGTGGACGCGCACCAGGTCGCCCGCCAGAATGGCGGCCGCGAACCGCTCGCGGTGCTGCGGCCTCACCCGGCCCACGGTCGAAAGAAAGCGCGCATTCGGTCCCACTTCGAAGTACTCTCCGCACAACTCCGAGGGCACCGACGCGGCGAACTTGCGGAACGGCTCGCGGTGCTTGATGAAGGCGTTCAGGTTTTCCGTGGAGTAGGGATCCAGCGGCGACGCCAGGATGCTCCGGTTGCCCAGCGCGCGGGCGCCGAACTCCATGCGGCCGTGCATCCACGCGACGATCCGGTTGTCGTTCAGCTGCGCCACCGCCGTGTCGATCACCTCTTCGGCGGTCAGCAGGTAGCGGAAGCGCAGCTTGCAATTCTCCAGCGCCTGCTTGATCTCCGCCGCCCCATACGCCGGGCCCAGGCACACGGTGTCGAGCGCCACGCGCTTCTCCTGGCGGAACGCGCCGTGCCAGGCGTCGAGCACCGCGCCGATCGCCGTGCCCGCGTTGCCCGATACGGGCTGCACGAAAACGTTTTCGAATCCCGATCGCCTCTCCAGCGCCGACACCAGCAGCGCGTTGAGCCCCAGCCCGCCGGCCAGGCACAGGTTGCGCCCTTCGCCCGCCATCCGGATGGCGGCCTCCTCCACCGCTTTCTGAATGCCCGCGGCCACGTGCGCCCGCTCCGATTCGGGGATGGCGTTGCCGTCCGCCAGCCCCAGGCGATCGTAGAAGCGCGCGCCGAATCCGCCCCGCCGCAGCCGCTCGGTGCTGAAATAGGAGCGGTCCACGCGCGCGCCCTGCTCCGACAGGTTGACGATGTCCAGGAACAGCCGCAGGTACCGGTCGTCGCCGCCCACCGAGAGCCACTGCACCTTGTGTTCGTCTTCGCTCGCATGGAATCCCAGCAGCTCCGTGACGCGGCCGTAGAGATCGCCGATCGAATCCGGCAGGTACTGCTCGCGGTCGATGGCCATCCGCGTGCCGCTCGCCTGCCAGCGCGTGGCGCACCGCAGGTCCCCGCCGCGATCCAGCGCCAGCACCGTGGCCTCTTCGAACGGGGAAGGGAAGTACGCCGACGCGGCGTGCGCCAGGTGATGCTCCAGCACCAGGATGCGGCTGTTGGGAAACTGCGAGCGCAGCTTCACGTGGAAACCGGCGTCGGGAATCGGACGCACCACCGCCACCGCATCCACCTGCTCCGCGCTTGCCCCCGCCAGTTCCAGGCAGGTGGCGATCGACTGCTCCGGCATCGGCCCCGGCCCGGTCCAGCGCATGCGCCGCCGCACCAGCTTGGATTCCTCGATGGCCGCGACCAGCTCGCCGTCCTTCAGGACCGCGCTGGCGGCATCCCCCTGGATACCGCCGATTCCCAGGATGATCATCGCTCCCGCTCGCGCTCTACGATCCTGGCCCAGGTGTCGCGCAGCGCCACCGTGCGGTTGAATACCGGCGCTCCCGGCGCCGAGTCGGGGTCCACCGAGAAATAGCCGAGCCGCTCGAACTGGTAGCGATTGCCCACCGCGGCCGAGGCCAGCGACGGCTCCAGCTTGCAGCCCTTCAGCACCTCCAGCGAGTGCGGGTTCAGGTTGGCCGTGAAGTCCTGGCCCTCTGCAACTTCGCCGGGATTCTCGCACGAAAACAGGTTGTCGTAGAGACGCACCTCGGCATCTACCGCGTGCTCCGCCGACACCCAATGAATGGTCGATTTCACCCTGCGTCCATCCGGGGTGTTGCCCCCTCGCGTCGCCGGATCGTGCGTGCAGTGGACCTCCACCACCTCGCCTTTTTCGTTTTTCACCACGCCCGTGCAAGTCACCAGGTAGCCGTATCGCAGCCTGACCTCGCGCCCCGGCGAAAGCCGGAAATATTTGGGCGGCGGGACCTCGCGGAAATCGTCCTGCTCGATGTAGACCACGCGGGAAAACGGCGCCTTGCGCGTGCCCATGGAAGCGTCCTCGGGGTTGTTGACGGCTTCCATCTCCTCCACCTGTCCCTCGGGGTAAGTGTCGATCACCACCCGCAACGGATGCAGCACCGCCATCACCCGCGGCGTCCGCTTGTTCAGGTCTTCGCGCACGTGATGCTCCAGCAGGCCCAGCTCGATCGAGCCGTTGGTCTTCGATACGCCGATCGCGCCGCAGAAATTGCGCAGCGCTTCCGGCGTGTACCCGCGCCGCCGAATGCCCGAGAGCGTCGGCATGCGCGGATCGTCCCAGCCGCGCACGCGGCCCTCCTGCACCAGCGTCAGCAGCTTGCGCTTGCTGAGCAGCGTGTAGGTCAGGTTCAGGCGGTCGAATTCGATCTGCTGCGGATGGTAGATGCCCAACGCCTCGACGTACCAGTCGTACAGCGGCCGGTGATCTTCGAACTCCAGCGTGCAGATGGAATGCGTGATTCCCTCGATCGAATCCGATTGGCCGTGCGCATAATCGTACATCGGGTAGATGCACCACTTATCGCCCGTGCGGTGGTGTTCGGCGTGGAGGATCCGGTACATCACCGGATCGCGCAGGTTCAGATTGTTCGACGCCATGTCGATCTTGGCGCGCAGCGTGCGCGAGCCGTCCGGAAACTCGCCGGCCTTCATGCGCTCGAACAGGTCGAGGTTCTCTTCCACCGTGCGGTTGCGGTACGGGCTCTCCACGCCCGGCTCGGTGAGCGTGCCCCGGTATTGACGCACCTGGTCGGCCGTCAAATCGCAAACGTAGGCCTTGCCGCTCTTGATCAGCTGGACCGCCCAATCGTACAATTGCTGGAAATAATCCGACGCGTAGAACAGCCGGTCTTCCCAATCGAAGCCCAGCCACTTCACGTTGTCCATGATGGAATCGACGTACTCGGTCTCTTCCTTTTCCGGGTTGGTATCGTCGAAGCGCAGGTTGGTCTTGCCGCCGAACTCCGCGGCCAGCCCGAAATTCAGGCAGATCGACTTGGCGTGGCCGATGTGCAGATACCCGTTGGGCTCCGGCGGAAAGCGCGTGTGCACGCGCCCCTGGAACTTACTGGTCTTCAAGTCGTCGAGGATGATATCGCGAATAAAATTCGAAGGACCGTCGGCAGTCATAGTTTTTTCAGCTTTTCCGTGGCCTGGTGGATGCGCGCCAGGCAGGTCTCGCGCCCCAGCGCTTCCAGCGTGCCGAACAGCGGCGGCGCGGTCTTGCGCCCGCACACCGCCACGCGGACGGGCTCGAACATCTGGCCCGCCTTGATGCCCATCTCTCCGGCGGCCGAACGCAGCGCCTGCTCCAGGCCGTCGTGCGAGAATTCGGCGGACTCCAGCACCGCGGCGGCGCGCTCGAGCACGCGCAGTGCCAGCGCGGCATCGCCCTTCTTGGGGATCAGCTCGGCGCTGTCGTAAGGCGGCAGCTCCGTGGCGAAGAAGAAGTCGGCCACCGTGAGCACGTCGCGCAACAGCTTCATGCGCTCGCGGATCAACGGCGTGATCTGGAGCATCTTCGACGGCGCGATGTGGAACCCGGCCGCGGACACGAACGGCAGCAGGCGCTCGGACAGCTCTTCCACCGTCAGGGCGCGGATATGCTCCGCGTTCAGCCAGACGGCCTTGGGGTCGAACGGATCGTCTTCCTGGAAATTCACCACCGCGTTGCTGCGGTTGACGCCTTCGAGTGTGAAGGCGTCCATCAGTTCCTGCCGCGTCATCTGCTCGCGGTCGTTCTTGGGCGACCAGCCCAGCAGGCAGATGAAATTGGTGAACGCGTTCGGCAGGAAGCCCGCGTCGCGGTACGTGGTGACGCTCACCACCGGCCCGTGCCGGCGTTTGGACAGCTTGGTGCCGTCGGGCGCCACCAGCAGCGGCAGGTGCGCGAACTGCGGAGCAGGCACGCCCGCGGCCTCGAAAATCAGCACGTGCTTGAACGTGTTGGTGATGTGGTCCTGTCCGCGGATGATGTGGCTGATCCGCAGGTCCGCGTCGTCGGCGCAGGATGCCAGGTGGTAGGTCGGCATCCCGTCGCTGCGCAGGAGCGCGAAATCTTCGATATCGGCGGTGGATTTCGACTGCTCTCCGTACACGCCGTCGTCGAAGCGCACGTGGCGTGCGGTGTCGCGCGGCACGCGGAAGCGCAGAGCGAATGGTTCGCCTGAGGCGGCGCGCCGGCCGCTCTCCTCGCGGGACATCTCGCGCATGCCCGCATTGAACAGCCACGTGCCGTGCGCGCCCGATTTCTCCCCTTCGGCCGCCTGCGCGGGAGTGAAATCGCGATAAGCCATGCCCTTCTCGAAAATGGCTTTCGCCATCTGCCGGTGCAGCGCCAGCCGCTCCGACTGCCGGTACTCTTCGTCCCACCCCAGGTCGAGCCAGCGCAGGCCGTCGAAGATGGAAGTGAGCGAGGCCTCGGTGTTACGCCCCACGTCGGTGTCGTCGATGCGCAGAATCATGACGCCGCCGTTGTGTCGCGCGTATAACCAGTTGAAGATAAAAGTGCGCGCGCTCCCGATGTGCAAAAAGCCCGTGGGAGAGGGCGCGAAGCGAACTCGGAGCATTAAAATGCCAGTATAACAGGGCTCGCGTTGCGGCCCTCGTGCAGCCGGATTCCGTCGCGTCCCGACTCCTCGGGACGCTCTTCTTTCCACCCCCCATCCGCTAAACTGGAGACAGATGTCCCAACCGCTCGTGGGCATGGACCTCGCCGGCCTTCGCGAGGCTCTCGGCCCGGACCAGCCTTCCTATCGGGCCAAACAGCTTTACCAGGCGCTGTATCGCGGCGATGCGTGCGATCTCGTACAGGTCACCTCCCTGCCGGCCCGCATGCGCGAAGACCTCGCCGGGCGCCACCCGGTCGGCCTGCCGGAAGTTGCCCGCGTTTATCGGTCCACCGACGGAACCTGCCGCTACCTGTTGCGATTGGACGATGGGCGGACCGTCGAAACCGTGCTCATGCCCGAAGGGGAGCGCGACACTATCTGCATCTCCAGCCAGGTGGGCTGTCCGGTGGATTGCAAGTTCTGCATGACCGCGCTGCTGGGCCTGGAGCGCAGCCTCACCGCCGGCGAGATTGTCGGCCAGGTGTTGCTCGTGGCGCGCGAGAACGGTCTCCGCCGCGGCGTGCCCTCCGAGTCGGGCCGCCTCAACATCGTCATGATGGGGCAGGGCGAGCCGCTGCTGAATCTGCCCAACGTCGTCAAGGCCACTCGCATCCTGCTCGACCCCGCCGGCTTCAACTTGTCGCCGCGCCGCATCACCGTCTCGACCGCGGGCATCATCCCCAAAATCGAGGAGCTCGGCCGCGAGCCCGTGCGGCCCAGGCTGGCGATTTCCCTCAACGCCTCCACCGAGGAGATGCGCCGCGAACTGATGCCCATCACCCGCAAGTATCACCTGGCCGATCTGCTGGCGGCCTGCAAAGCCTATCCCCTGCGGCCCTGGGAGAAGCTGACGTTCGAATACGTGCTGTTGAAAGGCGTCAACGACACCGATGCCGATGCGCGCCGCGTCGTCGGGCTCCTGGCCAACCTCAACGCCAAGCTCAACCTGATCGCCCTGAATCCCGGACCGGAGATCCCCTACCAGACGCCCGATCCCGGGCGCGTGGCGGGTTTCCGGCAAATCGTGCGGCGCTCCCTGCCGTGCTTCGTGAGGAAGCCGCGCGGGCTGGATATCTACGCCGCCTGCGGGCAGTTGAAGCTGAAAGCCGATTGCTGACCCGTGCTCTCAAATCCGCAGCACGCGCCGCAGCGTGTACAGCTCCGGCTTCATGTTGTCCTGCTCGAACCGTTTCCAGTCGTCGTTGACGTGAATCAGTTTGCCGCTGATGTGGTTGCTCCGTTCCGATGCCAGAAACAGCGCCAGTTGCGTCTGTTTTTCAGGCGCCACCCCGCCCGTGATGCGCACCTGCTGCGCGTCTTCGATTTCCTTGGGACCCGCGCGCTCATCGCCCGCGTGCAGAATCTCGTCCGTCATGTGCGTGTACGAGGGGCCCGGGGAAATCGAGTTCACTTGCACGTTGTGGTCGCGCACCTCGGCCGCCAGGCATTCGGCAAACCGCACCACCGCGGCTTTCGACGCGGCGTATGCGCCGAAGTTCGGCCTTGCGTGGCCCGACCCGCCGCCCACGATCAGGATGATCTTCCCGGAGCGCTTCTCGATCATCGCGGGCAGCACGGCTCGGCACGAATTCATCGTGCCAACCAGGTTGATCTCGATGGTCTCGCTCCACGCCTTGGGCCTGGTCGACAGCAGCGGGCCGATCGGTCCCTGCACCGCGGCTGCGGCAATCAGGACGTCCACGCCGCCGAATACCACCCGCATCCGGTCCACCGCCGCCGTGATCTGCTCCAGGTCCCGAACGTCGGCCCGCAATCGTAGCGCGTTGCCTCCGGCCTGTTCGATCTCCAGCTTGGCGAGGTCCAGTTCGGCCTGGCTGCGCGCCAGCAGCGCGACCCGCGCGCCGGCCTGTGCGAACCCCATCGCCAGGCGCTTTCCAATCCCGCGGCCCGCGCCAGTGATCAGGACGTTCTTATCTCGGATGGACAACACTTGCGATTGTAATCCCCTTGTGGGGCCGGTTGTTAACCTGCGGCGGGTTGTCAACCCGCCAGGCGAGCGAAGCTCGCCTCTTCGCCCCTACCTCGATCCCCCCGTGCTTTCCCGCGCCTTCACATATCGCTCCGTCTTGGGATTCGCCGCATTCCACTGCGGCGCCGCGGCGCTGTCCGCCACGCGGAAAATCCCCAGCGCCACCGTCCGGTCCACCTTGGCCATGTTGTCGTAATCGATCTTCTCCCACTCGTCGCCCGGCCGGTGATAGTCGGGGAAGATGTACCCCACCGACAGCGTGTGCGACGGCACCCCGGCGTCGGCGAACGCCTGGTTGTCGCTGCGCGCGTAGTATGGATCGCTGTTCTGCTCGTCCTTCACCACCCGGATGCCGAACTCCTCGCCGGCCTTCCGGAACTCGCCGGTCAACGTGGTGAAATCGTATCCCGTCACGTTGACCAGCCCCACCCGCGGCCCGGTATTGTCGTCCGTCCGCCCCATCTGCTCCAGGTTGATATCGGCCACCGTCCTGGCCAGCGGAAATACCGGATGCTGTACGTAGTAGCGCGATCCCACCAGGCCAAGCTCCTCGCCGAACAGCGCCACGAACGCGATGCTGCGCTTCGGCCGCGCGTCCAGCGAGGCCAGTGTATTGGCGATTTCGATTACCGACGCCGTGCCGCTGGCATCGTCGTTCGCTCCGTTGTAGATGTGGTCGCCTTCGCCTGTGCCGCGCACGCCCAGGTGGTCGTAGTGCGCCGTGATGATCGCGTAGGTATCCTTCAGCCCGGCGTCCGAGCCGCGCAGTACCCCGATCACGTTGCGCAGCTTCACCGGCACGG
This sequence comes from Bryobacteraceae bacterium, assembly GCA_035638575.1. GTDB lineage: Bacteria > Acidobacteriota > Terriglobia > Bryobacterales > Bryobacteraceae > DASQZT01. Next base: position 13,563 of record DASQZT010000303.1, read on the forward strand.
CCGCCGGCGCCGGAATCTTCGCCGAGACGGTGGCTTCCAGCGGTCCGGGCTTCAGCACGCTCCGGACCGCCGGATCCCATACCACCAGAATCGGCACTGCCGGCGCGGCCGCCGTTACCTCGCGCAGCCGCGCTCCGCCCATCGGCGCAGAACTCGTGCGCAGCAACACCACCAGCGCGGGCTGTAGCTTGGCAACCGCCGCCGGGGTGCGGCGCATCTGGGCAAAGGCCGGTCCGTCGAGGAACAGTACTTTCCCGCGCACCTCGTCGGGCGTCAGCGCATTCAGCGCAGCGGCGTCGGCCGCCATCAGCGCCGCCCGGTGGCTCACTTCCAGCGCCGCGGCCTCTTGCAGCGCCATCGCCGCCTTCTCGGCTCGAATGATCTTGCCCCCCGCCTCCAGCGTCAGCTCCAGCCCGTCCAGGTTCGCCGTGACGTTTTCGTACGGGGCGGTCTGGAAGTAGCCGTCGTCGCCCGCCGGTTCGAGGCCCGCCCGCCGAAACTCCGCGGCGATGAATTCGGCCGCGATGTCCAGCCCCGGCGAAGGCGTCCCCCGGCCCTGCAGCGCGTCCGATGCCAGAAACGACACGTCGGCTTTCAGGTCGTTCGCCCTCAGCCGGTCCGCGATCTGCCGCGGGGAAGGCGTCTGCGCCGCGGCCCCCGTAACCATCAGGGCGGCGCACGCTGCAATCCATCGGCGATTCGTCATGCAATGTTCCTTACTTCAGATTGATGGTGCCCCGGCACTCCCGCGCGCCGCACCGGCACCTCACGCGCCCCACATCGTCCGAGAACCGGTAGTCCACCGTCAGCTCTTCGCCGGGATTGATCGTCCGCCGGCTCATATAAAGGATGTGGCCCTTGAAAACCCACGAGTATAGGTTGGGTTCGCAACTGTGGTTGATGATCTCGGCCCCGCTGCCGCCCACCGCGCCATCCACCGTCCAGTAATCGTCCAGCGCGAACAGGTACGTCAGCGGACCGCTGGCCCGCCGCTTGGTCTCGCGCCGGCTGATCCTCTCGCCGGTGTATTCGATCACTTTGCGCCGCGCCGGAATCCGCTCCAGGGTATAAACCCCGCGGCGGTGGATCCTCGATTCGCGGATTACCAGCCGGAAGCCGGCATGGCGCGGATCGATGGCAGGGGTCTTCACGAGTGCGCTGGCCATTCGGATACGTTTTATCCTAACAGGCGCTCCGCCGCCATGGCGATCCATTCCGCACCCGGAACTCGATAATTCACCCGGCCGGCCGTGGCGCGGGCGATGGCGTCCAGTTCCTCCGGCCCGTGCTCCGGACGGCCTTCCAGGCTCAACACGCATTGATACCGCCGCGCCACCGCCGCCAGGTCCGCCATGCCGGAAGCCGGTCCCGCCACCCTCGGAGCCGCCAGTTGCGCGGCGTGCCCCCGCGCCTTCAGCCAGTGCAGGCAGAACATCAGCTCCTCCGCCGTGGTGCGTTCCGCGGCTTGCTCGATCGATAATTCGAAATCGAATGGCCGCGCGGTCTTTTGCGCCGCGCGCGCCTGCCGGATCGTTTCGTGAAGCCGCTCGGCGGCCTGCAAGCCCGGCCCGAATTTCACCGCCAGCCGGACCACGTCCTCGGGCGTCAGCTCCAGCACGCCAAATTCGTCGAACATCCAGCCGCGATCCTCCGCGCTGAAGCCGGCTTCGAACTTCTCTTCCGCCGCCGTGTCGCCTCCCCCGGCCACCGGCCGAAGCAGCGGGCCGATGTCGATGGCGAACCGCGTGAAAGCGGCGGCCTCCCGAATCGCCTCCCGGGCCGGTTCCGGCGTTTCGCTGGCCGCAATCTTGACCCCCGCGCTGAATCCTTCGCGCCAGCCCGCGCGGATGGCCGCCCACAATCCCGCGCTGTACAGCCGCCGCGCGTCCGTGCCCGCCGCCACCCCCATCGCCGCCACGTTCTTCCCCGTGCGCTTCCAGACCGCGCGGAATGCCTCGAACGCCCCCGGCAGTTCCTTCTCCGGATCTGCGGGCTCGATGGCGATGGCGGTCCGGATTCCCTGCGGCCGCGGAAGGAATGCCGTGTCGATCCGCTGGGCGAACTGCTCCAGCCGCTCCCGCTCGCCGGCGCCGAAGGGAACGGCATTGAGCACCATCTCGAAACCGTTCGGCCGGCGCATGCGCCCGATCAGCAGCGGCTTATAGAAAATGCTGCTGGTGGGAGCCGTGGCCAGCGCCACGTGCAGCAGCAGCGGTTCCCCGCGCGCGCCATCCACCGCCACGTAGTAGCTCGAAGGGTGCACCGGGTCGCGCGCCAGCGACCCGAACCACGGCGTGATCGTCTCCAGCCGCAGCACCGACGCCCGCGCCGCCAGGCGATTCCGCACTTCTTCGGTCAGCGCCTTTCGCTCCGCCTGATCGAAAATCAGGTTGGCCAGTTCCGCTGCCTCGGAGGTGCGCAGCGGCAGGTCCAGTGGGACGGGAGTCACGGGTGCAATTGTAACCCGGCGCTACAGCATCGAATCGACAATCTGCCGCACCCCCGGATCCATCCAGTCGGCCACCCCTTCGGCGATCTTCTTCAGCACCCTGCCCTTGGCGTCGATGAAATAAGTCTCCGGGTACATGAATGTGCCGTAGTCCTCGTGGATCTTCAGTTCGCGCACTGTGAGGAAGGCCGGATTGAACTTTTGGAGGAACGCGCGGTACGCCTTCTCGTCGCGGTCCACGCTGATCCCCAGCACTACCACGCCTTTGCTCGCATACTCCTGCGCGAACCGGCTCAGCGACGGAGTTTCCTCCACGCACGGCGGGCACCAGCTGGCCCAGAAATTCAGAACCAGCAGCTTGCCCCCAAAGTCGGGGACCGATACGGAACGGCCGTTGTCGGCCTTGATGGTGAACTCCGGCGCCGAATCTCCAGCAACGACGACGCGTTCGTGGATGGCGGCGTAGATCACATAAACAAAGGCCACCACGAGCAACCCTAAGCAGACTCGCAGCAGCCGGTCGGTTTTTACGCTTGGCATGACGGAAATACTATAATTAGATTGTATCTCCGGATCGGCCCCCGCGTCGAATAAGAGCACCGATGTTGATCACCCGCAGAGTGGAATTCTCGGCATCGCACGTTTGCCGCAATCCCCGACTCTCCGACGAAGAGAACCGCAAGCTGTTCGGCCCGGCGGCCAACCCCCACGGGCATGGCCACAACTACGTGGTCGAGGTGAGCCTGCGCGGCGAGCCCCATCCCGTCACCGGCATGGTCCTCGATTTGAAGGAATTGAAAGAGATCCTGAACCGCCTCGTGGTGGAGCCCTACGATCACCGCTTCCTGAACTACGAGGTGCCCCCCTTCGACCACATCGTTCCCACCGCCGAAAACATCGCCCGCGACATCTGGAGCCGCCTCTCGCCGCGCCTCGCTGACGGCAGCGGCAAGCTGCATTCCGTCCGCGTGTACGAGACGCCCGACCTCTACGTCGACTACTTCGGAGACGAAACGTGTTCCGCGTGACCCGCCGCTACTGGTTCGCCGCCTCTCATCGCCTGCACGCCGCGCCCTTGGCCGCCGAAGAGAACCGGCGCATTTTCGGCAAGTGCAACAACCCGTTTGGCCACGGCCACAACTATGTAATCGAGGTGAGCGCCCGCGGACCTCTGGACGCCGCCACGGGCCGCGCCGTCGACACCGCTCTGCTGGACGGCCTGGTCGCGCGCCAGGTGCTTGCCCCCTTCGGCCATCGCAATCTGAACGCCGACGTCGAGGCCTTCGCGCGTACGGTTCCGACTTCCGAGAACCTCGCCGCCGAGATCTGCCGCCGCCTGAAAGACAACTGGGCCGCCACCTTCCCTGGTGACTGGCCCCGCCTCGAAAAAATCCGTATCGCCGAAACGCCGCGCAACATCTTTGAAATTGAGGCCCATGAAATCGAATAAAGCCATCGTGAAGGAAATGCGCCCCAAGCAGGCCGAGGACTCCATCGCTCCGCTGGTCCGGGAGATCCTGGTCAAGCTCGGCGAGGACCCCTCGCGCCAGGGCCTCGAGAGCACCCCCGACCGCGTGAACAAGGCCCTCAGGTTCCTCACCAGCGGCTACGCCATGAACGTCGGGAAAATCTTGAACGGCGCCCTGTACCGGGTCAAGTACGACGAAATGGTGGTGGTGAAGGACATCGAGTTCTTCAGCATGTGCGAACACCACCTGCTCCCCTTCTTCGGCAAGATGCACGTGGCCTACCTGCCCAAATCCAAGGTGATCGGACTCAGCAAGATCCCGCGCATTGTCGACATGTTCGCCCGCCGCCTCCAGATTCAGGAGCGCCTCACCCAGGAAGTCGCCCACACCATCCAGGCGGTCATCGACCCGGTCGGCGTGGGCGTCATCTGCGAAGCCCGCCATTTCTGCATGATGATGCGCGGCGTCGAAAAGCAGCACTCCGGCGCCATGACCAGCGCCATGCTCGGCGCCTTCCGCGGCCGCAAGGAGACCCGCGACGAATTCCTCTCCCTGGTAAACTACCGTGGCAATGGGTTCTAGTACCTCCCTTTCCCTTTCCCTTTCCCATAACTTGACAAAACTCGCCCGTTCGCTTTAGAATCTCCCCCATATCGTTTTTTTGAAGCTCTGTTTGGCCCTTCAGGGGGCGAGAGTTGTAAAGCCTACGTTTAAGCGAGGGGGTACATATGAGGCGGAGCCATTGGCTCACTTCTATTCACGTTTCCAGATTTTTCTTCGGGCTGTCGATTGTCGCTCTGGGGATTCTCTTGTCCTTCACTGCGACGCCGGCCTGGTCCCAGGTAACCCTGGTCGGTTCCATTGTTGGACAGGTGGTTGACCAGCAGAATGCCGCCGTTCCGGGCGCCGAAATCAAGGTGTTCGATGCCACCACCAACAGCAGCCAGACGACCCTCACCAACGACGCGGGCCGTTACATTTTTGTCAATGTCCCGCCCGGAGTCTACGACATCAGCTTCGGCAAAATTGGTTTCGCAGGTTACAAGATCGACCGCCAGCAGGTGGATGTCGGTGTCACCCTTACCCTGAACGCCACCCTGAACGTCGGCCAGACCACCACTACCGTCGAAGTCACCGCTGCCGCCGGCGCCGAATTGCAGACCATGACTGCCACCGTCGGCCAGACCATTACCGGCCAGCAGCTTGCCTCCCTGCCGACCCTCGGCCGCGATGCCAACGCCTTCTACACCTTGCAGCCCGGCGTGTTGCCCACCGGACAAGTCGCCGGCTCGGTGGCCGATCAGAACATGTACCAGTTGGACGGCGGAAACAACTCCAGCGACATGGATGGCAATTATTCCGTTTACACCAACCCCAGCGGCAGCACCGCCGGCGGCACCGGGGGCACGCCCTCCGGCGTCATGCCGACTCCCATCGAGAGCATCGAGGAGTTCCGCGTCGGCACCAACAACCAGACCGCCGACTTCAATGGAGCTGCCGGCGGCCAGGTCATGATGGTCACTCGCCGCGGCACCAACCAGTTCCATGGCTCCGGTTATGAGTATTATTTCTCCTCCAATGTCGGCGGCGCCAATCAATGGAAGAACAATCATACGCTGCTGGCCAACGGTCAGGCCACACCCACCCCGATCGGTCATCAGAACCGGTTCGGCGGGTCGATCGGCGGGCAATTGATTCCCAAGTCGATTCTGGGCGGCAAGACCTATGTCTTCTTCAACTACGAAGGCCGCCGCTTTCCGCAGGTGTCGACTGTCGAGCGGAACGTCCCCACACCCCTCATGCGCTTGGGAGTCATTCAGGTGCTGAACAGCGCCGGCCAGTACGTGGCCTATAACCTGAACCCCACGCCGGTCACCTACAACGGTGTCACCTACGCCCCCGCCGCCTGCCCGGCCGGATCCTGCGATCCCCGTGGCCTCGGCCTCAACCCCATCGTCAGCAAGATCTGGAATACCCAGATGCCCCTGCCCAACGACCCTCAAGGCGGCGACACGGTCAACACCCAGGGCTTCCTCGGAAACGTGCCCCTGCCCTTGCATTCCAATTTCGCGGTGGGCCGCATCGATCACGATTTCGGCGCCCGGAACCGCTTCTTTGCCAGCTACCGCTATTACAAGTTCTTGCAGTTGTCCAGCGTCCAGACCGACATTGGCGGCGTGCTCCCCGGCGATACGCTCGGCACCTATTCGGCCAAAGCTGTGCGGCCGCAGCAGCCCTCCTACTGGGTGGGCGGCCTCACCTCTACCCTTTCCCCCACCACCACCAACGATTTCCGCTTCAGCTATCTGCGCAACTTCTGGCAGTGGGGTACCGTGGCGGCCCCGCCGCAGCTTCCCGGCCTCGGCGGCGCGCTCGAAATCAACGGCGACAACTCCAACGCGCTGAACCCGGTCAACGTGGACGCGCAGGATGCCCGCCAGCGCTTCTGGGATGGCCAGGACAAGGTCATCCGCGACGACCTGACCATGATCAAGGGCAACCACCTCTTCCAGTTCGGCGGCACCTACCAGCGCAACTACGATTACCACCTGCGCAACGACAACGGCGTGGGTATCATGAATTCCGCGGTCTATCAGATCAACTCCGGATCGGGTGTCACGCTGCCTTCTCAGTACATCCCTGGCACCGTGCCCACCTCCCAGTTGACCAACTACAACACGCTGTACAACGACGTTCTGGGCATTGTCTCCCAGCCCCAGTACATGTACACCCGCGCCGGCCAGAACTTGAACCTGCAACCGTTGGGTTCCTACATGTTCGACCAGAGCATCATTCCGTACTACAGCGTCTACTACAGCGACACGTGGCGCGTGAAGCCGTCGTTTACCCTGACCTACGGGCTGAGCTACCAGATCGAAATGCCGCCGTATGAAATCAACGGCAAACAGGTTCAGCTCGTGGACCAGTCCGGCAACCCGGTGGACATCGACTCCTTCTTGCAGGCGCGCCAAAGGGCCGCCCTGGCGGGCCAGACCAGCAACCCCACGTATAATCCGGTGCTCGGATTCGCCACCGTCCGGAACGTCGGCACCGGAAATAAGTATCCCTTCGATCCCTTCTACGGCGGATTCAGCCCGCGCGTCGCCGCGGCTTGGAATCCCAGCGCCGATAACGGCTTCCTTGGCCACCTCATCGGTCACGGCAAGACCGTGATCCGCGGCGGCTACAGCCGCATCTACGGCCGCCTCAACGGCGTCAACCTCGTCCTCGTTCCGCTCCTCGGCACCGGCCTCGGCCAGGCCGTATCCTGTATCGGCGCCAGCATGACCGGCCAGTGCCTCGGACCCGCCGGCGTCGATCCCACGAATGCCTTCCGCATCGGAGCCGACGGTCTTACGGCGCCCCTGCCCGCCGTTTCTCCGACCCTCCCGCAACCCTACTATCCGGGCGTCGGCGGCAGTGCGGCCGCCGGCGATGGATCCGGTCTCGATCCCAAGATCAAGCCCAACCGCTCCGACCAGTTCGATCTCACAATCCAGCGCGAGCTTTCCACGCACGTCAGCTTCGAGGTCGGCTATATCGGCCGCATTCTCCGCAACGAATTCCAGGAGACCAACGTCGACGCCGTGCCGTTTATGACCACCCTCAATGGCCAGAGCTTCGCGCAGGCCTTCTCCAACGTGTACTGGCAGCTCTGGGCCGGTGCCTCCCCCGCTTCCATTCCCGTCCAGCCCTTCTTCGAAGCTGCCCTGGGCGGAGCCAATTCCGCTACCTGCAGCGGCTCCGGAAGTTGTACCGCGTTCGTGGCCAACAACCAGAAGTCCAACATCACCACCACCCGCGTGTACGACATGTGGGCCGCCTTGAACAAGCTGTCCTCCTGGACCCTCGGCCGCACCATGCCCAGCACCTCCAACAGCGTCGTGGGCGGCAACGTCGCCCAGCAGATCTCGTCGTTCGAGCTCATCAACAGCCAGGGCTGGTCCAACTACAACGGCGGGTTCTTCTCCCTCAAAATGCGCAACTGGCACGGCTTGACCGCGGTCTCCAATTTCACCTTCAACCGTTCCCTGGGCACCGGCGCATACACCCAGTCCACCAGCTCCTACACCGCTCTGAACCCCTGGGACCTTCACTCCATGTACGGGCCTCAGCCGTTTGACATCCGCTTCGTGTACAACCTCACCATGTTCTGGACCTCCAGTTCCCTGATCCACGGGCACGGTCTGCTGCACCACGTGCTGGGTGGCTGGAATATCGCTCCGCTGTTCACCGCTCAGAGCGGCGTTCCCCTGGCCGTGAGCATCTCCGGGGGCGCCAATACCAACTGCCAGTCGTTCGGCGAAATCAATTGCAGTTCCGGCAACACCAACGGCCACGAGAACGCGCCCCTGGTGGTGCCCTTCACCGGCGGGAATTCGGCCAACTACAACGTGACCGTGGCCAGCGGCGCGGGCATCAATGGAAATGCTACCCGCGGCGGGTCTGGCATCAACATGTTCACCGACCCCAACGCCATATTCGGCGAATTCCGGCGCCTGGTCCTGGGCTACGATACCAGCGGCGGCGGCAACGGCAACATCCGCGGCTTCCCCACCTGGAACGTGGACGCGCAGGTCACCAAGGACTTCAGTTGGAGGGAGCGCGTGGGGGCCACCTTCAGCGTTCAGATCACCAACGTGCTGAACCACTTCCAGGCGTCCAATCCGACCCTCAGCCTGGATACCCCCGCCAGCTTCGGCGTGGTCACCAGCCAGTCCAACACTCCGCGCCAGATGGAGTTCGGCATCCGCCTCCATTTCTAACGGCATCCGCGCGTCCAGGGGCGGCCCCGTCTGGGTCCGCCCCTTTTTCTTGTGGCGCAGGCGCTCCTGCCTGCGGCTCGCGCGAGCCGCGCCGGAGCGCTACCTGTGCTACGATGCCGCTTATGGCTGACCTTAATCTCCACGAATGGCCCATTGAAGCCTTCGCCATGGTTGCGTTTGCGCTGTCGGTCTTCAATTTCTTCGTATCGCTCTGGTCCATCAAGAGCGTGCGGGCGTTAAACGCGAAAGCGGCGGGCAAGCCTCCTACCGCGTCGTAAACGCAATCTCGACGTTGGCTTTTGTATCCGAACGCGCGAAGCGCCGTTACGGTAACTGCTTAAGGACTTTCGCGCGCACGTCTGCCACATAACGCATTACGCCGAAGCGGCTCGATTGGAAGCCTCGCCGCCCAAGGTCCTGCTGAAATTCGGCGCATATCACATCTACGCCGTGGCTCGTTGCCTATCCCGCCTGATGGTGATTCCGGGCTCGGGAACCGTCTCCAACAGCCAATGCTCGGTGACGGGCGCGGGCGCCGCCGCAAGTGAAAGCGGAAACACACTCGCCCTGACTCTGCCGATCACGTTCTCACCGAGCTTCACCGGCAATCAGCTCTTCTTCCTCGCCGCGCGTGCGATCCGTTAGCGTACCATAATGCGATGGGGTTAAGATCGGAAGATGCGCGTTATAAGGAGGCCTTTCCAGTGATACGACTTCTCGCTTTGGCTGTATTCCTCGTGCTGGCGGCCCGGCCGTCAATGGGGCAAGCGGCGGGGTATACATGCAAAGACGACGGTGACGGCATATATGAAATCACCAACTCGGCGACCCACATCACCATAACCTACGAGCTGGACATCATTGGATCTTCCTCCGGTCCCGGCGGTGTTAGTTACCCAGCCCGGTGGTACATCTATGACCTAGGCAACAATGTTGAAGGTATCTATCCCGAACCCCTGCTCGTCATCGAGGGTGACAACAGTCTCGCAGCTTTCCTCGAACATGACTGCGGCAAGGCCCTTGGAAGCCAGATTTGGCTTCAGGCCGCTGAACAGCCCCCAATCTTTGACGCGTATGGGTTCGGCGACGACACCAGCTTCGTGGCCCAGAGACATCCTCCCGGGCTCGGGTCCCATGCGACTTCGCAATATTCGCTCGTGAGCGGACAGGCCTCCCAGTCCGCCACCCTGGCGGACTTGAACGGGGATGGCTTCCCCGACGAAATTGGGGTCAGCCCAGTCGGCGTGACCATCCGGCTCCTGGCCGCGGATGGCTCCGTCATTTCGACCAACGTATTCCCGGCCGGATTCACACCCGGAGTTCAAACCAGCCAAGTGGTCGCGGCGGATTTCAACGGCGATGGCAAGCTCGACTTAGCCATCACCTATTCCAATAGTTCGGGGACCGGCGGCGTATCCATCCTCCTGGGCAACGGCGATGGAACTTTCCGAAGCCCGAAGCTGATCCCGGCCGGCGTCTATGCCCAAACCATTGCCGCCGCCGATTTCAATGGCGATGGCAAGATCGATATCGCACTGGCCAATAACAACGACAATGCGGCGACGACGGTTTCGATCCTGCCCGGCAACGGCGATGGAACCTTCGGCGCCGCCGTCACGTATCCCGCGGGGCCGGGTTTCCCGGTCTCGCTGCTCGCTCTGGACCTGAACGGCGACGGCGCACCGGACTTGGCGGTCGCCAACGTATCGCCCAGCGGCAAGCAGGGCAACGTCACCACGTTGATTAATAAGGCTGGCAAAATGGGCTCGCCCGCCTCCACTTCAATCCCCATCTCCCTGGACTTCCTCGCCTATGCTGACCTGAATCATGATGGCAATCTCGACTTGGTAGTGGCATGCCGGACTTCCAATGCCTTGGTCGTGCTTTCCGGGAAGGGAGATGGGACCTTCCAGGCGCCCGCGGCGTACGCCGTTGCCGCGTACCCCGCATCGCTCTATCCGATGCCCACCTCCGACGGCTACACCGTCATCTTCACGGCCGATGATATAAGCGGCTCCACCCGGTTCATCATCGTCTCGCCGCAAGGAGCCGTTTATGCACCGCGGCTGTTTTCCATTGGCGGGTCGCCAACGGGAGTTGCCGCCGCCGACCTGAACGGCGACGGCTTCCCCGACATCGTCATCACTGGCGGCTCCAGTGACGTTTCCGTCGTGATGGCGCAATCGGCCCGGCAGTTCAACGCGCCCGTAGGTTATTCGCTCGGCCAACCCTCACCATCGCCGCTGGCGGTGGCAATCGGCGATATCAACGGAGACGGTAAACCGGATGTGATCGTGGCCAACGGAGGTGTTTCATATCCCGAGACTGAGGGGCCGGGCTCGGTGAGCGTGCTTTTGGGCAACGGAGATGGAACGCTGCGGGCGCCCATCAGCACGACCGTCAATCAAAACGCGGGGAGCATTGCGCTCGGAGATTTCAATCGCGACGGGAAACTGGATGTGGCAGTCGCGGCATACGGAACGCTGCCCGGCGAAGCGGGCTCCGATGCGGGCACGCTGCTGGTGCTGCTGGGCAACGGCAACGGAACGTTCCAGCCGCCGATTTCCCTTGCAACCGGCGGGCTGCATCCCTCCGCAGTGGCGGCGGCGGACCTCAACGGCGATGGCAAACTGGACATTGCCGCTGTGCTGGGTAGCACCTTCGGAGCACCCCAAACCCTCGCTGTCTTTTTGGGTCAAGGCAACGGCACGTTCGCGGCAGCGCGCACCTTTCCGTTGCAGAGTACGAGCGAGGGCCAGGTTTTCATAGCCATCGGCGACTTCAATGGCGATGGCAAGCTGGACATCGCGACGGGCGGCGCTCCGCAGCTCGATATCATGCTCGGCGATGGCGCCGGCGGATTCAGTGAGGCGTCCGCTTTGCCCACAGTCACTGATGGCACCGTAGCCGCCACCATGGATCTGAACGCCGATGGCAAGCTCGACCTGGTCCTTCTGAGCTGCTGCGGCGAATCCGAAGGCTCGTACCTGCTGGGCAATGGCGATGGCACATTTCAACCCGCCGTGCATTTCTCTTCCGGATCTTCCACTACCGCGATCGCGGTGACGAAATTCGGCCTAAGCGATGGGCCGGACTTCGTGATCACGCAGCAAGGTGGCAACCCGCAGCAAGGCGGCACTGGCGGCACCTGGAGCCCGTTCCTCGGCGCGACTTTTCAACCCGGGGGCCCCGCGCCCGCGTCCAACGCTCCCACTTCGGGCGCCGGCAGCTCGCAGGCTTTCACCTTCACCTTCTCCGACGGCAGCGGCTATCAGAATCTCTCGGTGGTCGATGTGCTGATCAACAGCGCGCTCGATGGCCGCCAGGCCTGCTACATCGCCTTCGTCCCTTCCGGCGCCAATTCCGGCTCGGTCTTTTTGATCGACAATGCCGGCGATGCCGGTGGGCCGTATCAAGGCCTCGTGCTGCCCGGTGGCGGTTCCATCAGCAACGGCCAGTGCACCATCAGCGGCGCCGGCAGTTCGGTGAGCGGCAGCGGCTACGATCTCACCCTCACCCTGTCCATCACTTTCAGCGCGAGCTTCGCTGGCAATAAAGTGGTCTACACATCGGCGCAGGACAAGTCCGGCACTAACTCCGGATGGCAGGCGCTGGGCACCTGGAACGATCCCGGCGCGGTGCCCCCGGGTCCCTGGGTGAGCGGCATGAGTCCGGCGTCTACAAGCGGCCTCGGCCCCACCACTTACACCTTCACCTTCACCGACACCAACGGCTGGCAGGATATCACTGTGGCCGACATCCTGATCAACAGCGCTATCAATGGCCGGAACGCCTGTTACCTGGCGATCGTGCCGGCGGCGCAGCAAGTCCTGCTGGTGGACAATGCGGGCGATGCCGGCGGTCCATATTCAGGGATGGTGCTGCCGGGCAACGGAACCGTCAGCAACAGCCAGTGCTCGGTTACCGGAACGGGGAGTTCGATCGCGGGCAGCGGCAACACCCTCACCCTGACGCTCCCCATCACCTTCTCCCCGACCTTCGCCGGCAACCAGCTCTTCTTCCTCGCCGCGCGCAGCAATACCGCGAACTCAAATTGGCAAGCAGTGGGATCGTTGAGCGTGCCATGATCCGTTACGGCTGGCCCTTCTGGGCAAAAAAACGGCGATATCGTCTAAAAGCTTTGCCCGGAGTGGCGGCGATCAGCCATTTGGACGCAGATCAGGCGGCGGTCAGCCTCGTCACGTGCAGCCGCTTTCTGCTTCGTTCTGCGTGCCACAGATCGTACTGAAGCTGCTGATTCAACCAACTCTCCGCACTGGTATTGAAGGCAATGGAGAGACGCACGGCCATCTCTGGGCTGATACCCGCACGGGCGTTAAGGATGGCGGACAGCGTTTTGCGGCTTATTCCGAGAGATCGAGCAGCTTCGGTGACGGTCAAATTCAGGGGTTCCAGGCACAGTGTCTTGAGAACCTCTCCCGGGTGCGGCGGATTGTGCATTTTCATATTTGACCTTAGTGGTAGTCCTCGTAGTCGACGCGGTCCACGTCCCTCCCTACGCATGTGAAGGTGACGCGCCAGTTGCCGCTCACCTTAATGGCCCACGTACCCTTTCTCGGACCGTGCAGTTCGTGGAGATTCAAACCAGGCAAGTCCATGTCCTGGGCGCTCGCTGCCACGTTCAAACGGCCGAGGATCAGCCGGAGCCGGTCAGCGTGCTTAGCCTGAATGAACCAGTGTAACCCATATGGTTACAGTTTGCACGCCCGCTTCCGTCTCCGGGTGGTTCTGGCCAGAAAACAGGGATTACCGGACTGAACCGGTTCTCGAAACGGCCCGGAGAAGTCGGCCAGGAACTTCACAGGGCGCTTTGCGGTCTTTTGGATCAGGCCGTCGCCGGCGATTCGGTTGTCGGGATGTGAGGCTTAGAGAACCTGACCGCGCCCACGCTCCACACCATCAACAACACGATGAGCGGTGTTCGTGCCACTTCAACCCATGGTTCTTTGAAACCCAATGCGTAGAAGGGTGCTAGAACAAGGGAACTATGCGGGATGGTTAGCAGCAAGGCAATCCCAATCGGCTTCCAGAAGTTGATGCCCACCTTGTGCCGGGAAGCGATCCGGTAGAGAGCGAACCCGAGCAATGGGCAAATCAGGTGAACCGTCTGAGCGTAAAAACGTCCGAAGTCGCGAATGTGGCTCATCGGTTGCCATCCGTGGGCGTAACTCCACAGCCCCTCCGTTGCCAACAGCATGTGCTGGAAGAATCCTTGGTACGTCGAAATTCGGCAAAAGCCCATTCAAATCCATGGCGGAATAGACCATGCCGTGCGTAAAGATTGCCGCCACCGCCGCACTCGTTCCGATTGCTAGGGATCTGCGCATGCCCCCCCGCCGTTCTCATCGGCTCTTTCTGAAGGAACGTTAAGTGGTCGCCCCAACTCCTGAATCCCGCTAGCCCGTTGATTACAATGCCCTTACTCCCCACACCCCAAAATCCCGCCTCCCCCGAAAACCCCGGTCACAGCCTTTCGCACTTTATTTTCAGACATCCTGGTATTAAAAACAAACCACTTGCGCCCGCCCCGCCCATCCAGCCGGCCGGATCCTCCCATCCAGGGTCGTAGCCTGGAAGAGGAGGGACTCGAGCAGTTCACCCCCTGCCGAAATTTGGTTCCGCTGGTCTGAAACCAGCCTCCAATTTGGCTTTGCTGGTCAAAAATTATGGCATCACTCAAGCAAATCGAGGCCAATCGTCGCAACGCGCTTCTGTCGACTGGCCCCAAAACTCCCGAGGGAAAGGCCGCCGTTAGCCTCAACTCCCTGCGTCACGGCCTTCGCGCCCGCCGGGTCGTCCTCCCCGGCGAAAACCCCGAGGAATTTCAGCAGCTTTGCGATGGCCTGGAAGCCGAATGGCAGCCCGAAACCCCCTCCGAGCGCTTCTATCTCGAACAGATGGCCATCAACCACTGGAAACTTGCCCGCATGGATGCCGCCGAGGAAAACGTCTACCGGCAGAAGCTCGAGGCCCAGCCTGAGGTCCTCCTCCTCGACCGCCTCTGGCAGGCTCAAAACCGCATGGAGCGCTCCTTTGCCCGGGCCATGCGCGAGCTTATCCGCCTCCAGGAGTTCCGGCTCAAATGCTGCCCCCAGGATGTCACCGTGCACTGGATCGAACCTCCGCCTAAGGACGTTCCGCCGCCGCTGCCCCCGGCCGTCCCGCCACCCGAGCCACCCGTCCCGGAGACCGGCTGCAAACCCCCGGAATCCGAAACCGGGCCGCTCCCGCACCCCGATCTCGAACCCGGCCCGCGGCCTGCCGAGCCGCGGCCGTACTCGCGCTGTGGCGAGCAAGGGAGCGCTTCCCCCACCGCTCCCGAAATCCTCCCGACAAACCCAATTGGTCCGGTTACTTCTCCCGCTACCCCACCCGCCGGCTTTTGTGATAGGCTTACTTCCATCTAGAGATTTGGGTCTTTTTTTAGGGACCCAGGCTGTTGGCGTCGGGTAACCAAGGAGGGGAAATGAGTTCGGTCCTCATCGGGGCGCCGTCCAAAACCTACCCGTCTCTTCACGAGGCGGAAATCAAACCACAGTTCCCGGGTATTCCTACCACGTCTGACGGCGCTGGTACCGTGGTGTGGGTTGAGACTCACATCACACAGGGTGCTTGTGCGTATCCCATTACGTCGTCCACTACCATGGGCGGCGGCTACCAGGTCGAGGTCGCCAACGGCGGGAAAAACCTGTGGGGCGACGAGCTGGCCTTCATCGAACCGGAGTCCGAGCATAGCGCCGCCACCACCTGCGAAGGCTTCGCCGTCGCCGGCGGACGCGTCACCAACTTTACTTCCGGCCAGGGCCTCATCCTCATGAAGGAGGTGCTTTACACCATCTCCGGCAAGCGCCTGCCCATTGTCTTCCACATCGGCGCCCGCGCGCTCACCTCGCAATCGCTCAACGTCCACGCCGGCCATGACGACGTCTACGGCGTCGCCGACTGCGGCTGGGGCGTGCTCTACGCCCGCAATGCCCAGGAGTCCGGCGATTATGCGCTCATCTGCCGCCGCATCGCCGAGGAAACCGAAACGCCGTTCCTCAACGTGCAGGACGGCTTCCTCACCACCCACACCATCGAGAATGTCCGCCTCCCCGAGCCCGACCTGATGCGCCTGTTCGTCGGCAGTCCCGCCGAGCACATCCGCAACCTGATGGATCCCCAGATCCCCCTCATGTCCGGCGTCGTGCAGAACCAGGACAGCTACATGAAGGGCAAGATCGCCCAGCGCCGCTTCTACGACCGCGTCCTGCCCGCCGTCAAAAGCGCCATGCAGGAGTTCTACCGGCTCACCGGCCGCCGCTACGACGTCGTCATGCCCTACCGCCTCGACGACGCCGATTACGCCATCGTCGGCTCCGGCTGCATGATGGAGACCGCCGAAGCCGCCGTCGATTACATGCGCGAACGCCTCGGCCTCAAGGTCGGCCTTCTGCACCTCACCTGCTTCCGCCCCTTCCCCTCCGTCGAGGTCGTCCGCGCCCTGCGGCACGTCAAGGCCATCGCCGTCATCGAGCGCCTCGATATCCCCATGATGCAGGCCAACCCGCAGCTCGCCGAGCTCAAGGCCTCCTTTGCCGACGCCATGGCCGGCACTCACGGATATCCGCACGTCGCCAAAATGCCGCGCTTCACCGGCGGCTCCGCGGGCCTCGGAAGCCGCGACGTCCGCGCCGGCGATTTCATCGCCATGGTCGAGAACATGCGCAGCCCCCAGCCGCGCCATTACTTCACCGTCGGCATCAAGCACGAGACCGCCCTCTCGGTCACCGTCGATCCCGACGTGCGCACGCCCGGATCGTTCTCCATGCGCGGCCACTCCGTCGGCGGCTACGGATCGGTCACCACCAACAAGGTAATCGCCACCATTGCCGGCGAAGTCTTCGGCATGGACGTCCAGGCCTACCCCAAGTACGGCTCGGAGAAAAAGGGCCTGCCCACCACCTATTACCTCACCATCGCCCGGGAACATGTCCGCGTGCATTCGGAGCTGGAGCAGGTGGAGTTCGTGGCCCTCAACGACGTCAACGCCTTCAACCTGGAGAACCCCCTGGCCGGCCTCTCCGAGGGCGGCATGGTCTTCGTGCAAAGCCAGAAAACCGATCCCGCCGAGGTCTGGGCATCCGTCCCCGCGTGGGCGCGCAAAACCATGAGCGACAAAAACGCGCGCCTCTTCGCCCTCGATACCGTCCTCATCGCCCAGCAGGTCTCCTCCCGCGCCGACCTGGTCCAGCGCATGCAGGGCATCGTGCTCCTCGGCATCTTCCTCCGCGTCACGCCGTTCCAGACCGAGCTCGCGCTCAGCGAGGAAGAGGTATTCCGCGGCGTCGAAAAGTCCCTGCGCAAGTATTTCGGAAAACGCGGCGACCGCGTCGTGCAGGACAACCTGGAGGCCGTCCGCCGCGGCTATCACGAGGCCATCGAGGTGCCCCGCCACGTGATGCTCTCCACCGAGGCGGCCGACCGCGCCAACGCGGCCCTGCGGGTGATGGCATCGGGAGGTGGCAGCGTATGACAGAGCTTATGCCATTCGAGGCGCGCTACGAAGACATCCGCGCCAACGTAGTGGATATCGCCGACTTCAACGACCGCGTGGTCGGCGCATATAACAGCGGCCTCGCCGAAAGGGGACTCCCGGCCGACGACCAGTCGGCCCGCTCGATTGTTCCCGCCGGCACCGGCGCCCTCCGCGACTTCAGCTACATCGCTCCTGACATCCCCGAATTCATCGGCGTCAATTGCGTGGGCTGCATGGAGTGCGTCACCGAGTGCCCCGATACCGCCATCCTCGGCAAAGTCGCCGAGCCCGCCACGCTCGAGGAACACCTCGCCGGCATCGCCGATGAAACCCTGCGGAAATCGATGGCCGAGCAGTGGTCCCTGACCAATAAGTACTTCAACGTTCCCGAGAAGAAGGGCGTGGGCGGAGGCAAGTTCGGCATCTTCATCGATCCCACCAAGTGCAAAGGCTGCGCCGAGTGCGTGGACGCCTGCGGCGACCACGACGCCCTCCGCATGGTCCGCAAGAACGACGACAACATGCAGTGGTACCGCACGGCCTGGAACATGTACAAGGCCATGCCCGAGACGCCCGCCAAGTTCATCAACGAGAAGGCCCTCGCCGACATGATGCTCACCGAGCGCTCCCTGCTGTACGTCGGCGGCGCCGGCTCCTGCATGGGCTGCGGCGAAGCCACCGCGCTGCGCATGATGCTCGCCGCCACCGGCTTCGTCTACGGCCAGGAAAACATCGGCATCGTGGCGGCCACCGGCTGCAACACCGTCTATACCTCCACCTATCCCTACAATCCGTACCGCGTCTCGTGGACCAACTCGCTGTTCGAGAACGCGCCCGCCGACGCTATGGGCGTGCGCGCCCGTTGGGACCAGCTTGGCTGGCGCAACAAGCGGCTCTGGATCATCGGCGGCGATGGCGCCATGAACGACATCGGCTTCCAGTCCCTCTCCCGCATGATGGCCTCCGGCGCCGACATCAAGGTCCTCGTGCTCGATACCCAGGTCTACTCCAACACCGGCGGACAGGCTTCCACCAGTTCCTTCAAAGGCCAGGACGCCAAGATGAGCTACCACGGCTCCGCCATCTCCGGTAAGAAGGAGAACCGCAAGGAGCTGGCCAACATCTGCATGATGCACAAGGACGTCTACGTGGCCCAGACCACCTGCGCCCACATGAACCATTTCTTCAAAGCGGTCCTCGAGGCCAACCAGTTCCCCGGGCCGGCCATTGTCAACGTGTTCACCACCTGCCAGCCCGAGCACGGCGTCGGCGACAACATGGCCGAGCACCAGGCCAAGCTGGCCGCCGATTCGCGCAGCTTCCCGGTCTTCATCTACGATCCCCGCAAGGGCTCGCGCTTCAAGGAGCGCCTCTCCCTCGTGGGCAATCCCAACGTGAAGGACGACTGGTACGTCCATCCCAAAACCGGCGAACAGATCGACTTCTGTTATTTCGCGCGCACCGAGGGCCGGTTTGCCAAACACTTCGACAAGGAAGGCAAAGCTTCGCCGACGCTGCTTGCCACGCAGCAGGAGCGGCTCGAGAACTGGCATCTTCTCCAGGAGCTGGCTGGAATCCGATAGAGCGGGAGGAACGGCGTGATACCGATCGACGATCTCGACCAGGCTGTCGAAGACCTTCGAAAGATGGGGTTCGAAGCCTGCCACGAATTCGTATACGGCCCTCGTGGGTGCCTCGAGGGCCTCGACGTCGGCGAGGATTTCTTTCCGGTCTGGGAGCTGATGCTTCCCGAGAACCAGGACGATCTCGCCAGGGCCGATTTTGAAGCTATCAAGGCGCGCCGCGGTCCCGATTGGTCCGCCGAGCGGCCCAAACAAAAGGCGGCCGCGGTGTAATGCTGAACTGCCGCCAATGCCTGTCGTCGCTGTGCGACTACCTCGATGGCGAGTTGAACTCCGGCGTGCGCGCCGAATTCGACGAGCATCTGGGCAAGTGCCGTAAGTGTCTCATCCTCTGCCAGACCACGCAACTGACGGTGCGCCTTTGCCGGGACATGTGTACCGCGCGGGTTCCCGAGGAAGTGGAATCCCGCCTGATGGCGGTCCTTCACACCCGGATGGTGGCCCGCCGCCGCTGATTCTGTGGGGCAGGTTGGCAACCTGCGGCGGGTTGTCAACCCGCCAGGCGAGCGAAGCTCGCTCTTGTGATTTCCTACTTCGGGCAAGTCCTCTGATACGGCTCGCCGGGGACGTAGTGGGCCCATTCTTCCTTGGTCAAGGCGCCGTCCACGCGGCCGCACAGTTCCTTGAGCAGGCCCGGGAACTTCCACTTGTTCACCGAAACGCCCCGGCGCGTGACCACCGCCACCGAGCCGTCCGGCGCCATCGAGAGCGCGAAGATCGGCCAGCCCGGACTGAAGCGGCATAGCTCCTTGCCGTCTTTGATGCTCCACACGCGAACCGGGCGGTCGGCGCCGGCCGTCACCACGCTCGACGAATCGGCGCTGAACGCCAGCAACGGCAGGTTGCCCGGAAGGTTCAGGACCTGCGCCTGCTGCATGTCCGGCCAGCGCCACAGCGTCACGGTGCCGGTCTCCGGCCCCCGCGTGGTCTTCTTCCCGCCGTCCACCGGCGAGGTTCCGGCGGCAATCGCCAGCATGGCTCCGTCCGGACTGAACCGCAGGGCTCCGGCGTACGGTTGGCCGATGCCTGCGAGATCGGCGGCCGAGTGGTTCCCCAGGTCGAACCGCTTCAGCCGCCCGGAGTAAGAAAGGACGATGCTTTGACTGTCCGGAGTAAACGCGAACGCCACCACGTCGGCGGCGAAATCCAGCTCCCCGGCCACCTTGCAGGTGTGCCCGTCCCACACCTTGATGCCCGTGCTCGCAGCGGGCTTTCCCGGAGCGTGCCACGGCTTCAGAAACGCCGCCAGGTACCGGCCGTCGGGACTGAAGGTGAACCCGGGGTTTGCCAGGTACCGCTCCGGCAGCTCCACCGTGCACATCCGGTCTCCCACGCTGCCGTTGGCGAAGCCGGATATGCCCCACGAGAACCTGGCGGCGCTCTGCGCGGCTCCCGGCAGTTGGCGGGACTCGAAGATGCGCTGGTTGTCGGGACTGATGGCGATCGGCTGCGGCACCGAGCCCGTCGTTTCGATCCGCGGCCCGCCCTTCATCTCTACCACCACGTTCCCGCTGTCCGCCTCCAGAACCGCCAGGGTGCCGTCCGGCGAGAACTCGGCCGAGCGGACGAAGTCCACCGGGACCGCCACGTTGCTTTCCAACGAATAGCGCTGCGGCTTTTCGTCCGAGCCAATCACCAGCAGCTCGCTTTCATCCGGCGCGATGCTGATCGTGGACACCGGCGCCGATACCACCAGCCTCGCCACTTGCGACCCGCCCCTGGTGTCCCACACCTTCACCGCGCCGTCGGCGCCCCCCACGGCCAGCAGATTCTGGCTGCCCGGGATCAGGGCCCGCGGCTCGGAGGAGATCTGCAGCACCGGGCTGGTGGTGTCCGCGCTCCATGCCCACACGCTTCCGGCCGCATCCGCAAAGTAGAAATCGTGCTGGTCCGGCTGGGCCGCCGACACGGTGAGGATCTTGGCGTCCACCCACACCGGCGACCGCAGCCCGCGGAACACGTCGTACACCAGCAGCTCTTGCCCCTCCGCCAGGGCGATGCGGCTGCCGTTGGCGTTCAGGGCGATGCCGTTGATGGTCGAGACTCCGTCCGGCAGCCGGGGCAGCCACTGCCGCGCGCTCGCCTTGCCGGGGTCCAGCTTCCAGACCGTGACCTGCGGCTCCTGGGGCTTGTCCGCGCTGGCCGGCAGCAGGGAAGCGCAAGCCAGCGTCGTCCCGTCCGGCGTCGAAGCGATCGCGCTCACCAGCGTCCCGCACGAAAACGTCTGCGGCTGGCCGCCGGCCTTTCCCCACGGCCACGCCCACAGCTTGCCCTCCGCCGTGAGGGTGACCAGGAGCGGCCCCGCGAACTGCAGGACTTCGATGGCGGTATCGTGATGCAGGCGGCCCTTCACCTCGCCGGTCTTGAAGTCCATCAGCAGCGCATCGTTGCCGCTGGCGGCTGCGATCAGCGTTCCATCCGGGCTGTAGGCCGCCAGACTGGTCTTCAGCGCCTGTCCGGGCAAGCCGCCCTTCAACTGCGGCAGCATCGACAGTGCGTCGGCCATGATGGTGAGCGCTTGCGGATTCTCGTCGCGGCGGTAGCTCTCCGCCGCCAGCAGCGCGCTCACGTTCAGCAGGCCGTCGCTCTGCGACGCGATCGCGGCCTCGGCGGCCAGCAACTGCGCCGTGGCCAGCCGCGACTTCGCGCGCACTTGCATGTAGCCGAACCCGCTGAAGCCCGCCACCGCCAGCGCCAGGAAGGCCAGGATGTACGCCGCCCGCTTGCGCGCCTGGCTGCGCTCGACGTTGGCCTTGGCTTCCGCGTCGCGGCGCGCCTCGCCGATTTTCCGCTCCTCCTCCGCCTGGCGTTCCTGCTCCCGGCTCCGCAGCTCCTCGTCGCGGCGCGCGCGGCTGGCGTTGAGCAGCGCCTCGGCCTGCTCGAACGCCGGATGGTAGCGCACGGCCCAGTAGAGGTTGGGCTGGCGCTCGGTCCACCATTCCAGCGCGCGGGCCAGCATCGCGTCCCGCAGGTAGTCGTCGGGCGCGCGGTTGGCCAGCTGGAGATAGATGTGGCGCGACTCTTCCTCTTCGTCCGCCCACTCGTTGGCCAGCGTGTCCCACTTGCGCAGCAGGCATTCGTGGGTCACATCGATGACCGTGCCCTCCTCCAGCGGGCCCTCGAAGGGTGTCAGGAAGGTGCGCCCGCGCCCGCGGAAGCAATCGATGACCGCGGACACCTCCGCCAGCGTGGCCCCGGAAACGCGGCACAAGTCCACCACCGAGGTCGGATGCCTCACCTCGCCGCCCTTGTCGTCGCGGTTCCTCAGCCGCTGGAACATGCGCTTGATCACCGTGGCGCCGCCGCGGCTCAGCGGGATGGCCTCCTGGCAGGCTTCCGTGGCATGCAGCGAGAGCGCCTTCTGGATGGTCCCGATGGCCACGTAATCCGCTTCGGAGATCTCCGTGTCCCATTTGTGGTGGCCCTGCCAGTATTGCCACGTGCGCATCAGGGCGTGCTGCAGCAGCGGCAACTGGTCCGGGTCCTCGCCGGTGTCGTTCAGCAACCGCTGAACCAGCAGCGGGGCGATGCGCGCGCCGGCCAGGCCGATGGGCCCCTCGATGGTCTGGCGCAGCAGGTCGCGCGTCATCCGCGGGACCAGGTACTGGGCGCGGTTCATGATCTCCGCGAGCTGGCCGAACTGCGCGCACTCGCCCAGGTAGTCCGACCGCATGGTGATGGCGCAGTACACCGACGCCCCCGGTTCGGCGGCCTGCTCGTGCGCCATGCTGGTCAGCAGCAGGCAGACAAAGGCGGCCTTCTCGTCGTAGTCCGCGACCGCGCTTTCCAGGCGCGCCGAGAAGCGGAACAGCTCTTCGAACTGGTCGGCCAGGATGAGGACGTTCGAGCGCATGCGCGGCGTCGTCCGGAAGCACTTGCGAATGCCGCTGAGGACCGAGAGAGGGTCGCTCCGCAGATCGTCGCGGCTCGTGTCTTCGCACAACCCGGCCGCTTGCAGCGCGTCCAGCAGGTTGCCCACGGGATCGTTGCCGGGCCGCATGACGACGAAGGTCCAGCGCTCTCCGGCGCCGGCCAGCAGGCCCGCCTTCAGCGCCGGCAGGACTCCCGCGCGCACCAGCGACGATTTGCCGCTTCCGGAGTTGCCCAGCACCGCCGCGAACCGGTGGCGCGCCAGGGTGGCGATCACCTCGGCGCTCTGCCCCTCGCGCCCGAAGAACAGGTCCACCTCCGATTCCTCGAAGGGCCGCAGCCCCGGAAACGGCTGCATCGTATCCTGCCCGGCCACGCCCGCCGTCATGGCGCGCCCTCCGCCAGATGATCGAACAACGGCGCCAGTTTGTCCTCGACGAAGGGCTCGCAATCGCCCAGCACCAGCAGCGGCGGATACCCGGGCTCCGGAACTTCGCGCGCCGGCAGGTCCAGGTACTTGTTCTTCTTGAGCGGATCGGGCGGCTCGCACAGGTACACCGTGCGAACGTACTTCGCGCGGTTGGCCGCCGAGGCCAGCGTCTTGCGCAGGGCGATCCGCATCATCTGCACCCAGCCGTCAGGCGCGGTGCCGTAATAGATGAGCGCGGCGTCGGTGGACGAGATGCTTTGGTTGCGCAGCTCCTCCAGCATGGCGGGATCGCCGTCGAACGCCGGCTCCTCATAGTAGATTCCGTTGTCCAGAAGGTACTTGCGGATGGCCTTGAATCCGGGGTGCTCCAGGTCGTCGCGCGTGCACATGAGGAACACCGACCGGGCCTTGTCCGTCCGCTTGACCGCGGGCTTCTTGTTCAACTGGTCGTTGACCGTATCGATGAGCCGGGCGAGCCCCGTGCGCAGGATCTCGGTTTTTCCGTCACCCACGGTCTTCAGCTCTTCCAGGAACTGGCCCTGGGCCGCGTCCGGTTCGCCCAGGCCGTCGGGAATCCACACCAGTTGGCGGAAGCCGGGCTTCACCGCGGCGGCCCGCACCAGCTCGTATTCGAGGCGCACGATGGGCCGCGGATCGTCCTCCAGAACGGTCCCCGCGCGCGAGCCCACAACATGGACGGCGACGTCCCATTCCTTGGAGTGCGCCTCGAAGTCGGAGGTCAGCTCCGACGCCAGCTCCGGGCGGTTCTCGCCGGGTACGATGCGGAAGCCCTTGCTGGCCAGGGTGTTCACCACGGTGTCGCGGTCCAGCTTGCGGTCCGCCGTGGTGTGGGCCACGTAAGCCGTTTTAGCGGGCAATGCCTGCGCGCGCGCGGCCTGCATGCGCTTCAGGAGCTTGGCCACGGCCTGCGCCAGCTTCTCGCTGGTGGTGTAGAACTCGTCGTAGCCGGGCAGCGCCGGCGCCGCGGGGAACTCCTCGAAGGTGGAGGACGCTTGCGGGTCGGTGCGGAAGAACTGAAAGCCGAGCGTCGCGATGGCGGCCATTTCCGGCGGTTCCCGGCCGGCCGCATACGGCGTCTTGAGCACGCGAACCAGCCGCACCATGTCCCCTACTTTGATGCCGCCGTTGGCTCCCGCGCATTCGAGGAAGCGCCGCGCCTCGCGCATGCACGAGTCCGACGTGACGTAGCGGGGCGTGACCACCGAAAGGCACAGGGCCGTGTTGGCGAGCCGGTCCTCGATCAGCTCCCAGAGCGCGTCCGCGCCGCCCAGCTTCCGGTCGCGCCAGATGCGGACGGGAGCGCCGAGGATCTCCGGCACGCGCTCCAGCAGGCGGTCGTGCAGCGCGCTGACCCAGTTGCCGGCGTTGTCGATGTGCCCATAGCTGATGAAAACGTCTTCGGCAAACCCCGGCACAAATGGAGGAGTACCCGAATCTGGCGAGGCGCCGGAGGAAGCCATGCTCGTAAATACTATGATGTTTGGGTGCGAATATGCAACTGCCGAAGATCACAGTGCCAGCGACGATTGGTGTATTTCAGGCCTGTATCCCTGGCGAATGCACCGCACAACCGGTTCCGGCGTAAGGATGGTGACAGCCAGGTCCTTTGGCCGGTGACGTTTCCTCAGGTAGCCCGCCGGCGACCACAGAAGCAGCGCGTCGCCCCACACCAGGTAGCTGGAGCCCTCGATCTGAACGAAGCAACCATCGGGCAGCGGGTTCAAGGACGCCTGGTAGCGGATCTTCCCTTTTCCGCGGTCGATTCGCGTGCGATGCAGTTCGAGATCGATTTCATCCGCGAGAGCAGCTTCCCCTCCACGCGGAATCCCGGAGCGAATCCAGGCGTCTCGGAAGGCGTTGAACCGCTCCCGCCGGCATTCGGCACAGGGCCGGTGGCCCGCGGCGAGCGCCACGGCTTCGTCCAGGAAGAACAGCTCCGTGTAATGGCCCGGAGACATCACCGAACGCCGCCGGCCCTTGAATTCCAGGAGACAGGTAATCCAGCGCCGGCTCGCGTACTGGCGAACGATCTCGCGTTGCCGATTGTGCAACTGCCCGCCCCGGTTGCCCAGGAACGTTCCGCGGGCGTCCGTGGAGAATATCGTTCCGCAGGGGTCCACGCGGTTCTGGAGCGGCATTCCGGAATCCCAGACTCACATAATCGCACGGCTGGAGCTGGATCGGGATGCCACCTTTTCCGTTGGAGCGAACCGCATTGGGGCTATCCTGGTGCTCATGGGCCGGTACGTCATTCTTACGAATCACAAGCGGGCGGTGATCGCGCTGGTCCACACCGTGGCGTTCCTGCTGATCGCCGTGCTGCTGACGCGCACCGCCGTGCGGCCGCTGCGGATGACGTCGCCGTTTCCGGCGTGGCTGCTGGCCGCCGTGTACCTGGTGGTGAGCGGCATCCTCACAGCGCTGGCGGCAATGGCCGGCTGCCTGCGCGAACGGCTCTACTTCGGTTTGTGCACCGCCAGCGCGGCGTTCGGACTGATGCGGCAGGTCGCCGGCGATCCGCGCATGCACGCTGCCGTCTACATTCGGGTCGGGCTGCTGGCCTCGGCGGTCGTCACGGGCGCGATGATTCTGCGGGCACACCGCGCCGCCGTGCTCCAGGTTCACAATGTGGCGCGGCACGCCCACCGCTAGGCCCGTTACAATCAGGAGAGTGCCCGGAGTCTATCTCTCATATCCCTTCTGCGCGCAGAAGTGTACGTACTGCAATTTTGCGTCCGGGGTCTTTCCCCGCGCGCTCGAGCCGCGCTATCTCGAGGCGCTCGCGCGGGAGATCCGCGCGCACCGGTGGCAGTGGCGGCCCGAGACCGTTTACCTCGGCGGCGGCACGCCAGGTGCAATGGAACCGGATGTGCTGAGCGCGCTGATGGAACTCATCCCCGGCCGGCCGTGGGCGGAAGCCACCATCGAAGTCGCGCCCGGCGGGGGTGTGGAGACACGGGCCGAGGCGTGGGTGCGCTGCGGCATCACGCGCGCCAGCCTGGGCGTGCAGTCGTTCGTGGAGAAGGAGATTCGACGCAGCGGGCGCAAGCACACGGCGTCGATGGTGGCCGAAGAGATCGGCATACTGCGCGAGGCCGGCATACGCCAGGTCAATATCGACCTCATCGCGGGACTCTCCGGCCAAACCGAAAGCAGCTGGCGCGAATCGCTCGACCAGATCGAGCGGCTGGCTCCCGAGCACGTCTCCGTGTACATGCTCGAAGTCGATGAGGACAGCCGCCTGGGCAAGGAGCTGCTGGCGGGCGGCGCGCGCTACGGCGCGGGCGAGGTGCCCCCGGAAGAGGACATCGCGGCGTTCTATGAAACGGCCGTCGAGCGGCTCGCCGGAATGGGCCTGGCGCGCTACGAGATCTCCAACTTCGCGCGGCCGGGGTGCGAGTCGCGGCACAATCTCAAGTACTGGAGGCTGGAGCCGTATGTGGGTTTCGGCGCCGGCGCGCATTCGTTCGACGGGCGGGTGCGCGCCGAGAACCCGGAGACGATGACGGATTACCTCGACGGAGCGGCCGGGGACGCGCCCCACGAAGCTCACCTCGACCAAGAGCGCTTCTTTGTGGGCCTGCGGCTGATGTCGGGCATACGGCCCTCCGGCGAAGAATGGCGGCGCTTCGAGCAGCCCATCCGCCGCTTTGTGGATGCCGGCCTGCTGGAGACGGCGGACGGCGTGCTGCGCTTGACGGGCCGCGGCGTGCTGCTTTCCAATGAAGTCTTCCAGGAGTTTGTGGGCATATGATCGACCTGCGAAGCGACACCGTCACCAGGCCCACTCCCGCCATGCGCCGCGCCATGATGGAGGCCGAGGTCGGGGACGACGTGTATGGAGAAGACCCGACGGTGAACCGGCTGGAGCAGCGCGCCGCCGAAATCACGGGCAAAGAGGCGGCGCTGTTCGTGCCCACGGGCACCATGGGCAACACCATCGCGGTCAAGCTGCTCACGGAGCATGGCCAGGAAGTCATCGCCGATTCGCGCGCGCACCTGCTGGATTACGAGCTGTCCATGGTGGCGTGGTTTTCGGGCTGCGTGGTGCGCGCCATCCAGACCGAAGACGGCATCCTTTCCTGGGAACAGGTGAAGCGGCTGATCAAGCCGGTCAGCCCGTATTCGGCGCCTACCGGGCTGGTCGAAATCGAAAACACCCACAATATGTGGGGCGGCACGGTTTATCCCATGAGCACCATCCGCCAGATCTGCGACGGCACGCACGAGCGCGGGCTCAAGGTGCACATGGATGGCGCGCGCATATTCAACGCCGCGGCGGCCATGGGGATTCCGGTGCGCGAGATCGCGGCGCCCGCCGACACGGTGATGTTCTGCCTCTCGAAAGGCCTGGGGGCGCCCTCGGGTTCCATCCTGGCGGGCGCTCAAAAGCTGATCGCGAAAGGGCGGTTGTACCGCAAGCGTTTGGGCGGCGGCATGCGCCAGGTTGGCGTGCTGGCGGCGGCGTGCCTGGTGGCGCTGGACGAATCGCCCGCGCGGCTATGCGGCGATCACGCCAACGCCAGGTTTCTGGCGGAGGGCTTCGGGCGCATTCCGGGAATCGAGATCGATCCGCAAAAGGTGGCGACCAACATCGTGGTTTTCGACGTGTCGGGAACCGGCGCCGCCCCGGCGGAAATCAGCGCGCGGCTGAAGCAGCGCGGCGTGCTGATCAACGCCATCAACGAGCGCCAGATGCGCGCCGTTACACATTACGACGTGGACCGCCAGGGGTGCGCGCAAGCGCTCGACGCACTGGCGGATGCCCTATGAGGTTTACATGTTGAAGTTTCTCCTGTTGGTGGCGGGCGGTACGCTCGCTTCCGCGCAGCAATACTCCATCACGACCATTGCCGGGGGGGCGCCGCCGGCCACGCCCGCGGTGGCGGCCAGCACTTCGATCGGCCAGCCCAGGCGCGTGGCCCTGGATTCGGCGGGCAACCTGTATTTCTCCAGCGGCAACTCGGTCTTCAAGATGGGCAGCGGCGGCACCCTCACCCTGGTGGCCGGAAATTCGCGCGCCGGATTCTCGGGCGATGGCGGCCCCGCGGTGAACGCACAGTTGAACAATCCACAGGGCCTCGCCTTCGATCATGCGGGGGGCCTGTACATCGCCGATTCGAGCAACAACCGGATACGCATCGTGACGCCCGACGGCATCATCAACACGTTCGCGGGCACCGGCGGCGTGAGCCCCGGCGGTGCGCGCAGCTTCAACGACGGCGGCCCGGCCACCGGGGCTCTGTTGCACGCGCCTTCAGCCGTGGCCATCGACACGAGCGGCAACGTGTACATCGCGGATACCGGCGACAACCTGATCCGGATCGTGACGCCCGACGGACTGATCAACGCGTTTGCGGGCGACAGCTACCCGAGTTTTCTGGGCGACGCCGGGCTGGCCACGGATGCGGAACTGTATAAACCGTCGGACGTGGCGGTGGATTCGAGCGGCAACGTGTACATCGCCGATACGGCCAACCAGCGCATCCGCAAGGTCACCACGGACGGGTTGATCAACACCATCGCGGGCACCGGCGCCGCGGGTTACTCGGGCGATACCGGCCCGGCCACCAGCGCAATACTGCTGGCGCCCGCATCGGTGACGGTAGACTCCAGCGGCAACGTATACTTTGCGGACACCGGCAACACGCGCATTCGCAAGATCGACACCAGCGCCAATATCTCCACGGTGGTGGGCACGGGCGTGCCGGGCTTCACGGGCGACGGCGGCCCGGCGATCAATGCGAAGATGAGCCTGCCGACGGGGGTGGCGGTGGATTCCTCGGGCAACCTGTATATCGCCGACTCGCAGAACCTGCGCATCCGCAAGGTAGCTTCGGGCACCATCAGCACGCTGGCGGGTAACGGCGTCTCGAGCTTCTCGGGCGATAACGGCCCAGCCACGCAGGCGCAAATGAATTCGCCCGAGGGCGTGGCGGTGGATTCCTCGGGCAACATTTACATCGCGGATACCAACAACCACGAGGTGCGGCGCGTCACCAGGGACGGAACCATCGCCCGGTTCGCGGGCAACGGGACGGCGGGATTCGGGGGCGATGGGGGCGCGGCCGCCAGCGCCCAACTGAACGCGCCCGAGGGCCTGGCCATAGACTCGGCCGGCAACCTCTATATCGCGGACACGCAGAATGCCCGCGTCCGCATGGTGACCGCCGGCGGAGCCATCAGCACCGTGGCGGGCAACGGGACGCCGGGATTCGGCGGCGATGGGGGGGCGGCCACCGGCGCCATGCTGAGCACGGTTACGGGCGTGGCCGTGGATGCGGCCGGCAACCTGTACATCGCCGACCTGAATAACTACCGCGTGCGGAAAGTCTCCGGCGGAACGATCGCGACTGTCGCGGGGAACGGCAGCCAGGGCTATGCGGGCGACGGCGGCGCGGCCACCAGCGCTTCGCTCAACCTGCCGCGCGGGGTGGCCGTGGATGCGGCGGGCAACCTGTATATCGCGGACTCGGGCAATGCGGTGGTGCGCAAAGTGGCCAACGGCGCCATCACGACCATAGCCGGGACGGGCCTGCCGGGCTTCAGTGGCGACGGCGGCGCCCCCACCAGCGCACAACTGGCCAGCCCCTCGGGCATCGCGGTGGATGTCAACGGCAGCCTCATCGTAGCGGACGGAGCCGCGCGGATCCGGAAGATCCTCTTCTACGGCTTCATCACCACCATCGCCGGCAACGGCGCCACGGGTTATTCGGGCGACGGCGGACTGGCCATCAATGCGCAGATCAACGGGGCTACCGCGGTGGCGCTCGACAACTCCGGCAACGTGTATATCGCCGACAGCAGCAACAATGCCGTCCGCATGCTGCAATTCACGGCGGCGGGGACTTCGATCAGCGCGGTGGTGAATGGCGCGAGCAACCAGCCAGGCGCGATCGCGCCGGGCGAAGTGCTGGTGCTGTACGGCACGGGCCTGGGTCCGGGCACGCTGACGCAGGCCTCCCTGGGCGCCAACGGCGGCCTGCCGACCGCCCTGGCGGGCACCAGCGTGGCGATCAACGGGACGCTGGTCCCGCTGCTTTACACTTCGGCCGGCCAGGTGGGCGCGCTGGTGCCGTTCGAGGTCACGGGGCCCACCGCGCGGGTGGTCGCCGTGTACCAGGGGCAGACGTCGGCGCCCGCAACGGAGAATGTGGTGGCGGCGTCGCCCGCGATCTTCACCCTGGACGGAAGCGGCGCGGGGCAGGCCCTGGCGATCAACGTGGCGGACGGAGCGGTGAACGGACCGAACCACCCGGCCAGCGCGGGCTCATACGTGACCCTGTATGCGACCGGCGCGGGCCAGACGAACCCCGCGGGACAGGACGGGCAACCGGCCACGGTGTCGTCAGTCGTCGCCGCGGTGACGGCGACGATCGGCGGACAGACGGCCACGGTGCAGTACGCCGGCGGGTCGCCCGGCAGTGTCGCCGGAGTGATCCAGGTGAACTTGCAGGTGCCGGCCGGACTTACGGCGGGGGCCGTTCCGGTGGTGTTGCAAGTGGGCGGCGCGTCGAGCCAGAGCGGCGTGACGATGGTGGTGCAGTGATGAGATACCGCAAACTCGGCAGGACCGGCTTCGAGATCAGCGACATCGGATTCGGCGCCTGGGGCATCGGCGGCAAGCAGTGGCTGGGCGGGACCGACGACGAATCGGTGGCGGCGCTGCGGCGCGCCATCGAGCTGGGAGTGAACTTCGTCGATACGGCGCTGGCGTACGGCGACGGCCACAGCGAACAGCTGGTGGGGCAGGTGGTGCGGGATGCCGGCACGCGGATCTACGTGGCCACCAAGGCGCCGCCCAAGAACGGCATCTGGCCGGCGGGGCGGGGCGTGAGCATGCGGGAAGTCTTCCCGTACGGCTACATCATGAGGTGCGCGGAGGAGAGCCTGCGCAACCTGGCGATGGAGTCGATCGACCTGCTGCAGCTCCACGTTTGGACGTCCGATTGGGCGGATCGAGACGACTGGCGCCGCGCCTTCGAGGACCTGAAGCGCTCGGGCAAGATCCGCGCCGCCGGAATTTCGCTGTCGGAGCACGATCCCGATTCCGGGCTCAGCGCGATTCGCAGCGGCTTGATCGACGCCGTGCAGGTGATCTACAACATTTTCGACCAGCTTCCGGAGAAGAATCTCTTCCCGCTGTGCCTGAGCGAGAACGTCGGCGTGCTGGCGCGCGTGCCTCTGGATGAAGGCGGGCTGACCGGCAACGTGGACGAAAACACGAAGTTCCCGCAAGGCGATTTCCGCGACTGGTATTTCCGCGGCGGCCGCAAGAAGGAGGTGGCGGAGCGCGTGAGCGCGCTGCGGAAGGACCTGGGAGAGAGCGCGAATCTGGCCGAGGTGGCGCTGCGGTTCTGTCTGTCGCACCCCGCCGTGACGACGGTGATCCCGGGAATGCGCACGCGCCGCCACGCGGAATCGAACAGCGCGTTGTCGGATGCGGGAGCGCTGCCGGCCGAAACGATCGCAATGCTGAGGAGGCACGCGTGGGATCGAAACTTCTACACATAAGCCTTCTGGCGGGGGCGCTGGCGGCGCAGGGCCGCTTCGCGCCGGGAGTGAAGCCATTCCTCGCGGTGGATGCGCCGGTGGTGGCGCTCGAGCACGTGCGGGTGATCGACGGCACGGGCGCCCGGCCGAGGGAAGATCAGACGGTGGTCATCGACCACGGAAAGATCCGGGCGGTGGGTCCGGCCGCCTCCACGCCGGCGCCGGCGGGTTCGCAGGCGCTCGACCTCACGGGCCACACGGTGATCCCGGGCATAGTGGGGATGCACGAGCACATGTTCTATCCATCGGGCGGGGGGATCCCCATCTACAACGAGCAGGCCTTCAGCTTTCCGCGCCTGTACCTGGCGAGCGGCGTCACCACGGCGCGCACCGGCGGCAGCCTGGAGCCGTACACGGATCTCAGCCTCGAGCGCATGATCGATGCGGGGCGCATGCCGGGGCCCAAGCTGTGGATCACCGGTCCATACCTGGAGGGCGCGGGGGCGTTCACCGTGCAGATGCACGAGCTGACCGGCCCGGACGACGCGGCGCGCACGGTGGAATACTGGGCGGCCGAAGGCGTCACTTCGTTCAAGGCGTATATGAACATCACGCGAGCGGAGCTGAAGGCGGCGGTGGACGCGGCGCACCGGCACGCGATCAAGGTCACGGGCCACCTGTGCTCGATCGGGTTCCGGGAGGCCGCCGCGATCGGGATCGACAATCTGGAACACGGGCTGCTGGTGGACACGGAGTTTCATCCCGGCAAACAGCCCGACGTGTGCCCGCCGCAAGCCACGACGCGAGGGGAGATCGCGGGCCTCGATCTGACGAGCGCGCCGGTGAAGGAGATGATCGCCGCGCTGGTGGAGCACGGCGTGGCCATCACTTCGACGCTGGCGGTATTCGAAGCGTTGGACGGCAGCCGGCCGCCGCTGGAACAGCGCTTTCTGGACGCGCTGACGCCCGAGGCGTCGGTGAGCTATCTGGGCGCGCGGGCGCGGGCCCGCGGCGGGGCCGACTCGCCGGTGCTGGCGGGAGTGCGCAAGGAACTGGAGTTCGAACGCGCGTTTGTGAAAGCCGGCGGGCTGCTGATCGCGGGCGCCGATCCCACGGGCAACGGCGGGGCGCTGGCGGGGTTCGCCGACCAGCGGAACATCGAGCTGCTGGTGGAGGGCGGCTTTTCGCCGGAGGAGGCGATCCAGATTTCCACGGCGAACGGAGCGCGGTTTTTGGGCGAGACGGATCGCATCGGCACGGTGGCCGCGGGGGAGCAGGCCGACCTGGTGGTGATCGACGGGAACCCCTCGGCGCGCATCGCCGACATCCGCAAGGTGACGCTGGTGTTTAAGGACGGCGCGGGGTACGATCCGGGGAAGCTGCTGGAATCGGTGCGGGGGTCGGTGGCGCTACATTAATAAACAAAGAGACAGGAGACAGAAGTCAGGAGACTGGAATGCGAAATATTTCTGCGTTGAGAATCGGCGCCCTGATCGCCGCCGTCTGCGTGTGCGCGCCGGGGCAGGACACGCCGGCCAAGGAGGCTCAGAAGGAGGCTCCGAGCGATACGAAAGGACTGCCGCCGAGAGCGACTCCGGGCGATTATCAGGCCCACGGGAAGGCAGGCGCCGCGACCATTGGGGCCGAGTTCAAAGGGCACGCCATCCCCACGATGCAAGGGACCCTCACCACGGAAGACTACGTGATCGTCGAGATCGGAATGTTCGGCGCGCCGGACGCGCGGCTGCAACTGGTTCTCGGCGACTTTTCGCTGCGCATCAACGGGAAGAAGCCCTTGGAGAGCCAGCCATACGGGTTGGTGATCCGGAACGTCAAAGACCCGGAGTACGAGCCGCCGGCGGCACAGAAATCGAAAACCAGCTTGGGCGGCGGCGGACAGGGTGGGGCGGGTGACCCTCCCCCGTCGCCCCCGCCGATCCCGATCGGGGTACAGCGTGCGATGGCCCAGCGGGTTCAAAAGTCCGCCCTGCCGGAAGGCGACCGCCCGCTTCCGCAGGCGGGACTGATTTTCTTCCAGTACCGGGGTAAGAGCAAGGGTATCCATTCGATGGAGCTGATGTACGCCGGCGCCGCCGGAAAGGCCACGATCGCGCTGCAACCGGAGTGAACAACGAGAGGGCGGGAGCCGAGGAAGGGCCGCGCGGACGTCAACCGGACGCGGATTCAAGATCGAGGGCGAAGGCGAGCGCATTCTTGGTGAGGGGCACGTACAGCACAAGAGCCCGGGGCGGGTTCGGATCTTTGCGGGAAACAATTACGACAGGCCGCGTCTTTGCGGCAAGCCCCAGATCCGCCAACCACACCTCACCTGGTTGTGGGTTCATCGAGCAGGTCCAGGACCTCCTGTTCAGCCGCACGGGAGCGCGCGAGATCGAGAACATCGTGGTCGGCAAGATCGATGACTTCCGCGATGCGCTCTCGCGCCTCAGCAGCCGTCGCCGGCTTCCACTCGCGCAACCGAGCGTCCAGCTTTTCCGCCAAGGCGTCCACGACGACCTCCTTCTTCGTCTCCCAGTTTAACTCTCGGATAGGCCGTGGCGGGCGTGCGCCGTGTCGAGGGCGATGCCCTCTTCCCCATGCTTCTCTCACTGCACGGTCCACGAACCCATCGATTGCCAGCCGGAATTGTTGGCCTCGGTGGAGTCCCGCGCGGCCACCGAGCGCGCAGACAAGAGCCGCTTTGGAATGCGCCCGGCGACAGCATAGTCCCTCCGCGCGCCGACGCGGTGACAGGCTCCACAGGATTACTACCCGACCTCCCGGATTCTCCCGTGTTCAGGGGATGATGCAAAACGTAAAATTCCGTTGTAAGATATAACAGTAAAAAACTCAGAGATGCGGGCGCCGATCGATAGACATGGGGAGAAGATCCGGCAGGCAGCTACAGGTTTCCCAGGGGCCCATCATTCCTAGAATTCGCGAGGCCGGGTCTTCGGAGCCTGACTGGCAATTGCGCCAGCCGGGCGGACGGTGTAGCATCTTTTTAATGCAGTCGAGAGAACTCTAGAGGGGTTTCGGCCGGGAGACCGGCCGGATGGAGAAGATGGCGAATACAACATTAGAGCCCGCCGGGACGGCGGCGCCGGCTCCGAAGCCCAAGCCGTCCGTGATCCAGGCAGTCCAGAACATTTTTTCGAAGGGTGAAGAAACAGACGAGGGCAAGATCATCGCGCGCCGCCGCAAATTTGTGATGGCGGCGGTGCTGGGCACCCTGGGCGTGAATCTGTTGATGTTTCTGCGGTTCTTCTTCCCGCGCGCCCTGTACGAGCCGAAGACGAGGTTCAAGATCGGGTATCCATCGGACTTCGGCTTCGGGGTGGACACCAAATTCCAGAAAGACTACCGCATCTGGGTGGTGCGCAACACCGAGGGGATTTTCGTCATCTCGGCCATCTGCACGCACCTGGGGTGCACGCCCGACTGGAAGCCGAGCGAGAACAAATTCAAGTGCCCGTGCCACGGCAGCGGGTACGACCCCGAGGGCATCAACTTCGAAGGCCCTGCGCCGCGGCCGATGGACCGCGCGCACGTGGAGATCGGTCCGGACGGCCAGATCGTGGTGGACTTGAGCAAGCTGTATCAGTGGCCCAAGGGCGAGCCTTCGCAGTTCAATCAAGACGGAGCCATCCTCCGGGTTTGAGGTTTCATCATGGCAGATACCAAAGGAAACACCGACGGGAAACCGCCGGCGGGCAGCGGCAACGGCGCGGCGGGCGGCAACGGCGGCGGCAACGGGGCGGCGTCCGGCAAACTGGCCGCGGTGATGGCCGGGGCGAAAGCGGTGCAGGCCAAGGCGGCCGAGGAACTCAAGGAGACCATCAAGGCTCCGGAAAAAACGGATGTGTGGAAGTCCGTGCTGCGCGTAAAGCACGACGAGACGCCGCGCAGCCGGGCGCTGGGCGTGCTGAGCAACGTCTTCCTGCACCTGCATCCGGCCAAGATCAATCGCGACGCGGTGGCCTACAACTACACGTGGGGCATGGGCGGCATGACGTTCTACGTGTACATCACGCTGGTGTTCACGGGCACGCTGCTGATGTTCTACTACCATCCGTCGAAAGTGGTGGCCTTCCGCGACATTCTGTACCTGGAGAACGACGTTCCCTTCGGCAAGCTGCTGCGGAACATGCACCGGTGGGGCGCGCACCTGATGGTGATCATGGTGGAGCTGCACATGTTCCGCGTGTTCCTGACGGGGTCGTACAAGAAGCCGCGGGAGTTCAACTGGGTGGTGGGGGTGCTGCTGCTGGTGCTGACGCTGCTGCTCAGTTTCACGGGCTACCTGCTGCCGGACGATCAACTGGGCTTCTGGGCCGTCACGGTGGGGACCAACATGGCGCGCGCCACTCCGCTGCTCGGAAACCAGGGGCCGTTCGGGCCGCAACTGGGCATGACGCCGTTCAACGACGTGCGCTTCGGGCTGCTGGGCGGATCGATCGTGGATTCGAACGCGCTGCTGCGGGCCTACATCTGGCACTGCGTGGCGATACCGATCATCGCGTCGGCCTTCATGGTGGTTCACTTCTGGCGCGTGCGCAAGGACGGGGGCATCTCCGGGCCGTCGCCGGTGGTGCTGGCGAGCGAGATCAAGGACGTGAAGAAGTTATAGCCGCGGATGAACGCAGATGAACGCGGATAAGGCCAAATCATCATCGGCGTTCATGGGCGGCTGAGACGAGTTCTTATGGACTTTCATCAACTCTGGACAATCCTAAGCACGCCGGACAACGTTCCCATCGTGCTGCTGCTGTTCGTGGTGCCCTTTTATACGTGGTACGCAATGCGGCAGGCGTTCGCCAACGACCGGCTGATCGCCGAGCTGGAGGCCAATCCGGAGATGGCCAAGACGCACCACCGCAAGGTCCAGGCGTGGAAGCCGGGGTGGGCGCGGGAAGTGCATGTGTGGCCCTATCTGCTGCGCATCGAGTTTCTGGCGGCCATCATCGTCACGGTGATCCTGATGGTATGGTCGATCACGTTGAACGCGCCGCTGGAGGAGCCGTCGAACCCGACCCTCACGATGAACCCGGCGAAGGCGCCGTGGTACTTCCTCGGATTGCAGGAGATGCTGGTGTACTTCGATCCGTGGATGGCGGGCGTGGTGATGCCGTCGCTGATCATCGTGGGGCTGATCGTGATCCCGTACATCGACACCAACCCGCTGGGCAGCGGCTACTACACGTACAAGCAGCGGAAGTTCTCGATCCTGACGTTCATCTTCGGATTCATCGTGCTGTGGGTCTCGATGATCGTGATCGGCACGCTGATCCGCGGTCCGGGATGGATGTGGTTCTGGCCGGGGACGACGTGGGACCACAACCGGCTGATCTTCGAGGTGAACCGCGACCTGCCGGACATTTTCGGCATTACGGGGCGCGTGGCCAAGATCATTTTCGGAGCGATCGTCACGGGCCTGTACGGCGTGGGGGCG
Source organism: Bryobacteraceae bacterium (assembly GCA_035638575.1). Classification (GTDB taxonomy): domain Bacteria; phylum Acidobacteriota; class Terriglobia; order Bryobacterales; family Bryobacteraceae; genus DASQZT01. The sequence continues at coordinate 50,695 of DASQZT010000303.1, forward strand.
GGGGTGCTGATGCACAAGCTGATCACGTGGACGCCGTTTAACCGCAAGATCTACGCCCGCATGAGCGTGCTGCAATACGTGGTCATGCAGACCTTCCTGATCATCATGCTGGCGCTGCCGGTGAAGATCCTCATCCGGCTGCTGTTCCGCATCAAGTACATTTGGGTCACTCCCTGGTTCAACATATGAGCGATCAAGACAAGGATCCGGTAGTCCATTCTTCCCTGAGCAAGGCGCTGTTCATCTGGTCGACGGTGCTGGTGCTGTCGCTGGTCTGGGGCCTGTGGGACGAGATGTACGGCATACGGCCGTGGAAGAGCTACGAGGCGAAGTTCGAGAAGCAATACGGCAAGTACCTGGCGACGGCGCGGCTGGGCGAGGTGGAGGTCGAGCGTCAGATCAAGGCATCGCCCGACTACAAGCGGCTGGACGCCGACATGCAGGCCGCGGAACAGGCCGCCATGCCGCGCGCCAAGGCCATCGACGCGGAGGTGAACGGGGAACTGGTGCCCAGGATCCTGGCGCTCAACGATCCGTTTCAGGAAGTCCGCAGCCACATCGGCGCGCTGACGTACGAGATCGAGGTATCGGGGAGCGAGAGCCACAAGGAGTCGTTGCGGCGGCAGATCGAGGAGCTGAGGGCGGAAACTCGCAGCGTCAAACTGCCGGGCGAAGACGCAAAGCAGATGAAGTTCGCCGATATGGACCAGCTGCTGAAGGACATGAAGGACCGGAAGGCGCAGCTTCTTCAGGAGCGCGTGGAGCTGATGAAGAAGGCGACCGACCTGCGGGCCGCGCGCGATAAGTACCTGTCGGACCGCATCGCCGATGTGAGCACCACGACCATCGCCAGCGTGCAGAATTCGCTCTCCAGCTTCGATATCCGCATCCGGCAGATCCACGTGAAGGACGTGGACCTGGTGGACCGCTGCGAATCGTGCCACCTGGGGACGCGCGAGCCGGTCGTGCTGACCGCCGCCAACATGGGCGGGGAAGCGGTCTTCGCCAGCCATCCCGACAAGGAGTTGTTGCAGATTCACGACCCCGAGCGCTTCGGCTGCACGCCGTGCCACGGCGGCAATGGCGCGGCGGTTTCGAGCGTCGAAAAGGCCCACGGATACAACGAGCACTGGCTCTGGCCGCTGCACCACAAGGAGAATATCGACGCGGGGTGCCAGCAGTGCCACAGCCGGGAGATCGTGACCGAAATGGCCGACACCCTGAACGCCGGGCGAGAGACCTTCCGCCTGCGCGGCTGCATGGGCTGCCACCGGTACGAGGGATTCGACCGCGAGGCCGATGAAATTTCGAGCGTCAACCAGCAGATCCGGCAGGACGAGCAGCAGAAGGCCGAGTGGCTGCGGGAGGCGGGCTTCAGCGCGCAGAAAGGCGACCGCACGAAGAACAACGACGAGGCGCAGAAGCTGTACCAGCTCTCCAACGACCTGAAGGTGCGGTCGAGCGGCCTGGATGCCAAGATCGAACAGCTCGACATGCGGTCGCACGAGCTGGTGCGGGAAGTCAAGAAGGTCGGGCCGAGCCTGAAGGAAGTGCGGGTAAAGCTGCGCAAGGAGTGGATCCCGGTGTGGCTGAAGGATCCGCACCAGTGGCGCGAGGGCACCAAGATGCCGACGTTCCGGCTGGACGACGACGAGATCCGCGCGATCGCGGCGTTTATCTGGCAATCGGGCGTGCCGGGCCAGTTGCCGCAGCAGAAGCCGGGCGATCCGGAAAAGGGGCGCGAGGCGTTCGAGACGCGCGGCTGCATGGCCTGCCACTCGATGGGCGAGGGCGGGCAGAAACAGGGCGGAACGTTCGCGGCGAACTTGAGCCGCGAGGGCGAGAAGGCCAATTACGATTACCTGGTGCGCTGGGTGCACAACCCGCGGCAGCGCACCGCGCCGTACTGCACGTTCGAGAAGAAGGACCTGACGGCGGAGGACTACCAGAAGCACGGAGTGCCGTACGTGTTCGACCTGGATCACAGCAAGTGCCCCAACGACGGGCACGAGCTGCAGGTTCAGCAGATGACGCCCATGCCCAGCCTGCGGCTCACCGAGGACGAGGCGCGCGATATCGCCAGCTACCTGATGACGCGCAAGCACGACAACGCCTCGTATGCGGGCGCGGCTTTCCTGGACGATCCGGGCCTGAAGAACCGGGGCCTGTCGCTGGTGCGGTTCTACGGCTGCGCGGCGTGCCACGAGATATCGGGGTTGGAAGAAGAGCAGCGCATCGGCACGGAGCTGACCAAGGAAGGGTCGAAGCCCATCGAGCGGCTGGATTTCGCGCTGCTGGGCCACAAGGCCGAGGCGGAGGGCTGGTACACGCACAAGGGATTTTTCGAGCACAAGCTGGAGAATCCCGCGGTGTACGACCAGGGCAAAGAGAAGGCCAAGCAGGACCGGCTGAAGATGCCGAATTTCAACCTCTCGAAGCCCGAGATCGACGCGGTCACGACGTTTCTGGAGGGCTCGGTGGACGCCACGGTTCCGCCGCGCTACTTCTACCAGCCGGCGGACCAGCGGCAGGACATCATCGACGGCTGGTGGGTGGTGCGCAAGTACAACTGCATGGGATGCCACCGCGTGCACGTGGGGCAGACCACCACTTTCGACACGCTGGCGCGGTACCAGGATCCGGACTGGAAAGACCAGAAGCCACCCACGCTGATCGGCGAAGGGGGGCGGGTGAATCCCGACTGGCTGATGCGATTCCTGGGCAATCCCTCGTTGAGTGAAACCGACACGAATCGCGACGGGGTCCGGCAGTATCTAAAAGTACGGATGCCGACCTTCAGCTTCTCGAACGGCGAACTGCGCAAGCTGGTGCGGTTCTTCGCGGCGCTGTCTTCGCAGGCGGAGCCGTTCATCCAGACCAAGACCGATCCGCTGTCGGACGAGGAACGCACCATGGCGCGGCAACTTTTCTCGAGCGAGGGCGCGCCGTGCCTGAAGTGCCACATGACGGGCGATCCGAAGCACGACGCCAAGGCGACGGCGCCGAACTTCACGGTGGCGAAGGACCGGCTGCAGCCGGGTTGGACGAAGCGCTGGATTCTGGACCCGGCCACGATGAGTCCCGGTACGGCCATGCCCTCGGGTCTTTTCCGGCACGACGAGAGCCGGTGGGTTTTCGCCGGGCCGGTGCCGGCCAGTTTCAACGGATACCAGAAGGACCATGCGGATCTGCTGGTGAGGTACATGTTCCAGTTCACGCCGGAGGAGTTGAACCGGCTGCGCGCGAGCGCGGGCTCCGGCGCGGGAAGATAGAGCGGGCAGGCCAGGAGGCCTGTCCCACTGAGGAGGCGTTCAAAAAGCAATGAAGAAGATTTGGATCGGAGTTAGTCTGGCCTGCGCGTTGACGCTGGCCGGTTGCGGCGGAGGAGAGAACAAGGAAGCGCCCAAGGCAGCCGAGGGCACCCCGGCCGCGGGGGGGGCGGCGATGCCGGACGAGGCCAACGGCGCCACGGTCACGGGCAAGGTGGTGTTGGACGGGGCCAAGCCGGTGATGAAGGCTCTGGACATGTCGGCGACTCCGTTCTGCGAGCGGGCCCACCAGGGGAGCGCGGCGAAGTCCGAGGAAGTGGTGGTGAACAGCAACGGGACGCTGAAGAACGCGTTCGTGTGGATCAAGTCGGGCTTGCCCGACAAGCAGTGGGCGGTGCCCACGACGGCGGTGACGCTGGATCAGAACGGCTGCCAGTACAAGCCGCACGTGATCGGGGTGATGACCGGCCAGAACATCGACATCAAGACCAGCGACCAGACCAATCACAACATTCACCCGATGCCCAAGATCAACCAGGAGTTCAACGAGTCGCAGCCGCCGGGCTCGGAGGACAAGATGAAGAGCTTTCCGCGTGAGGAGGTCATGATCCCGGTGAAGTGCAACGTGCATCCGTGGATGCGGTCGTACATCGGGGTGGTGTCGCATCCGTTCTTCGCGGTGACGGGCGACGACGGAACGTTTACAATCAAGGGTCTGCCTCCGGGGACCTACACGATTCAGGTCTGGCAGGAGAAGTACGGCACGCAGGACCAGCAGATCACGGTGGGGGCGAAGGAAAGCAAGACGGCGGATTTCACGTTCAAGGGGTAGGGGTAAGCCCGGTTGGGGATGCATCTAATAACTGAGGGGAGTGTGGGGCTGCGCCGCTTCTCGGCGGTGGTGGCCGTGTGCACGTTGCTGCTGGTGATCGCGGGCGGCCTGGTCACCAGCAACGACGCGGCGTTGTCGATTCCCGATTGGCCGCTGGCTTATGGGAAACTGGTGCCGCCTCTCGAGGGCGGCATTCGTCTCGAGTTCGCGCATCGGGTGCTGGCGGCGGTGGTGGCGATGCTGACGGTGGCGCTGGCGGTGTGGGTGCGCCGGCCTATCGCCTGGTTCGCGTTCGCCGCCGTGGCCGCACAGGCCGTTCTGGGCGGACTGATGGTCAAGCTGCTTGATCCCAAGGCGCTGGCGATTGCCCACGCGTGCCTGGCGCAGTTGTGTTTCGGATTGGTGGTGGCGGTCAACCGCTCGCTAACGGCCGCGGCTCAGAAACTGAACCCTGCCGCGGCCGCCGTTTTCGGCGCGGCGATCCTCGGGGCGGCGGTGCGGCATGAGGCGATGGGGGTGATTCCGCACATCGCAGGAGCGGCGGCGGCGACCCTGGTGGTACTGTGGGCGGCCGCCCAGGCATACACGCGGCACATGGAAGATGCCGCGCTGCGGCGGCCGGCGATGCTGCTGCTGGGGCTGACCATGGTCCAGATTTTTCTGGGCATCGGCGCATACGTAGGCCGCATGGCCAACGCCGAAGCGCCGCAACCCATGCCGATGATGATCTGGTTTACCGTGGCGCATGTCGCGGTGGGCTCGCTGGTTTTCGGGACCGCGATTGCCGGAGGAATGGTAGCCGCCTGATGCGCGATTACATCGAATTGACCAAGCCGCGGATCACCTGGCTCATCCTCATGAGCACCGGGATCGGCTACTTCTTCGGGCTGCCGGGCGCGGGCAACTGGTGGCAATTCCTGAAGAGCATCCAGTACCTGTCGCTGCTCCACGCCATAGTCGGGACGGCGCTGATCGCGTCGGGGACGGCGGCGCTCAATCAATGGTACGAGCGCGAGGCCGATCGCAAAATGCGGCGCACCGCGCGGCGGCCGCTGCCTTCGGGCAGGATGACCGCGCGAAATGCGCTGATGTTCGGGGTGGCGCTGTCGGTCGCGGGCTTCGCCGAGCTGTGGCTGGGAGTGAACCTGCTTTCGGGGCTGATCGGCGCGTTCACGCTGGCGAGCTACCTGTTCCTGTACACGCCGATGAAGCAGCGAACGTGGTGGTCGACCACGGTGGGCGCGGTCCCGGGGGCCATGCCACCGATGATCGGGTATGCGGCGGCGGCGGGCACGTTGACGCGCGAATCGTGGGTGCTGTTCGCGATCCTGTTCCTGTGGCAGTTCCCGCATTTCTACTCCATCGCGTGGATGTACAAAGAGGACTACGCGCGCGCGGGGATCCGGATGCTGCCGGTGGTGGAGCCGGACTGCCGATCGACGGCGCGGCAGATCGTGCTCTACGGGATAGCTCTGATTCCGGTGAGCCTGGTGCCCGGCATCCTGGGAATGTCGGGGCGCATCTACCTGATAGGGGCTTTGCTGCTGGGGCTGTGGTTTCTGTACTCGGGCGTGCGGGTGGCGCTCGAGCGCAGCATGCTTCGCGCCCGTAATGTTCTGATGACTTCGGTGCTTTACCTTCCGCTCATCTACGGGCTTATGCTCATAGACCGGTTATGATGGACGCAGGGAGTCTTGCCGTGAGCGTCCAAGCCGGAACGATGACCTTCGATGAATTCGAGAAGCTGGCCGACCCGCCAACGGGCCATTACGAATTGCATCATGGGCAGCTCGTCTTCATGCCACCACGCAAGAAAATCCACGTGAAGATCCAACAAGCCCTGTTTGATCGGCTTGCGCCACTGCTCGGTGGCCTGGGATTTATCACCAACGAACTGCCTTTTCGACCAGCACCGGAGTACGAGTCGTGGGTTGCCGATATTGGCTTTGTCCTCCAGAAGCGATGGGACAACGACGATAACGACTACTTCCTTGGCGCGCCGGACATTGTGATCGAGGTTCTATCGAGGAGCAACACGATGGATGAGATCCTGGACCGCCAGGACATTTGCCTCGCCAGCGGGTGCGTGGCATTTTGGACAGTTGATCCCAAACGGCAGACCATCATGGTGACGACGCCGGATCGCAGGACCGTCACGTTTGGCCGTGACGAGATGGCGCCGTTGCCCGAGCCTTACCAGGGCGCCATCGAACTTCGGGCGATCTTCCCCGCGAGCTCGTAGCGCGCATAAGTCATTCCCGGTACGCTGCACATCGAAAGTAGAAGCACTTTAGCGTAAGTGGCCGACATCATGTACCCTGAAAAAGATAGGCCCGGTTTGTGATCCAAGTTCAGAACCTGACGCATCGTTACGGCGACCGATCCGCGCTCTCTCACGTTTCCTTCGAAGTGAAGAAGGGCGAAATCTTCGGCCTGCTGGGGCCGAACGGCGGCGGAAAATCCACGCTGTTCCGCATTCTGGCCACCATGATGGTTCCCACCGAAGGCAGCGCGGCGATCGCGGGCTGCGACGTGGAGCGCGATGCGGCGGAGGTGCGGCGGCGCGTGGGCGTGGTGTTCCAGACGCAGAGCCTGGACAAAGCGCTGACGGTGGAAGAGAACCTGCGCGCGCAGGGCCATCTGCACGGGCTCAGCGGTGCGGTGCTGCGCGAGCGGATGGGGGACGCGATGGAGCGGCTGGGCCTGGCGGACCGGCGCAAGGACCTGGTGGAGACGCTTTCGGGAGGGCTGCGGCGGCGGGTGGAGATCGCCAAGGCGCTGCTGCACCGGCCGCAGGTTTTGCTGATGGACGAGGCGTCGACGGGCCTCGATCCGGCGGCGCGGCGCGATCTTTCGCGCAACGTGGCGAGCCTGCGCGACAACCAGGGCGTCACCATTTTGCTGACCACCCACATTTTGGAAGAGGCCGACCGTTGCGACCGGCTGGCGCTGCTGCACCAGGGCAAGATCGTCAAGCAGGGCAGCCCGGGCGAGTTGCGCTCGGGCATCGGCGGGGACGTGGTGGTGCTGGAGACGGGCGATCCGGCAGCGCTGGCGGGGGGCATCGCGCAGCGCTTCGGCGCGCAGCCCACGCTCATGGACGGGCAGGTGCGGGTGGAGATCGAAAACGGGCACCGCTTCATCGCGGAGGTGGTGGAGGCCTTTCCCGGCGCCGTGGATTCGGTGCGCCTGAACAAGCCCACGCTGGAGGACGTATTCGTACACGAAACGGGAGCATCCATTGAGTAGCTTTTTTCTTCCGGCCGCCACACTGTGGCAACGCGAGCTGGTGCGATTCTGGCGCCAGAAGAGCCGCGTGCTGGGAGTGGTGGCGTCGCCGCTGGTTTTCTGGCTGCTGATCGGTTACGGGTCGAACGACCTGGCGCGATTCTACTCGGGCGCGCTGGTTTTGACGGTGATGTTTTCGGCGATCTTCTCAACCATCTCGATCATCGAAGACCGGCGGGAGGGGTTTCTGCTTTCGATGCTGGTTTCGCCGGCGCCGCGCAGCAGCCTGGTGCTGGGCAAGATCCTGGGCTCGGCGACGCTGGCGTGGATCCAGGGACTCATCTTTCTGTGCTTCGCGCCGCTGGCGGGGGTGCGGATCGGCGCGATCGAACTCGTGCCGGTGGCGGCGGCGATTTTTCTGATCTCGTTCACGCTCACGGGTCTCGGGTTTGTGATCGCCTGGAGGATGGAATCCACCGCGGGGTTTCACGCCATCATGAACCTGCTGCTGGTGCCGATGTGGATGGTGTCGGGGTCGCTGTTTCCGATGGCCACGGCGCACGGATGGGTGAAGGCCATCATGTGGGTCAACCCGCTGACGTACTCGATCGCGCTGATGAACCACACGCTGCGCCTTCCGAACGCGGCGCCGGGAGAGATGGAAAGCCTGGCGGTGACGGCCGTGTTCGGGCTGGTGCTGCTGCTGGCCTGCGGGCTGATGGCGGCGCAGAAAGCGACTCGCAGCGCGGCATGAGACTCCTGCTGATTCTTCCGCTCGTGGCGCTCACCGCCTGCATCAAGCCCAATCCGCTGCCGGTCATGGGCACGGTGCCCGGGTTTCATCTTATCGACCAGGCGGGGCAGGAGTTCGACGGGCGCTCGCTCGACGGGCACGTGTGGGTGGCGGATTTTGTCTATACGACGTGCGACGGCCCGTGCCCGATGATGAGCTCGCAGATGCACCTGGTGCAGACTTCCACCGCCGAGACGCCGGACGTCAAGCTGGTTTCGTTTACGGTGGACCCGGCGCACGACACGCCGGCGGTGCTGGCGGAATACGCCAAACATTTCCGCTACGACCCGGCGCGCTGGAGCTTCCTCACCGGCGATCAGGCCGGCCTGAACGACCTGGGGCTCAACGGCTTCAAGCTGAACGGCGTGGACGGCACGCTGACGCACAGCACGCGCTTCGTGCTGGTCGACCGGCAGCGGCGCATCCGCGGCTACTACATCAGTTCGGACGACGGCTTCCTGCTGAAGCTGGTCCACGACGTGAGGCAACTGGAGCAGGAGAAGTCATGACGCCGGTGCTGCCCTCGGTGAACGCGGCGTTGAACGCCACGGCGGCGGTGCTGCTGGTGTGGGGATATACGCTGATCCGGCGGAAGCGCATCGCCACGCACCGGAAGGTCATGATCGCGGCGTTTATCACTTCATGCCTGTTCCTGGTGTGCTATATCGTGTACCACGCGCAGGTGGGCTCGGTGCGTTTTCAGAAGACCGGGGCGATCCGCACGGTGTACCTGAGCATCCTGGGGACCCACACAGTGCTGGCCGCGGTGGTTCCCGTGCTGGCCATCATCACGCTGCGGCGCGGACTGGCGGGGCGCTACGACCGGCACCGCCGGATCGCGCGCTGGACGCTGCCGATCTGGCTGTACGTGAGCGTGACGGGGGTGGTGGTGTACGTGATGCTGTATCACTTGTAGTCAGCGCGGCATTACCACGGTAATGGCTAGCGGGGTCGCCACCAGGACGGCTGTCAGGATCCACGACCAGCGGCTGCCGAAGTTGAAGGTGTAGCCGAAGCCGAAACGTTTCTGGACGAATACCGTGGGGTCCTGGGGGTTGTAATAGATGCCGCCCAGGTACCAGCATTCGTCGGGCGTGACCTCGGCGGGGCGCTGGGGATCCCGGACCACGCGGTAAATCAGGGCGATGGCAACGAGCAGGAATACCGCCGGCGCCACCAGGACCCACAGGGGCGGGAAGGCGAGCAGGGGCTGCAGGCCGATCGCGGTGAAGACGCAGGCCAGCATGTATATCGCCGCTACCATCAGCTTCACCATGACTTCGCGCTGCGGCGCGCGGCGGGCTCCGTAAAACGACACCAGCGTCAGAAGGAGAAACGCCAGCATCATGGCGGCGCCGGACAGGAGCGTACCGTAAACGCCGTGCGTGGACTTCTCCGCCCACCGGTCGGGGCCGTCGATTCCCCAATGAATCGGAAACCGGGCGGGGATGTCCTCCCAATGGGAGCGCAGATAGAGAGCCGCGGCGGCGGGGAGCGCGAAGGGCGGAAGCGCCAGCGCGAACCAGCCGGGCAGGCGATCGTCTCCGCCAGAGAGATCCGCTTCGCGCACGTCGGGCACGGGGCCGGCGATGCGGCGCACGTGGCTCCTCTCGCGGAGGAATGCGGCGAGCGAGCCGATGCACGGAATCGCGACGGCACAGACGGTCCATTGGGGCCGCGACTCGAATGCCAGCACCGCGGCGGCGCCGAGAACAATGGCCGCCGCGACGGCCCAGTGGTACCGCCGCAGCGCGTTGCGCCCCGGTTCGCTGGACGGAAACTCTTGCGGGACGGTGATGGCAAACAGGAAACGGCGCGGCGAGATGTGCGGCAACATCAGGAGAATCGCTCCTTCGAACGCCACTAATAACAAGGAAACGAAAATCACGCTGGTCATGGTTATAGTCCCTCGATAAGGGCGCGCAGCTCGGAGGCGATTCGCGAAGGCGGCACGCCCGCCGAGCGCATCTGCGCCACCAGGTTTCGAAACTGCGCGCGGAATTCCCTGATCCGTTCGGGAGCGGCCGCCGGTTGCGCGCCGCGGGACACCACGGTCGCTCCGCTGCCGTGGCGCAAATCCAGCCAGCCTTCTTCCGCCAGTTGGCGGTAAGCCTCGCCCACGGTATTGAAGTGGACTCCGAGGTCGATGGCGAGGCGGCGCACCGAAGGCAGGACGCTTCCGGGCGGAAGCGCTCCATCCACCAGGAGGATGCGCACGGCGTCCACGATCTGGCGATAGGCGGGGACCGGAGATTGCAGATCGATCCGAATTTTGGGCGGCTGCGCCATGGGTCACTGTCTACTGTACAGATACACTATACAGTTACGCGGGCGGGTTGTAAAGGGGTATCGGGAAGCCGGAAGAACCGCTCCCTAACGGTCGCGGCTCGGACTGAGGCGCACGCGGCTCGGACTGAGGCGCACGCGGCTCGGTATGAGGCGCACGCGGCCGGAGCGCAAGGAAATCCCGGCGCCATCTAAGGCATCATATTGAGTGAGGAATCGATGGGACCGTCATCGCCCGAGCATCCGCCCGTGAACCCGTGGATCGTCGCCGTGGCGGTCATGTTCGCCACGTTCATGGAGGTGCTGGACACCACGGTGGTGAACGTGTCGCTGCCGCACATCGCGGGGAGTCTCTCGGCGAGCGTGGATGAGGCCGCGTGGGCGCTGACCTCGTACCTGGTGGCGAACGCCGTCATTCTGCCGATGACGGGCTGGATCGCCAACTTCTTCGGGCGCAAGCGGACGCTGCTGGCGGCGGTCTTCGGGTTTACGGCCGCCTCGTTTCTGTGCGGACTGGCGCCGAATCTCCAGATGCTGATCGTCTTCCGCGTGATTCAGGGCGCGACGGGGGGAGCGCTGCAGCCGCTGTCGCAGGCGGTGATGCTCGAGGCCTTTGCGCCCAAGGACCGCGGAAAGGCGATGGCATTTTGGGGGCTGGGGATCGTGGTGGCGCCCATGCTCGGTCCGGTGGTCGGCGGGTGGCTCACGGACAACTACAGTTGGCGCTGGGTTTTCTACATCAACCTGCCGGTGGGACTGGCTTCGATCATCATGACGCGGCTGTTCATTTTCGATCCTCCCTACATCCGGCGGTCGAGCGGCGGCATCGATTACTGGGGCATGGGGATGCTGGCGGTGGGGGTGGGCGCGTTGCAGGTGGTGCTGGACAAGGGCCAGGAAGAAGACTGGTTCGCTTCGAACTGGATCAGCGTTTTGGGAGTGGTGGCGGTGGTGGGGATCGCGGCCTTCATCTTCCACGAGATCCGGACGCGCGATCCGGTGGTGCACCTGCGCGTCTTCAAGGACCGGACATACGCCGCGGGCGTTTTTCTGATGACCATCGTCGGCTTTGTTCTGTACGGCAGCCTGCTGCTGCTGCCGATTTTTCTGCAGACGCTGCTGGGGTACCCGGCGCTGGACGCGGGGTTTGCGATGGCGCCGCGCGGGCTGGGGTCGTTCCTGATGATGCCGATCGTGGGCACGGTGCTGGGGAGATTCGACCCGCGGAAGGTGCTGGGGGCGGGGCTGGTGGGGGCGGCCTGGACGCTCTACGCACTTTCGAAGCTGAACCTGAACGCGGGGTATTGGGACATTTTCTGGCCGCAGTTCATTCAGGGCGCCACGCTGGCCATGCTGTTTGTGCCGCTGACCACGACGACCATGGACCCCATTCCGAGGGAAGAGATGGGGAACGCCACCAGCATGTTCAACCTGATGCGCAATATCGGGGGGAGCGTCGGCATCGCCAGCGCCACGACGTACCTGTTCCGGCGGCAACAGTTCCAGACGCATGTGCTGGGGGCCGACGTGACCGCGTCCAACCCGCAAACGCAGGTGTACCTGCGGGGCCTCGAATCGGTCATGAAGGCGCACGGCGCGGACCCGGTGACGGCGCAGCACCAGGCGTACGGCATGATCTGGGGGATGGTGCAGCGACACGCCGCGATGGGCGCGTTCGTGGACACGTTTCGGGCGATGGCGGTGGTATTTCTGCTGGTGCTGCCGCTGCTGCTGCTGATGAAGAGGCCCCAGCATCACGGGCCTCCGGGAGGGATGCATTGATGAGGCTTGCCTGTCTTTTGCTCGCGTGTGCCGGCCTCGCGGCCGCGGCCGATGCGGGCGCGGACCTGCTGGCGGCCGCCAGGAAGGGACAGACCGATCGCGTGCGAGCGCTGGTCGCCAAGGGCGCCCCGCTCGAAAGCCACGACAAGGACGGCAGAACGCCCCTGATGCTGGCGGCGGAGCACGGGCACGCGGACACGGTGCAGGCGCTGCTGGAGAAAGGGGCGAGCGCGGCGGCTCGCGACAAGCAGGGCTGGAACGCTTATGCGCTGGCGCTGCTGGCCTCGCCGGGCGGCCACGGGGAGGTCCTCAAGCTGCTGCCGGCGCCGCCGCCTTTACGGGTGGTGCTGGAGGCCGAGTTGGCGCCGGACAATCTCTACAGCTCGTGCTCGATGAGCCCGCCGCTACTGGCGAAGTACGTGGCGGGGCTGCGGCTGGAGGGGATGGTGGCGGCGGCGGTGCGGGAGACGGCGGGGCCGCTCGAGATCGTGGGCGAGGATGCAGACGCGGTGGCGCACCTGAGGGTGCGGCCGCAGGCGTCTTGCGTGCAGCAGGACTCGAGCGACAATCTGAGCCTGGAGATCGACGTGAAGGTGACGGCGAAAGACCGGGAGGCGCCGCTGCTGGAGAAGACGTTCGGCGGCGGATTGAAAGGGCTGCACGCCCGCAAGGCGGCCAGCGCGGCGCAGTACGCGCCGCTGTTTGCCGAATGGGCCAAGAGCCACGGGGGGCCGATCTATTGGGCGGTGGTGGGGGCGGTGCTGAAACGCTGACTAGCGGCGCCAGGCGGTGGCGTGCATTCGCGGCGGCAGATGCGCGTGGGCCAGGTCGAGGTCGTCTCCGAGCACGGGGATCAGGATCTCGACCGTATTGGGGGGCGAGGGGTAGTTTTGGCTGAAGCGCAGCCGGAGCGTGCGCGCCGCGGCCGGGCCTTCCTCGAAAGAAACCGTCCGCGTCATGTCGGCGAAGGATCGCAAAAGCTGCGCGCGCTTGGGGTCGTCGCATGTCAGCAGCGCTTCGCGAATCACGCGGCTGGCGGAGGCATAGGAAAGGACACCGACGACGCCAGGCTGCTTGAGGCGGGGATCGGCGGTATCGTCGGGGGGAACCTCCAACCCGGCGTAGCGCGTCAACATGGTTTCCCGGGAAATCGAAAAACTGATCGGCGGCACGTAGGTGTCCAGGAGATGCTGGCCGGAGCCGAGCTTGTAGAGGGACCACCACTCGACCTCTTCCAGGCCACGGGAGACGACCAAAAGGGCATTCTCGACGACGTGGCCGTCGGAGCCGCTGACGGCTACCGTGTATATCGGCTTCTGGCGGAGATCGTCACCCAGGCGCCAGGCGTCGAGGGTGACGGTCCCTTCGGAGCCGATGTCTCCGAGGGTCTGCTTGGAGTGGATGGTCTTGCGCACGAGCAGGCGTTCGGGGCGCGGGCGGCCGGGGACGTCGGTTCCGGTGATCTCGTAGGACACGTTGCGGATCTCGACCGTCTGGGAGCCATCGGCGGCGGTGCTGTAGCTGATCTCCGAGGGAGATTGTGCCTGAACGGGTTTCACGGGGGCTTTCGGCGCCTTCTGCTGGGCGAGCAGGGCGGAAGCCAACACGAGCACCGCGGGACGGGAAAGTTTCATGAGTGGATCTCCTTGCCGAACATCAGCCCGGACATCATCATATCGCGGTGTCAGCGGACAACCTCCCAGCGCGCGCCGCGTCCCCGTCCGGCCAACCGAACCTGACCGGCCTTCTTCATCCCGGCCAGAACCTTCTTGATGAGCTGTGGACTGGCGGACGGCAACTGTGCCGCCATGTCGGCCAAGGTGAACCGCTCCAGTTGAGCCAGCACGGTCCGGCGAACCAGATCGCTCTTGGCGGGCCGGGCTTCAACGGACTCGACCTGGCGCTCCAGTTCCTTGTAGGCGCTTCGCAGCACACCCAGGAAATAGTTCCACCACGGAACGATCTCGTTCTTGCCTTCGTGCCACCCTTGTGAGCACTGCTTGAGTACTCGGTAGTATTCCTCCTTGCTGTCTTCGATGCTCCGCTCCAGCGCGATATATCGAGCCACCTGAAAGCCTTGACCTTCGAGCAGCAGCGATGTCGCAAGCCGCGAGACGCGGCCGTTACCGTCACGGAACGGGTGGATGCAAAGGAGGTCGAGAATGAATGTGGCTACGATCAGGAGCGGAGGAACACGTTCTTCATCGCTGGCGGCGCGGTACCTGCGGCACAACCGGTCCACGGCCGCGGGCGTCTTCCTGGCGGACACCGGGACGAAGCGAGAAGATCCGCCCTGGGCAAGAGCGTGCAAGCGGCGGATGACATCGGGAGTGATCGCAACCCGGTTCTTTCGCGAGAAGATCCAATCCAGCGCCGCCCGATATCCGGCCAACTCCTCCTCCGAGCGGTCCCGCGGCCTCGCTCTTCCAATCACCAGAGGCCGCAACCGGTTCGCCGCGACGGTGACGCCCTCGATCCGATTCGACGACTCGGCGCTTTGGATGATCGCCTGTTCCCGCAACACTTCCAGGACCTCAGGCTTCTGTCTGATCCAGAGGTCCTGCTTTCCACGCGCTTCCATGCATGCGCCGAGAAGCCAGCCGGTACCGATCGGGATCGCCAGTCCGGCCAATCTTCTGGGATCGAGTGTCAACATGGCTGATCGCTGGATGCCCTGGTAGCCTAATAATAGCCGATTGCGCAGCGGGTAGCCAATGGAGCCTTCTGCCGGATCTCGCTCGTGGGGCGTAGGCAATATTATGTCCTGGCGCAACGAAACCCCACATAGAGGTCGCGGTAGTATGGGCGCTCGTTGCCGCGATAGGAGCTGGCGGCGTCGCCACGATTGCTACCCCAACAACCGCCCCGGACCACTCGTGAGTCCTCTTTCCCCGACCACAACCTGGCGGTCCATTCCCAAACATTTCCAGCCATGTCCTCGGCCCCATATGGCGATACCCCCGCTTCGCCGTAATTGCCTACCTCTGTCGTGCCCGAGGACTCCACGTTGCACTTTGCCTCTGAGAACTCCTCGCCCCACGGATATTGGCGCCCGTCAATGCCTCGCGCGGCCTTCTCCCACTCCTTCTCCCCGGGCAGCCGCTTGCCGGCCCACTGGGCATAGGCCGCCGCGCCGTACCAGCTCACATAGATCACCGGATGTTTCTCGTACCCGCTCTCCACCGAAAACCAGGGCCATCCTCCGGAAATCCTGCATTTCTCCTTTTCCCAAGCCCCCTTGAGGTTGATCCACTCCGCGCCCCCCGCATTCTGGTTTCCGCACTCGTTCAGAAACCGGCAAAACTGCTCGTTGGTCACCGGGAAACGATCGATCCAGAAAGCTTCGGCGGAGGCTACGCGCAAACTCGCCCAGCCCTCCGAACCGTAGATGAACTGCCCCGCGGGAACATAGACCATGCCGCCTTCCAAGCGCCGCTCGTAAACCACAGTTGGCCGGAGCAGATGGTGCAGGAAGCTCACGACCGCGTCGGTCAGCCGGCACTCCGGTGCCTTTCCTTCCGCCAGCAGCGGCGCCAGCTTGCGGGCCACGAAGTACTCCATCATCGACTTGTGCGCGAACCGGTAATTGCCGGCCTCGTCGCGCACCAGGTACGACTGCGTGCGGATGTCGCGGTCCAGAAACGCGGCCCGGCCCGGATCGTCCTTCACTCCGAAATGCGTCTGGACCCGCTCGGGAAACTCCGAAAACGGGATGCTCAGCCGGTGGGAGTTCTGCATCTCCCACGCCAGTTCCTGCACAAAATACCGGCGGTCGGCAGCCGGAATGGTCTCCACCCGCTGCTCCAGCAGCTTCCCGGTGTAGACCTCGTACAACGTGGCCAGGTTCAAGTCCTCGCTCCGCACGATGCCGGGCAGCGTCTCTGCGATCATCCCCAGCAGCACCGGCCGGTGCGCCAGGTCTTCGATATTCGGCAGCGCCCGGATCCTCTCAAGCACCGCCTCCCACCCCTCCGGCACGAGCTTCCGCAGCGCCTCCGCCATCTGCTCGCCGTCGAACTCGCTGAGGTGCGCGACTTCGAACTCCTGCCGGCCCGCCAGGTCGATCACGTCCTCGCCCTTCACCACCTTCGCGCCCTCGGGCCTGCGCTCCAGCACCTCCGATTCCTCTGTGTGGTGGCGGAAAAAAGCCGTGCGGCACGTGAGCAGAATCTTGGCGCGCGGCGCGATCAGCTTGGCGATCTCCCAGAAGTTCTCGAGCGCCGTGCGGTAATCGCTGGCCCGCCGCTCCATCTCGTCGAACCCGTCGAAGATCAGCAGCAGGCGCCCTTCGTCGCTCAGCCGCCGGATGGTCTTGTACCCGCCTGCCAGATCCACTCCGAAGCGGTTCGCCAGGGCGTCGGTCAGGACCTGCTCGATGTCGTACGCCCGCGAGTAGTCGCGGAGCGCGATGGAGATGGGAATGCGGCCCGCGCCCGCGGCCATGCGCCACGCCAGGCGCCGGCAGAACCACGTCTTGCCGGTTCCGAAATCGCCCAGCAGCGACAGGTGATTGCGCTCCGGCGCAGCCAGCCACGCGTCGATGAAGGCATCCAGATCCACCGCGTCCGGCGGCGGCTCGCCGGGCCGCTCCTCCCGCATCTTCAGCGGAACGAAATAGCGCTCGATCTCCGATGCCTCATACTCCGCCCGCAGCTTGGCCAGGTACGGCCGGAAATTCGCCAGGTGGTCGATGAACTCCTCGCGCCCATAAGCTTGAAGGTCGCGGGCGCGCGCGGCCCCGGCGGTCTCTTCCGGAATGCGGTCGCGCGCCAGCAGAATGCCCTCGTCCACACCGTACGTTCGCGTGGCCTGGTACAGCGCCTCCAGCTCCGCCGGATGGGGAGCGTGATCCACGTAGCAGGTGAGCGCGCGCCGGATCTGCGCCCCCGATTTGTACTCCCCCAGAAAATAGACGCAGCCCCCGCCGGACTTCTGATCCAGGATGCGCTGCCCCATGGCTTCCAGCAGGCCGCGGGCATCCTGCATGTCCGCCGCAGCGACTGGCGGTGCAACCGGCGCCGCCGCCGTCCTCCGCGGCGCGGCTGCTTTCAGAGCTTCCAGAAACCCGCGGATATCGGGGTAATCCGCGCGCCCATCGTCGCCCACGATGCGGATCCCGTAGCTCTTTTCGAAGCCCCGGCGCTCCAACGCGTTCATGCCGTGGGTGCGCATGAGCGCGTAGTGCGCCCCAAGGTGCCCCTTCATCTGGAACTTCAATTCGTCCAGGAAAAGGAGCAGGTCCGGGTCGGTCAAGCTGCATCCCACAAACAGCACCGTTCTGGTGGTGAAGAGCCCCGTCAGGAAAACGCGGAACGCCGCGTTCCCGAACGTTGCCTCGCGGTAGTCCGCCTGGCCCAGCACGATGGACTCGCACCGGTCCACGTCCCCGTGCACCTTGACGATGGCGAAGCCGCGATCCCGGTTCAGTCCCGCCAGTTCCGGGTAATCCCGTTGAGTGTAACAGGGTGCCCCCGGCAAAACCGCTTCGATCAGCTTGTCGTAATTGGTGGTCAGGGTGGCGGCGAACCCCATGCCAGGCAGGAGCCGGTGCGCCGGACCGGGTCGGAGCGCGGGATCGCGGAACACTTCGCACATGAATTGGCAGAAGTTGTTCTCGCCCAGCCGCTCGCGCAACTCCTGTGCCGCCAGGAGCAGTTTCCCTCCGCGGATCAGGTCCCCGATGGAGTCCTCCATGCCGTCCAGCGAGATCCCCTGGCGGCCGGCCCACGACAGCATCCGGCCGAGAAGTTCGCTCCAGCCGGGCAACCCCGGCTGTGACAGTCCGGCGCCGGCGAAGAGTACGGTCTCGCCCTGCGCCAGGCGCCTGGCGAGATCTTCAGGGACAACGATCGGCATTTGGAGAACAACATAACACAACGTTTCGCCGGGGCTGCGCCTTGTTCCCGACAGCGGCCGGTTGTTCGGTCACTTACCCTCCGAAACATTCTTCAGGGTGTGGTCGGGCGTGATGGGATCCGAAGCGGCGCTGCCAGTGATCAGGCGCGCGCTGCGGCTGAAGGTCAGATATTGGAAGCCCCATTGGATAAAGACCACCACGCGGCTGCGGAATTGCACCAGGTACATCAGGTGGACGAACAGCCAGACGAGCCAGGCGGGGAGGCCGGAAAGGTGCAGTCCGAAAATGTCGGCGACCGCTGAGCCGCGCCCGATGACGGCCAGATCGCCCTTGTCGAAATAATGGAACGGCGGCAGGTCCTTCGGGCCGTTCAGGCGCTTCACGATGGCGCGGGCGGCGTAGGCGCCGCCTTGCATGGCCACCTGCGCCACGCCGGGCAGCGGCTTGCCTTGCGGGCCCTCGATTTCGGCCAGGTCGCCGACCACGTAGATCTCGGGGAAGCCGGGAATGGTGAGGTCGCCGTTGACCTGGATGTGGCCGCTCCGGTCGGTTTTGGCAGCGGTTCTCGCGGCCAGGGTGCGGCCGAAACCAGACACGGTCACGCCACCGGCCCAGAGCACCGTCTTCGCCGGCAGGTGCTCCGGCTTGCCTTCCGCGCTGTGGAAGGTGACACCTTCGGCGTCCATGGCCACCACTTTGACGCCGCAGCGCACGCGCACCCCGAGGTGCACCAGCGATCGCTCCGCGCGGGCGGACAGGTCCTCCGGGTAGGTGGACAACACACGCGCCGATCCGTCGAGGATGAGGATTTGCGCGTCGGGGGGATGGATGGAGCGGAAGTCGTTCTTGAGCGTCTGGCGGGCGATTTCGGCCAGGGCGCCGGCCAGCTCGACGCCGGTGGCGCCCCCGCCCACGATCACGAAGGTCAGCCAGGCGCGGCGGCGATCGGGGCTGGCCTCGCGCTCGGCGGCTTCGAAGGCGTAGAGGATCTTGTGGCGGATGGCGGTGGCCTCTTCCACGCTCTTCAGACTGGGGGCCCAATCGTGCCAGGCGTCGTTGCCGAAGTAGGTGGTCTTGGAGCCGGTGGCGACGATCAAGGTATCGTACTCGAACGATGCGCCGTCGACCAGCGTCAGGCGGCGCGCGCGCGGGTCGATGCCGGCGGCTTCGCCCAGCAGCACGCGCGTGTTTTTCTGGCGGCTGAGGATGGAGCGCAGGGGCGCGCAGATATCGCCGGGCGAGAGAGAGCCGGTGGCCACCTGGTAGAGCAGCGGCTGGAACAGGTGGAAGTTGCGGCGGTCGATGAGGGTCACGTCCACCGGGGCGTGGCCCAGCGCGCGCGCGGCGTAGAGCCCGCCGAATCCCCCTCCCAAGATGACGACGCGGTGCCTGATACTTTCAGGATAGCGGAGGGCGCTAGGCGGGGGTCAATCCGAGCCCCGGCTTCGAGGGCAGGATGAGCTTGCCCTTCTCCACACGGACGCCGCGGAACGGGTCGTTGGCGATCAGCAGGTTGCCGTCGAGATCGGCGTAATCCACGAGCGGCGAGAGATGCGCGGCGGCGGTGACCGAGACGGAACTCGAGATCATACAGCCGAGCATGGTGCGCATGCCCATGGCCCGGGCGACCTGGATCATGCGGTACGCCTCGAGGATGCCGCCGCTCTTGTCGAGCTTGACGTTGACGCCGTCGAAGGCTTCCTTCAGCTTAGGAATGTCGGAGGCGCGCTGGCAGGCCTCGTCGGCGATGATGGGGATGTGGACGCGGGCGCGGATCCAGCGGGTTTCCTCGATCATTTCGGCGGGCAGGGGCTTCTCGATGAACTCGACGCCCTGCTTCTCCAGCCAGTTGATTTTGCGGACCGCCTCTTCCTTATCCTTCCAGCCCTCGTTGGCGTCGACGCGCAGCGGCTTTTTGGTGACGCTGCGGACGGCTTCGATGGTGGGCTCGTCGGTGGCCAGCCCCACCTTTACTTTGAGGACCGGGTAGTCGGCCGCTTCGCGCGTCTTCTGCCGGGTGATTTCGGGCGTGTCGATGCCGATGGAAAAGGTGGTGAGCGGCGTGTCCCTGGGGTCGAGTCCGAAAAAGCTGTAGAGGGGAATGCCGAGCTTCTGTCCCACCCAGTCCATCAGGGCGATATCGATGGCGGCCTTGCCGGCCCACTCGCCCGGCACACGTTTGAAGACCTCGGACATGATCTTGGCGAACTGCATGGGGTCGGAGGAGAGGAGCAGGCCGCGAACGGATTCGGCGGCCTTGCGGGCGCCTTCGGCGTCCTCGTGGTAGCGCACGATGGGGGCGCCCTCGCCGTGGCCCGTGATGCCGTCGCGGGTGAACGCGGTGTGCAGCGTATCGCGGTACTGGCTGGACGACATGGTGGTGGTCCAGGTGTGCTGCAGGTTCAGCCGCAGGATCCTGGTGACCAGCTCGGGAGGGGCGGCCGCGGGCACGGCCGGCGCGGCGGCCACGCATCCGCCCGCGGCGGCGGTCTTTACGAAACGCCTGCGATTCACTTGGGCCTCCTGATGGCCACCAGCAGCTTGGTCCAGTGGGGCTCGTCGAGATCGTCGATGCGCACCATGGGAGTCTGCCAGGTGGTGGCGTCGATGAACTTGCCGTCTCCGAGGTACACGCCTGTGTGGGTGATGCGCTTGTCGGAACTGCCGAAGTACAGGAGGTCGCCAGGGGCCAGGTCCTTTCGCTCCACGGGCGCAACGCCGCTCCAATCGGCCTGCGGCTGCGCGTCGCGGGGCATGTTGATACCGCGGCGGCGGCACAGCATCTGGGCGAAGCCGGAGCAATCGTAGCCGAAGGCCGAGGCGCCGCCCCAGGTGTAGGGGAGGCCGAGGAATTTCCGGCTGAGCGCCAGCATCTCCGGAATGGTGAGGGCTTTCGCGTCGAAGGCGGCGTCGCCGGTTTGCAGCCAGCCGGGACGGTCGTCGGGCAGCCGCACCTGAAGCCACCGCGTGTTGTCGGGCGGCTCGGCGATCACTTCCAGCTTGGTTTCGAACGGCACGGTCAGCAGGGGCGCGTGGCGCGTGACGTTCGGCTCGCGATAGACGTGGGCGAAGAGGCTTTGCACCTCGGCTACGCGGCCGTGAGTGGCGTAGGGCTGGCCGGCGCGCAACATGGGAAGCGGCGTCCAGCCGGTGTAATCGTCGGCGGTGCGGATGCGCGCCCAGCCTTCTTTCTGCTCGAGCAGGATCACGTTGGCGCCGTAGATGGCCTGCGAGACCACGTCGGCGTCTTCGCTGGGCTGGGAGTACATGTTGGCCACCGGCCGCAAGACCACGGCATTGGGCAGTGCCGCGGCGAACAGAGCGAGGGCTGCGATTCCAGGCATGGGATGTCCTTTTTCAGGGTACCGCAACGCGCGCGGCTACTTGTCCGGCTGCTTCCTGGGGGCGCCGGGATGCGTCTCGACGGCGTTGTGCACGGGCTTCACGGTGCGCAGGAACTGGTAGATGGCGCCGAGGTCCTCGGGCGGCAACCGGCTGAAGTCGAGCCAGGGCATGATGGTGAACGCTTCCGGACCGGAGAGCGTGGGCGCGGCGCCGGCGGCGTAGTCTTTGTAGTCGTAGAACTTTTTCAGGAAATATTCCTCGCTCCACTTTCCGATGCCGGGAGTGATGTTGGCGCTCAGAACCGTGCCGAATGTGAAGACGAACGGAAAGCCCCCGGCCATTTCTTTTCCGGGCACGGGTTGGCCCTTGTCCTGGGGTGTGTGGCAATCGGCGCAGCCGCCAATGGCTACCAGGTACTCGCCCCGCCTCCGCTTGTCGCTCAGGTCGGGCGCGGGCACGGTTCCCGCGGGCTGGGGCGCGGATTTGACGAGGAGCGACACGGGGAATGCCAATGCCGTCTTGGGCAGCGGGTTCTTTAACGGCGGCAGGGAATTCAGAAAAGCCACCAGCGCGTGAACGTCGCCGTCGCATCGGGCGTGATATCAGGCGCCACCACGGCGCCCGGCAGACCGGACATTATGGCGGACAGAACATTATAAGCACTGCAGTATAGTACAGCTCGACCGGCGGCGGGCTTGAAAGCGAAGCGGCGGGTTGCGGGACGCCCCCGGCATCTGCTAGACTCACAGTGTCCCTTTGAAATTGCTCAGTGGGAGGTTCGTATGCCCGTTTGGGAACGGACCGCTTGCACCAATGAGGTCACATGGCACGCAAACCAGGTAAACACTACGAATCCGCCCGTAAGCAGGTTCAATCCAAAGAATACTTGCTCGAGGAAGCGGTACCGCTCGTTCAGAAAATCAAGTACGCCAAGTTCGACGAGACCGTCGAGATCCACATGCGCCTCGGCGTGGACCCCAAGCACGCCGACCAGATGGTGCGCGGCACCGTCGTGATGCCCAACGGGCTGGGAAAGTCCAAGAAGGTTCTGGTGATCGCCGGCGGCGACAAACAGCGCGAAGCGATGGAAGCCGGCGCCGATTTGGTGGGGGGCGAGGACATGGTCAACAAGATCCAATCGGAAAGCTGGACCGATTTCGATGCGGTGATCGCCACGCCCGACATGATGAGGTCGGTCGGCAAGCTGGGCAAGATTCTGGGCCCGCGCGGGCTCATGCCGAATCCCAAGACCGGAACGGTCACGATGGACGTGGTCAAGGCGGTGAGGGAAGTCAAGGCCGGCAAGGTGGAATTCCGCGTGGACAAGACCGGAATCATTCACGCGCCGGTGGGCAAGGTGAGTTTCACGGCCGAGAAACTGGTGGAGAACGCCGCCAGCCTGATCTCGGCGGTGATCAAGGCGAAGCCCGCCGTGGCCAAAGGCAAGTACGTGAGGAGCGCGACGATCTGCTCCACGATGGGGCCGGGGGTTGCGGTCGATACCGCGCCATTCAGCGTGAAGGCTGCACTCTAGCGCGCTACAGGGGTTTCCATGAAGAAGAGAGAAGACAAAGAGAAAGACGTCGCTGCTCTGCGCGCGGACCTGGAGCGGCTGCAGAACCTGTTCGTCACCGGGTACGAAAAGCTGCGCGTGGAACAGGACTTCGAGCTGCGCAAGGCGGTGCGGGGCGCGGGCGGAAAATACAGGGTCATCAAGAACAACCTGGCCGAAAAGGCGTCGGAAGGCACGGCCGCCGAGCAGGTCCTGAAGGGACTGCGCGGAATGACCTCGATGGCCTACACCACGAACGATCCGGTGGCGCTGGCCAAGGCTCTGACGACCTACGCGAAGGCCAACCCGAGCTTCACTTTCAAGGCGGGACTGGTGGAAGGCCGGGTGATCGACGTCAAGGCCATCCAAGAACTGGCGAGCATGCCGGCGAAGGAAGCGATCTACGCCAAGCTGCTGTACCTGATCAACGCGCCGGCGCAACGGCTGCTGACCGCGATGAACGCGGTGGGGCGCAACCTGGCGGCGGTAGTGGACCAGGGCGTGAAAGAGAACAAGTTTCAGTGAGGCGGTTGCCTCCCCGATTTCGACGATTAAGGAGTTTTGAACATGGCGGACATTAACGCAATTGCGGAACAAATTCAAGGCTTGACCCTGCTGGAGGCCTCTCAGCTCGTGAAGTTGCTGGAAGAAA
>DASQZT010000304.1:0-26198 GCA_035638575.1 Bryobacteraceae bacterium
GACAAGCCCCCAACCCCAAGCTGCTTCGGAACCGGGTAGCCAAGTTCGTGCGGGAACTTCGATCCCTGGGCTATCAGGTCATTCCACCCGTCCCTACTGCGGGTGCATCGGTATAGGTTTTCGACCGTGCCCCACAAGGCGGATGCTAACCTGAACTTAGGCATGCCGGGCAAATGGCTCCTCATCTCCGTTCTGGCGGTGTGCGCGGGAGTCGGCGGCGGCGCCCTTTCCATGCGCTACCGGCGCCAACCTCCGCCGGCGCCCCCGCGCGCGGGCGAGGCGGCCGTGATCTCCACGCCCGAGGTCACCATCAGCGGAGTTATCCGCCCTCAACACGTCACCAGCGTCGGCGCCCCGGTCACCGGCAACATCGAGGCGTTTATGGCGGACGTGGGCGAGGACGTCTACCAGGGGCAGGTGCTGGCACGCGTGGGCGCCGGGGGCCTGGAGAGCGAACGCGAAGCGGCGGCCCACGGTGTGGAGGCCGCCCAGGAGCAGGTCAGCCGCGCCGAATCGGCCATCACCTCCGCGCGCCTCGAGGCTTCGCGCGCCGCAGCCGACGCGCAACGCTCCCGCATGGCGCTGGACCGGGTGCAGAAGGTTTACGAGCGCCAGCAGACCCTCCACGCCGCGGGGGCAACGCCGCGCCTCACGTACGAGAAGGCGGAGCGCGAGTACGAGGCCGCGGTGCAGGAGTTCGACATCATGGACAAGGCCGTACGGGCGGCCAACGACAACGTTCAGAGCGCCATCGGGGCGCTGGCCCTGGCGAAAAAAGTGGTGGATCACAGAAACGAGCAACTGCAGGAGGCGCAAGGAGCCCTGGAGTCCGCCGAAGTGCGTTCCCCCGTGGATGGCTTGGTCGTGGGCCGCAAAGGCGAGGCGGGCAAGCCCGCGCAGGACGCCGGCCCCGATCTCTTCACCATCGCCACCGACATCTACGCCCTGGAGGTGGTGGTCGAGCCGCCGCCCGAAACCGTGAAGCGCCTCCGCCCCGGCCAGCAGGCGCTGGTGACCATTCTCGACCTCCAGACCGGCGGCATGCCCGGCGCGGTGAAAACGATCGGGGAGGACGGGCGAGTGGTCGTCGAGTTCAGCAGCACCCTGCCCGCCATCAAGCCGGGGATGCGGGCCGATGTGCGATTGAAGTTAGAATAGAGGTTTCCGGATACGATTATGGAATTCCTAGCTGGCAGTCTGTTGGAACTGATCACCGAGACGTCTGTCAACCTTCCGCCCGACGTGCGGGCCGCCATGTCGATCGCGGCCAACGACGAAAGGCCGGGGACGCAGTCCTCCCAGGCGCTCGACATCATTCTTTCGAATATCGACATGGCGGCCGACGATGCAGGCCCCATCTGCCAGGACACCGGCATGCCGACGTTCGTGGTTCACACGCCGGTGGGGGTGAACCAGATCAGCATCAAGAAGGCCATCCTCGAGGCGGTGGCGGAAGCCACGCGGCGGGGCAAGCTGCGGCCCAATTCGGTGGACTCCATCACCGGAAAGAACAGCGGCAACAACCTGGGCGAGGAGACGCCCGTGCTGCATTTCGAGCAGTGGGAAGAGGACGAAATCGAAGTCAGGCTGATCCTCAAAGGCGGCGGCTGCGAGAACAAGAACATCCAGTACTCGGTGCCTTGCGAGCTGGATCACCTGGGGCGCGCCGACCGCAACCTGGAAGGCGTGCGGAAGTGCATTCTGCACGC
Source organism: Bryobacteraceae bacterium (assembly GCA_035638575.1). Lineage (GTDB taxonomy): Bacteria > Acidobacteriota > Terriglobia > Bryobacterales > Bryobacteraceae > DASQZT01. Next base: position 1,710 of record DASQZT010000304.1, read on the forward strand.
GGTGTGGCAGGCGCAGGGCCAGGGCTGCGCGCCGGGAGCCCTCGGCGTGTGCATCGGCAGCGACCGGGCGCACGGCTACGAGCTGGCCAAGCGGCAGCTCTTCCGCACGCTGGACGACGTGAACCCCGATCCGGTGCTGGCCAAGCTGGAGGCCGAGATCATGGTGGAAGCCAACAAGCTCGGTGTGGGAGCCATGGGGTTTGGCGGCAACGCATCGCTGATCGGCTGCAAGATCGCCGCGGCGAACCGCCTTCCGGCCAGCTTTTTCGTTTCGGTGGCGTATGAATGCTGGGCGTTTCGCCGGCTGGGCGTGCGGCTGGAGGCGGCTACGGGCGCCATCACCAGGTGGCTGTATCGCGATCCTGCGCGCAAGGTCGAGCGCATGGCGCGCGGCGAGGGCTTCCCGCTGACGGGCAGGGAGGTGATCCTCACGCCCCCGCTTACCGAGGCCCAGATGCGTGCGCTGAAGGTGGGCGACGTGGCGCTGATCACCGGCGAAATGTTCACGGGGCGCGACAACGTGCACACGTACCTGATGAAGAACCCTCCGCCGGTGGACCTGAACGGCGCGGTCCTGTACCATTGCGGCCCGGTGATGCTGAAGGAAGGCTCGCGCTGGGTCACCAAGGCCGCGGGTCCGACCACGAGCATTCGCGAAGAGCCCTACCAGGCGGACGTGATCAAGCGCTACGGGGTGCGTGCGGTGATCGGCAAAGGCGGAATGGGCGCCAAGACCTTGGCCGCGATGAAGGACTTCGGGGCGGTCTATCTGAACGCCATCGGCGGCGCGGCGCAATACTACGCGCGGACCGTGGAGAAAGTCCTGGGAGTGCACCTGATGGAGTTCGGGATTCCCGAGGCGATGTGGCACTACCAGGTCAAGAACTTCGCCGCGATCGTGACCATGGACGCTCACGGCAACAGCCTGCACGCCGATGTGGAGCAAGCGACCGGTGAAGCGCTGGAGAGTGTAGGCCGCGTTTAAAGGGCTCGGAGGCGGGCCCGTGTCAGATGGAAAAGCCATCGGCCCGGCGTCAGAGCGGCCAGGTAATAGGCGCAATCCCACTCCAGCAGTTTGCGCATCAACGCGGAAATTCCGAAAGGCCGGTCCAGGAGTGAGCGGCACTCCCGGATATAGTCCCTCCCGGGAACGGATCTCGCCGCGCTCAGACCGGCCATGCGGCCCGTAAGCAACGCATTCAGGATGCCGGAACCGGTGAAGGGATCGACGAATCCCAGCGCGTCGCCGGCGGGGTAAATATGCTCGTCAAGTTGCGAGTGCGCGACCGGCGAATAAGAGAGAGGGCCGGCCATCAGCCATTGCATGCGGCGGCGGAGCGGGCGGAGTCGCCCGGCGAGAGGATCGGAGCCGGCCACGTACTCGTCCAGGTCGAAGCCGTGCCGGCGGAGGGCGCTTTCGGGCGCAATCCCGCAGACGTTCGTCCAGCCATTCTCGACGGGACTGACCCCAACATAGCCGTGCCGCCCGAAATACAGTTCAATGGCATCGTCCGCCGGACCTTCGAAATGAGCCTTGAAACCGAACAGACGATTGCGCCCCGAGGCAACCGCCTTTCGTCCCGCGGCGAGAACGATTGCGGCCGTCTCGCCATTTCCGGGATCCGCGACAGCGCTTTCGCCGCGCGAGACGGCGGCGCCGAGATGGCGCGCTTTCTCCAAAAGGAGTCCATCCAGCTCGAATCGACTCAGACCGAAGGCGGGTTCGACCAGGTTCCACCGCTTCTCACGACGGCCGAAGCGCAGCAGGCATCTGCGGATGCGTGCCGGCTCGAGACCTGCGAGGTCCTTCGCGGCGCCCAGCAGGTCCAATAGGTGGAAAGCCTCGGGGGAAAGGAATTCACCGCAAACCTTGTGCCTGCGCTTGCGGGACCTCTCGACGATGCGAACGGCCGCGCCTTCGGAAAGCGCCGCGATGGCAGCCGCCGCACCGGCCGGGCCGCCGCCCACAACCAGAATTGTCGCCCTCGGCACGCTCTATCCATTCTCGCCGACCAGTGGCCGCCGGCGTGGCAGCGTATAATGCGTCAGGGGACTCAAAGCGGGCGATGCGAGCCGGATCACGATGAAGCGGGCCTTTCAACTGGAAATCCTGGACAGGCCCGATGTGCCCGACGAATTGGCGGATCGGGCCTACCGCGAGCTGACCAGAATTCACCGCTACCTGGGCGACACGGCATTGATCGTCAAAGCCATTCGACGCGATCCGTTGCCGGTGCGGCGGGTGCTCGACATTGGCTGCGCAGCCGGCGGCGTTTTGCGGGAGATCCGGCGGAAGCTCGGGGTGGAAACGGTCGGCGTCGATGTCATGCCGCGCGGGCCGCGGGACATTCGGCTTCCTATAATCCGGGCCGATGCGGTTCGCGATCCCTTGCCCAAAGCGGACCTGGCGTTCTCGATGTATCTCGGACATCATCTTTCGGATCAGGATGTGATCGGCCTGATCCGCAATGTCGGCCGCTTCTCCCGCCGGTTCATTCTGCTGGACCTGGTGCGCCACACTTTGCCGCTGGCGTTGTTCCGGGTCTTCGTGGCCCCCTTCGTATCTCCGATCGTTGTGGCCGACGGCCAGGTCTCGATTCGCAGGTCCTATACCCGGAGAGAGTTGCGGGAACTGACTGCCGAGGCCCTGGCCGGGTCGGCCGCGTGTTTTCGGCATTCGGTTGCGCCGCTTTACGCCAGGCAGGTTATCGACATTTCGTACGGCAGCGGAGCCGGTTCGGGCGCGCGCCGGGGACAGATTCAGGTGGGAGCGGCGGCGGCGACAGCGCCGTGACCCCGTTTGTGCTTTTCAGGATCGCATGGCCAGGACGGTGATCCAAAAGACGCCCTCGGCGCATTGAAAGGCAAGCCGCTGCCGGACGACGGCCCCGCACACCCGCAGGCTGTAGTCGCTGCCATCCACCACGGATGGCATGGAAAGTTGGATTCCCGGCGTCAAAATGCATTTCAGGTTGCCGCCGATCATGTTGGCCAGCTCGCCGAGCACGTCGCGCACGACGTCGTCCACGGTCTCCGGCGGATCCATGGAAAGATAGCGGCCCGCGAAGCGGCAAGCCTGCCCCCGGCCGCACTCGAGCAGCACCACTCCGTTCCATTCGCCGGCGAGGTGGACCGCGGATGTCAGCCGATCCCCGGCGGGGAACCAGGGCGTCCCGGATTCGCCGGCTTCCAGGCTCAACATGGTCGCGAACACGGATTCCACGATCTGCGCCAGTTCGCCCGGCAGTATGGCTACGCTCGATTCGGTTGGCATGGTTCTCCTCTCAGCGGGCTATGTACACGACCGCGCTTCCCACGGTCTGTCTTTCAAACCACTCCTCGACGCCGAACGCCGTCTCGGCGCCGCCCAGCAGCAGCCAGCCGCCTCGAAACAGCGTGCCGTGGAGTTCTCTCATGATGTTCTTCTTGGTTTCGGCGTCGAAATAGATCATGACGTTGCGGCAGAACACCAGGTCGAAAGGTCCCAGGGCGCGCATGCTCTTGCGCAGGTCGATGGTCTCAAAACGGGCCATCCGGCGCACCGCCTCGCTCAACTGCCAGTCCACCCCGGAACGGCGGAAATGCTTCACCAGGAGGGCCGCCGGCAAACCCCGGTTCACCTCGATCTGCTGGTACTTGCCGCTCCGGGCGCGCTCCAGAACCTGCGAGGAAAAGTCGGTGCCCAGGATCTGGATGTTCCAGTCGCTCAACCCCTCCGCTAAGAGAAGCATCGCCAGGCTGTAGGCTTCCTGTCCGGTGGACGCCGCGGCCGACCAGAATCGCAACTTCTTGGTATCCCGCCGGTCTTCCTTCAGCTTGGGGAGCAGGACCGACCGTATGGCATCGTATTGCGCCGGATCGCGGAAGAAGTAAGTTTCATTGGTCGTCATGGCCTCGACGACCTGGCGGCCGACCTCTGTCTCGCTGGTGGCCTGGAGGAGCGCGCACAAGTCGTTGATCGAGCCGAGGCCGAGTTGCCTGACGATCGGCGTGAGGCGGCTTTCGAACAGGTAATGCTTGTCGCCCTCGAGCACGATGCCCGCATGGGAGTAGACATGCTCCTGCAGGAACCGGTAGTTCTCCGAGTGGATTTCCGCGGTTGAGGTTTGGCTTTGCATCCGGTTCCCCCTACGTTCGGCCCGCCATGCGCAAGATCTCCGGCACGACTTGATCGAGGGGCAGCACGCGGTCGGCCAGGCCCGCATTCACCACGGCGCCGGGCATCCCCCACACGACACAGGAAGCCTCGTCCTGCGCCAGCACGCTGGCCCCCCGTGCTTTGAGGATCTCCGCGCCGCGCAGCCCATCCTGCCCCATGCCGGTCAGAATTGCGGCGACGGCTGCGCCGCCATACACCTCCCCGATCGAAGCGAACAACGCGTCCACGGCGGGACGGCAGGAGTTCTGCGGCGGCGACTGATCGAGACACACGCGCACTCCGCCGCCGTTGGAGGCCACCTTCAGGTGAAAGTCTCCCGGGGCGATCAGGATCTTGCCTGCCGACACTGGCTCGCCCTGGCTCGCTTCCGCGACTGGCAGCCGGCAGGTGGAGTTTAGGCGCTCGGCGAGCAACCGGGTAAAGAGAGGCGGCATGTGCTGCACCACGAGGACCGGCAATGGGAACCCGGCCGGAAACACCGGAAGGATCGATCCCAACGCGGTCGGCCCTCCCGTGGAGACTCCGATCACCACCACTTTGGGCCGCGCCTTCACACCCTGCAAGACTGGCGCGCCCCGCCAGACCGGCGGCGGTGCCGGAACCCGAGCCGGTTCCGGCCCGGCTGCGGCGTGGTTTTGCGCCGGCATGTGGAAGAACTGTTTGATCTTGGGGACCAGCTCCTCCCTGAGGCGCGCCATCGAGCGATCCAGCGACCCTTCGTTGGAAGCCTTGGCCACGTAGTCGTCGGCCCCCAGGCTCAATGCCTCGAAAGTTATCGCGGCGCCGCGCTCGGTGAGCGTGCTGAACATGATTACCCGCAGCTGGGGATATTCGCGCCGAACGCGCCGCAACATTTCCAGGCCATCCATCTCGGGCATCTCGATGTCCAACGTGACAATGTCGGGATTGAACTGGGGGATCCGTTGCAGCGCGATCGCGCCGTTCGATGCCGCCCCCACCACTTCGAGCGCCGGATCCTCCTCGAGAGCGTGAGTGACCAGGCGCCGGATGACTACCGAGTCGTCCACCACCAGGACGCGAATCCGTTCTCCCGGTTGGAGCAATCGCTTGTTCACGATCGGCATGCCTGCTCCTTTCTCACGGGTGGATCCCCACCAGCTGGAGCTTCTCGACGAGGATGTCTTTGGTGAACGGCTTCATGACGTACTCGTTGGCGCCCGCCTCCAGGGCTGCCGCCATCTGGTCCAGTTCGGTCTCGGTAGTGACCATGACCACCACCAGAGAGGCCAGTTCCGGGTTCTGGCGCAACTGCTTGAGCAGATCCAGGCCGTTGATCTCGGGCATGTTCCAGTCGGCCAGAACCAGCTTCACCGCGGTCTTCTCAGCTTCGATCACCTCCAGGGCTTCCCGCCCGTTGGCCGCCTCGCGAACCTCGAACCCGATTTCCTTCAAGGTCTTGGCGAGAATCATCCGAACGGCCCTCGAATCGTCCACAACTAGCGCTTTGGCCATCATTTCACCTGCGTTTTTGTGCTTGAACGAGCGGAGGGACGCGGCCTGGCGGATGATTGCCAGCCGCCCGGCCGCGTCCCTCACCGTCGATGGTCAGAACGTAAACTTCGAAATGACCTTCTGGAGCCGGGCCGCCATCTGGCTCAATTCTTGCGACGCCTTCTGAGTGTCGTTGGCGCCCTGGGTGGTATTCTTCGCCGCCACAGCCACACCGCCGATGTTCTTGGCGATATCGCCGACCCCCTTGGCTGCTTCGGTCACGCTGCGGCCGATCTCATTGGTGGTCACCGTCTGTTCTTCCACCGCCGAGGCGATGCTGTTGGATATGTCGTTGATCTGGTTGATGATGGTGCCGATCTCTTCGATCGCCTTGACGGCGCCCTTGGTATCGCCCTGGATCGCATCGATCTTCTGGCCGATATCCTCGGTGGCCTTGGCGGTCTGCTTGGCGAGTTCCTTGACCTCGTTGGCCACCACGGCGAAGCCCTTGCCCGCTTCGCCGGCGCGTGCGGCCTCGATGGTGGCATTGAGGGCCAGCAGGTTGGTCTGCTGTGCGATCGAGGTAATCACCTTGATCACGTTGCCGATCTCCTGGCTGGACTCGCCGAGCTTTTTCACGGTTTCGTTGGTCGAGTGCGCCACGCTGACGGCATTCTTGGCCACGCGTGCCGACTCGTTGGCGTTCTTGGCGATCTCGCGGATCGAGGACTGCATCTCCTCGGAGGCGGAAGCGACCGAGGCGACATTCTTCGAGACCTGCTCGCTGGCCGCCGAGACTACGTTGGCCTGCGTGGCGGTCTCCTCGGCGTTGCCCGCCATCTGCTGGCTGACCGCCGTCAGTTCTTCGGAGGAAGAGGCCAGCGTCGTCGCGTTTTGCGCCGTGACCTTGAGCGGCTCGACGATCGCCTCCAGCGTCTGGTTGACGCCCTCGACGATCTTGCGGAAGTCGCCCTGATGCTTGCTGGCGTCGGCGCGGGTACCCACCCGGCCGTCAGCGGCCGCCTTAGCGAGCATCGCGGCGTCGTTGACCAGCGCGATAATGCTGTTCTTCATCAAGATCAACCAGTCATGAATCTGATCGGTATCGGAGGCCTTGGCCATGTTGGCAGTCATGTCGCCGTTGGCGATCTTGGTGACGTAGGCGACCAGCTCAGACAGCCAGCCGTGCACACCGTTGATGGCCTGTTTCATCTTCTCGTGGTCGCCCTTGCACGCAATCTCGACTTTCTCGCGCAAGTTGCCGCCTCGTACCAGCCCCAGGATTCGGTTGCCCTCCGCAATGGGCAGCAGGATGGCATCCAGCATGTCGTTCATGCCGGTCACGATTCCGGCGTAGGCGCCCTGGAACTGATCGGGCCTGCCGCGTTCCGACAATCGCCCTTCTATGGAAGCATCGGTGAGCCGTCCCAACTCCTTCTGCAAGGCTTGCAGCACGTTGGCCACGTTGTTGACCGCCTGCTTCATCTTTTCGTGATCGCCCTTGTAGGTTTGCGCGATCAGTTCGTCGATCTTGCCCGCGCTGACCTGCGCCAGGACGCGGTTGCCTTCCCCGATGGGCAGCAGGATGGCATCCAGCATCTCGTTGATGCCCTCGACGATCTTGCGGTAATCGCCCTGGTGCTTGGTGGCGTCGGCGCGGGTGGCCAGTTTGCCTTCCCCGGACGCCTTGACCAGCAGCGCCGCCTCGGCCACCAGCGCCCGGATATTGTCGATGCAGTTGTTCAGGTTGTTCTTGATTTCGTTGAAATCGCCGTTGTAGGTGTCGGTGATCTTGGGCGGGATGTCGCCCTTCGAAATGCGGTCCACGTACTCGGCGGACACGTTCAACGGCTTGATGACGTTGTCCAGCGTCAGGTTGAAGCCCTCGATGACCTTGCGGAAGTCGCCCTGGTGCCTGGCCGCGTCGCCGCGCACCGCCAGTTTGCCTTCCAGCATGGCCTGCGTCACGCCCACACCGTCGGCCACCAGCCGGCTGATGGCGTCGATGCAGACGTTGAGGTTGTTCTTGATTTCGTTGAAGTCGCCGTTGTAGGAGTCGGTGATCTTGGGCGGGATGTCGCCCTTGGAGATGCGGTCCACGTACTCGGCGGACACGTTCAACGGCTTGATGACGTTGTCCAGCGTCAGGTTGAAGCCCTCGATGACCTTGCGGAAGTCGCCCTGGTGTTTGGCCGCATCGGCGCGCACCGCCAGCTTGCCTTCCAGCATGGCCTGCACCAGCGTGCCGACGTCCTTCGCCATGTTTTGCAGCGCCGCGGCCACGTTGTTCACGGCCTGCTTCATCTTCTCGTGATCGCCCTTATAGGTTTGCGCGATCAGCTCGTCGATCTTGCCCGCGCTGATCTGGGCCAGAATGCGATTGCCTTCGCCGATAGGCAGCAGGATGGCGTCCAGCATTTCGTTGACGCCCTTCACGACGCCCGCGTAAGCGCCCTGGAACTGCTCGGGTTTGCCGCGTTCCGAGAGCTGCCCTTCCCGCGATGCCTCCGTCAGCCGCCCCATCTCCTTCTGCAAGCCTTGCAACACTACGGCCACGTTGTTGACCGCCTGCTTCATCTTCTCGTGGTCGCCACTGTAGGTCTGGGTGATCAATTCATCGATCTTGCCCCCGCTGATCTGCGCCAGGATACGGTTGCCCTCCCCGATCGGCAGCAGGATCGCATCGAGCATCGTGTTCACACCCTCGACCAGTTTGCGGTCGTCCCCTTCGAACTGCTCAGCCCTCCCGCGCTCGCCGAGGCGGCCTGAGCGCGAGGCTTCTACCAACCGGAGTATTTCCTGAAGCAGATCCGCTTTCGTATCCAACTTATCTGTTACTGGACGGTCCAAGACGGCGGCGCCGGTGGACGAGCTTCGGCCGGGAGGAACTCGCCGGCCGTCGCTTACTTGTTTTGCCATGTCTTCTTGCTCCTTCGTATTCCTATTGCGTTACCACGCCGTCACCGGCGCCTGATTCCCGATTCGATCTTGTCTTCCGATGGCCGACAGCGTTCCAGTGGCCATCCTCTGCGATTCACGCAGTCTTTCGTTGCAATGCTCCGTCAACGGAGCGCCGTGCCCAAAGTAGATCCTCCGGACATCGCGGGCGCACAAAGTCTCCAATGCCGCCAGGAATCCGGCCTCATAAGTTCCGTCCGGCGACGCGATGAGCAGCGGGGAGTCGCCGGCGAAGAGCACGCCCTCCGCCTGGTTGTAAAGGCAGATCGAGTCGCTGCTGTGACCCGGCATGTGGATCACCTCGAAATCCTCGTCGCCCATCTTGATCGTGTCCCCGCCGCGCAGCAGGCAATCGACGCCATCGATACTTGGTGAGAACGCGAACACCTTGGGGTGAAACGCCTCGCGCACCCGCGGCAGCAGCGCGCAATGATCGGAATGGCCGTGCGTCAGCACCACCTGTTCCACGGGCCATTTGCCGACCCCCGTGGGCGCCCGCTCGATGCTCGCCAGGATGGCCGGATCCTGGCCCACATCCACCAGCGTATTGACGTCCTCCAGGCGGCTCGCGCCGCCGAGCACCAGGTAGACCTGGGAGGTATAGACCTGGCCGCTGTTCTCCAATATCACGATCCGCATTCGCCGCCCTCCACTTTGCGGAACAGCGGCACGTCGGGAACCACCCGCTCGAACAGCGGGGCGAGTTCCCGCGGCATTTCCTGCGTCTGCTCGCTGGCGAAAAAGCCGCCGGGCGCCAGCGCCCGGTGGAACATCCTCAGCACTTCGATCCTCTCCAGCGCCTGGAAGTGGAGCAGCACGTTCTTGCACACGACCAGCGAATATCCGTGGCCGATTTCCTGGAACGACAGAAGATCGTGCCGCTGGAACGCGACCGGCCGCCGGATGCTGTCGATCACGCGAAAATACCCGGGTTGGCCATTCGGTTCGAAGTATTTTTCCAGGATGCCCTCGGGCAACCGCGACAACTCCTCCTTCGGGTACAGGCCGGCCTCGATCATTTGGGCGAACTGGCCCGTGTTTTCCACATCGGTTGCATCGATGCGGAGGTTTTGGAACGCGAAGCGTCCCATCCTCTCGGCAAACATGATGGAAAGCGTATAAGGCTCTTGCCCCATGGCAGCGCCGGCGTCCCAGATGCGGGGATGGCTGCGGCCCGCCAGGCCAGGGACGACGTGCTCCGCCACGCGTTCCAGCACTTGTTGGTCTCGAAAGAAGAAAGTGAAAGCCAATTTCAGGACCTCCCCGCGTCCTGGCGCGGCGCAGGCTCGAGCAGTGAGCGCTTCCCCGCCACTAGGCTGCCCTCCCGGCGGCGAGATCCACCGTTCGCTCCGCATCGAGGACCAGCAGCAGCCGGTCTTTCAGCTTGTACACGCCGCGGATGAGCTCTCGCGCCGCGGGATCGAGGTTCTCCGGCGGCCGTTCGTAGGTGGCGGCGTCCACATCCAGCACGTCGCCGATCTCGTCGACCAGCAGGCTGACGGCTCCGTCCTCGGTGCGGACCACCATGTTCATGGGCGTCTGGTCCCCGGCGCGCGGCGGCAGCCGCAGCCTGCGCCGCATGTCGATGGCGGTGACGATCTGCCCGCGCAGGTTGATCAGCCCCTCGATGACGTCCGGGGCTTGAGGCACGCGGGTCATGTGCTGAAAGCGCAAGACTTCCTGAACGCGGAGAACATCCACGCCGAAAAACAGGTCGGCCACGAAGAACGTGGAGAACTGGCCGCTGGTCTGCGCCAGTTCGGATTTCAGGGTCGCAATTTCGGTCGTCATGGGTTATCTCTCCTCTCCCGCGCACACGGGCGCAGTCTCTGCCGAAGCCAGCGCCGAGGCCAGCCGTGCCACCGATTCGAGCATGGCCTCCCGGTCGAACTTCACCTGGCAGTCCTCGAAATCCGCCGGCTGGCCGGCTCGCGCCCGCACCTGCTCGGCCGAGTCGGCCAACGCCAGGATCGGGATCCCCTGCCACTCCGGCCGCCGGCGCATGACGTCGAGCAGAGCGGAACTGCCGTTCGGAGGAAGGTCCAGCGACGCCACGACGACGTCCACCGGATGCTGCTCCAGCCCGCGAACCGCCTCGTCCAGATTCGCAGCCTCCCGGACCCGGTAGCCCGCCATGTCCAGGCCGCTCCGGATCAGGCCGCGCGAGAACGCCGAGGCTTCGGCGACGAGCACTCGCTTGCCGTTGGCGGGTCCGCCCGTGCCCCGAAACCAATCTTCCGCGGCGGCGTGAATGACATGGTTGAGATCCAGGAAATCCGTGACTCGCTTGCCGACCACCGCCGAGCCGAGGAGGCCTTTGCGGCCCGACTTCTGCCGCACCGTGACCGCCTCTTCGGCCACATCCAGGATCTGGTCCACCACCAAACCCACACTGCGGTCGCCGTCGTTGAAAACGACCACCTGCACCGGATCGGTCATCTGGTCGTGGTCGGGCGCATCGGATTCGAGTACGGCCCGGAGAGGAACCAGGGGGAGGATGCGGTTCCGATATTGCACCACCTGGCATCCTCCCGCGTGCTCGATGGTGTTTTGGGGAAACTCCTCGAGCCTGGCGACAAGGGAAAGGGGAACCGCTAGGCGCTCGAAGGAGCCGGCCCGGAACAGGAGCAGCCGCTGCTGCTCGATCCCCGATTGCGTCTTTTGTTCCGCCGCCGCGCGCGCCTGCTCCCGGGATTCGGCCAGCACCCCGGAACGCTGGCCGATACCGAGCACGTCGAGGATGAGGGCCACACGGCCATCGCCCATGATCGTCGCGCCGGCATACACGGTGAGCCCTTTCAACTGCTTGCCCAAAGGCTTGACCACGATTTCCTGGGTGTCGTTGATGCCGTCCACCACCAGCCCGAACTGCCGGTCTTCGGCCTGAAGGACCACCATGCTGACCGCCTCGGCCCGCTCGGCCGATTTCAGCCCCAGCACCTGATTCAGGTAGGCGATGGGCAGCAAGCTCCCGCGCCGGCGATACACCGGTGTTCCGTGCACACGCTCGATGTGCTTTTCCGAGGAATCTCCCTCCAGGCGGATCAATTCGAGCAGGCTGACCTGGGGAATGACGAATCGCTCCCCTCCGCTGGTGATTACCAGGCCGGGAATGATGGCCAGGGTAAGAGGGATTTTCAGCTTGACCGTGGCGCCTTCGCCGGGCCGGCTGAAGACATCGACGATGCCGCCGATCTTCTCGATGTGGGACTTCACCACATCCATGCCGACGCCGCGTCCCGAAACGTTGGTCACCGATTGCGCCGTCGAGAACCCGGGCTGGAAGATCAGGTTCAGCGCCTCGCGATCGCTCAGCTTCTCCGCCTGTTCGGGCCGCAGAAGCCCTTTCTCGACGGCCTTCCGTTTGACCCGCGCGACGTCAATCCCCGCCCCGTCATCGCCGATCTCGATGTTGACCTGCCCGCCTTCGTGGTAGGCGCGAAGGGTCAGTTTTCCCTCGGGCGGCTTGCCCGCACGCGTGCGGGCTTCCGGCGGCTCGATGCCGTGATCGCACGAGTTGCGAACCAGGTGGACCAGGGGATCCTTGATGGCCTCGATGATCGTCCGGTCGAGTTCCGTCTCGGTCCCGTCCATGTCCAGGCGGATCTGCTTGCCGAGGGAGAGCGCCATGTCGCGCACCACGCGCGGCAGCTTGTTCCACACCATCCCGATGGGTTGCATGCGCGTCTTCATGACGCCTTCCTGCAGCTCCGTGGTGATCAGGTTCAGCCTCTGTGAAGTCGCGTTGAGGGCGGCATCCTCGCGCTCGGTGTTGAACTGGAGGATCTGGTTGCGGGTCAGCACCAGTTCCCCCACCAGATCCATGAGCTTGTCGAGCAGCCCCACCCCGACCCGGATGTTCGCATCCGCCACGGCGGAAGATTTCGCGGCATCCTCCTCGGGCTTCTTGCCTTCCGGAGGCTCCGAAGCGCCATTGCCGTCCGAAATTTCCGCCAGAGGACCAGGCAACATGCCCGGACCGGGCCGGCCCTTGGAGCCATCCGTTAATTGCGCCGCGGCGCGCAGCCGTTCGGTCAAGTCCTCAAAACGGTCCGGACCTTCCTCTCCACTCGCTTCGATGGCGGCCAGCACCTTTCGAGTGGCGTCGACCGTCTCCAAAATGAGGGAGACCAAGGATGGAGTGAGTTCCCGCTGACCATCGCGCAACTGGCTCAGGAGGCTTTCGGCCTGATGGGTGATCCTCTCCAGGGACGAAAACGCGAGGAATCCGCACGTGCCCTTGATGGTGTGAATGGTGCGGAAGATGCTGGCCAGCAGATCCGCATCCTTCGGGTGCTTCTCGAGCTCGACGAGCTCCTGGTCCAGACGCGAGAGGTTCTCATGACTCTCGACTAGGAATTCACGAATCACATCCAGATCTTGCATTTGCGCATGTTCTCCAAGGAACCAAAAACGATTTCCTACTGGTCTCTTAGTGCCGTGGCGCTGCGTTTTCTCTCAACCCCTTCCGGCAATCTGGCGGCGGCAGGGCTGCTAGCTACCACGCTGAGTATGTTATCGGCGGCCCGCGTGAGAACTTTACATATCCCCTTTTTAAAGAAAGTACTAGTGGAACCTCCGGGCCACCTGCGGCGCACTGATGCCGGCATCGGTCTGGTGGACTACGTCGGCCTGTGTCGAATCGCCCGCATCTCCCTCGGGCGGAAAGGAGAGTGGACCTTCGCTTGCGGAAGGAATGGCGAGTCGACTACGCTTTTTACAGGAGGAAACACCATGCACGAACACCGGAAAGCCAGGCATCATGAACTTGCGGCACGCGCGCGAGGTATCGCCAGGGGAGTTGGTGTGACGACGATCATAGCGCTGTCAGTTCTGATTTGCGTGGCTGCTTTTGCGCAGGAAAAGGAGCGCGGTGGGCAGAAAGGCGGCGGCGGCCGCCCCGCGGAGACTGGCGGTGGACACGTTCCCGCCCGCGGTCCTGCTCCCGTGAAGGCTTCCAGGGCTCCGAACCCGACACGAGGTCAGCAGCCCACCGCCGCGCCCGAGAACCACATTGCCGCGGACAGGAGCGGTCATCCGGAAGTTCCGCACGTTCACGTCAAAAACGACCAATGGGTCGGACACAGTAGTGGCCCCAACGATCCGCATTACCATATCGCTCAGCCGTGGGCACACGGACGCTTCTCCGGAGGCTTTGGACCGCAACATGTATTCGTCCTTGCGGGAGGAAACCGGGAGCGCTTCTGGTTCAACAATTTCTACTGGGACGTCGCCGCCTACGATTACAACATCGTCGCCGACTGGAACTGGGCCGGCGACCAGATCGTGATCTACGAGGACCCCGACCATGTCGGATGGTATCTGGCATACAACCCGCGGTTAGGCACCTACGCTCACGTCGAGTATCTGGGGGGCTGACCCTCCGCCGGCCCGACACCACCCAAGCCGTAGCCCGCCCCGTCCCGCTATCGCATAATTAGGACAGGGAGGTCATCGACTTGGATAAGGTCTCGAAGAGCGATGCCGAGTGGCAGCGCGAGCTTTCTCCGGAGGAGTTCGCCGTCGCGCGCAGGAAGGGTACCGAGCGCCCGTTCACCGGTCGCTACTGGAACAACCACGACGAGGGCATGTATCGCTGCGTGTGCTGCGGCACTCCGCTGTTCCGGTCCGAGGAGAAGTTCGATTCGGGCTGTGGCTGGCCGAGTTTCTGCGCGCCGGCCGTGGACGAGAACGTCCAGACCGGGCGCGACACCAGCCATTTCATGGAGCGCACCGAGGTGCTGTGCAGCAAGTGCGACGCGCACCTGGGCCACGTCTTCGAAGATGGCCCGGCGCCCACCGGCCTGCGCTACTGCATCAACTCGGCGTCGCTCCGTTTTGAGCCGAAAAAAGAGGGGACCTAGCTAGGTGGCACGGCTATTGCGGTTTCTGATTCCCGCCGCAATCGCCTGCACTCTTCTCCCCGTTGCCTGGGCGCAGTATGGCCAGCAAGGCGGCAAGATTGTCGGCACGGGGCAGGCGGCTCCGGCAGGGGAAGGCTGGTCGGTCGGCCTGTCCGCGGACGGGAGCACCGCCATGGTGGCCGGACCGACCGACGGAGCAGGGGCGTGGGCATTCACGCGCGCCAACGGCGCCTGGAGCCAGCAGGGCGGCAGGTTCCCCTTTACGCCATTTTCATCGAATACTTCGGTGGCGGTGTCCGCGGACGGAAACTTTGCGGTGGTGGGTTGCGGGTGGTTCACCCGCGCGAACGGCATCTGGAGCCAATTGGGCCTCCTGTTCAATCCAAGCGGTATTACCGGCTCGTGCACATCCGTGTCCCTGTCGGCGGACGGAAACACCGCAATTGTCGCCGGGTTTTCGGGTGTTGCAGTTCTGGCGCACACGAACCCGTTCTGGAGCGTCCAGGGAACCCTGCTGGGGACAGGCGCGGTCGGTTTCCCGTCACAAGGCTTCAGCGTGGCGATATCCGGGGACGGAAACACCGCCATCGTGGGGGATGCCGCGGACTTCACCAACACGGGCGCGGTGTGGATCTTCGCGCGCGCCAACGGAGTCTGGAGCCAGCAGGGCAACAAACTGGTCGGCACGGGTGCCACGGGCCCAGCCCTCCAAGGCTCCGCGGTGGCGCTATCCGCGGACGGGAACACCGCCATCGTGGGCGGATTTTATGACAACTCCAATACGGGAGCGTCCTGGATCTTCACGCGGACGAACGGCGTCTGGACACAGCAGGGCGGCAAACTGGTCGGCGCCGGTGCTATCCCCGGGAGTCCGTCTCCGTTCGGACTCTACCTCGGCCAGGGCGGCGCAGTGGCCATATCGGGAGACGGGAACACGGCCGTGGTGGGGGCCGACAATGACAACAACCTCACCGGCGCCGCGTGGATCTTCACGCGTGCCAATGGCGTCTGGAGCCAGTCAGGCGGCAAGCTGGTTGGCAGCGGCGCCGTGGGCCAGTCGCTCCAGGGCGCCTCCGTGGCGATCTCCGCCGACGGGTCGACCGTGATGGTGGGCGGCAAGGGCGACAACAACTACGTGGGAGCCGTGTGGGTATACGTAACTCCGGCGCCGCCCCCGATGGCGCCTTCGTCCTTGGGGGTTGCTCCGCCCGCGGGCAGCGGAACCACCGGGACCCTCGCCTTCACCTTCGCGGATACCGGGGGCTGGCAGGATCTCAGCGTGGTGGACGTGCTCATCCGCGACGTGCTCGACGGACGGCAGGCCTGCTACGTGGCATTCGTCCCATCGACTGCAAGCTCGGGCTCCGTCTTCCTGGTCGATGACACGGGCGATGCCGGAGGTCCGTACTCCGGAATGGTGCTGCCGGGTTCCGGCAGCGTGTTTAACAGCCAGTGCAGCATTACGGGCGCCGGCAGCTCGGTGGTTGCCAACGGGTCGAACGGGTTGACCCTGACCCTGGCCCTGACCTTCGCTCCGGGTTTCGCCGGCAACAAGGTGATCTACATGGCGGCGCGGGATGCGACGGCGAATTCCGGATGGCAGGTGCGGGGAACGTGGAACGTGCCGGGCGCGCCGGCCACCGGCCCGGCCGTCAGCGGCGTGTCTCCAACTCGCGGCGCCGGCAGCCAGGCCTACACCTTCACTTTCACCGACACCAACGGCTGGCAGGATCTCTCGGTGGTCGACGTGCTGATCAACAGCGCGATCAACGGAGTGAAAGCGTGCTACGTGGCGTTCGTTGCGTCGGGAGCCAGTTCCGGCACGGTCTACCTGGTGGACGACGCGGGCGATTCGGGCGGATCGTTCGCCGGGCCGTACGCCGCCATGTTGCTGCCGGGTTCGAGCACGGTGAACAACAGCCAGTGCACCATCAACGGGTCGGGAAGCACGGTCGCCGCCAGCGGAAACACGCTCACGCTGACCCTTTCCATACTGTTCAGCCAGACCTTCGCGGGCGACCAGGTGGTCTACGCCGCGGCGCGCAGCAACACGCAGAACTCCGGCTGGCAGGCCGTGGGAACCATCTCCGTGCAGTAGCCCGGCGTCATTGAATATTGATGGTGACCGCGTTGGATGCCTGGCCGTCCACCGTGAGAACCACGTTGGACTCGCCGCTGCCCCGCAAGCCGAGAACCAGTCCGGCATTGACCTGATCGAGGCCGTCCCAGGCCGGTGAGGGGCCGGCGTACAACACGGGAACGCTCATGCCGTTGATCGTTACCGAAACGTTGGCCAGCGAACTGCGATTCCGGATGCCGGTGCCGTAGAACGTCACGTAGATCGGCGTGTCCACGCCCAGGTTTATCGGAACCGAAACGCACACCGAGCCGGTGCATTGAAACACCGCCACCGGGGCCTGCAGTTGCGGATTGGAGGCCTGGACGGATATCGCGGTGGCGGCTGCCACTCCCGATCCTGTCCCGTTCATGCTGAAGAGCCCAGGCGCGACCGGTTGGACCATAGCCGTGGCCGTCTGGGTTGCGGAGCCGTTGGTCACCGTGAACGTCGCCGGCCCCGCCGCGGTGCCGTCCGGAACCACGAAATTGACTTGGCCGGGGGAGACGTAAAGAAGCGGAGCGGTGCGCGCGGCGCCGGCGGAATCCGTAACGGAAAGGGTGACGCCTCCCAGCGTCGCGGGCGGTGGTTGGCCGCCGGCTTGAGCGGTCGCGGACGCCAGACTGGCGCCCAGAAGCGAAGCCAGCGAGTCGGGTGCCACCGCGGTGCCCGGCGCGGCGGCGGATTGAACGGTGTTACCGAGGATGACTCCGTAGTAGCGGCCCATCCAGTACGGCAGAATGTAATCGATGCCGGCGCCTTCGATGGTTCCCCCGCCGCCGCCCGCGAGCTGGAAGGGATCGCGCTGCCACAGGAAGTCGGTCGTCGGCCGCAAGGGTACGGGCACGGGCTGGCAAGCCTCGCTGCCGCAAACCTGGACGATCTTGCTCACATCGACATAGGGGTCGCGCTTCGGCCGCTGCAGCCACTGGTCGAGCAGCGTGTCCGTCTCCGCGTCACGGGCCGCGTTGGCTCCCTGGAGCGCCCGGTCGACAAGGTCGAAAAAGGCGTTCTGGTGAGATGCGGTGTGGTCGCGGAGAGTCTTGTAGGCGCCCTGGTTGTCGCCGTTATTCTGGATCCGCAGCAGGTTGTAAAACGTCATGTAGTCCAGGTTGAACTTGAAATAGGAGCTGTTGCTCTGGACGTCCACCTCGACTCCGACGCTGACCGGCGGCACGAAGAAAGGTCCGCTGATTCCGTTCGAAGGATTGATGTGGCGAGCCACCTGGAGCAGCATTTGCAGTTCTTCCGGGCGCACCTCGAAGGTATTGGAAATGTCGTCGTTCGGCGACCACTGGTGATGCGCGATGAACCCGAGCACTCGCGTGGCCACGTCGCTGATGGTGCTTTTAACCCCGGCGTCGTCCACGATGTCGTAGGCGGCGCCCAAGCCGAAGAAGACCCCCACCACCTCGTCGCGGGACGTATTATCGACCCAGAACCACGGGGGATTCGAGTGTATGGTGTTGGGCGTTTCTTCGTTCTGAATGCCCGCGGCATAAGGGGAGCTGGCGAGCACCATGCAGCGCGCGAGCCGGTTGTCGCCGGTGATGTCGGAGAGGGCCTGGATGCCCGAGAGCGCCGATTTCACATTATTGAGCGCGTCGGCCGACTGCGTGACTTTATAGCGGAAAGCCTCGGCCGCCAGGTACGCGCCGGTCCACAAGGCGGAATCCCCGCAGCGCGTGTAGCCCGTGATCTGCGCGCTCGTTGGCGAGGCGTAGACCGGATCCATGATCGTGCCAAAGGGCATATGCCTGGCCTGGATAGCCGCCGAGATGGCGAGAGCGTCGGCTTCGGATGCGGATGCCCGGCAAGCCCCCCAACCGAGAATTGCCGCCATGGCTATCGCGCAGTTCGGAATACGCATCGTGTAAGGCCCCTCAACTTGTGACGCGTCCCGGACGCGGGAGTTTCGGGAAGGGCGGCCACTCCGGTGCGGGGGCTTACCAAGCCCTGGTGGGAAACGACACCGAAGGATGCGCGCGGGCGACCCCGGGAAACAGGTACAGTAATACTATGTGGATGCGAGCGGGCCGCGCGCTGGCCCTGTTGGGTTTCGTTCCCTTGCTGTGCGCCTCCGTGCCCCAGCCTACCGACTGGGTGCCCGTGCGCTGGCCGTGGCAGGACGCGAAATCCCTGGATTTGCTGGCGGGCAGCCCCGTCAACTGCCTGCTGCTGAAGACCTGGCCGGCGGAGCTGGTTTCCGCGGCGGGCAGCCAGGGCCTCGTGACCCTCGCGGTGCTGGCTCCCGGCGGCGACGCCGTGGCCGCGGCGCGCCAGGCGTTGGCCGCGAAGGTCACCGGCATCGTACTCGAAGGCGACTTCCCCGATGGCGCCGCGGCGCACGTGCGTGAGGCGGCTGGCGACGCTCCGGTCATCGAGTTGACCGCGCGCAGCCGTATCCCGCTAGGTTCCGCCGCGCCGATCCTTGGCACCTACCAGGGCGTGTGGCCCGGAATCTCCGCGCAGGATGACGGCGCGAAAAAAGCCGGCCCCACGGGCTCGGTCTGGATCGACACCAACACCGGCTTCATCCGCGCGGTGCGCGCCTGGGGCGATGCCGCCGTCTGGATCGCCAACGCGCCGCCGCCCAAGACGGTCATCCCGTGCTCGCGATACCTGCAAGTGATTGCCGATGCCGCCATCTCCGGTGGGCGCTGGGTGATCGCCCTGGATACCGATTTCGCCGCGCGCCTGCACGGCCGCGAGGCCGACGCCACCAGCGACTGGCGCCGCATCGGCTCGCTGGTGCGCTACTTCGAAGCGCATCCCGAGTGGCGGCGCATGCGCGAAGAAGGGCAGTTGGCCATCGTGCAGGACCCGGCCAAGGGCGGCCTCCTTTCGGGCGGCATCCTCGACATGATCGCCGTCAAGCACACGCCGGTGCGGCCCGTGCCGCGCCAGCATCTCACGTCCGAATCGCTGGCCGGCGCCACCCTGGCGGTCAGCGTGGACAGCGAAGGGCTGACCCCCGAACAGAAAGAGGTCCTGCGCAACTTCACGCGCTCGGGCGGCACTCTCCTCACCGGACCTCCGGGCTGGAAGGATCCCACCCCCAACGCCGGCAGCATCACGCTGGAGAAGGCGGAGTTGGAGCGCCTGAACGACATCTGGCGCGACGTCAATTCGATGGTGGGGCGGCGCAACCTGGGAGTGCGCCTGTTCAACGTGTCGTCGATGCTGTCGAACCTGCTGGGAACCGC
Source organism: Bryobacteraceae bacterium (assembly GCA_035638575.1). GTDB lineage: Bacteria > Acidobacteriota > Terriglobia > Bryobacterales > Bryobacteraceae > DASQZT01. The sequence goes on from DASQZT010000304.1 coordinate 21,465, forward strand.
GGACGGAAAAACCGCCGTCGTGCACCTGGTGAATTATTCGGACTATCCCGTGGAGAACGTCACCGTGCATTTTCTGGGCGACTACAAGCGTGCTTCGCTGCTCGCGCCCGAGAGCCCGGATCGGCCGCTCGAGATTTATCAAACCGATGAGGGGGGCGGGGTGGAGATCGCCAAGGTTTCCGTCTGCGCCACCATCAAGCTGGAGCAATAACATGACTCGGAGAGAATGGCTTGCCATGATCAGCGCGGCGCCTCTGTTGAGGGCCGCCGATACCAACGCGCCGGCCGCGCCGGTTTCCATCGCCAAATGCGCGTCCTACGACGAGGACGTCACCGCCGTCATGGCGAAAATGTTCGACCAGTTGGGCGGGATCGAACGCCTGGTGCGCAACAAAACCGTCACCGTGAAACTCAACATGACCGGCAGCCCCGGCCAGCGCTTTCGCGGGCTGGCGCCGGCGGTGACGCACTTCACCCATCCGAAACTGGTCGGCGCCGCGGCGTACCTGCTGGGGCGCGCGGGCGCCACGCGCATCCGCTTCGTGGAAAGCTCCTGGGCCACGGCCGGCCCGCTCGAAGACGTCATGCTCGATTCGGGCTGGAACGTGCGCAGCCTGCAATCGGCCGCCGCCGGCGTGGAGTTCGAAAACACCAACGCGCTCGGCAAAGGCAAGAAGTATTCCCGGTTCCTGGTGCCGTCCAATCCCTACATGTATCCGGGCTACGACCTGAATCACGCCTACGAAGACACCGACGTCTTCGTGAGCATGGCCAAGCTCAAGAACCACGCCACCTGCGGGCTCACGCTGTCGTTGAAGAACTGCTTCGGGATCATTCCGGCGTCCATCTACGGCGATAGCGCGGGCGTGGACCAGCCCAACGAGAGTCCCCGCGACGGGCGCAGCGCCGTGGGCCACGAGGGCCGGCGCCAGCCCTCGAAATCCGCCCCGCAGGAGCTGCACTTCGGCGCCAATCACGATCCCGGCTACCGCGTGCCGCACATCGTGGCGGACCTGGTGGCCGCGCGCCCCATCCACCTCGCGATCATCGACGGCGTGGAATCCATCGCCGGCGGCGAAGGCCCGTGGATCCGCGGCATCCGGACGGTGAAGCCGGGCGTCCTGATTGCCGGGCTGAACCCGGTGTGCACCGATGCCGTCTCGGCCGCCGTGATGGGCTACAATCCGCGCGCCACGCGGGGAACCGCGCCCTTCCAGACCTGCGACAACCTCCTGCTCCTGGCGGAGGGACACGGCGTGGGGTCCACCGGCCTGAAGCAGATCGACGTGCGGGGGGTTTCCATCGAGCAGGCGCTGTACCGTTACGATAGCTAGTAGATGGCAGTTCGCAAACGGGCCAGCAGGCCGTACCGCGTCTTCCGGCTGGAATCCTGGGAGGCGTTTCTCGGGCTTGTGACCAAGCCCCCTTATTCCAACTGGGCGTTCCGCGGAGAGCGCGACGAGCGCTGGCCGCTGTACAGCTCGTTGTCGCGCTACCTGCAGAATTTCGGCGTCGCGCCCGAAGCGTGGCCCGGCCAGGAAGCCCGCATCCTCCGCATCTTCAAGCGCAAGGCGCACCAGTTTCTCGACAAGCCGCCGGACGCGGACGACGACTTCCAGTGGATGGCGCTGATGCAGCACCACGGCGCTCCCACGCGCTTGCTCGATTTCACCTGGTCGCCCTACGTCGCCGCGTTTTTCGCCCTCGAGCGCACCCTGGCCGACGGCGTGGTGTGGGCCATGAACCCCGCGCGCATCGAGAGCAGCCGCGCCCCGCGGCCGGCGCGCATGGATCCGCGCGAAAAGGGCAACATCGAGCGCTACTACCTGAAGGGCAACCATCGGTTCATCTGGATGGGCGAACCCCACACTATGAACCGCCGCCTGATCGCGCAGGCCGGGACCTTCGCGGTCCCCGGCGTTCTGGATGTCCCGGTGGAGGAGATCCTGAGCGATCCCGGCCGGGACGACGTGCTGGCAAAGATCGTGCTGACCAATCCGGTCCGCGAGACCGGAATGCGCGAGCTGTATCGCATGGCCATCACCTACGCCACCCTGTTCCCCGACCTCGACGGCCTGGCGCGATCGATGGGCTACGAGCTGGAATTCCACTGGAGCTTCAACCCGCGCACCATGGAGCGGTACAACACGTGACCGTCGCCGGCAGCGTAGAATACACGCCGACTTGGGACCTGGGCCCCAAGACACAGAGTAGTATCCTCAAACAAGCGGGGCCGAAATGAGATATGTTGTTCTGTTCGAAAAGACCGAGACCGGCTACAGTGCGCATGTGCCGGATCTACTTAGCGCGCGCTTGGCGACGAAGGACGAGAGACGCAACTATGAAGAAACCCCCCTCTAAGCGCCGTCCCACCGAGATGAGAGCGGAGTACGACTTTTCCAATGGCGTTCGTGGCAAGTATGTAGACCGCTACCGCCGCGGAACCAATGTGGTTCTGCTTGACCCAGAACTGGCCGAAGCTTTTCCAGATTCAAAATCGGTGAATGATGCTCTTCGGGCGCTTGTCGCGATTGCAGCACGAACGGAAACCCGAAAACGCGCTGACTGAGGTCCGGGGCGGACCACCTCCGCGGGTGGCGCATAAACGAAGCCCATAAGTCCGACATGGCAAACCGTCAGTTTGCCACGAGCTTGCGCGGTCCGCACCGGTTATCGCCCAAATCCCCTGAAAACGCCCGTGTTTCACTCTCGACAAAATTGGAAGGCTGGTGAAACACGGGAACATGGTTCGACCACCCCAGGAAGGCACGATGCATCATTTGGGTGGCTCAAGGCCGTAATCACGCACGTAATCGTTGATCATGGCGAAGATAGACAAGAGTTCGTTGTCCGCAACGTTTGATAGGAAGGGGATCACCTCATCCAGACTGCCCTGGACGGTACTTGTCGCAATGGAAAATGCAGTTCTGTGCGTGAGCTTCGAAAAGATTTTATTCAACGGGCCGAAGTCCTCGTGTTGCTGTACTTCGCGCGCGAGAGCGCCGTGCATCTTGGGTTGCTGGGTATCTCTGATGCCGAACTCGGACATTAGGAGGTATCTGCAGGCATCGGCCTCTCCATCTGCAATCTCGGTTTGCGGCTCTTTCGCAGCCTCCATATCAGCCATCTTCATGAAAGCATCTCTCATCGGACCCTGCTCCTGCTCGGCAGCCTCACGCATCATCGCGACGACTTTCTTGTGACCTGCGACGGTGCTCTTTGAAACGCTCTCGTAGAATTCCTTCACATCGATGATCAGTTCACTTTTGAACTGGTTAGCATTAGTGGCAGATTTGAGTACGTAAGTAGTAACAATTCGAAGCTCTAGCAGATTCCGCGTGGCCCAAGCTGCAAGGGGAACGAACTTTCGGATTCCAATTTTCGCGTTGTGGTGGTCCTTCAGTGCGCAGTCGATGATCCCGAGAAGCAGATTACGAAACCAGACATGTTCGATTGATGCTTTCGATTCGTTTATTCGCTGACCGAGTGCGCGCATGTCATCAAGCGCCTTGGAGAACGCTTCGCTTATCTCGCCGCCGGCACCATCCTTCGGGTGGGAGTCCACAATATTCTGATTATCTCCCCGATCTACATCTTGTACGGTGCGGCTGGCCGGTTAGCTATTCTGCCCGCTGCGCCTCAGAAGCCCGTGTCTGACCAATCTCAGCATAGCTGACTACACGGCCGAGCGGAACCGCTGAAGGGGGAGAGTCTTGAGGGGGAAAGCGAAAATGATGCCTGCGTTGGGGACAGAATCTCGGGGCGACGCCGTCATCAATCCGAGCGCTGCGAAGGGCCGCTATTTGGCCGCGATTTTGGGACTGATTTATGAGAAGCGCAAGGCCTTGATTTCAGGGGATCCCGCGTTTGTTCCGAAACCAACCATTTTGGGAGATACGATGCTTTGCTACTTGCTAGCGAATAAATTCCTTTCCTAGCGTTCCGCAGTGCCGGAACTCCGAATCGAGCCGGTGCTCGATTTCCTCCCGAAAGATCTCCTTGTGCTTCTCCTGCAAGTTTTTCAGCATCTTCTCCCACATCCCCTGGAACTCGGCATTAATAGACTTGCCTAATCCATTAGGAAGCGGTAAACTGGGCGGGGATGGAGATGCGGTATGCTGAACCTCCCTGCTCAGAGGCGTCTCCGAAGGGCACGCCTAAAGGAGTTTTGGTTTCTAATGCAAGGTTCTACCGACCCAAACCGGAAGCTGGTCTCTGTAACTTGCTATTTAGACGAAAGCGCTACTGAAGGGCAGATCGCCCTTCTCGGTGGGTGTGTACTGGATTGGAACGGATTCCGTCGCTTAGATGAGCGCTGGACGAAAATGCTTATTCCATACGCAGCTCACGGCATAACTGCGATTCATATGACTGATTTCGTTCGCCCGCATGGTAAACATGCCGGTCTGTATCTAGAATTCAAGCTGCACATATTCACGAGGATAGTACAGATTATTAGGTCCTTGGCAGACTATACCGTATCTGTTAGTATACTGGTAGATGCCTTTCAGCGTGTGTTCTCCAAGGCACCTTCAATAGAGATACTGAGCCCTTATGGAATGGCATTTATCGGATTAACTCAGCTAAACATAAAAAGTATTTGTTTACCGTGCTGGCGACTAACCGCGTGAGGCTTTGTCCCGGCGACGACGCAAAGGCGTGAGCATGTGGTTGACGTCCTCGATGGAGAAAGCGTCGGGGTCATAGTCGTCGCCAACCCAATCCTGGATTTCC
>DASQZT010000305.1:0-22411 GCA_035638575.1 Bryobacteraceae bacterium
TGAAGAGGTCGCCTTCCGCTCGGAGAGCAACCCCGCCGGTCCCGAGCCCGCCGACACCAAAACACCCAGCCGCCTGTTCGCGCAGCAGGAAGCCGTCGAACGCCTGCTCGACCGCCTGGCCGCGCTGCCCGAGGATTACCGGCAGGCCATCCTGATGGCCAAGATCGAAGGCCTCTCCACCGCCGAGATGGCCGGGCGGATGGAGAAATCGCGCGAGGCCGTGGCGTTGCTCGTCTATCGCGCCGTGAAGCGTTTCCGCGCGCTTTGCGAACAGGCGGAGGAGTGATGGAAGACAAGCGGGAACAGCAGCTCGCCGAGGCTTTCGCCAACCTGCTCGACCGGGGCTCCGACCGCGACCCCGCCACCAGCACGCTCTTCCCCGAATTGGCCGCGGAGCTGAACGCCGTGGCCGCCATCGATCGCGTCCTGGCGCCTCCCGCTCCGCTGCCCGAGCGATTGTCCGGGCATAAGATCCTCGCGGAAATCGGCAGCGGCGGGATGGGCCGTGTGCTGCTGGCGGTGGATGAAGCCCTGGACCGCCGCGTGGCCATCAAAACCCTGGCGCCCCGCTACGCCGACGACCCCGTTTTGCGCGCTCGGTTCATGGCGGAGGCGCGCGCCATGGCCCGCGTGAGTCACCCCCACATCGCGCGCATTTACAACCTGGGTCCCGCCGGCGAGCCGCCGCACTTCGTCATGGAGTACCTGGAAGGCGCGCCGCTCACCAAAACCGCCGCGCCCCTGACCTTCGAGCAGAAGGCCGAGCTCATGCACAAGGTGGTGCTGGCCGTCGGGTTCCTGCACGAGCAGGGCCTCCTGCACCGCGACCTGAAGCCGGCGAATATCCTGGTGGGCCCGGACCTCGAGCCCAAGCTGCTGGATTTCGGACTGGCCTTGGATCTCGACGAGCACGAGCGGCTCTCCAAAATCGGCGAAATCGCCGGCACACCCGAATACCTTTCGCCCGAACAGGCCGCCGGCGCCGCGAAGCTCGACGCGCGCAGCGACGTGTTTTCGCTCGGCGCGGTGCTCTACGAGCTGCTGTCCGGGACCCCGCCTTTCCGCGGCGATTCGGTGCCCGGCCTGCTGCGCCGCATCCGCGAGGACGACCCTGCCCTGCCCCGCCGGCGCGATCCGCACATCCCCAGGGATCTGCAAAACATCTGCCTGAAGGCCCTGGAGAAAGATCCCGCGCGGCGCTATGCCTCCGCGCGCGAGATGGCCGACGACCTGCGCCGTTACCTCGCCAGTGAAACCGTGCTGGCCCAGCCGGGCGCCTATGCGCGCCTCATCACCGGCAAGGTGGCGCAGCATCTCCAGGATCTGGAAAGCTGGCGCCACGACCAGATCGTTTCCGATTCGGAATACGACGGCATTCGCAAGCGCTACGAACGGCTGCTCGAGCGCGACGACGCCTGGATCATGGAGGCCCGTCGCCTCACCTTGCCGCAGGTCACTTTGTACCTCGGCGCGTGGGTGCTGGCCGTCGGCGCCGCCATGCTGACGTTTTTCCCGTATCCCGCGCTGGCCGGAGCCCCGGCCGTGTTGATCGCCTGGGCCGCCGCGGCGCCCATGCTGTGGATCGGCGTGCGCGACTGGCGGCGCGGCAACTTCCGCGTGGCCATCGCGTACATGCTGGCGTTTTGCGTGGTGGCCCCGGTGGCCGTGCTGGTCACGCTCGAAGAGGGCCGCCTCTTCACCGCGCTCACGCTGGGCAAGCAGAGCCTGGAACTCTTCGCGCGGCTGGAGCTGCCCAAGCAGGCCACCAACGCCCAGTTGTGGTGGTCGCTGCTGGCCGGGCTGCCGGTCTGTTGGTGGCTGCGGCGCTACACCCGCGCGCCCGTGTTTTCGCTGATGTTCGCCACCATGGCGGCCCTGTTGTGCCTGGCCACGCTGCTCCGCATGGGGATGTTGGACTGGCTCGACCGCGACCCCGGGCGCTTCTACTTCCACCTCATTCCGTTCGCCGCCCTCTTTATGGCGGCCGGTTTCGTCTTCGAACGCCTCCGCCGGCCGGACGATTCGCAATACTTCTATCCTTTCGCCGTCGTCTACACCTGGGCCGCGATGAGCGGCGTGGCCGCGTCCCACGAGCCGTACGCCCGCTGGCTCGGCTCGGTGTTGCCGTGGACGCGCGGACAGGTGGAGTATCTCTTCATCCTCAACGCCGGCATCTATGCCGTTCTGGACTGGCTGTGCGACCGGCTTTCTTCGCCCCAGGTCCGCATGGTCGGCAAAGCCTTCCGCTTCGTGATTCCCGGGCACGTCATGACGTCTCTGCTGTTGCTCGCCTTCGCCGCGAAATCCACCTTCGAGGCGCGCGTCTTCGAGTGGCTGTTGCCCGGGGTGGCCTGCCTCTTCGTCTTCGCCAGCATCCCCCGCCAGATGAAAAACTTCTTCGCCGCGGGACTGCTCTTCTTCGCCATTGGCGTCTTCCGCTTGCAGCAGGAGGTCTTCCGCGAATACGCCCGGTGGCCCGTTTTCCTCCTGGCGGCGGGCCTCGCCCTGATGGTCGCCGCGGCCCACTATGCCCCCCTGAAAGTCACTCTCGCGCGTATGCTGAAATTCTCCGCGAGGAAGTGAAAGATTCGCCTTCCGATATCGCTGTTCCTATCAGGAGGCTATATGAAACTTGCAACTTTGGCTCTGGCTACCGTGGCTGCGGCGGCCGTCGGGATGACCGGCTGCGACAGCCCTTCGCTGCTTTCGCTCGATCCCTTCGTCACCCGGGATGCCGCCGTGTTCGACGCCGGCTTGCTGGGAACCTGGACCGAGGGCGCCAAGGACGATTCGGATCTTTGCATCATCCGCCCTGGCGCGGATGCCGGCTACAGAATCACCTACGTCGGTGGCGCGGCCGCCCAGCAGTACGACGCCCTGATGTTTTCCGTGGGCGACGCCCGGATCCTGGACCTGTCACCCGCCAACAGCGACGACTTTTCGATCGCGGGACACGTTCCGGTGCGGGTCTGGATCGAAGGCTCCCAGCTCCGCTGGTCGTATCTGGATTCCGAATGGCTGCGCGAACAGGCCGGCAGGCAACTGGCGGTCCGCAGCCTCGAAAAACGGATGCTGCTCTCCGCGCCGGGAGCCGCCACGCGCAGCTTCCTGACGAAGTACGCGGCCGACGAGAAGGCCCACGGCGGAATCGCCACGTGGCAGAGGCTGCCGTAGCGGCGGCGCTTCCCCTACTGCGCCAGTCTCGCCAGAACCAACGCGAGCGGACTATCCGCGTCTGGCGGCGGCTTGCATTCCTTCTGGCGAGCCTGCCAGATCTGTTCGGCAAGATCCAGATTCCGCTCGGCAGCTTCACCGTAACGGGCGGCGCTCACATGAGCTTTCAGCGCCTCCCCGGCCTTGTCGAGCAATGCCCGCAACTCCGCCGATGGCGTTTGACCGATGCATTGCTTGGTCTCGTCCAGCGTAAGCGCGATAAGCTTGACGCTCCGGCTGAACCGCTCCGCCGGACCGAGGCCTCTCATCGTAGGATCCAGCAGGAGCAGTTCGTTGCTGATGTCGAGGCGTCGCCGCGCGGCTTGGTCGTCCGGCGCCAGCCGCAGCGCGGCCTGAAAATCCCGCTGCGCCGCGCGATAGTCGCCTCTTGCGAATTCCGCCTCGCCCAGGCCGGCCCAGGCATCCGCGTTCGCGGGGGCATCGTGCAGGACCGCGCGGAATACATCCGCGGCCCGGGCGGGAGATCCCGCCAGGAGGAACATTCGACCCATTCTTGTCCGTGTCTTCAAATCGCCGGGAACGTGATCCTGAATCTGAAGTAACTCGGCGAGCAGCTCTTCTTTGGAGTTGCGCTGCGCCAATAGATCGGTCAGTTCGAGCCTCGCGCGCAGCCGGTTTTCCGCCGCATTCTCGTTCCAGTGGCCATAAATTGCGCGGTGGAAATAGGAAATCGCTTCCGCCACCCGGCCCTCTTTCACCAGGACTCGGGCCATGATCAAACTGACTTCGCCGCCGGTTGCATCGCTTTCGAGCAATTCCGTCAGGGTCGCTTCGGCGTCGCCGGTCCTTCCCGCCGCGAGCTGCGCCTCCGCGAGGGTGCGCCGATACTCGCGATTCCCGCGCTCCATCGAAATCGCGTCCTTGATCCGCTCGATCGCCTCCGCGTTCTCTCCGCGTTGCATCAGGACTCGCCCCTGCTCGAACAGGCGCGCCGCCCCAACCCGGCTCTCCGCCCGCTCCGTCTTGGCAAGAAACGTATCGGCCGCGAACAGTGCCGCGATTGCCAGGAAGACCAGCCCGAAAGTTCCCAGGAAAGACCGTCCTGCGAAGGGTGTCGCCATTATTCGTTTTGCTCCCTGCTCCGTTTCGCCACGCCGTAGGCCTCCAGGATGTCGTCCAACGTGATAATCCCCAGCAACTGACGCAAGTTCGCGCGGCTGACCACCGGCAGAACATTCAGTCCGCTGGTTCCCATCCGTTCGAGCGCCAGGCTCAGGCTGTGGTCGGGATGAACGTGCGGAAGCTCTCCCGCGGAACCTTCACCCAGAATCTCCGCGATCTTCTGATTCGACGCTCCCTCGTCCGCGGCCTGTTCCAGCTCGCTGCTCCGGATCATTCCTCGCAGCCCTTCCGCGTCGCCGACGGGCCAGGCATCCCACGCGTTGTCCTTCATTTGATCGAGAACCGTCCTGATCAGCGCGTCCGGCGATAGCACCGGCGCCGGGCGCATTGCCTGGCTCACCTGCATCCGCTCGGCCTGGGAACGGGAATCCGCGGTGGGCAGGTGCACACCTTCCTGGTAGGCCAGCGCTTCGTAGATCGGCTGTCTCTGGAGCTTGTACGATATGAAGTACGCGATCAGGTTCGAGATCATCAGCGGAACGATGATCGTATAATCGCGTGTGATCTCGAAAATCATGAACACCGACGTCAGCGGCGTGCGTACGATTCCCGCAAACGCGGTTCCCATGCCGACCAGCGCATACGCGCCGGGACCCGCCGTGAAGCTCGGGAACAGCGTGTGGGCCACGCCTCCCACCGCCCCGCCCATCATCGCGCCGATGAACAGGCTCGGGCCGAAAATGCCGCCCGCATTGCCGGACGCATAGCACACCGCGGTCGCCACGATCTTGAGGACGGCAAACAGCACGACGAGTTTCAGAACGATGTCGCCGTTCAGCACTTTTTCAACCTGGTTGTAGCCGACCCCCATCACTTCGGGCACGAAGTAACCCATCAACCCCACGGTCAGGCCGCCGGCCACCGGCTGAAACCACACCGTCCATTTCGGCAAGCGCATGAACCACGCGCGGAGCCCCAGCAGCAGCTTGACGAAGCAGACCGATCCCAGCCCGCCCACCACGCCGAGCACCGCGTAAACACCAAATTCCGCGGGATGCACCGCCTGGTAGCCGGCGACGTGGAACAGCGGTTCGTCGCCCAGAACCAGGTGCAAGACCATCCAGGACGTGGCCGAGCTCAACACGACGGAGCCCAGCACCGATGCGTGCAGATCGCCCATGATCTCTTCGAGCGAGAACAACACCGCCGCGATCGGCGTATTGAACGCCGCCGCCAGCGCCGCGGCACAACCTGCCGGCACGAGCGCTTTTACCTGCTTCGGCTTGAGTCCCAGATTCCGCGCGACCACCGAGGCGAGCCCCGCGCCCACCTGCACCGACGGTCCTTCACGCCCGAGTGCGATTCCGCTGGCAAGCGAGGCCGAGCAGCAGAAGAACTTCCCGAGCACCGTTCGAAACAGGATCCGTCCATCGTTGATGAAGAGTGCGAACTTCGTCTGCGGGATTCCGCTGCCTCGCGCAAACGGGAAATAGCGCCACAGAAGATAGCCCGTGCTCAGCGAACCGAGCGTGGGAACCAGAATCCGCCGCCAGCCCGATCCCCCCGCCGGATACATACGGGCCGCCAGCCGTCCGGTCAGCAGGATAAACGCCACTACGACCAGGCCGACCAGGGCGCCGATCACCAGGCTGAGGATTAGCGACAACTGGTCTTCGCTTTGTCGAAGTCTTTCCAGGCTCCTGCTGAACCGGGCTGTCCAGGTTGGTCGTGGATTGCTATCCATCGTCTTGCGCGCCGAATGGAACGCTCAACACCGGCGGGGAAAAAAGTCCCAGGACCAATTATCGCGCCGCGCGGCTTTCGCGCGCATTTCGTTCCGCAGTCAGGATTGGCTGCCCCACCTCTTGATGAATCGCTCGGCTTTCCGGCGCGTGGCCTGTCTCGGGTTGTCCAGTTGACGCGCCACGAATTCGAGCACCGGCTTGCGGTCCTCGATCGACTGGAACATGCGATCGAACGACTTGATGGCGTGGCCGATGGCCACGTTGCGGCACTCCGGCGTGCGATACGCCGCCTGCTCGACTTTGAGGATCTCGCGGGCGATGCGGCCGGTCAGTTTCGGCTTGGCCGCCGCGATCTGCGCCGCCGCCACGATCACGTTGGCCGCGCCGATCATCTCGTGTCCGGAAATCGGCGCGAAGTACCGGTCGAATACTTTCTCCAGCCGGTCTTCTCCGTCCACCGCTGCGAGGTTGCCGAGAATTCTGGTGGCGCCCCAACGCAGGATGGTGTTCTCGCCTTCGAACAGGCGCAGGAAATCGTCGAAATGTGGATAAAGGTCCTCGGGGCGCTCTTCGCTGATCTGGCGAAGAGCCTTGGCCGCTCCGTATTTCACGTCGGCTTTTTCGGATTCGAGGCGCTCGAAGAGCCGTCCGATCCGTTCGGGCGTTCGCGCCGCGCGGGTCGCAGCTACGGGCATAGATGCTCCCATGATATCTTGATCGGACATGAGAGTCTGTGCCCTGATTTCGCTCGCGTGCCTGGCCTGCGCGCAACCCGCGGCTCAGCCGCAGCCCATCGCGCGGCTCGACGCCAACATCCAGCGCGTCATCCGCTCGCTGAATGCCACGTGGGGCATCTACATCAAGTGTCTGGAGACCGGCGAAGAGATCGCGATCGACGCCGACCGGCAGATGGACACCATGAGCGTCATCAAAATCCCGCTGATGGCCGAAGCGTTCCGCCAGATCGAAGCGGGCAAATTCGCCCTGACCGACCGCATCATCCTCGCCGACGCGGCCAAGCGGCCCGGCACGGGAATCATCCGTTCGCTCGACGCGGGCGCACAGCTCACCATCAAGGACCTGCTCACCCTTATGATCATCGTCAGCGACAACACCGCGACGGACCTCTTATACGACAAGGTCGGCGGCACTGAGCCGGTGAATCGGCTCATGGCCGAGTGGGGGCTGAAGTCCATCCGTGCCCCGGGCACGGCCGATACGTGGTTCAAGGCGCTGCGCGCCGCGCCGTCCCCCGAGGCCTTTCACCGCGAGGCCAGGAACCCCTTCGGACTCAGCTCGCCGCGCGACATGGGCAGGCTGCTGGAAAAAATCGAAAAGGGCGAGGCGGTGAGCAAGCAAGCCAGCGACCTGATGCTCCAGATCATGCGCGGCCAGGTCTACAGCTCGCGCCTGCCGCGCTTCGTCACGGGCTTCCGCATTCCGCACAAGACCGGCGACTTTCTGCCCTACATCGGCAACGACGTAGGCGTCCTCGAAAGCCCGTCGCGCCGCATCGTCATGAGCGTCTTCACCGCCAACCATTTCGGCGCGGGCGACCGCCTGGAAGAGGCCATTGGCCGCGTCGCCGAACTGACCGCCAACTACTTTGCCGCCCGGCCGTAGGGACCCCGCCGCGCTCACGACTTCCCTTCGCCGAGGAACACCATGATGCGGCCGTGGATCTGGTCCCGGACCTTGCGGAATGCCGCTTTCCTCTTTTCCCGCGATCCTTCGACCGCCGCTGGATCTTCAAACGGCCAATGCAGCATCAGGGTCGCGGCGGGAAATACCGGGCAGGATTCCTTGGCGTTGTCGCAGACGGTGATGACGTAATCCATTGGCGTCGTCACAAACTCGTCAACCGATTTCGAGCGGTGGCCGGAGATGTCGATGCCGATTTCGTGCATGACCGAGATTGCTTCCGGCCGAACGCTGCTCGGCTTCGTGCCCGCGGAGTACACCTCGAACCGGTCGCCGGCTTCGTGCCGGAAGAGACCTTCGGCCATTTGTGACCGGGCGGAATTTCCGGTGCAGAGAACCAGCACTTTCTTTTTCGACATCCTGTCTACCTCGCCGTCTGAAAAGCGAACCAGTGCCGCGTCCGGTTGCAGGCCGCGCAAACAGACAACATGACCGGAACCTCTACCAGCACGCCGACGACCGTCGCCAGTGCCGCTCCGGATTCCGGCCCGAACAGGGCAATCGCGGTTGCCACGGCCAGTTCGAAGAAATTGCTGGCGCCGATCAGGGCCCCGGGAGCGGCCACCGAATGCTCGACCTTCAACAATCTCATGAGGCCGTATGCCAGCGATGAGTTCAGGTAGACCTGCAGCGTGATGGGAACGGCGATCAACAACACGTGGAAGAAGCGCCCCGTGATGTTGTCGGCCTGGAATGCGAAGATGCACACCAGCGTTGCCAGCAACGCCGTGATGGTCACCGGCGCAAATCGGGGCAGCAGCGTCTTCTCGAACCACTCCCGGCCATGCGCTCGGATCAGCCACGCTCGGAGCATCGTACCCGCGGTCAAGGGGATGACGATGAAAACCACCACCGAATACAGGAGTACCCGAAACGGCACCGTCAGCGACGAGGCCCCCGCCACCAAAAACCGGACGATCGGCACGAACAGCACCAGCATGATCAGGTCGTTCACCGACACTTGAACCAGTGTGTAGGCCGGATCGCCGTCCGTCAGGTGGCTCCATACGAACACCATCGCCGTGCACGGCGCCGCGGCCAGGATGATGCACCCGGCGATGTATTGGTCCGCTTCGCCGCGGGAAATGAACCCGGCAAAGACAATCCGGAAGAACAGCCACGCCAGCAGCGCCATCGAGAAGGGCTTCACCAGCCAGTTCACCACCAGCGTGACGGCCAGACCAGCCGGCTTGCGGCCGACGTTGCGGATCGCGCCGAAATCCACCTTCATCATCATCGGCGTAATCATGAGCCAGATCAGGACCGCGATCGGCACGTTGATCTGGCTTCCCTGCCCGAACTCCAGGCCGCGGATGAGCCGGACGGCGGACGGGATCGCCTTGCCAATCGCGATCCCGCCCAGCATGCACAGGGCGACCCACAGCGAAAGGTAGCGCTCGAAAAAGGCCAGTCGTCGTTCCATCGTTCCTACCTGCAAATCTGGATGATCTTATCGGGCTTGATCGCTTTCGTCCTGGCGCAACACTCGGAGAAAAGGAACGTCAGCAGCTCCTGTATGGCGCCGGTATTCGCCGTGTATCGAAGAAAGGTCCCTTCCCGCTTCACCTCGATGACCCTTTCGTGCTTCAGCTTTTCCAGGTGGTGCGAGAGATTCGATGCGCTGATTCCGAGCTCGGATTGAATCTCGCCCGCGACCATGCCATCCGGGTGAGCCGTGAGCAGAAGCTGCGTGATGCGCAGGCGGGACTCCGTTCCGATGGCCGAAAGCATGTCGGCAAACCGGGCGACGTCTTCCGGATTCGGCTTCTTGAATTTCAATATTTCAACATTAGTTGGATCATTGAAGTATTGTCAAGTCCGGCTTTGCCGCGCGGCCATCCCGCCGCCCCCCGAAAATTGACCTGGACCCCGCCGTTCTTATACACTGCAATCCAATAATCCATAGAGGATAGGAAGTTATGCGAACTATCGATCTTCGGCGCACGGGCCTCGTCCTGGCCCTGCTGGCTGTTACGCCCGCGGGCTTTGCGCAGCGCGGCGGCAGAGGCGGCTTCGGTCCTCCCGAAGGACTCGCTTTCCGCTTCATGGGACCCGCCGTGGGCAACCGCATCTCGGCCGCCGCCGGCATCCCGGGCGATCCCACCACCTATTACGTCGGTGCGGCATCGGGCGGCGTTTGGAAGTCCACCGATAGCGGCCAGCGCTGGGCGCCGGTCTTCGACAGCCAGACCGCGCAGGCTATCGGTGCGCTCGCGGTCTCCCCTTCCCACCACCAGATCGTGTGGGCCGGCACGGGCGAAGCGTGGGCCATCCGCGACAGCGACATGATGGGCGATGGCATCTACAAATCCACTGACTCGGGGCAGACCTGGACCAACATGGGGCTCCAGGAAACCGGCCGCATCGGACGCGTCGTCGTTCACCCCACCAATCCCGACATCGTCTACGCCTGCGCCGCCGGCCGCCTCACCGGGCCCCAGCAGGAGCGCGGCGTTTTCCGCACCAACGATGGCGGCCGGACCTGGCAGCGCGTGCTGTTCGTCGATCCGAACAGCGGCTGCTCCGGCCTCTCCATGGACGCCGCCGATCCGCGCACCCTCATCGCCGGCACCTGGGAAGTCACCATGCATAGCTGGGGCATGTTCAGCGGCGGCCCCGGCAGCGGCGTCTTCGTTTCCCACGATGGCGGAAGCAACTGGAAGCGCGTCGAGGGCCACGGGCTGCCCAAATCGCCCGTCGGCAAGATCGATGTCGCCATCGCCCCGAAGAATCCCAAGCGCGTCTACGCCCTCATTCAGACCGCCGACCAGGGCTCCGTCTGGCGCAGCGACGATGGCGGCGATAACTGGGCGGTGGTCAACTGGCAGCGGGCTCTCACCGGACGCGCCGGCTACTACATCCGCCTCGCCGTTTCGCCCTCCAATCCCGACGAGGTGCTCGTGGCCGACAGCAGCTTCTGGCTCTCCACCGATGGCGGCAAATCCTTCCGCACCATGCCCTGGGGCGGCGACACCCACGACATCTGGATCGATCCGGCAAACGCCGACCGCATCCTCGTCACCCACGACGGCGGGATGTACATGACCACCGACCACGGCAAGACCTCCAACCGCGTCACCCTGCCCATCGGGCAGATGTATCACGTCGCCGTGGACAACGACGTGCCCTATAAAATCTACGGCAACATGCAGGACGACGGCACCATGCGCGGCCTCAGCACCACTCAGGAAGCCGGCCCCAACGTGCCCGGACAGGGCGGCGGGCGCGGCGGCGGCCCCGGCGCCTGGGAGCACAACCTGGGCGGCTGCGAATCCGGTTTCACGCTCCCCGATCTCACCAACACCGATGTCGTCTGGGCCTCCTGTTACGGCAACGAAGTCACCCGCTACGACGCCAAAACCAAAATGGCGCGCTCGGTCAGCCCCTGGCTGCACACCCTGGATTCGGCGCCCAATCAAGCCCGGTACCGCTGCCACTGGACCGCGCCGCTGGCCATCGATCCGTTCGATCACAACACCGTCTACTACGGCTGCCAGATGATTCTCCGCACCTCCAACGGCGGCGTGAGCTGGTCCGAGCTCAGCCCCGACCTTTCCACCAAGGACCCTGGCCGCATCGTCTCCTCTGGCGGCATCGTCGCCGATAACCTCGGGCAGTTCTACGGCGAGGTGGTGTTCGCCATCGCGCCGTCGGAAGTGCAGCGCGGCCTCATCTGGGCCGGCACCAACGACGGCAAGGTCTGGCACACCCGCGATGCCGGCAAGACGTGGAACGACGTCACCAAAAACATCGCCGGACTGCCCGCGTGGGGCGTGGTCTCCAAGATCGAGCCTTCGCACTTCGATGCCGGCTCCGCCTACATCTGCGTCGATTTCCACCTTATGGACAACCGCGATCCCTGGGTCTACAAGACCGCCGATTTCGGAAAGACCTGGACCAAAATCAGCGACGGCCTGCCCAAGGGGCCGCTGGCCTACGCCCGCGTCGTCGCCGAGAATCCCAACCGCAAGGGCATGCTCTTCGTCGGCACGGGCAACGCGCTCTACTACACGCTCAACGACGGCGCCGCCTGGAAGCAGTTGCAGCAGGGACTCCCGGCCGCTCCGGTGTCGTGGGTCGTGGTGCAGAAGCAGGCCCACGACCTCGTGCTCTCCACCTACGGGCGCGGCCTCTACATCATGGAAGACATCACCCCGCTGGAGCAGGGCGCGATGGAGTCTCCCGCCTCGACCGATGCCGCCCTGAAACTGGTGGCCCCGCGGCCCGCCTCGCGCATCGTCCGCGGCGGCAGCCGCGCGGTCTTGAGCTTCTATGCCCGCGAAGCGCCCGCTGCGCCGGTCGAAATCGAGATCCTCGATTCCCAGGGCGCGCTCGTGCGCAAGCTGCCTGACGTCACCGCGCGCGTGGGCCTCAACCGCGTCGCCTGGGACCTGCACCACGAATCGCCGCGGCCCGTGGCGCTGCGCACTACCCCGCCCGAGAATCCGCACATCTGGGAGGAGCCGCGTTTTCAGAATGCCGAGACGCGCTCCATCACCCACTGGGGACTGGCTCAGGCCGAGGTCGGTCCCATCGCCGCCCCCGGCCGGTACACCGTGCGGCTGACCGCCGGTGGCCAGAGCTACACCCAGCCCCTTGACATCCTGCGCACCCCCGACAGCCACGGCTCCGATGCCGACCTTCAGTCTTCGGTTCGCCTCCAACTGAGGGTTCGCGACGACATCAGCGCCGTCTCCGACATGACCAACCAGATCGAATGGATGCGCCGCCAGCTCGAGGACCAGCACAAGACCGTCCAGGCGAAGGCGGAGCTGATGAAAACCATGGACACCATCGACCAGAAGCTGCAGGACGTCGAGTATAAGATGATCACGCGCGCCGACGCGCTCTCCGACGACAAATATTTCCAGACGGCCTACAAGCTCTATCAGAATTTCATCTGGCTCAACGGCGAAATCGGCACCGGCGCGGGCGACGTGGCGGGCACCGGCGATTGGGGGCCCACCGAAACCGCGATCGGCCTCGTGCTCGATCTGGAAAAGCAGCTCCAGGCCGTACAGGCCGAGTACAAAAGCGTGATGGAGAAGGACGTCCCCGCCTACAACCAGTCGATCTCCGGCAGCGGTCTCTCGCCGCTGAAGACCACCGGCGCTCCCCCGCCTCCTCCGCGCACGGGAGGCCGCTTTGGCGGAGGCCAGTAGCTGGCCGGCCCGCTACACCTGCTATCGTGCCGCCGGCCCCATCGCGATCGATGGCAAGCTCGACGAGCCCTCCTGGAAACTGGCGCCGAAGTCGGCCCCCTTCGTCGATATCGTCACCGGCGAGCCCGCGTGGTTCGACACCCGCGTCGCCCTGCTTTGGGATGACGACTATCTCTACTTCGGCTTCTGGATCGAAGAGACCGACGTGTGGGGCACGCTCACCCGGCGCGATTCCAAAATCTGGGAAGAGAACGATGTCGAGGTCTTCATTGCCGGTACGGACGCCTACTACGAATTCGAGATCAACGCGCTCAACACGGTATACGAGGTCTTCTGGATCTGGAAGGACATCTTCCGGCCCGGTTCGCCGTATTTCGGCCGCCCCGAGTTCGACCCGGCCACCCAGCGCACCATGGTGCTGGACGGTGTGGGCGGCCATGTCCACCCGCGCGGCGAGCGGTGGGGCTTTCTGGATTGGGACTTCCCTGGCCTGCGAACCGCGGTCCACGTGGATGGCGTGGTGAACCGGCGCGACCACACCGGCCGCGGATGGACCGTCGAGCTGGCGTTCCCCTGGCGCGGCCTCGCCCTGATCGCCGATGGCCGCTCCCTGCCGCCAAAGGATGGCGAC
The DNA here is from genome assembly GCA_035638575.1 of Bryobacteraceae bacterium. Lineage (GTDB taxonomy): Bacteria > Acidobacteriota > Terriglobia > Bryobacterales > Bryobacteraceae > DASQZT01. The sequence goes on from DASQZT010000305.1 coordinate 13,536, forward strand.
GTGTGGCGCATCGACTGTTCGCGTTTCGAGAAGATCGGCCGCCACCGCGAAGTGTTGGATCCGTGCGTGGGCTGGACCTGGAACCGTCACGGCCACTACGATTCGCATATCCCCGAACTGTTCCCCTACGTGACCTTCTCCACCAGGCCCGCAGCTTGAACCATCTCCTCCACCGTATGCTCCACCTCTTCGTCCGTGGTGTAGAAGTGCGGCGCTACGCGGATCCCCGCGCCCGGCCGGTAGTCCACCAGCACCTCGCGCCGCACCAGCTCGCGCGTCACCTCTTTGCCGTTGGGCACGTCGATGATCACCACTCCGCCACGCTCTTCGGGATTCCGCGGCGTATTCACCCGCAGCCCGGCCTCGTCGGCAAGCTCTATCAGCCTTGTGGTCTGTCGAATCGACTTGGCGCGAATCGCCGGCACCCCGATCTCGTTCACGATCTCGTACCCCGAGCGCGCCGAGTACAGCGCCGGAATATTCGGCGTGCCGTTGAGGAACCGGAATGCATCGCGCGCGTAGCGGATCGGCCCGCCTTCAAACGCGAATGGCTCCTCGTGCGCCATCCAGCCTGTCGCGGCCGGCCGCAGCCTGTCCCGCAAGTCGCCGCGCACATATAAATATCCGGCCCCCGGACCGCCGCACAGCCATTTCACCGAACCGCCCGTCGCGAAATCCACCCCCAGCTCCCGCACGTTCACCGGCACGGTGCCCGCCGATTGGTAGAGGTCCGCGATCACCATCGCTCCGGCCGCGTGCGCGCGCTCCGTGATGGCCTTCAGGTCTTGCCGGTACGAGCTGCGAAAGGTCACGTGCGATACCGAAACCAGTTGCGTCTCTTCGTCGATGGCCTCCAGCACCCGGTCCACCGGCACCCTGAGGCCGTCGGGCGATGGAACCGATACCACGCGCGCGCCCTGCCGCTCGAGGCCGTGATAGATGTAGTCGTTCGAAGGAAAGTTGAGGCCGTCGGTCACCAGCTTGTTGCGCCGTCCCGACCAGTCGAAGCACGAGGTCGCGATCGATTGGCAGATCGAGACGTTCTGCTGCATGACTACTTCGCCTTCCCCGGCGCCGATGATGCGGCCCACCAGGTTGCCCACCGTGATGGGCATCTCCCACCATCCCTCCTCCCACGCGCGGATGCCGCGGCTGGCCCACGTCTCGGCGAATTCGGCGACGCGCGCCGCGGCCCGCTTCGGCATCGCGCCCAGCGAGTGGCTGATCATGTAGGTGGTGTGCGCGAGAATGGGGAATTCACTGCGCCAGTCGAGCAGCGGGTCCATGCGAACATGGTAGCGTCACTTCACCGTCAACTGAAAATCCATCACCAGCACCAGCGCGTCGTCGGTGACGCGGATCTCCGACACGCTGAATTTTTGCAGCTCGCGTTTGTACTGCGGCCGGCTGCCGGGGTCCTCCAGGATCTTGCTCGCCTCGGCGCCGACTCCGTAGCGAAAATCGCGCGCCAGGCTGGCCGCCATGATCGTGCACACGCGCTTGATGTAAAACCCGGTCTTCTTGTCGCTCGTCACCACCACGTCCCGCAGCGTCAGGTTTCCGTCGCGGTACTGTGGCGTGGCCGTGATCGTCAGGTCGAACGCGTCGCCCAGGCCTACGCACGCCCCCAATAAGTTCATCGCGGCACGGCCGCTGAACTTTGCATGGATAACCAACCGCCCCCCGGCGCCCTCCACGCGCGGCCGCTCCAGGTAGGCGAAGTTGCACCTGGCGGTCTTGCTGCCGTGGACGTAGCGGCGCCCTTCCTGCGTGAAGACCTGCTCCGACAGCATGCGCTCCAGCGCGCCGAATTGAACGTGAAGCTCCACCGCCGGCGAGCACGCCGACGCCATCAACAGAGCCGCGAGAACCCTCGTTAGCACGGATCTTCTATCTTCGCACGCGAACCCGGAAACGCCGCACCCCACGCGCCCGCGAGCGCCCGCGCGCCGTCCTGCCCCGCAAACGCCTATGTCATAATCCAAGTCGATGCGTTCTCGTTTGTGCTGGCTTTTTCTCGTTCTGTCTTCCATCCCGCCGCTGTGCGCCCAATCCATCCAGTTCGTTGCGGACCGCAAGATCTGGCTGCTCTCCACGCGCCAATCCTCCTATGCCATGGGGGTGAGCGCCGAGGGCTCCTTGGAGCATCTCTACTGGGGCGCTCCCCTGTGGCGCGCCAGCGACCTGCCCGCCGCGCCCGCGCGCCGCGATATCTCCTCCTTCGACCCCCGCCAGATGCTCGAAAACGAAGAGTATCCCGGATGGGGCGGCCCGCGTTACTACGAGCCCGCACTGAAAATCGCCCGCGAGGACGGCAATCGCGACCTCGTCCTTACTTACGTGTCCCACCGCATCGAAAACGACACCCTCGATATCTCCCTCAAGGACATTCGCGACGCCATCGAAGTGACCCTGCACTACCGCGTCTATCCGGATTACGGAGTGATCGCGCGCAGCGCCACCATTCGCAACTCGACGAATCGCGCGCTCACCGTGGATAGCGCCCAGTCCGCCACTTGGCACATGCCGCCCGGCGATGGCTATCAGCTCAGTTATCTCACTGGCCGCTGGGCCGCCGAAACGCAGCTCACCCGCGAGCCCGTCCACCAGGGAATGAAGGTGCTGGAAAGCCGCAAGGGCCACACCAGCCACAACATCAATCCGTGGTTCGCCATCGACGAGGGCGCCGCCGATGAGGAACACGGCCGCGTCTGGTTCGGCGCCCTGGCGTGGAGCGGCAACTGGCGCATCACCGTCGAGCAGACGCCGTACAAGCAGGTCCGCATCACCGGCGGCCTCAACACTTTCGATTTCGCGTACCGCCTCAAACCCGGCGAAAGCCTCGATACGCCCGAATTCCTGGCGGGCTTTTCCGCCGACGGTTTCGGCGGCGCATCGCGCCTGCTGCACCGTTTCGAGCGCGAGAAGATCCTCCCCGGCGGCGCCTCTTCCCGCCTTCGCCCGGTGCTCTACAACTCGTGGGAGGCTACCACATTCAACGTCAGCGAGGCCGGCCAGAAGCAGCTTGCCGACAAGGCCGCCAAGCTCGGCGTGGAGCTGTTCGTGATCGACGACGGCTGGTTCGGCAAGCGCAACAACGACCGCGCCGGCCTGGGCGACTGGTTCGTCAATCCGCAAAAGTTTCCCCAAGGACTCGAGCCCCTGATCGACTACGTCAACGGCCTCGGCATGGATTTCGGACTGTGGGTCGAGCCCGAAATGGTGAACGCCGACAGCGACCTCTACCGCGCTCATCCCGACTGGGTCGTCAACTTCCCTGGCCGCCCGCGCAGCGAGCTGCGCAACCAGATGATTCTCAACCTCGCGCGCAACGACGTCAGGGAGTACATCTTCGGCGTGCTGGACAAGCTCGCCTCCGAGCACAATATCCGCTACTTCAAGTGGGACATGAACCGTTCCTTCTCCGAGCCGGGCTGGCCCGAAGTGGAGCCCGCCGACCAACGCAAGCTGTGGGTGGAATACGTCCGCAACCTGTACGACATCCTCGACCGCCTGCGCGCGCGCCACCCCAAGCTCGAGATCGAATCCTGCTCGGGCGGCGGCGGGCGCGTCGATTTAGGAATCCTCCGCCGCGTCGAAGAGGTGTGGGCGTCGGACAACACCGAGGCCTTCGATCGCCTGCGCATTCAGGAAGGCTTCTCCCAGGCGTACGCGCCGAAGGTGATGTCGGCGTGGGTCACCGACGTCCCCAACATGAACCAGCGCAGCACGCCGTTGCAGTACCGCTTCTTGGTGGCCATGCAGGGCGCCCTGGGAATCGGCGCCAACCTGAATCGCTGGACCGACACCGATACCGCCACCGCCACCAAAATGGTCGCGCTCTACAAGCGCATTCGCGCCACCGTGCAGGCCGGAGATCTGCATCGCCTCTTCTCGCCGCGCACCGGCGATCTCACCGCCAACGAATACGTGGCCTCCGACGGCAGGCAGGCCGTCGTGTTTGCCTTCCGCCACTCCCAGGAGTACAACACCGCCCCGCCCGCCATCCATCTGCGCGGCCTCGAGGAACGCGCCGTCTACCGCGTCGAATCCATCGACGGCAAGCTGGTGGAACGCCAGCCCGAGCTAAGCGGAGCCTATCTCATGCGCGCCGGTCTCAACGTCAATCTGCGCGGCGATTTCGACAGCACCGCAGTAATTCTCGAGCGGGTAAATTAGACTGGCCGGATCACTTCCTGTCACTGCACCTCGCGCCGGCAGAAATCCAGGCACCCCGCCGCCGCGGCCGCCAGGCCCAGCGCGCCGCCGATCGCCAACACAGCTTCGATGTTATGTGGCTGTCTCGCCACCACCAGCATGGGAAGCGCCCACGGAAAGTATTGCGGCCAGGTATCGCCCTGTTGCCCCGCCGCGACGGCGAAGAAGCCGACCACCGTCGCCACGATCCCCGCGCCGATCGCAACCGCGAACGACCGCCATCGCAGACTCACCCAGTGCTGGATGGTGAGCGCCAGGAACATCAGCCCGCAAACCCGCGCGCCGTCTCGAAGGATCGCGGCCCACGGAACGGGAAATCCGAAGACCGCCTCCGTTTGCAGCCGTCGGAGGGCCGCCCCGTCGAACAGGATGCCGCACACTAGCAACAGCGTGCTGGCAGCGGTCATGGCCATCACAACCAACAGCTTTGCCACGTACAGTGTCCATCGAGGCACCGGCCGCGCCAGCAGGCTCTTCCACTGATTTTCGGAATGGTCGAGTCCGGCTACCAGGGCCGTCTCCAGCGTAATGTATAGCGGCATCATCAGGATCGCCCAGACCCTCAGAGTCAAGCTCGCTAATACCGTCCACTTATTCCCGATGGCGTTGAAGTTCAGCGTCGAGTACGGCGCCTGGGAGGCGGCGAAGAGAATCAGCAGCACCACTACCGCCGGAGCGAGCACCACCATCTTCAACGCAATGGTCCTTTTCATCTTCAGCGCTTCGGCGTGCAATACTCGCAGCAGCGTCATTGGGTCAGATCCAAAAAGAAGTCTTCGAGTGTCACGCGCTCGGTCGCCAGATACGATACCGCGACTCCGCCCCCGACCAGCATCGCGTTGATCTGCGCCGCCTCGCACTCGCCGTCCGGCGCGATCAGGATGCGGTTCCCTTCACGAGTCGCCGTGCGGCCCATGCCGGTGAGCAGGGCATGGGCCCGTTCCGGCTGATCGGCCTCCACGACGATCATTTGTTTGCTCCGTGTTTGAAGTTCTTCCCGCGTCCCTTCAAACTTCAGTTGGCCTTCCGAGATGATCGCTAAGTGCGTCGCCACCTGCTCTACCTCCGCCAGCAGATGGCTGGAGAGGAATACGGTCACGCCGCGTAGCCCCGGTAAATCCCGAACCAGCGTCCGCACTTCGTGAATGCCGGCGGGGTCGAGTCCGTTGGTTGGCTCGTCGAGCAACAGCAGCTCCGGATTGCCCAGCAGCGCCTGCGCCAGTCCGAGCCTCTGCTTCATGCCGGAAGAGTAATTCCGCACCAGGCGGCCGGCCACCGCGATCAGATCGACCGCCTCCAGCGCATCGTCTATGGCGCGCTTCGACAGGCCCAGCAGCCGCCGATGAACTTCGAGGTTCTCGCGGCCCGTCAAATGCAAATACAGCGAAGGAGACTCCACCAGCGAGCCGATCCGCCGAAGCAAGGCAATTCGTTCCCCCGACAATGGGCGCCCAAACAGAGAGATCGTGCCGCGGTCGGGACGCTGCAGGCCGAGCACCATCCGGATGGTGGTCGACTTCCCCGCTCCGTTCGGTCCGAGGAACCCGTAGACGCTTTGCCGCGGCACGCTCAAACTCAGCCCGCACACCGCCTTCGTGGTCCCGTACGACTTCCACACTTCTTCGACCCGGATCGGAGTTTCCATCATTCGTACCGCAACGCCGAGGCCGGCTCGATCCGCAACGCTCGCCGCGCGGGCACGATCGAGGCCGCCAGCGCCACCGCCCCGAATAACAGCAGGCCGGCGCCGAAGCTCACCGGGTCGAAGGGGATGAAGCCGAAGAGAATGTTGCGCACCACCTTGGCAGCCGCGGCGGCCAGGGCAACCCCGGCGCCCGCGCCGATCCCGAACGGGAGCGCGTACTGGCCCAGCACACATTCGAGGACATCCAGGCTGCGCGCGCCCAGCGCCATCCGTACGCCGATTTCACGCGTCCTCTGCGCCACCGTAAATGCCAGCAGCCCGAAGATTCCGATCAGGGCCAGCAGACTGGCGATGGCCGCCAGCGAACCCACAACCCTGACCATCTTCCGTATGGTGTCCAGGTGGTCGTCGATGAGGCCCTGAAAGGTGAAGACCGAAGGCACGATGCCGGGAATCGTGGCCGCCGACCGGAGCACCGCCGACATTTGCGCGGGGTTACTCGTCGCGTGCACCAGTATCGTCGCGAAAACCGCGTTCTGGGTGATCGGCAGGTACGCCTCGACGGATTCCGGGTAAAGTATCAGGTTCGCGCCGCTGTCCTTCACTACGCCGGTAACGGTGCGGATACGTTGTGCGATGAGGATGCTTTCCCCCAGGGGCGCTCCGTTGGGCCACAGTCTGCGGGCCGCCGATTCGCTGATCACCACGGCGTCTGGCTCCCCCGGCCCGAATATGCGCCCTTGTAACAGGGGAAGACGCATCATGGGGAAGTAGGATGGATCCACTTCGTTCAAATAAAGCTGCTGCCCGGAAGAGCGCTCGAGCCGCGACCTCCGGATCGGCGGAACGGTGGCAATCGACGCCCCGTCTATGCCGGGCAATTGACGCAGGCGCGCGGCGATATCCTGCGCCGCCTGCCGGGCCTGTGCCGGCGTGTAGTTATGCAGGTAAAATTCCGGATCCACCAACGCCATCCCCGAGTAGTCGAAGGTGACGTCGGTGCGAAAGCTCTGCTGAATCGCCCGCATGAAAAAGCTGCTCAGGATCAGCAGGACGCAGCTCGCCGCCACCTGCACCGAGACCAGGAGCTTGCGCGCGCGAGTGGCCTTGGGCCCGCGCTTCACGATCTGTAACGCCGGAGCCAGTCCGAAGGCCAGCGTGGCTCCCAGCCCGAGCGCCGCCGACGCCAGTATGATCCGCCAGTCCGTGACGATCCGCACGTTGGAGGGAGCCCCGGTGACTTTCAGTAAAATGAGCGCCGCCAGCCTTCCCGTGAACAAAGCCGCAATCGACGCCAACGCCGCCAGCAGCAGGTTCTCCGTCATCAACTGCCGGATCAGCCGCCACCGGCCGGCGCCCACCGCGAGCCGGATCTCGATTTCGCGCTGGCGCGCCAGTCCCCGCGCCAGCAGCATGTTTCCCAGGTTCGCGCAGGCCGAGAACAGCACCAGCAGCACCAGCAGGATGCACGTGCTCAGCAGCAGTGCCGCCGCGGGCGAGGAGCTTGCCTGAAAATCGGGGCGTTCGACCTTCAGCCATTCGCTCCGGTCCACGTACTGCGGCTGTTGCCTGCGCAGCTCGGCAGTCAAGGAGCGGAATTCCGCCTCGGCCGTTTCGCGGGAGATCCCCGGCTTGAGCCGCCCGAACATGTAGGTCCGCTGTGTGCCGTAGTCCGCCAGCAGTGCTCCCTGGGCCCCGCCCTCTCCCGTCAAATAGGGATATTGCGAGGTCGGCATCCAGAGATGCGCGTGCCACACCAGCCCGCCGAATTCGGACGGCACGATGCCCACCACCTCGACCGGCTTGTCGTTCAACCGGATGGTCTTCGTGACAACCCCGGGATCGCCGCCGAAGCGGCTTTGCCAGTAGTCGTAGCCGAGCACGGCCACCGGTGGCGCGCCGGGCCGATCATCCTGGTCGTTCAGCAGGCGGCCGTACAAAGGCGCGATTCCCAACTCCCCGAAAAAGTTTCCACTCACCAGGGCGCTGCGCAAATCTATGGAATCCTGCGCATGATATACGCCCGATACATCGGTCTCGGTGATGACTGCGGAAAGCACCGTGTTGTTCTGCCGGTAGAATTCGATCGCCGGGACCGAAAAGTTGCCCGTCATCCCTCCCCGGGTCATTCGGTAAAACCGGCGGAGCGAATCCACGTCGCGGACGTTCAGGCGATGCAGGAACGCGTTGAACAGGTGAACCTCGGCGAGATTCACCCCGATCCCCAGCGACAGGACGGCGATTGCCGTCAGCGCGAAACCCGGAGAGCGCCCCAGCGACCGCGCTCCGTACGCCATGTCCTGGCGCGCCTGCTCGAGCCACGTCCAGCCCCACTGCTCGCCGGCCTCTTCCTGCAAACGCAGCGAGCTTCCGAAGTTCCGCTGCCGTTCGGCCGGCATCATCTCGCGATGTGCGGCCATCTCCTCTTCCAGTTCCCGTTGCAGCGTTCGGCGGTGCCACAGGGCGTTGAGGCGGCGGAAAAACTTGCGCATATCAGGCGGTCCTCAGGATGGCATGGATGGCCGCCGTCGCCTGCTCGTATTCCGCGATCTCCCGCTTCAGTTGTTTCGCCCCGTCGCGGGTCAGCGTGTAGAAGCGGACCCGCCGCCCGGTCTCGGAAACGCCCGCCGCGCTTCTCACCCAGCCTTCCATCAGCATGCGCTGCAAGGTCGGATACAGAGACCCCTCCTCCGCCTCCAGCACCGAATCGGACAGCGCGCGGATGCGTTGGGCGATGGCGTAACCGTGCAGCGGCCCGCTCTGGAGCACCCGCAGCACCAGCATGGCCAACGCCCCTGGAGGCATAGGAAGCCTAGGCATTGTCTATTTATATAGGGAAGAATCGGATTCTGTCAACTGGGTGAGTGCGCAGCGCCTTGTGGGGCACGGTCGAAAACCTATACCGATGCACCCGCAGTAGGGACGGGTGGAATGACCTGATAGCCCAGGGATCGAAGTTCCCGCACGAACTTGGCTACCCGGTTCCGAAGCAGCTTGGGGTTGGGGGCTTGTC
>DASQZT010000306.1:0-12197 GCA_035638575.1 Bryobacteraceae bacterium
GTGACGGCCACCAACAGTTGCCAGTTGTTCTGCACTGGCGTCCAGACCTTCCCGGCCACCGTCCCGCCCACCGGCATGGCCACCCTGAGCGCGCTCTCGAGCGCCTCCGGCAACGCGGCATTCCAGCAATTGCTGACCTTCGACAACGGCGTGCAACTGGTGCAGGCCGCCAACGGCATCATGACCCGCGGCAACAACTACGCCAACACGCTGACCGGCCTGCTCGCCGGTGTCACTTTGCAGACGCAGTTCCCCGCCGGCAATCCGCTGGCCGCGCAGTTGCAGACCGTGGCCAAAGTCATGGCGGTGCGCAATCAGCTCGGCCTCGCGCGGCAAATCTTCTTCTGCATGCTGGATGGCTTCGACACGCACTCCGGCCAGGTCGAAACGCAGACGCCCCTGTTGCAGCAATTGAGCCAGGCCGTGCTGGCCTTCTATAAGGCCACCCAGGAACTCGCGATCGACGGCTCCGTCACGACGTTCACCGCGTCCGAGTTCGGGCGCACCCTTACCCCCAGCGGCAACGACGGCAGCGACCACGCCTGGGGCAGTCACCACTTCATCATCGGCACGGGGGTGAAGGGCGGCCAGTTCTATGGGAACTTCCCGCTGCTGGCGCCCGGCGGCAGCGACGATGCCAACACCCGCGGCGTGCTGATTCCGACCACCGCCGTGGATCAGTACGGATCGACCCTGGCGCAATGGTTCGGAGTGCCTCCAGCCAGCCTGCCCAGTGTGTTCCCGAATATCGCGAACTTCGGGACCAGTCCGCTGGGGTTTCTGGGGTGATGCCGGGGGGCAGAGGGTGCCAGGCCCGCGCGAATCGCCATCCCTCTAGCGCGCTAGTCTTCTATGCATCTATACCGCAAGCTCATGTCCGCCATGACCGCGCAGCGCCAGCGCGGACCAAAACACCAATATCACGAGGGAAACAGACCGATTGGTCATCCTGATGTATCCTGTGTTCATTTTGCGCTGGTGCGCACAATCACTAAGGGTGGCCTGGGCTGGCCTACTTGGCGCGGCTTTCCTTTTCCACCCAATCGCTTACGGCCTGCTCCACCGCCTGGCTGAGATCCAGGTCGCGCTCCGCCAGCCGCACCTTGAGCGTTCGATACAGTTCCACCGGGAGGTATGCCGAGAATTGCCGGAAGCCCGGGTTGCCGCGCCGGGCGGCCGTGGTCTTCCCACCCTCGGCAGCTTTCGGACTGGGGGTGCTGCGCTTGGCTAAAACATCGTATCTACTCATCTATCCCTCCAGTATCCTACACGTCTATGCAGCTATCATTCTATACATCTGGACGATCTGGTCCCCGATACCGGCGTAATCCGCCCAGCCCAGGTTTTGCCGGTCGATCGCGTCTACCGTGACGCCCTCCAGGGCCGCCCGCTGGAACGCTACCAACCGCCGGATGCCGCCGGCAAAGACCGGCAGGCCCGAGCCCGTCAGGTATTGCCGCGCCTCCTCGCCATCGCGATTCGGCCGCGGGGGAACGACCGTCAGCAGGATCCGGTAATTCTCGGCGCCAATGGTTTTGAGCGTTTCCACCGTGTCGCCCAGGACCTGCAGCGAGATGGCGTCCGGGGTGCACGGCAGGATCAAAAGGTCGCAACTGCCGGCCAGCACCTTCATGTCCCGCGTGTCGGGCCGCGCCTGGGTATCGACCACCACGTGCCGGTAGCGGTGGATGTGCATGGCGGCCTGCCGGTGATCCACCACCTGGAATGGCAGCTTCCCCGGTTCCGCCCAGCGAAGGGCCGAGCGGTTCAGGTCGCCATCCAGCAGCAGAGTAGGTTCCAGGGTCTGAAAATACGCCGCCAGGTGGATGGCCGTCGTGGTCTTGCCCACGCCGCCCTTGTACGATGCCACGGAAATGACCATGCCAGAATTCTACCCGAGTAGATGGGTATGCCGCTATTTATATCGGAGGCATAGAAAGATAGATATCTAGCAACATAGTGGAACTGCGCGCCGAGATCTACAGTTGGGGCGGCTTCTGGTAACGCTCTAACATGGCGGCGGTGATTTCGGCGCTGGCCGGCCATTGCCCGCGCCGCTGCCCGGCATGGGTCTGATAATCGTCCAGGCGGCCAGGATCGGGCTGCGCCACGTGCCCCTCCTTCAGGAACAGCAAGCCCATTTGGTCCGTCGGCATCCGCGTGACGAAGGCTTCGGCTTCGTCGAGGGCGGCGCGGAGGCGCAGCATGATGGCGGGCGGGTCCAGAGGCTCACTGGTCACCAGCGCCCTCCATTCGGCGGCCGGATAATGCGCGTTGCGCCGGATTTCGGCGATCAACCCCTCCGGTGTGAAGCCCGGCGACTTTTCAACCGCGGCCCAGATCACGCCGCCCAGCGGCAGGATCGTGTCGTGAATCGTGACCAGGTCGACGAGGTCGCGCACCTCACGGCGCCCGGCAGCGGCCATGACCTTGTTCGTAGCCAGGTCAACCGGATGCAGGATGTAGCCGAAGTCCTCATCCCGCACCGTCGGGAAAAAACGGAAGTCGCTGTCCACCACCCATTCCAGCCGGGTGGTGACATCCCCCTGCGCGACTTCGGCTGTGTAGATCAGGGGCAATTGCCGCAGCCAGGACACACCATACCCGGCCCCTGCGAGGGTCTCCGCGTCACTCAAGGCGGCCGTGGCAACACGTTCCTCACGGTCATGGAAAACGTCAATATCGCCGGAATACCGAAGCGCGTCGCGATTCAGGGGCGTGCTGCCGGCGACATAGCTTTCCGGGTCCCGGTGCGAAGCCAGCAGACGCAGAACGTCGCGTTGGATTTTAGATAGCGGCACGGCAGGCCCGCTCGATCTGTTCCGCCAGGCGCCGGGCTTCGCGGTTGCCCTCGACGCGCAAGGCGCGGGCCACCACCAGCGCATCGTCGGGCGTCGGCTCCTCGATCAATCGCTTGTTCCACAAGGCGCGGGTGCCGTATTCCGTGAAGGCGCGGCGGTAGAGGCTCACGAAATCCTCGGTTTGTGTCGGCTCGATGCTCATCGTTGCCTCGTTTTAGCACTTCTGCCATGGTCACGGCAAATGCGTATAGGTCCGAGGGCGGGCGAGCCGTCCACCCACCATCGCTCTCTGCTGCATAGATGCATAGATATCTAGGACCTGAGCCAGCGGCCGGAGGAGCCATTTTGTCCAACAGACATCGACCCGAAAAGACAGATCCGGGGTGTAAGGGTCGATCACCGGCAGCGGTGGTAATGGCCGTGGATGATCTCGCACTGCCGGCAGCGCTTGGGGCCTTCGTGCTCGACCAGGTGGCCATCGAGACGGGAAAAGCTGCTGAAGTCCGGCCACAGGCCGGGCAGTCGTACTCTGGCTCGGATTCGTCATCATCGCGGAGCGTTTGGGGGATGGGAGTTTGAGGGCGCAATTTGCTACCTCAAAGCGCAGGGTTTTATTTGGGATGGGGCATGATGTCCACGAGATAATAAACGTCGCCCTGGATTAAAAAATCAAAGCGCCAATCCTTGTTGACGCGGGCCTGCCAGAGATCCGCGCCCCGTATTTCTTGGCGCGGAGGGAGGGGTGGTGGAGGTTTTGGAGCAACAGTAGCGATTGCTTGTCGAACGCTGCCTGGATCTCTTTGGAGGCCTTGCTGTAACGCCGGTCAAAATGTGTGCTACGGCGGATCTTCATCGAATGGGGCGTTTGGTTTTCTTGGCGTTGAGCCTCTTGGCTGCCTTGTGAAGGTCGGCGATAAACTCCTCGTGGGTTTCAAACGCTCGGGACACCCGGCCGGCCTTGATGTCGGCCAGGCCTTCGGCCAGTTGGGCATCAATGATGCGGCGCTGCTCCGGAGTGTATTCGTCGTCCGCGCTGGGGAGTTTTGGTAGGACGGTGACGACGCCGCCGGATACCTTGAACTCCAGCATGTCGCCAATCTTGATGCCGGCCTGCTGGCGCACTTCATCCGGCAGGGTGCCGGGTTTGGTTTTGACAACGAAGGTCATAGGAGATTGGCTTACGTCTCTGTGGGCAGTATAGCGAATGGGTGGAATTTGGCAAGAGGGGCGCGCCTAACGGAGTTCTACCTATCGGTCCGCCGCCATCTTCGAGGCCTGGATCGACCATCGGAAATCCGGGCACACCCGGCGCGCCTACCAGGGCGACGTGATGGCCTTCGTCCAGTTCATGGGGCTGGAAGTGGCCGGAAGGTGAGACTGCTATCCCGCTAGTGAAAACTGGATATGTAGAAACATAGAGATCTAGCTATCTAGACCTTTACCTCACCCCGCCGAATACGCCGCCTGCGGGCTCATGGCGCTCTTATATGCCTCCACCACCTGCGCCAGCGGACCGTCGTCCATCATGCGGCCGTGATCGAGCCAGATGGCCCGCGTGCACAGGTCCTTCAGCGTGGCATTGGAGTGCGAAACGCACAGGATCGTCTTCCCGGCCTTGCGGAATTGCATGATCCGTTCCTGGCATTTCGCGAAAAACGCCACGTCCCCCACGCCCAGCACCTCGTCGATAATCAGCACGTCCGGGTCCACCGTCACCGCCACCGCAAACGCCAGCCGCATCACCATGCCGCTCGAATACGTCCGCAGCGGCTCGTCGATGAAATCGCCGATCTCCGCGAACGCCACCATCTCGTCGAACTTTGCCCGCACTTCGCGGCGCGACAGGCCCAGCAGCGCGGCATTCGTGCGCACGTTCTCCGCCCCCGTCAGGTCGGGATGAAATCCCGCCCCCAGGTCCAGCAGCGCGGCGATCCGGCCGTGCACTTCCACGCGGCCCTGGTCCGGCCGGCACAGGCTGGTGGCCAGGTTCAGCAGCGTGCTCTTGCCGGCCCCGTTGTGCCCGATCACCGCCACGCTTTCGCCGTGATGCACGGTGAAGGAAATCTCGCGCAGCGCGTGGAATTTCTCGTGAGGCTGGGAGCGCAGCATCTGCATCACCCGGTCGCGAATGAGCAGTTGGCCGGCGTGGCGTGCGAAGGACTTCCACACGTCTTGAAACACGATCGCTGGCTGCCCGTCAGATATGCTCATAAAACATCGGCTTCAGGCGGTGGAAGACCACCAGGCCCACCAGGAAAGCGGTCAGCGAAGCCCCCACCATCTTCCACAGAGTGGCGCCCACCGGCGGCTGCGCCTCCCACACGATCTTGCGCAGCGAGACCACCGTCGCGGCAATCGGATTGACATCGTAGATCCAACGGTATTGCTCGGGCATCAGGTTGGAATCGTAGAATACCGGCACCAGGAAGAGCAGCACCCAGGTAGCCGATTCCACGATGTACCGCGTGTCGCGGACAAAGACATTGAAGGCTGCCGACAACAGAGCCAACCCGCAGACAAACAGGATTTCGAGCCCCCACACCACCGGCAGCCAGAACCAGTACCGGTTGATCCCCTTCGTGAAGATGCCGATCGCCAGCAGCAGCGCCACCTGCACCAGCAAGTGGATGCAGCAGGAGAGCACCGTGGTGACCGGCACCACCTCGCGCGGCACCGGCACCCGCTTGATCAGGCCCGCATTATCCACGATGGATGTGGTTCCCGTGCCCCAGGCCACCGTGAAAAAACTGAAGGGCACGATCCCGCACATCAGGAAAAGCGGGTAATTCGTGATTCCGCTCTTGAAAATCTGGGTGAAGACGAAGTAGTACACGGACATCATCACCACCGGGTTCAGCAGCGACCACAATACCCCCAGCGACATGTTCCGGTAGCGGATTTTGAAGTCTTTTACGACCAGGTTTTGAATGAGATAAAGATAGTCACCACGCCACATGCTGGTAGGTTCGGAAGCCTCTAGTATAGCGCAGGAGCGCTAATCGATAATCCGCACCGGCCAGGGAGGCAGGGACGCGGAGTGGCCCGCGGGATCGATGGCCTCCACCACCAGGCCGTGCTCGCCGGTCGACAGCGCGGGGAGATAGACCATGGTCCGCCAGCCGCTCATCAGCCAGTTGGGGCGGCCGAAATGCGCGGCCACATCCGGGCGCGGATAAAACTCGCGCACCGACCCCACTTCGGCGTCCCCGATGCGCAGCCGAACTTCGCGCAGGGGAGCGCCGTGCTCGGCCGACGCCGCCCAGCCCATCACCATCACGCGATCACGGCTGCGCGCCTGGATGTGAAACTTGCCGTCCAGCGAATCCACATACCCGACCACGGATTGGCCTTCGGGCAGGGCCGGCTTGATGGCGTCCTCGGCGATTACCGGGATCTTGTCGTAATACTCCCGCCGCAGCCCGTCGAGCTGCGACTTGAGTTGGGCCACTTCGGCGGCGATGGCCTGTCGGGACATTCCCGCGCGTACCGTGCGGCGGTATTGGGAGACTTCTTGCGCCAGGTTTTCGTGGGTGAAGATGCGCAGCGGCTCCTGGTAGAGCGGCTCGTCGACAATCGCGCGGTACATCTCGGCGCAGCCGATGCACTCGTAGCGGGGACACGGGACGGCGTGGCGGGAAAGCTGCGGGAATCCAGCCTCAAAAACGTTTTGGAAGCCCTCCATGCAGGAGACCTGCACGCTGCCGTCCCAAAGCATCTGGTAGTTCAGCGCGGGATAGTAGCAGAGCCGCTTCTTCATGGGCGGCGAAAGCAGCTTGTAATGCAGATCGAGAGGGGTGTTGTAGCGGACCAGGATTTCCAGCTCGCGGGTGGTCCGGTAATCGCGCGACATGTGCACGCCGGTGGGGAACATGGTCGAAACCTGGACGTATTGCCCTTCGGCCGAAAGCCGCGCATAGGCATCCTCGAACAGGTCGATGTTCTCGGGCGAGACCACGTAGTTGACCACGGCGATTTGGAAGCCGGCATCGCGGATGCGGACGACCTGCCGCATGAGCGCGTCGAGATCCGTCTGCGAAGGGTGGAAACCGATATCCAGGAAGAGGCTGCTTTTGTCGAGATCCTGGAAGTAGGCGGGATCCCAGGCGCCGTTGGTCGAGATGCAGGTGTGGAAGCGTTTGCGGGCGGCCAGTCCCTGGAGCAGGGCGTGTAGATTCTGGCGGTCGAGGAAGGGCTCGCCGCCGGTGATGTGCACGTGAACCTTGGAGGACTTCAGGGTGTCGAAAAGCTCCAGCCATCGCTCGACGGGGTAGTAGTCGAAGGCGTGGGGCTGCGGCGGGCCGGACCTGTTTTTCTTGTGATACACCAGCACGGGACAGTAATCGCAACTGTAGTTGCACCACTGGGTCATGTACCAGTTCACGCGCAGCTCGTCGCGCAGGTGTTCGGGCAAGCCAGGGGCAGGCAGCGTGACGAGATTGTTTCCCATTGTCTTTTCTTGAGTTTAACCCACTTGTGAGATACTGAGGTCTGTCTGTGCTGCAATGAGCCGTTATCTCGCGGAAAAACAGGAGAACCTGCGGCGTGCGCAGGAGGCCATTGGGCAACCCGTCCTGGAGGATGGAGCCGGCCGGCCTCTCCTGCTGCACCTCGAGATCACCACCCGCTGCAATCTGCGCTGCGCCAAATGCGGCCACTCCACCGACCCGCCGGACTCGCCGCGCATCGCGCCCCGCCACCTGCAGTACGGCATCATCGAGACCTTCGACCCGTTCTTCGCCGCCGCCGCGCGGGTGCACACCTTCGGCTATGGCGAGATGTTCCTGTACGGCAAGCTGCAGCGCCTGGTGGAAAGGCTGAAGCACTACGAATGCATGGTGGACGGCATCACCAACGGCGTGCTGGTCGGGCAGAAGGAGGTCGACTGGCTGGTGGAGTACGGCTTCGACGAGCTGACGTTCTCCATCGATGGCGTGGAGCCCGAGACCATGCAGCGGCTGCGCGGCGTGGATGTCGAGCCCCTCTGGAACACCCTCGCGTACCTCGAGCGGCGCAAGCGGGAGTGCGGCGCCGACCGCCCGCGCGTGATCGTGAACTTCGTGGCGCAGTCCGATAATTTCCGGGAATTGCCCGCGCTGGTGCGGAAACTCGCGGACCTGGACGTTTACTTCCTGGGAGTGAATGCGCTCATGAACGCGGAACGCACCCAGCCGCGGACCGAGGCCTACGACCAGCTCTATCGCCAGTTTGCCCTGCGCAATGCGCCGCGGGCGGAGGTGGAGGCGGCCCTGGAAGAGGCGCGGCAACTGGCGGCGGCGGCAGGGATCGGCTTCGCGGCCTATATCGACCTGAATGCCGAATATTCCGAAGGGCGCCCCGGCCTGAGTCTGGTGCAGATCGTGCCGCAGGCGAACCCTGAGCTCGCGAACCAGCCGCGGCCGGAAAAGCTCGCCCCGTATTACTGCGCCTATCCCTGGATGTCGGTCTACGTGCACGCGGATACGGGCGCGCGGGTGTGCTGCTATATGCGCGGCAATATCGGAAACGTCACCAGCGGCGAAGACCTCCAAAAAGTCTGGAATAACGGCGTGGTCACCGAGATCCGCGATGCGGTCAGCAAGGGCGAGGTGCATCCGAGCTGCGACGCGTGCGTCCGCGCCGGGCGCTACCAGCACAGCTTCGTCGACCTGCAGGACATCCAGCGGGTGCTGGCGTAAACCGGATGCGCGTTACCATTGACGCCGTACCATTGCTGGTGAGAAGCGCGGGCGTCAAGAACTACCTCTATTATTGGACCCGGCATTTGAGCCAGGAATCCCGCGGGGTGGATATCCGGCTCTTCCCCTTTCTGGGCGAGCTGGGGGAGTCGGGCTTTTTGGATCACGAAGACTCCATAGCCAACCCCGTGATGACTTATGCGCGGTTGGGATGGCTGTTTCTGCTCAACCATGTTCCCAACGACGTAACCGGATGGATGGATCCGGCGATCGATCTCTTTCACACCTGCAAGCTGCTGAATCCGCCGCGCCGCGCCAAGCTCACCGCCACCGTGCACGACTTCACCTGCTGGCTGCTGCCGGAGACGCACCCGCCGGCCAACGTCGCCGCCGACCGGGCCTTTGCTGCGCGGATCCTCCAGCGGGCCGACGGCATTATCGCCGTGTCGGAAGCCACTCGAAGCGACGCCGTGCGCCTCTTGAACCTGCCGCCGGAAAAGATCCGGGTGATCCATCACGGGGTGGCCGACATGTTCTTCCGCGCGACCGCGGCGGATGCCGATGCGGTCCGCGCCCGGCTGGGCCTTGTTCGCCCGTATCTGCTGTTCGTCGGCACCATCGAGCCGCGCAAGAACATCGACCTGCTGCTGGACGCTTACCAGGGTCTGCCGCCGTCCATCCGCGAGGAATTCGAGCTGGTGGTGGCAGGCCCGGAGGGTTGGGCCCAGGGCGCGACCATGGCCCGCCTGCGGCAGCCTTCCCCCGGAGTGCGCTACCTGGGCTACGTGGCGGAGCACGACTTGGCCGGCCTCGTTGCCGGCGCCGCGGCCTTCGTCTATCCATCTTTATACGAGGGGTTCGGCTTTCCGGTCGCGCAGGCCATGGCGGCGGGAACGCCGGTGATTACTTCCGCGGTATCGTCGCTGCCGGAGATCGCGGGAGGAGCGGCGATACTGGTCGACCCGCGCAGTGAAACGGAGCTGCGGGACGCCATGCGGGATCTGCTGACTTCACCCGGGGTTCGTGCGCGGTTGATCGAGCTGGGGCGCTCGAATGCCCGCCGCTTCTCGTGGACCGAATGCGCCCGGCAATCGCTGCGGTTCTTCGAGGAGGTGGTGGGCTGACTGGGATGGGCGAGCAGCGGGTCCCCGCGCGGACCAGGCCGGAAAGGGTAATCCGGGCGTTGCCTTGCGGCAGCTTGGAACGGGCTACGATGAAAGGAGGCCGTGACCATGAAACCCTCGGAAGCCCTTCGTGCGCATCGTGGCGAATTGCGGCAGCTCATCAGCCGCTATGGCCTGTCGCACCCGTGCGTTTTTGGGTCGGTGGTCAACGGCACCGATACAGACGAGAGCGATCTTGACCTGCTGGTCGAACCGGGACGATCCACCAGCTTGCTTACGCTCGCCGGTTTGAAAATCGATGCCGAGGAATTATTGGGGGTGCCGGTCTCCGTTTTAACCCCGAATGGATTGCCGCCGAAGTTCCGCGGTGAGGTGCTGCAACAGGCGCAGCCCTTATGAAGCACCCGGAGCGAGTGGAAGACTATCTCGAGCATATTGCCGAGGCCATTGACCGCGCCACAGGCTACCTTCAACCCGTGGCGGATCTGGCGGCTTTTCGAAAGAAACCACAGGTTCAGGACGCGGTTGTCCGCAACATCGAGATCATCGGCGAAGCCGTGACCAAGATCCAAAACACCGCGCCGGATTTCATCAAGCAGCATTCAGCGCTTCCCTGGGCGCAAATGCGCGGGATGCGAAACATAGCGATCCATGTCGGAAGTACAACAGTAAGCAACAGTAAGCAAGAACTATTGTTAATAGATAAGCAAAATGGTAGGATACGAGCGAAGTACCTGAAACGCTTCCGAGTACCCGCCATGACGACCGTCACCATCTCGCTGCCGGAATCCCTGAAGGCCTTCATCGATCGCCAACTCGCCACCAAAGGCTACGGCAATGTGAGCGAGTATTTCCGCTCGCTGTTGCGCGAGGCGCAGCAGGCGGAGGAAGACGCCCGCCTTGAGGCCTTGTTGCTCGAAGGGCTGGCGGGCGGCGCCGACATTCCGCTGACGCGGGAGTTCTGGAAGGAACTCAAGAGCGAAGCGCAGCAGATCGCGGCCAAGCACAGGGCGCGGAAGCGGCTGTGACTTCCGTCATTCGTCCACGCGCGCGAAGGATGCGCCCGAGGTGGCGTTCCGGTTTATGGAAGCCGTCGAAGCATCGGTCGACAAGTTGCTCCAGATGCCCGCCAAGGGCGCGCCGAAACTTCTGAGAAATCCTGCCCTCTCCGGACTGCGCGTCTGGCCAGTCGATGGCTTTGAGGACATGCGCATCTTTTATCTGGTGCAAGGCGAGACCTTGAAGGTCATCCGCGTCCTGCACGGCAAGCGCGACATCAACCGCATCCTGGAGGGCGAGACCGCCCAGGATGACATGGTCCATTAAAGGTGCGGAGCCAGACTGCCTGATCGCGCGCATCTGAGGCAATTTTGGTCAGCGGGCGACGCCCCCGGCAGTGTTCCGAAAGTTTTCGCTTGACATGCGTTACATTACGCATTACGGATCGGAATGATCGCCTCGATACGCCACAAAGGGCTAAAACGTCTTTACGAGGACGGCGACCCGCGCGGCGTCAATGCCGAGCACGTTGAAAAGCTGCGCGACATTCTGGTACGGCTCGACGCTGCCGGCGTCGTTGCCGATATGGACGTGCCGGGGTTTAAGCTGCACCCCCTCAAGGGCGACCAAAAAGGCTTTTGGGCGATTACAGTTCGCGCCAACTGGCGGGTGACCTTTCGCTTTGACGACGGCGACGCGCAGGACGTGGATTATGTCGATTACCATTGAAGGAGGTTGAACCATGCCGATGAAAAATCCCCCGCACCCCGGCGGCTTCGTGCTGCGCCAGTGCATTGAGCCTCTGGGCTTGACCATCACGGACGCGGCGGAGGCGCTTGGCGTCACGCGCACCACGCTTTCCGAACTGGTGAACGAGCATCGCGGGATTTCCCCCGAAATGGCCGTCAGGCTGTCGAAGGCCTTCGGTGGCAGCGCCCAAAGTTGGCTGACGCAGCAGGCACAGTACGACCTGGCGCACGTCCGCGCCGAGCGTATCAAGGTCAAGCGGCTGGAATTGGCTTAGGGCTGCCCTGCCCGGGCCGGGACGGATTTGAAGTCCGCCCCAGAGTTCGTTCAGACAGCCTGACGGCGTTCCTGCCTTGCGATCACGGTCAGGCGCAATAATCAGCTTCCAGTAGCTCTATTTTGCCTTCCCGCCAAAACCCGGTCACAAGGGCACACGTTAAAATTCCTTAACTCTCAACGTTGATTCTAAAGGATCTCCATCTTCCCAAACCACCGAAACTAGGGTAAGAGCTATTGACACGATGTGTCAGTATTAAATCGGGAAGAGAGTTACGCCCTGGCCACAGAGGCATGTATCGGGGAGACAGGTTGGGGCACGCGGTCCCACAATCCCCGGCGCCGCCCGCCGGGCAGCCAGCGCCAGAACGGTCCAAACCGTTCAAGGTTGAACGGTTTTGCCCCGTTGGAGTGTAATGGAGATAGTTATCTACCGGGGTAGCGCCGGCCTGTGAGCTAGCGCCCACTCGAGATTGCTTTTGGCCTCCTGGTAATCGGGCTTCAGGCGGAGGGCTTCCCGGGCGGCCTGGATTCCTTCGTCCCACTTCTCGAGAGCGATGTAGGCGGCGGCGGCG
>DASQZT010000307.1:0-28890 GCA_035638575.1 Bryobacteraceae bacterium
GCCCTGCCGCCGAAACCCTCCAGCACGTTATGAAACAGCCGCAGCCACGGCCGCGACGTGTAGGGATAGTACAGCCTCGATACCTGGCTCGCCGCCGCGCCGCCGATCACGTCGGAATAGTCCGGCTGCCAGCGCCCGTTATCGCCCTTGCACACGAACGCCGTCCAGATCGAGTACCACACCCGCGACCTGAAGCTCCCCGTGTTCTTGTAAAAATACCGCGGGTCCTGGTGAAAGACCGCCTGCAGGATCACATGGTGAATCATCACGCCGCTGAGGTGGCTGGTATATCGCGCCCCGAACCGCTTCGCGTAGCCTTCCACTCCCTGCCCGAACTCCGGGTATTTGTTCTGCGCCTGCTGGATTCCCGCGTCGATCCCCGTGCCCAGCAGCGTCACCGGATCCACCAGGGTCTTGAACCCGAGGTGAAACTTCTGCCCCGCCGTCAGCGGCGCAGCGTTCGGGTCGTAGGTCACCAGAAAGTGCGGAAACACGCCCAGCACCCGTTGCTTCTCTTCCGACTTCAGTTGCTCCGCCGCCAGCTCCTTCGGCGGCGGCGTCACCTCGATCGTCGACGTCACCGACGCCACTTGCAGCACCGCCGCCACCGGCGCCTGATTCAATACTCCCGCCGTCACGTTCGCCGTCCACAGCGCGAACCCGCCCGCCGCGACCGTGACGTTATAACTCCCCGCCGCCACGTCGCCGAAGTGGAAAGCCCCCGCTTGGTCCGTTGCCGTCGTGCGCTGCCCCGCGCCGGCCGCCGTTTCGAGCGTGACGATCGCCCCCGCCACCGCCAGCCCCGCGCCGTCCTTCACCGTCCCGTCGACGGCCACCGCCGCCGCCGTCTGCGCCGGAGCCCATCCCGCCACCAGCGCCGTCAAAACCGCAACCCAGACAAGTAAGCGCATCGTCACCGCCCCATTATCCGCGATCAGGTTGTATTTTAAACCCTTTCACGAAGGTTTGCGACCGACCCTTGCGGTCTTGAAGTGGGGTTACCGTCCATTGGGACCGGGACCGAGCCGCCGGAACGAATGTTTCTCCTCGCCAATTCGCCCCCGGATCGTGCCGCTCCCATTGGCCTTCATGGCCGTACCGGTCTATGCTGAAGCGGATGCGGATCGACCCGAAAAGCGACGATTTCCGGCTGGCCCACCCTCACCCTGCGGGAGGCCCTGCGACGCTTGCGTGGTCGAATATCGTGGAGTTTGCCGGATCTGGAGGCCGCAGCAGAGTTGCCCGCCGGCAAGGGCCGGGCTCTGGCTCAAGTTCTCCGGGCCGAGGGTCTCGTTGAGCGGAGCGGACGCGGAGTCTGGACCCTGACGCAGGAGGGCGTAACGTTTTCGGCTGCAACTGCGGCCAAGCCGGTCACTCGAGCGACTGCGGAAAGAGCACTGGCGCAGTTGCTTGATCGCGTAAGACGGGTGGATCAGGACCCCTATTTTCTGGCCAAGGTAACCAGGCTCGTACTCTTCGGAAGCATGCTGAAGCCCGAGGTGCAGCGGCTGAGTGACGTTGATTTGGCGGTCGAGTTGGCGCCGAAAGAGGCGGACTACGAACATGCACAGGTACTGAACCGGCAGCGGGCCGAAGAGTTGGCCAGCCGAGGCCACCAGTTCCGGAGCTTTCTGGAGGTGGAGCACTGTTGGCATAGGGAGACGTTCCAGTTCCTGAAAGGCCGAAGTCGTGTGATCGCTTTGGCCGACTACGCCGCGGAGAAGTCCTTCGTCCTGGCAGTTCCGCACCGAGTGCTCATCGGCACACCGGAACAGATTCCGGCCGAGAAACCGGCGACGCCGGTGCCATGGCTGCGAAGGCGGCGCCCCCGTAGAGTACCCTTCTGACAGGCACGCGCGGCGCGTGTCCAGAGGTGGCGGTCAAAGTCCGGTAACCCCACGTCCACAAGCCCCCCGATCCAGTCTCTGAGCACGTCGGAAAAGAGATTGTTTTCGAAACAGAAGGTAGCGTATGATGATTCTCAACCGCCGCTACTCAGTTCCAACTAGACTTGGGGGGCGCCTTCTCTCGAGCGGGTTCTCCTGACGTGGAGCTTGCCGTGACAAGGCGCATACGATGAATCGACTCCGCATTGCTTGCCTGCTGACCCTGGCCGCCGCCCTGCCGGGCATCGCAGCGGCGCAATCGCTTGCCCTGTCTATGTCGCCGGCCAGCCCTATAACCTATGGGACACCGATTACTCTGACCGCAACCATCACCGCGAACAACTGCGACAACACCTTTGTAACCTTTGAAGCCATCAGCGACAACGTTTACGTCCTCGGCGTCGCAACTGCATACGCGTTTGGTCCCTTGCGCCTGCAATGCAGCGCCACTTTGAGTAACGCCGCCACATCGGGCCTCGGAGTCGGGACATACGGTATCACAACTGAACCGTTCCTGCCAGCCGAACGCCTGACCCTGGTGGTCAACCCCGCGCCCACCACGATCACGCTTGCGACGTCACCCAATCCTTCCACCGTAGGCCAGACGGTAACGCTGACCGCGACCGTGTCCCCCGCCAGCGCGACCGGGTCGGTCAGCTTCTGGAATGTCACAACCGTGCCGCCAATACCCCTCGGCAGCGCGAGCCTGGTCAATGGATCCGCGAGTGTGACGGCCACCTTACTGCACGTCGGTACGCACAATTTGCAGGCCAATTACGTCGGCGACAACGATTACCAAGGATACAATTCGAGATCAGTCACCCAGACCGTCAATCAGGTTGTGACCACCACAACTCTACAGGCCACTCCGACGTCGACCACCCCGGGTCAAGCCGTGTCGTTGACGGCCACGGTCTCGCCCTCCACGGCGACGGGCACAATCACTTTTTTGGACGGTCCCACGAACATTGGCACCGCGCCGCTGATCGCGGGGACGGCGAACGTCTCGACCTTCACGCTGTCCATCGGCAGTCACTCGCTGACCGCTTCCTACGGCGGCGATACCAACGACACATCGAGTGCTTCGGCGGCGGTCACGGTGTCGGTTGGCCTACAGCCCACTACCACCACTCTGGCCGCGGCGCCCAACCCTGCCGCTGCCGGCCAGGGCGTCACTCTCACGGCCACGGTGACGCCCGGCAATCCGACCGGGACCGTCTCTTTTTTCGATGGCGCGAACCTGCTGGGTACTCCTGCCGTGAGTAATGGCGTCGCGACCTTTCACACCTCTACGCTCTCCACCGGCAGCCACTCGCTCACGGCTTCCTATGGCGGCGATACGAACAACGCCCCGAGCACATCCGCAGCCGTAAATGAGTCGGTGACCGGCGTTACCGGGAGCACAACGCCCAATCCGGTGTCCGTCACTCCCTCCTCCGGCAACGGATCGAGCCAGGTGATGAGCTTCACCTTCAACGATTCCCGTGGCTGGCAGGATCTGGACGTGGTGAACGTCCTGATCAACAACTCTCTCGACGGCAGAAACGCCTGCTACCTGGCTTACAGCCGAAGCGCCGGCTTGCTCTACCTGGTGGCGGATAACGGCGGCACGCTTTCCACCGGGCTGGTGCTGGGAGGCTCGGGAAGCGTCTCCGACAGTCAGTGCATCGTCACCGCCGCGGCCTCGGCGGCGGCCGGCAGCGGAAACACGCTGACCGTGACGCTGAATATCATCTTCACGCCGGGTTTCGGGGGCAACAAAGTGGTGTACATGGCGGCGCGCGATCTGGAGGGCGGCAACTCGGGCTGGCAGGCGTTAGGAGTGTGGCAGGCGACGTTCACGCCGGCGGGAACGATCAGCGTCCTGAGCCTGACACAGGCGCGCTCGGCCATGCCGTCGGGCACACCGCAGACGTTCACTGCCACCTTGGCTGACAGCCAGGGAGTTGGGGACTTCGGCGTGGTGAACCTGTTGGCGAACAACTTCATCGATGGACGCAACGCCTGCTATCTGGCATACGTAGCGGCCGGCAATTCGCTCCTGCTGGTGGACGATGGCGGCGATGCCGGAGGGCCGTTCGCCGGAAGCATAACGCTGAACGGCAGCCCGGGCGCCATACAGAACAGCCAGTGCAGTGTGAACAGCACGGGGTCGGCGGCGGCGAAGACCGGCAACACCCTGACGTTGACCCTGAACATCACGTTCAAAAGCGGTCTTGCCGGCAATCGCATCGTATGGGTGGCGGGACGCAACACAGCCGGCGGCAACAACACCGACTGGCAGGCGATGGCGACGACCACCGTGCAGTGAGGTCACGCAGAGTGGGACCGGTTATTTTTAGCCACTCGGAAACAGCAGAGGGGCAGTTAAACGTTAGTACTCTATCGGAAACGCCCGGACCGGAAACTCCGGACCTTGTCGATCAATTAAGCGTTTTCGATAGAGCCGTTTGAAGGGCGGTAAAGAGCAAACGTAGAGTCCTCACAGGGCTACTTCTGTTGCGCAAGTTTGATCTCAAACACGCCGGCGCCACCGGTTCCGGCAAACAGATGATTCGCATCCTGTGGATCGAACGCCAACACGCTGATCGATAGCGGCGGCAGTCCGGTCGTCGGCATCGCGTTCCAGGTGACTCCACCATCCTGGCTCCGGAACAGCGTGTACGGCGACCACGCCCACACATACACCGAGCCCTGCTGGTCGATTCCCACCAGCCCCGAATTCGGCTCGCCCGGCAGCTCCAGCTTCGCCCACGATGCTCCACCGTCGCCGCTCCGGTACGCACCCGCCAGTTTCGACGCATCCACACTCGTCCAATCGATTCCATCACAGAGATAGCTGTAGCAGTCCAGCAGTGAAGTCACCGCATACACTACGCCCGAATGAGCCGAGTCTACGACCACTCTAGAAACCGTAACCAAGCGCCACGTGGTGTTCATTCCTGTCCAGGTTTGTCCTCCGTCCACACTCTCGAGAACCCCGCTCGAGATCGAGACGGCCTCTGCGTCCTCGCCTCCCGTGGCCGAACCCGCGTAAATCGTGCCCGAATTATGCGGATCGACCGCCAGTGCGCTGATGAAACCCGGGAAGCCGGCGAGCTTCGCCCAACTCGCTCCGCCGTCCATGCTCTTGAAGTTGCTCGCGTAGAGAGTACCTGGATTTTGCCCATCGATCGCCAGTCCCCAGAAGTACTGGCTGTCCGAGTCGGACGGCAACTGCAATTCCATCCAGCTCTGTCCGCCATCCAGGCTCTTCTGCACGCTATCTGGGGTCGCTGCATAGACGATCCCCGAGTTCTGGGGATCAATCGCAAGCCAGAACGGTATGCCCTGCACTGCGGGCGCCGCCGTCCAGCTTCGCGCCCCGTCGCTCGTCTTGAAAAGTCCCGACTCCGCTCCCGCATACAGCGTACGCGGATTCTGCGGATCGATCGCCAGCGAGTCCAGCCAGGTCGCGGACAACCCGGTGTTCGCCAGGGCCCAGGTTGAGCCTCCATCCGAGCTCTTGAAGGCGCCTCGCGCGTTGCCTCCCGAGTAAACCGTGCTCTCGCCGCCTGCCCCCGCCGCCACAACCAGCCAAGGGTACGGATCGCGGCTGCCCGCCACGTCCGTAGACACCACACTCCAACTCGCGCCACCGTCCGAGCTCTTCAGGATGCCGCGATCGTTGAGCGCATAGACAGTTCCCGCATTCAGCGGATCGACCGCCAGGCTCCGCACGTTGAGCACGCTGCCGGCCCTCGTCCAGCTCGCCGCGCCATCCGTGCTCCGGAACACTCCTGCGTCTCCGGCAACGTACAATGTGTCCGGGTTCAGCGGGTCCACCGCTGCCGAGTCGATGTACAAATAGTCGGGCAGCCCCCCGTTCACAGCGCTCCAGCTCGCCGCTCCATCCGTGCTCTGGAACAAACCGCCGCCGTACGACACAGTCAAGCCGATAGCCGCGTAGAGCGTATTCGGATGCACCGGATCGATCGCCAGCGCATTCACCGGCGTGCTTGCTGGCCAGGGCTCCGTCGGGAAGGCCTGAAACGCCGGCAGCCCGGAACTCGCCGCGTTCCAAGTCGCTCCGCCGTCCGTGCTCTTGAAGACACCCCCACCGCCGTTCTGCACGTTCCCCTGGCACCCGGCATAGAGCGTACTCGTGTTGCCCGGGTCGATCGCGAAGCTTTGACTGGAGGACGGACACGCCAGCCCCGCGCCTGTCTTGCTCCACGTCACCCCTCCGTCCGTGCTCTTGTATCCCAGCGGGCCGTACAGCGTATTCGAGTCCTGCGGATCGACCGCGATCACCTCCTGATCCGTGTGGAACTCGCTCCAGTGTGCCGCGGAGTCCGTGGTCTTGAAGTATCTGGTTGGCCCCGGCAGATACAGGGTGCCGGGATTCTGCGGATCGATCACTGGCCGCCCTACAGTCCCGCCCTCCGGCCCATGCTGCATCCACACGTTCAACTGCCCGCCGCTTTGCGCGAACGCACCGGCGCCCAGAAGTGCCGCCAATACCAGCCGCAGAACCGGCATATACTCCTCTGCTACGGCGCCAGCCTGATCTCAAACAGGCCGCTGCCGTACGTTCCGGCAAACAGATGATTCGAATCCTGCCGATCGATCGCCAGGTTCATGATCTGGTCCGGCAGTCCGGTGGTCGCGAGCGCATTCCACGTGGCTCCGCCATCCTGGCTCCTGGCAAATTGGGATTGAGACCACATCCACGCGTACAGCGCGCCCTGCCGGTCGATTCCCAGTAACCGCGTATACGGACCGCCGGGCACATCCAGCTTCACCCAGCTCGCTCCGCCATCGGAGCTTCTGTACAGCCCGATGACTTGCACCACATCCGGCGCCGTATAGTCATACGCGCCACAGGAATATTCCGAGCAGTCCAAGCCCGTGATCCGGGCGTATACGATGTTCGAATTGCTCGGGTCCACGAACACATTCGAGACCTCGACGCTCTGCCACAGCGTATTGACTCCGCTCCAGCTTTGGCCTCCATCGGTGCTCTTCAGGACTCCGCTCGACATCGACCACGCCTGCCCGCCGCCGGTCCCCGCAACCGATCCCGCGTACACCGTACCCGAATTCTGCGGATCGGCCGCCAGCGCGCTGAGGAAACCGGGGAAGCCGGCGAGCTCCGACCAGTCCGCGCCTCCGTCCGCGCTCTTGTAACCGTAACCGGTCTCGTAATAGTAATAGACGTTGGCGGGGTTTTGGGTATCGATCGCCAGGCCCCCCGCGTCATCCGATCCCAACGACAGCGCTACCCAGCTTTGTCCGCCATCCAGGCTCTTGCGAACGCCATTTCCGTCCCACGCGTAGACCGTGCCCTCGTTCCGCGGGTCCACTGCTATCGCAAAAAAGACTCCGAGACTGGGCGCTGTGCTCCAGCTTGCTGCTCCATCCGTGGTCTTGAACAGACCCGCGCCGTTGATCCCCGCATACAGTATCCCGGGAGTGAGTGGATCGATTGCCAGCGAGTCGATCGAGGTCGCGATCAGCCCGGAGTTCTTCCGGGCCCAGGTGACGCCTCCATCCGTGCTCTTCAGGACTCCTCTCCAGTCGCCCCCCGCGTAGAGCGCACTCGCGCCGCCTGCCGCGGGCGCGACCGCCACCCACTCCGCGCCGCCCGCGAGCGCCAGGTTCCAGGCTGCGCCGCCATCCGTGCTCTTCTCCACGCCGTCGTTGCTCAATCCATAGAGCGTGCCTGAGTCCTGCGGATCGACCACCAGGCCGTGCAGGTCAAGCGCGCCGGACACACTGCCCACGACGGCCCAACTTCCTCCGCCATTCGTGCTCCTCGCGACGACGCCGATGGCCGCCACGTACAACGCCTCCGGATTCTGCGGGTCGATCACCAGGGAAGCAAGGTGCCGGTAATCTGTCAGACCGGAGTCGGCAGGACTCCATACCCGGCTCCAACTCGCCGCGCCGGTCGTGCTCTTGAACACCGCGCCGCCGGAACGATTCGCCGAGTACAGCGTGTTCGGATTCTGCGGATCGATCAGTAGCACATCGATTCCCGTTGGCAGGGCGGAATTGGCCGCGTTCCACGTGCTGCCGCCGTCGGTGCTCTTAAAGACGCCCCCCGCGCCGCAGCCGGCGTAAAGAGTGCTAGTGTTGTCGGATCGATGACGAACCCGGGATTCACACATGGAGGGAACGCGGTCGGAATGCTGCCTATGGCGTTCCAGGTCAGCCCGCCGTCCGTGCTCTTCGACGGACCGGTACCGTAGAGTATCTTCGAGTTCTGCGGATCGACCACCAGTACCGTCCCGCTGAAACCGCCGAGCCGGCTCCAGTGGCCGGCCCCGTCTGTCGTCTGAAACAGCTTGCCGGCTGCCCCGGCGTACAGCGCGCCCGGATTCATGGCGTCCGAGGGCGGCTTGCCCGGACCGCTCCCGGCGCCGAGAGCGCGTCGGACGCGGGCGCGGCGCGGCGTGCCGCCCGACAATTCCGTAAGGCTTGGCCAGCCGTTTAGCATCGCAGGAGTCATTCTATTACATACAACTCCATAACAGACGACGGGCGGAGTCAACAACCGCGCCTACCCATTGCCCGACCCAATGGCGCGCAGGAAATCGAAATCGCAGCCCTGGTCGGCTTGCGTGATATGGTCGAGGAATAATCTGCCGTAGCCGCGCTGGTACTTTGGCGGCGCCGGCCGGAAGGCAGCCAGCCGGCGATCGATTTCGCGTGCGGGCAAGCATAGTTCGATGCGGCGGGCGGCCACGTCGAGCGATATCTCATCGCCAGTTTCGACGACTGCCAGCGGGCCGCCAATCGCCGATTCCGGCGCCATGTGCAGCACCACGGTTCCGAAGCTGGTGCCGCTCATACGGGCGTCGCTGATCCGCACCATGTCGGTTACACCGCGGCCCAGCAACACCCGCGGCATGGGGATGTGGCCCCATTCGGGAAAGCCCGGCGCGCCTTTGGGACCGCAGTTCTTCATCACCAGCACCGTGGAGGCTTCTACCGCCAGATCGTCAGAATCTATCTGCGCGCGCATCTGCTGATAGTTTTCAAAAACGTAGGCCTTGCCGCGGTGTTGTAAAAGCTGGGGCGAAGCGGCTGTCTGCTTGAGCACGGCGCCATCTGGCGCCAGGTTGCCGTTCAGCACCACGGTGCCGCCTTCCGGGTGCAGCGGGTTGGACGTTCCCCGGATTACCTCGCGGTTGTGGCATACGGCCGTCGCCACGTTGTCGCCGACAGTCTTGCCGTTTATGGTCAGGGCGTCGCCGTGGAGCAGCGGCAGAATCTCTTTCATCAGCGCGGGCAAGCCACCGGCATAGAAGAAGTCCTCCATCAAGTACTGGCCTGAAGGTTTCACGTTGGCCAGAAACGGCGTGCGCCGGGAGATGGAGTCGAACTCCGCCAGCTTCAAGTCGATTCCCAACCGCCCGGCAATGGCGATGAGGTGCACTACGGCGTTGGTGGAACCCCCCAGAGCCATGTCCACCACGATGGCGTTTTCCAGGGCACGGCGCGTGAGGATGCGCGAAGGCCGCAGATCCTCCCATACAGCTTCCACGATGCGGCGTCCGCTCCGTTCAGCCATGGCCTGGCGGCGCGAATCGGGCGCGGGGATGCTGGCGCAACCCGGCAGCGTCATGCCCAGCGCTTCGGCCAGGCTGGTCATGGTGGAGGCCGTGCCCATCACGTTGCAGTGGCCTGCGCTGCGGTAAATGCCGCCTTCGATTTCGCACAGCTGTTCGTCATCGATGCGTCCAGTGCGGTAAAGGTCGTAAAGCTTGCGCCCATCGGTGCCGGCGCCGATTTCCTTATCGCCCCAGCGCCCGTTCAACTGAGGGCCCCCGGTCACCACGATTGCGGGCAGATCGGCGCTGGCCGCGCCCATGATTTGCGCAGGCGTGGTTTTGTCGCAGCCGCACAGGAGCACCACGCCATCCAGAGGATTGGCGCGGATGGACTCCTCCACATCCATCGCCATCAAATTACGATAGAGCATGGTAGTGGGCTTCATGTAGATCTCGCCCAGCGAAATGGTGGGAAACTCCAGCGGGAATCCGCCAGCGGCCCACACCCCACGCTTGACAGCTTCGGCCACAGTGCGCAGGTGCAGGTTGCAGTGGTTCAGTTCGCTCCAGGAGTTGCAAATCCCGATGACGGGGCGGTTCTGAAAGACCTCTGATGTGAAGCCTTCGGCGCGTATGGCGGCCCGGTGGGTCAGGCTCTCGTAGGTGGGTTGCGCGAACCAGTCCTGGCTGCGCAGCTTGTGGCGGTTGGTGGCCATTCAGGTATAGTAGCCCTCGGCGGGGACGGGGCCAAGCACTTTCAATTCGGTCATGAGTGGAGCAGGCTCCATCGGCAGGGCGTGCCGCTGGGCAAGTAACCGAATTGCAAATCACTCCCGGCTTGTAGGCCAGCGTTCAGTATTGGCGCCCGGTCGCGGTCCCGCCTACTGGCCGTGAAACCGGCTTATCGGAAGGTGGCATCGCGCCAGGCAGAACGCTTCCGGGATATCGGGCCTCGGTCGGTACACGCCGGACCGAAACCGCGACGGACGGCCGCGCCGCCTGCGCGGCAATCGATTCCGTCGCCTACTGGCGCGCGATTTCGCGATGGGCCCGAGGGCGCGCCTGACGCGCTGCCCGCGCGGCCCGGGTTGGCTCAGAATTGTTGCGATGCGACCCATTACGCCCCAGAATGAATCCTGGAAACGTAGACAGGTGCGCTCCTTTCGGCAACACTGATGGGTGTGAGTGAACGGTGTGGACTGCGGGGCCCCTTCATTCCTGTCGGCTTCAACGTAGGTGGTATCCACGCCGGTGCGGTGCGGATGCGTGCGACACCGAGGAGCGCGGCGACACCACCGTGCTGGTGTTCCGTGCGGACGGGGCTCTCGCCCGGCGTTCGCACTACAATCCCGATGGCTCAGAGTGGACGACGACGCGCTCTCGGCGCCCGCAGGCGCCCGCGGCTGGAACACGATGAGCCGAACTGCGACCGCCGGCCCGCGACGATCGGTTGCGCCGAACCGATCCGCGAGTGCCGGCCGAGGCTCTCGCCCGCGCCGTTGGCGCGGCGGTCGATTCCGTCGCCTTCCGCCGCACGCATCGCGCAAATGGGCCCGCGGGAGCGCTACGGCGCTGGTCGAACTCGCAAGCGTGATCGGTCGCCGTCTCCACAGGGCCACCTCGGTGGCGACGGGTAGACGCAGGCGATGGGCGCAGTGGAACCACGCGACCGGGAGGTGAGGGTCGGTGAGGTGCCCGCGAAATGCACTGAGAAGAAGGGATTTGCGCGTTTGTCGCTTCTTGTGGCAGGACGAAAGGGGCGCGCGGTGGGGCCGAAAACGGTCCCCGGAGGCAGAAATGCAACTCGTAGGATCAGGATGGCGACTGGATTTATACTGAATAAGACTCTGGAATTCAAAATGGAAATTCCGGTTGAGACGGTTACCATCTTGCAGGCAGCGACCCTATAATTGAAGCGAAGAATGGAGCGTAAATGGGGAAAAAGATAGCCATTGGTTGTGTCGGCGTGATACTCGTCTTCGTGCTGATTCTGGGAGTTTCAATCAGCGGAACCTACAACTCACTTGTGCAACTCGATCAAGCCACTCAAGCGCAGTGGGCCCAGGTCGAGAACGCATATCAACGGCGCGCCGACCTGGTGCCCAACCTGGTGGCGACCGTCAAAGGTGCTGCAAACTTCGAGCAGAGCACTATGACAGCGGTTACGGAGGCGCGCGCCAAGGTCGGCCAGGTCACACCCGCCGCCATGGCAGACATCACCAAAGATCCCGCAGCCTTCCAACGGTATCAGCAGGCGCAGCAAGGATTGTCTTCGGCGCTGTCTCACTTGCTGGCCGTCACCGAAAACTATCCGCAGCTCAAGGCGACCGCCAACTTCCGCGACTTGCAAGCGCAACTCGAAGGCACCGAGAATCGCATTACTGTTGAACGACAGAGATTCAATGAGGCAGCGCAAGCCTTCAATACCCGCCGGAGCAGTTTTCCGACCGTGCTGATCGCCGGCTTCTTCGGCGGCAAATTTGCAGCCAAGCCTTACTTCCAGGCACAATCCGGAAGCGAGAAGGCGCCCGAGGTGAAGTTCTAAGTTGCTTCTGCGCCGTAGTTTGCTTGTCCTTATCGTCCTCGTTTCGACCGCGCTCCAATACGCGGCCGAAGCGCCCATCCCTCCGCCGCCGACCGAGTGGGTCACGGACACCGCAAACTTTCTGTCGCCGGAAGCGGTGAGCTCGCTGAACGCACGCCTCGCCGCCTACGAGCAGGCCACAGGCCATCAATTGATTGTGTACATCGCCCCCACGACGGGCGATGCGCCGATCGAGGACTGGGCCGTCCGGGCCTTTGCCCAATGGAAGGTGGGCCGGAAGGGGCTTGATGACGGGCTGGCCCTTTTCATCATGTCCCAGGACCATAAGATGAGGATCGAGGTCGGCTACGGACTCGAAGCCGTAGTGCCCGATGCGATCGCGTCCCGTGTGATCAACGAAGTGATGGCGCCCCGGATTCAGGCCGGCCATCCTGACGACGCGGTAACGGCAGCTATCGACTCGCTGACCGGAGTCATCGGCGGGCAGGCCGATGTGCCTCCACCCACGCGGACGCCGGTGCAGTCCAAGCCACTGACCGTATTTCAATGGATCATCTATGGCATCGTCGGGATCCTGATCCTGGCTTTCGGGATTACGCATCCGGCTCTGGCCTTCTACTTCCTGGCCAGCATCATGTCCGGCAGCAGTGGGGGTGGTGGCGGCGGAGGAGGCGGCGGATTTGGCGGGGGCGGTGGACGGTCCGGCGGTGGAGGAGCGAGCGGATCATGGTAACCATCGACAAGGATCGGATCAGGCAAGCGATCCAGAAAGCCGAGAGGCGGACTTCCGGCGAGATTCGCGTCTCCGTGTCGCCGCTGTTTTGGGGCGATGTTCGGAAAGCCGCAGAGAAAGCATTCGAGCGACTGGGCATGACCGCGACGAAGGATCGCAATGCCGTGTTATTCTTCGTCGTGCCGGCGCGCCGCAAGTTCATCGTGTTAGGCGACAGCGGCATCCACGGCAAGGTCGGCCAGGAGTTTTGGCATCACATCGTCCGCACCGTGTCCGAGAAGTTTAGGCAAGGTGATTTTACGGGCGGGCTAGTCGCCGGAATCGAAGCGGTCGGCGAGGACCTGGCCAAGCATTTCCCCTACGACGCTGCCAGCGACACGAACGAGTTGCCGGATGACGTCGACTACGGCCCCGGGAGCTGAGGCACCATTAGCTCGCCCCGGCCATCAAGGCCGTAATGAACCCAGCCGCCAGGCGCGGCCCGCGCCTCCGGCGCCTTCCGCCGCGCGATCACGCGGTCGGTGCGCGCGCTCGCGCGATTGGCCCGCGGGCGCGCGCGATGGCAAGCGACGCCTCGCCGACGTCAAACGCGGTCTCGGCGCCGGAGAGAGCCCGCGGCTCGCACACACCCGAACGAAACCACGACTGACGGGCCGCGGCGATCGGCCGCGCAGCCGGCGCGGCAGTCGATTCCGTCGCGCTCCGCCGCACGCTCGCGCGATGGCGCGCCGCGCGCCGCTGACGTCAAGCGCGCTCGCTGCGTAGGGAGCCGCCCGCGGCGGGGACGCGACGAACCGAAACCGCGACGGTCGGCCGCGGCTCTCGCGACTGCGCGGGGGGCTCGGCGGCCGATTCCGGTGCCTTCCGCCGGCGCGGATCAGCGCGCCACACCGCGCGGGGCGCGCCCTAGGCTACCCGGACCTCTTCCTCCGGGGCGCCCGACGCCGTGCCTCTCCAGGATATGGGCCACCTCGTTAACGGAGACGCCGTAGGCGCGGGCGATCTCGCGCGTATCCGTGCCAGCGCAAGCCAGGTCGACCCACAGGCCGAACCGCAAGCTGATGTGCGAGTACTTCACGCGATCGAGCCTGGCGCGTTTCAGGCGCCGCATGGAACAGTCGCCCGGTGCGATGCCCGTCCACCGCGAGCCAGCGTTCCATCGCGCGAACCGGGCAAAGCAGCGAGGCTTTCAACCGCACCAGTTCCCGAGGTGGATCCATCCGTAACAGACAACCCCGCCCGGTCCATTCCAAGTCTGTCATCGAGAGCGCAACCACCTCGCCGAGCGCTAAAGCAGCGTGCCGCGAACACAGGATGATAGCGCCTTCGCGAATGTCGTTCGCCTTCTCCGAGCCGCAAGTGGCCAGCAAGCGGCACAGATCTGAACCCATCAAGCCGTACTTCTGGCGCTCCCCCTCCGGCCGGCGGCGCAGCACCCGGGCGAGATCTCGCCGCAGATATCTTCGCATTTGCGTACTGCCTTTCCAATTCTCCGCTCCGCCGCATCCATCGCCTTGCGCGGACCAGGGTCGTTAGCGACAGCCACAAGTCGGCGCGACGCGGCACGTCCCGTTGCCCAAGACGCTCCACGGCTGATTTCCGCTGTCAAGCCTTCTGCCGCAGGATCCAGCGGACGGCGTTGTGCTGCAGCTTTACGTACTCCGGATTCCACAGATCGGTGAGCATGTGGCCCGGCGACATATAGCAGACGCGCCCCTTGCCGTACTCGTACGCCCAGCCCCCTGGAGCTTTGGATCCGTAGCTCTGATAAGTGAGGCCGTCTTCGTTCACGGTTTCCAGGAAGAGGAACTTGGGGTCCTTGTCGTAAATCATGTAGTGCTGCTCGTCGGTGATTACGAAATCCCTGACGCCCTGCGTGATCGGGTGATCCGGGTTCGTCACCTTCACCTTGAAGGTCCGGATGGGCGGATGTCCGGTGTAGGCGCCGCCCATCACGTGGCGGAAATCCGGGTCGGCCAGGCTCACGTTGGTGGTATTGTGCAGGAAGAGCGCGGCGCCGCCCGCATCCACGAACTGGCGCACGGCTTTGCCTTGCTCGGGCTTCATCCAATACTCCGAACGGGCCCGGACCTGCGGCAGCGGCGGATCGAAAACCAGCTTCGGGCGTCCCGTGGCCACCCAGGCGGCATTGGTGCTTTCGTCGCCTCCGTAGCCGTCCGGCCAGAGCATTCCGTCGCGCAGAACGATCAGCGCCTTGTAGCCGTCCAAAGTTTCCGCGTTGAGCAAGGACGTTTCGTCGGTGAAGTCAATGGTGATGTCGAGTTCTTTGATGATGGTCCTGCTAAGACCAACCCGGACATAGTCGGAGTTGTGGTAGCGATCACCGATGAGGGCGAAGGCGGTAGCTTTCCTGGCCGCCTTGCTGGGAAACGGCGCGAGGGCGGCTCCCGCCAGCGCTGCCAATGCCGAACGCCTCGTCATGTTTGACAACATATGCTGTTTTGCCTCCAGTTAACTTACGTCGAACAGGATCACGGTGTAGCTCTTCGTCGAGAGTGTGTTCTCGATGGTCGGCCACACCTCCTGGTGCACGCTTAGCCGGGTGGCTGTAGCGCTGCGCCAGCGGGTCCCGCGCGAACAGAACCGATCACGCCAAGCGAGGCTACCAGGAAGTCTCCACATCTCAATCCCCTTTCATGGGCACGGATGGTTGATCGGAGGGCAAGCACAATAACGCACCGTAGGTGGCCAGCGTGGGAATGGTAATTTCCGTCCGGCCGCCGCTGCGTCTCACAGGCAAATCCACCGGCGCGCCGCCCGGGGCGTACAGGCGAGCCGAAACGAAGCTCCCCGTGACCCAGATGGCAATGGTTTTGGCCGGCTCGGTGGCATAGTTCACCAACTGAATCAGCATGCGCGCGCCATCGCCGGCCACGCTTACATAAAGAAGGACGGACGGCGCTTTGAACACGCTGACGCCCAGGTCCGAAGTGGTCACCAGATCGTTCAGGTCCCGGGCGACAGACTGCGGATCGGGAGAATCGTCTTTGTAGACCGCCACCTCGCCCTCGCCCTCCGCCACCATCGTGTACGATTGCTCCTTCGGAGCCCCGCCCCACGAACGACCGCTCAAAACCAGGCCGCCCGCCGCCGCGAAGGCGCGCAGCGTCTTCCGCTCCGCTTCCCTGGCGGGCGCCAGATCGAACGCCAGCACCGCTCGCAGCCCCGCAAGTGAGGCCTCGCCAAGTTGGGAGCGGTAAATGACGCGGTAGGGAATCTGCCGCCGCGCAACCAGGTTGAGGTACTCTTCCACGTGAGCCAGGTTCGGACCGGCGGCGTCCAGAATGATCCCCACATTTCCGAACGGCGCGAATCCCCGCCACTCCGCATGGCTTTCAAAAAAGGCCAGCCAGTCCGCGATGCCTCTCCACGTGGCCAGCGCTTCGGATTCGCGGCGGAGCAGTCTCGCGCGCAGATCGTCATCGAGCGCCACGATCCAGCGCGCTCCCGCGGCGGCCGCGTCGGCTATGCTGCGGGCGTAGCTGCCCGGCCCGCCGTCGCGCGGGCGATGGCTGATCCACACCGGCCGCCGCTCCGGTTCCGGACCGAATGACCGAGCCAGCCACAGGTTGGAATCGATCCATACCCCGCCCGTAGCCGATGCCGTGGCGCCGTCCTCGGCTTTCCCCACTCCTGGGGACACGCCCTCCACCGCCAGCACCTGCCGCGCTGCTTTGCGGGCCAGCGGCGAGGGAACCACCGGGATCACTACCGCGGCGCTCTTGAGCGCGGCCAGCGCCTTCTCCAGACGCTCCGCGAACGCCAGGCCTCCCGGGAACTCTCCTTCGAGCACCAGCCCGTCCAATTGCGCATCGCGGGCGGCGGCGGCAGCGGCGGCCGCATCGGCGCCCGGATAGACCAGGCCCAGAACCGCAAGGCCGCGCTCGCGAGCCCGGCGGGCGTATTCCGCGACGAGCTGCTGTTGCCGTTTTTCGACCGCCGGATCGGAGCCCGCGCTGAGAGTCAACAGAAGGCAGTTAATGGGGGTGCCATCGAACAGGCTGAGAGTGGCGGGGTCGTACCATCGGGAAATCGCGTCCCGAACTTCCGGGTTAGCCAGCGCCTTGTCGCCCGAACGGCTAGCCACTTCCAACGGACCCCCGTCCCAGCGAGCCGGAACCCACGCGGCCGGAAGCCCGGCGGCTGGCGCGGCCGGAGCCAGCGTCAGCAAGAGAAGCCAACCGCGGCCCAGGCCCTTCGCGCCTCTTGCCTTACACCTTAACCAGCTCGATGCCTTCCCGCTTGCCCAGATTCCTCGAATACTGCTTGTCGGTTTCATTGTTCCAATGTTCGTGAACGCCCAGGCTCGTCACTGGCGTGTGATCCCCGGCGGGGTCGTACACCGTTCCGGAAGGCGGCTTCTCGGCCAGGGCTGCCTCGTGCAGATAGTTCTCCGGCTTCCCACGGCACTCGCGGGCTCTCGGCTCATTGCGGATGAAGTCCAGCCCTACCGAGTCTATGGCCACCGGGTCCTGCGACGCGAACAGGCTCGAACACCAGTTGTCGCCAAAGGACGCGTACTTGATGACCCGTTCATTCTGGCTCACCGCCACATATAGAAAATCCGAGAGGTAGAGGAGCGTCTTGCCGCCCAGGTGCTTGTGCGCTATCAGGTCCACCAGGCAGTTGTAGGAGCCCATCGGCAGATCTCGTGACGCGTAGTTGTGCAGCGGCTCGGGAGTGAAGATGCCACGATCCTCGAAGTACACCGAGCCGAACAGGTTCTTGGCGTTCGCGGTTATGCCCATCAGCCCGTGCGCCCGCGACAGCGCCACGTTCACCAGGTACTTCGCCTCGGTGACACATTGCGGCAGGTAGGCCGTCGGCACCTCGGTGCAGGAGAATTTCACAGGATTGGCCTTGTCCGGCACGGCCGCCGTCCGCCCGTTGCCCGCCATCCTCTGGCTGGCCACGAACTTGACCGCCTGGAAGTTCGGGTCCGGGTTGGCCCGGATCCGGTCGTAAATGGGATCGCCAATATACCGCGACGCGTCGTAGAGCGTGATGTCCTGCCCGGGCACACCCGCCACCGTGATGAGCTGATGCACCACCGAGTACAGCACCTGCGGGCTGGGCATGCCCGCGCCGAAGCGCCAGGCGCCCGGACGGTCCTGGTTGGAATTTACTTTGATGGCGATCTTCTCGCCCGCCCGGTATCCGTCGCCGCCGCTCAGCTTGCGGGTCTGCTTGGAGTAACCGAACAGGACGCGCCAGGCCTCCTTGTCCGTCTTCTCCCCGGTGAGGGAACGGAGGTTTCCGGAAACCATGGCATCCACGATGCGTGGATCCGTGTGGGCGTCCTCCCACCAGTTACCCGTCTTGCCATCCCAGGTGGCCACTTTGGGGTCGTGGGCCCAGACAACCCTGCCCGGGTGAACGCCCTTCCCCACTCCCAGCGGCGTGTTCGGCGGCTCCACGGGGGTCATAAACGGCGGGTCGTCCGTCGTCATGTTTGGCGGCGTTCCGGCGGGTACCGGCCGCTGCTGAAACGGCCAGGCCGGACAAGCCGCCAGCGCGGCGATTCCGGCGTTCAGTGCGCTCCGCCGGGTCAGTTTGGAATTCGCGCATCGTTCCGTGTTCATGTTTGACCTGTGACTGACACCGCGCAGTCTCTTTTCGATCCTGTGAACGCCAGTTTACCCCAATTCGCCTCAAAGAACACGCGCGCCGGCCCGGATTCGCTGCTGGCGCTCAGGCACCCACTTCGCGTAATGCCTGTATACTATGTCTTCGGTATCTCCGATCAGTTCTGCGACGTCCGGGACCGGGTACGCCACGCTGCAATAGGATGCGGCAGAGAGTATGCCGAAAACGATGCGGAACGGGCTTCTGCTTGAAATGACCAGCAGCCTGCGCTAGCTCGAAAACCCGCTGGATCTTGCGGCGCCACAGGTCAGTGACGGTCTCAAGCCGGGTGCTCTGGCCGACCGCGAAGATACGGCTGCCGATCTTCTGCCGGCGGACCTGCAGGCGCTCGTTTAACCAGTCAGGGATCCAAGTGAACACTGGCTTGCGGTTTTGTGCATGCGCAGAAAAATCTGATTGCCGTCTCCCGATCGCGCCTGCATGTCGAAGGTGGCCACGTCGGAGATGCGCAGTCCCGTGTACACGAGAACCAAGATGAATTCCTTCACTTCCTCGCCCGACCACGCCCCCTCGCCGAGATGGCTCTTCCAGCGAATTTCCCCCAAACCCTCACAGGCCCGGTACATCTTCTCCACTTCCTCGTCAGTGAACGGCAGGCGATCCGCGGCGGTCGAGGATCCGACCGGCGTCTCAATATCCTCTACCAGGTTTTCGGCCAGCCACTTGCGCTTTAGGCAGAACTTCACAAATGCACGCAGCCGCTCCAGCTTTTTGGCCCGAGCCCGGATGCCATCCGCCCAGGACTGATAGAACAAGTCCATACGCCGACGCTGAGCTGGCGCATTCTGGCGTAACCCCGCGATTCACAGAAGGCGAGAATCTGCGTGGTGCAGGTCTGGTATTTGCGCAGCGTGGAGGCTTTGATCTGGCGGGATTTACATTTGAGCAGGAAGGCCTTTGTCGCTTCCGCGACGCTGACGCCAGCATCGACCCTCTGCTCGGGCTCGGGTTTGGGTTCAGCGACGGGAGCCGACCAGCGGCCGGCCCGCTCCCAGGCCTCGGCCGTCCGCTCGGCCTCTGGCCACTCCCAAGCAGCCCGTGTTCCTGCGCTTGAATCCATCCGCGAGGGTGCCCGAAGCATAAATCAGGCAATCACTTCTTCCAGCCGCAGCGCGGCGACTCCTGGGCTTTGCGCGTATGCAGACGCGGCACCCGCTTCTGGGAGCACCCGCTGTTGTGTTCGCGGTAGAGGTTAAGTTAAGGGCCATACCGGAGTTGTAACACAGCGCATCGCTTCCCATTGCTTCCGAAAAGGTGTTGATTCGCCCTAAGCTATTATTCTATTCTGGCGGTGAGGGTGGGATTCGAACCCACGGAAGAGTCACCCCTTCAACGGTTTTCGAGACCGCCCGATTCAACCACTCTCGCACCTCACCGGGCTTGAACCACCTGAGTTTCCTGGACTGCCGTCCAAGATCACTCTGACGATTTTAGCATTTCCCGATTCGTGGCCGCGACTGTCGCCACTTTGTCCCGGCTCCGGGTCTTGAAGCGACGGCTGCGCCACCGGCTCGTCCACTATGCGAGATCAAGTATCGTATAAAATACACATTGGAGCAGGGCTTCCAGCCTGTCCAGATCGCCATGCGGAATCACCTTTCCGGCCTGCGCGGAGGCAGCCGCGGACACGAGACCGCCAGCGCGGGCCGGCGCTTTTCATGAACCGGCAGGTGGGGCGGACATTCAGCCTGCCCGTCCTCCTCATCGCCGCGGCCTGCGCGCGCCACCCACAGCCGCAACAGCTCACCATCGCGGCCGCCGCCGATCTGAACTTCGCCTTGGGCGACCTCTCGCGCGAGTTCCAGAAGACCCACCCGCGCCTCGACGTCCGGGTGGCCTACGGCTCCTCCGGCAACTTCTATTCCCAGATCCGCAACGGCGCGCCCTTCGATCTGTTCCTCTCCGCCGATGTCGAATACCCGCGCAAGCTGGCGCAAGAGGGGCTGGCCGCGGCCGATTCGCTCTTCGTTTACGGCGCCGGCCGGCTGGTGGTGTGGGTGCCCGCTCAATCGCGGCTGGACCCCGCCACGGCTTTGCGCGACCCCTCGCTGGCGCACGTTGCCATCGCCAATCCGCAGCACGCTCCCTACGGCCGCGCCGCCGAAGGCGCACTGCGTTCGATGGGCGTCTACGACGGCATCCGGAAGAAGCTGGTGCTCGGTGAAAACATCGCGCAGACCCTCCAGTTCGTCCAGAGCGGCGCCGCCGATGCGGGCCTCGTCGCGCTGTCGCTGGCCATCGCGCCGCCGGTGCGCAACCAGGGACGCTACTGGGAGATCCCGCTCGACGC
Organism: Bryobacteraceae bacterium; assembly: GCA_035638575.1. Classification (GTDB taxonomy): domain Bacteria; phylum Acidobacteriota; class Terriglobia; order Bryobacterales; family Bryobacteraceae; genus DASQZT01. The sequence goes on from DASQZT010000307.1 coordinate 20,660, forward strand.
CTACCCCAAGCTCGAACAGGGCGGCGTGATCCTGAAAGACTCCGCCGCCGCGCGGGAGTTCCGCTCCTGGCTGCTGGCCCCGGCGGGCCGCGCTATCCTCAAGCAATACGGATTCTATCTTCCGGGCCCGTGATATGGATTGGCAAGCCATCGTCCTCAGCGTGCGGCTCGCGCTGGCGACCACCATCGTCCTGCTGGCGGCCGGCCTGCCGCTGGCGTCGTGGCTCGCCTTTTCGCGCCGGCGCTGGAAGTTTCTGGTGGAAGCGGTGGTGGCGCTTCCGCTCGTGCTCCCGCCCACGGTGCTGGGCTTTTACGTGCTGCTGGCGATCGGCCCACGCGGTCCCGTTGGCGCGCTGTACGGCCGGCTCACCGGGGGAATGCTGCCGTTCTCGTTTTCCGGCCTGCTGGTGGCTTCGGTGGTGTACAGCCTGCCGTTCATGGTACAGCCGGTGGCGGCCGCCTTCGCCGGCGTGGACCGCAAGCTCGTCGAAGCCTCGTGGTGCCTGGGCGTTTCGCGCCTCGCCACTTTTCGCCGCGTGATCGTGCCGCTGGCTCTCCCCGGCATTGCCACCGGCGCCATTCTCAGCTTTGCCCACACGCTGGGCGAATTCGGCGTGGTCCTGATGGTGGGCGGCAACATCGCCGGCGTCACCCGCACGGTCTCGATCTCCATCTACGACCAGGTGCAGGCGCTCGATTACAGCGCCGCCGCCCAAACCTCGATCTTCCTCCTGGCCGTCTCCTTCACCGTGCTGGCGCTCACCTACGCGCTCCAGAAACGGATTTGGTCCGTATGGCCGATGAGCTGACGTGCCGCTGCCGGAAGCGCCTGCCCTCCGGTTTCGAGCTGCAATGCGACCTGCGCATTCCGCTCGGCGAATCGCGGGTGACCGTGCTGTTCGGCCCGTCGGGCGCCGGCAAGACCACCCTGCTGCGCCTGCTGGCCGGCCTCGATCGCCCCGACTCCGGTGAAATCTCCTTCCGCGGCCGCCCGTGGTACGACTCCTCGCGCGGAATCGATCTTCCCCCTCAACAACGCCGCGCCGGCTTCCTGTTTCAGGACTATGCCCTGTTCCCGCACCTGAGCGTCGGCGCCAACGTGGCGTTTGCCGCCCGCCCCGAAAAAGTGCGGCCTCTGCTGGAGACCTTCGGGCTGGACAAGCTGGCCTCGCAGATGCCGCGCGCCATCTCCGGCGGCCAGCAGCAACGCGTGGCGCTGGCGCGCGCCCTGGCCGCCGATCCCGTCCTGCTCCTGCTCGACGAGCCGCTCTCCGCGCTCGACGCGCCCACCCGCGCCGGCGTGCGGCGGGAGTTGCGGCGCATGCTCCTGGACGGCGGCGCGCCGGCCATCGTCGTCACGCACGACCGCATGGAAGCCATCGCGCTGGGCGACGCCATGGCCGTCCTCATCGCCGGCCGCATTCGCCAGTTCGGCCCGGTGCGGGACGTCTTCGGGCGCCCCGCCGATGCGCAGGCCGCCGAGTGCGTCGGCGTGGAAAATGTGCTGCCCGCCACCATCGTCGCGCGCGATTCCGGCCTGGTCACCTTGCAGGTGGGCGGGCAGCAGATTCAAGCCGTCGATCCGGGTGAAGCCGGCCCGGTATTCGCCTGCATCCACGCCGAAGACGTGGCTCTGGCGCGCGAGCCATCGCACGAGTCGAGCGTCCGCAACCACCTGCGGGGCCGCATCCGTTCCGTGATCCTCGAAGGGCCGCTGGCGCGCGTGGAACTGGATTGCGGATTTCCGCTGGTCGCGGTGGTCACGGCGCAATCGGCCGGCGAACTGCATCTGAAACCGGACGACGCCATTTGCGCCGTTGTGAAAGCCACGTCGGTGCACCTCACGGGGGATGCCAGGATATCGGGCTGAGGGCGGCGGGCCCAATCGAAGTGGTACCCTTTGGCTTTCGGACGTCAGGAGCTTGCATGCAAAACTACATGGATCTTACCGGGAAGATCGCCTTGGTCACCGGGGCTTCATCCGGCATCGGAGCGGCCACCGCCGCGGTGCTGGCCGACCTCGGAGCGCAGGTCGCCATCGGCTACCACAACAACCAACAGGGCGCCGAGCAAGTGGCGCGGAGCATCGCAGCGGCGGGCGGGAAGGCCATTGCCATCCGCGCCGACGTGCGGCGGCCCGCCGAAGCGCGCGCCCTGGTGAATCGCGTGGTGGCCGAGCTGGGGCCGATCGACATTCTGGTGAACAATGCGGGCTCCCTGGTGAAGCGCATGCCCATTCGGGAAGTGACCGAGGAGAGCTGGGACGAGATCATGGATCTCAACCTCAAAAGCGCGGTGGTCTGCTCGCAGGCGGTGGCGGCCTCCATGATGGAGCGCAAGAGCGGAGCCATCGTCAACATCGTTTCGATTGCCGGGCGCAGCGGCGGCGGTCCGGGCGCGGGCCCGTATTCGGCCGCCAAAGGCGGGCTGATCACGTTCACCAAATCGTTGGCCAAGGAGATGGCGCCGTACGGCGTGCGGGTGAACGCGATTTCGCCGGGCGTGATCGATACGCCGTTTCACGAAGTGTTTTCGACGCCCGAGATGATTCAGAACATCGTCAAAACGATCCCGCTGGGTCGCGTGGGAGCCGCTATCGAGTGCGCGCGGGTGATCGCGTTTCTGGCTTCGGACGCGGCGAGCTACGTTGTGGGCGAGACGATCGAAGTGAACGGCGGCCAGTTGATGCTGTAAGGTCCTGACGGGGGATGCCCCTCGTTGACGGGCGCCCGCGTGAGCCCTGCTGCCCGGTCGGGGCCGGATCGGATCCTCAACCCGCGGCGCAGCGTCATCCCCGCGGGGAGTATTCCGTATATGGCATACTGTAGGCGTGGCGTGGGAAGTCGAGTTCACCGATGAATTCCAGGATTGGTGGAACCCCCTCTCCGAGGAACAACAGGATGATGTGGCGCACTCGGTCCGGCATCTCATCGAATTCGGTCCCGCCCTGGGTTATCCGCACAGCTCCAAAGTCGGCAGGTCCCGTTATCCGCAGATGCGCGAGTTGCGGACTCAGAGCGCTGGGAGGCCGCTGCGGACACTCTACGCATTCAACCCGCTCGGCAATCCTCTTGATCGGAGGAGAGAAGACCGGTGATGACCGCTGGTATGAGAAGTTTGTGCCGATCGCGGACCGGCTATTTGAACGACACCTGCTTGAGCTCGAGAAGGAGGGAAGGATCTAATGCCCACTCGCAATTTTCGTGAATTGCTGGAAGCGATGCCGGCTGATCGGCAGCGGAGGATTGAGAAACGCTTCCAAAAGAGTCTGGCCGCTATGCCGCTCGACCAATTGCGCAAGGCGCAGCAGATGACGCAACTGCAACTCGCCGAAATCCTCGGCGTCAATCAGGGAGAGGTCTCGAAGATTGAGCACCGGTCCGACATCTGTGTCAGCACCCTGGCCGAATACATTGAAGCTATGGGCGGCCGGCTCGAGATCTGCGCGGTGTTCAAAGATCGGGAAGTGCGGATCACCCAGTTCGAGGAGTTGACCAGCCAGAACGGCTAGCCCCCTATCTCAGCGCCTATGCAGGGTCGGGAACGGTGCTGTCACCCGCCCCTAATTCTCGCCCGAGTGCAGCCCCCCCGCCCCCGCGCGAAACACGATGTTCCCGCGCGCCGGGTCGTCGTCGAGCGTCGTAGGGCAGTTCCACAGGCATGCCCCGCAGTGCACGCACTTTTCGCGATCGAACAGCGGCACGCCCGCGGGGCCCGGCGTGATGGCCTGGCCCGAGCACATCTCGATGCACAGCTTCGAGTTGCAGCTCTCACAGAAATCCGGGTACACGAAGCGCACGTGATCGGCGTAACCCGGCGGCGCCTGCACCTTGCCGCCGATCAGCAGCGCGTCCTGGTGGGAGACCAGCAAATGGCCGTCGTAGGGGATGGCGGGCCAGCCGCACCGTTCCATCAGGGCGTTGTGGCAGGAAAGGCCCTTGGCGCGGCACTGCTCCATGATCCGCTCCACTTCGCCGGATGGGATCTTACCGCGGTAATACTCGCGCAGGTCGGGCATTAGCCCCGGCTCGCCGGGGATGGAGCGCTTGCCATCGGTAAAGCCCGCCAGCGCCATGCCCAGCAGGCCCGGAATCAGGCCGCGGTGGAATCCGTCCCGCGCTTTTTCGGCGATGCGGCCTTCCTGCTCCACCCAGCTCGCGCGGCGGCGCGACACGTAAGTGGCTTCCAGGTTCTCCTTCGAGAGCGGCTTGCGCTCGCCTAACAGCTCCAGCACGGCTTCGGCAAGCTGCGCGCCTGTAGTCCAGGCCTCGTCCACGCCGGAGCCCGTGAGCACGTTGGTGCTGCCCGATCCCTCGCCGATGCGCGCGTAACCGTTGCCCACCAGGATCGGCTCGCCGCGCTTGCCCGACTCCTGCAGCGACTTGGCGCCCCATGAGCGCAGCCTCCCGCCCTCCAGATAGCGCCAGAGGTAAGGATGCAGCATGAAGTGCTGGAGGTAGCGATAGGACGTGCGCATGGGGCTGCGGAACCACGAGGACACGAAAATCCCGGCGGTCGCCACGCCGTCCGGATGCACGTAGAAGAAGCCGAAGATCTCGGGCTCGGGATAGCCGAAGGTGTGGAACACCGTTCCGGGCTCGAGCGGCGTGCCCTTGGGCAGGTCCACCACCATCTTCATGCCCACGGCCCATTCGCGGTGATGATGGCCGTCCGGCAGCCCGAACTCTTCATCGAGCTGCCGGCCGACCGCTCCCACTGGCCCGTCTCCCACCACGGTAAGGGCTGCGCGAATATCCATGCCGGGCATGTAGTTGGCTTCTGGGCATCCTTCGGCGTCCACGCCCTGGTCGCACAACCGGACGCCGCGCACGGCTTCGCCGGAATCGTCGATCAGCGCACCCTGTACCGGCATGCCGGGCCAAAGCTGCACCGTTCCGGTCATGCCGATCTCGCTCCCCACGAATTGCAGAAACTGTCCCAGCGACATCACCAGGCCGCCGTGTTTGTGCAGGAACGGCGGCACGTAGGGCAACTCGACGCCGAGGTGGCGATGCAGGCCCAGCGAGCGAATGAGCCGGTCGCCCAGCTTCAGCGTACGCGAGCGGCGGCTGGCGCCGATGGGATCCAGCAGATACACCAGCCTTTCCTCGGTGACCGGCGCAGCCATGGGGATCTGCTTGGGGTCGAGATCGGGCATGGTGGCACGGATGCCGCGGGCGCGGGTCACCACGCCGGAGACGCCGAAGCCGAGATCGTCGGCGCGTTCGTAGCAGGCCACCTGGAGCGGCAGGCCGGGGTTGGTCATGCTCTCGATGGCCGGCGTGCCGTCGGGATTCATGAGGCGGCGCGACAGCGTGGCCAGGAAGCCGGCGGTGGCCGGGCCGAAGCCGACACAAACGATATCGAGATCGAGGGCGGGGCGCTCGGCGTCCGTCATGCGGGGTAATCCAGGGCCTCAGGGATCATGACCTTGGTCAGAGCCTCGGCGGCGCGGTCCTTGGCCAGTTGCGATCCGGTGAGGCAGCCATCCATCCGGGCGCGGAGTCGGGCGAACTGCTCCAGGCCGTCGAAGCGCGCGCAGGGACCGGCTTTCGGCGGGTGCGAGCCATCCGCTTCGATCACGTCGGTATACCCGCGCGCCAGGCTGGCGATGCCGGGGATGAGCGTCTCGAGCGCTTCCAGGTCATCGGAGTGATAGCACGTGGTGCAGGCTTCCGTGTCCCACGACGGGTGGCGATTGTAACCGTACACCAGCTCGGCGCACACGCGCCCCACTTCCCCTGCGGCGCGCGCGGATTGCACGTGGCAGAGGTCCGTGAGGAATGCCAGAAGGCCTGGCAGCCCCTCGGCCACCGTGGGATTTTCGGCGCCGTTCTTCCCCAACTCGAGGACATCCAGGATCTGGCAGCGCGCCGCGAGAAGCCAGCACAGCGCATCGGCCAGCGGGAAGGTGACGCCCTGGCGCGAGCCCTGGTAGAGCTTCGACCCATCGGCGTCGGTGGCCCGCTGGAGATGGTTGAGGCTCCACAGCCAGAGTTGCATGGCGGTGGCCAGGGCGCACGCGCCGGTGCCGGGATGCTCGTCGGCGATCAGCCGCATCTCGCGGATCCACTGCCTGAACTGGGCCAGGAAAAGGTCGTCCGTCATGGTGATGGAAAGCTGGCGCCGCTGCACCGCTTCGGGGCCTTCGTAGGTCGCTTCCAGTTGCGCGTCCATCCACTTGTGTCCGAGGAAGCCGGGGCAGTCTTCCGTGATGCCGTAGCCGCCCATCAGGCTCACCGCTTCGCGCATCGTGCGGGCGCCGTGGCCCGTGTTCCAGAGCTTGCAGGCGGGGCACAGCACGTTGGCCACGGAATCGAGCAAGGCGTATCGCACCAGCGGATCTTCGGCCAGATCCGGCTTGTTGCCGTGCAGGAATTCGATGGCGTCCTTTTGCACCTGCCGCATGGCCCGCATCATGGTGCTGCCGCCCGCGATTCCGCGCGCCGCGAAGATTTCGTTCTTCTGCTTCTCGATGGGGTCGAGCTGGTCGAACACCCGTGCGGCTTCGAAGCCCAGCGAGGCGCTGGCTTCGCCCGTGGCCCAGACCTCCACCAGGCGGTGCACCACGTCCTGCTTGAGCTGGAGGCCCAGTTCATAGCGGGGCGAGCCGGGGTTGGCGATAGAGCCCCCGCGGAAACGGCCGCGGCCGTAGCGGATGACCGGCTCGACGGCGCTCAGCAGCTTCGCCGAAGTCATGATGGCGACGGTCACGCGCGTGCGGCGGAAGACCGCTTCGATGATCTCGCCGTGGCTGTAGCGTGGGACGATGACGCCGTCCTTGACGCTGTAGCCGCCGACGATGCGGCTGGCGGGGACCTGGAGGGTGAAAATCGGATCGCGCGTGGAGGAGAGCTGGTGGACCAGTTTGCGCGTGGGCGTGCCGCGGTCGAAGACGCCGGGGTCGGTCTCTTCCAGGATCACCATGCAGGTGCCCTTGATGCGCGGGTCGTCCGATTCCACGGCGGCGGTGACGAAGTTGGCGAAGCCCATGTTGGTGATGAAGCGGCCGCGCTTCTCCACCCGGAGCTGTGGCTCCTCGCCGTCCTTCCACCCGGCGATCCGCACCTTGCCGCCCAGCAGGCCGGTTTCGACGCCGACGTAGGGGAGGGGCTCGGTCAGGCAGAATGCGCCGCGCCACGGCTTGCGGTTTTCGCCGGGCTGAGGCGGAGCGCAGAGGCTCATATAATGTTGGCGCTGCTCCGGAGTCCCGCGTTCGTGAATGGGCGAGAGCGCCAGGCAACCCGCCAGGCTGCCGGTGGCCGCTCCGGCATCCACCCAGGCCAGCTCGAAGGCCACCAGCGCCAGCGCCAGGTTCTTGGGACCTTCGATGAAGCCGCCCTGTTCCGGGTCCATGAAGACGCCGGTGATGCCGGATTCGTCGAACGCCTGCAGGAGCGCCTGCTTTCCGGCGGTCCATTCGTGGGTGTTGCGCGCGCCCTCGGCCACCAGCCGCGCCACCGGACCGCGGGCCACGGCGCGAACCGATTGCACCAGCATCTGGAGATCGTAGCGGTCGGCAAAGCGCCAGAGAATCTGCCGGACGTCGTCTCCCGGCAGGGCGCGCAGGTATTCGGTCTTGTGGTCCATCGCGGCGAGTGTCATGAATGTCCCTCCTCGCGGGGCCTGCGCGAAATCGCGCAGACGCCAGCCTGATTGTCCCCGAATGAGGGAGGGGAGCAATCGGGTTGCCAGGGAGGAAAATCGTGGAGAATCAACACATTTGATGGATTTCCCGCCGGTTTTTCGGGTCTGAAAGGGTGATGTGGCTCAGTTGGGAGCCCTCTACCGCAGAGGAATCTCGAAAAACAGCAGTTCCTTGCCGCTGGCAGCTTCTTGCATTCCGCTCACCAGGAGAGTGGAATCGCCGTGCAGTCCGGTCTGGAAGTAGAAGAAGCCATAGGCCGATTGCCCGGCCGGCAGCATTTGCGCGGCGAAAGCGCGGCCTTCGATCTCCCACGCGTCCAAGGGGTTCTTCTTCATCCTGCCGGGGACTGGCCCGACCGGCCCGGGGATTAATGGCGGGCGCCCGACCGGGTTCAGATACCGCACCTCGCGGGCCGGAGTGGCCTCCACGGTCTTGCGGTCCGGTCCGCTGATTTCCATCTTCATGCGATCCAGCCGGATGGCTCCGTTGGTGTCGTTCTGAATCACCACCAGCAAGGGCGAAATGCCCCAGTCGGTGGGCCTCACTTTGCCGAACGCCACCTTCTGCTTGTCGTCAGCCAGGT
>DASQZT010000308.1:0-28218 GCA_035638575.1 Bryobacteraceae bacterium
GAAGGCCGCCGGCCCCCATGGGCGCGCCAGGTGGCCCGCGCCCGCCGACCCCCCCGCCGCCGATGGGCACGCCCGCGGCGAGGCCGCTGACCCAGGCTCCGGCCCCAGGGGCCGCCCCGCCGCGAAGGGGAGTGCGTCCCGGCATGACGGTGCAGCATCCCAAGTACGGCACCGGGACGGTGGTGCGCCGCGAAGGCGACGGGGAAAATGCTAAGATCACGGTGAACTTCCCTCGATACGGGCTGAAGAAGCTGGTGGAAAAGTACGCAGGGCTGAAAAGAGACTGATGAACACGAAGAACCTCACCGACAAAGCGAAACGGAAGCAAGTGAAGCGCGCGGCGCGGAAGAAAGCGGCGCCCAAGGCCAAACGCGCCGCCGGGGTGGCCCGCGGCTCGCTGAAGAAGAAGATCCGCCACCAGGTGCAAGGGCAGCGGAAGCGGTAGGGCCGGAGCCAGGCCGCGTCCACACGCGCCCGGAACGCGCCGCCTCGTGTTCTCGGAGTGGCTGAAGAATCCCGAGTCGCAAAGCCGTTGTCAGGTCGCGTCCACGCGGCGCGCTGCGGGGCCCCGCGGGTACGCCGCGCGGCGCGGTTCTCCTTCGGCTGGAGGATTCCGTTTCCCGGCAGCCTCGGTGAGATACAGCAGGGCCTGGCGCGCCAACTCGGGCATGCTGGGGTCGGGGTGCCGCAGGAGGGCAACGAGCATACGGATCCAGCGCAGCTCGGCGTTTTCGATTCCGATGATGGGAACGGTCTTCACCATGCCCGCGGCCTGTTGATTCTCTTTTCGGCCGGCGAGGCCGTTTTTTGAAGCCGCGCCCGGGCGCTCATGGTTTCGCCTGAGCGAACGATGAGAGTCTTGTGAGCCGGTTTCTGAAGCATGCGGAAGAGATCTTCGCCACCGCCCGGGAAGGCGGCGAGGATTGCGAGTTTGCCATCCTGGTGGGTGGCGATGGCGGAATCCACGTGCTGGCGGGGAGCGGATGGGAGCTCGAGCCGCTGCGTTTGCACCACGGCGCCGCGGCGGCGTACCGGGTGACGCGGACGGGCGGCCGGGTGCGGCTGGAGGCGCGCTCGGCGGCCGAATCCTGCCGGCTCGAAACCCGTGCGGCCGCCGCGGTCCGCGCCGGCCTTCGCGACTGCCCTCAATACCTGACCACTCCGGCAGGCGGCTCCTGCAACATTTGGCCGGCGGGCCGATAAGAAACAGTGCGGGGTAACCCCGCGAGGAGCCGTTATGGATATCGTGTCATTCAATCGCACCGTACAGTCCCCACCTGTCACGGCGCCGGTAGTGCCCGCCGAGCAGGCCGCCGAGAACCGGGAGGTCGTCCAGGCAGTGCGGGCGGTAAACGGCACCGAGATGTTCGGCCAGGACAACGTTCTGACCTTCCAAAAGGACGCCCTGACCAACCGGATGGTGGTGAAGGTAGTGAACCGCAAGACCAACGAAGTGGTCTCGCAGGTGCCTGCGGAATACGTGCTGCTGCTGGCCGAGGACCTGAAGCAGAAAGGCGGCTGAAGATCCTTCCGGAAAAAGGTAGCACGGAACGATCGAGTCTTGGATGGAGAGCAGAATGTGGCAGAACGCGCGTGAGGCCTATGTGGAGAGCCGGATTCTCTCGGCGGGACCGGTGGAACTGGTACGCCTCCTGTACCAGGGGGCGGCGGGAGCGGTCCGGGATGCGCGGCGGCACCTGGCCTCGGGCGAGATTCGGGAGCGGTCCTGTTCGATCAGCAAGGCCTGGGAGATTCTGACCGAGCTGGCGGAGAGCCTGGATTACGCGCGCGGCGGGGAGATCAGCGGCCGGCTGGCCCAGCTCTACGACTACATGCGGCGGAGGCTGACCGAAGCCCATCTCCGGCAGGACGATCGGGCGCTGGCGGAAGTGCAGGAGCTGCTCGGGACGCTGGCGGAAGCGTGGGACGGAGTGAGCGCGCCGGAGCCCGGCCGCGCGGCCGGCGGGCGAGGGCACGGAGCCTGGGCGCAGCCGGCCTGCCAGGAGGCCGTGGAGGCCGGCTGTTCCCACGGCTGGAGCCTTTAGAAGGGGGCGCCTGAAAATACCGTGCCCGCCCGGACTGGTTGCCCGGGTCCGCCACCCGGGTTTCGGAGGAGCCACCGGGCGGGCACGTCCAGCAGTTGCCGGATGGAAAGCCTTCGAGGCCGCTCCTCAGGGTTGCGGCTTGGAAACCGGCTGTTGAAGACCGCTGGCGATGAGGTCCGCCAGGCCGAGGCCGCCGCCCTTCGCCAAAGCCATCGCCAGGTGCTGCTCGGCGAACTCGGTGGCGCTGTCGCCGGAGCCGGAGGTTGCCCCGCCGGAGCCTAGCCAGCCGCCATTGCTCTCGCGCTCCGAGCGGAGTATCTGGCCCAGCAGCAGCGCTTCGAACTGCTCGGCGGCATCGTGAATTTTAGCCGGATCGCCGCCCTTCGGCTTCTCGATGGCGGCGGGCGCCAGCGAGACAATCTGCGAAACTCCCAAATCGTTCATGTTCAGATGACCTCCACTTCGGCTTCGAGGGCGCCGGCGCTCCGCAGGTTTTCGAGGATCGCGATCACGTCCCTGGGGGTCGAGCCGATCGCCGCCAGGGCACGGACCAGTTCCTCGACCGTGGCCCCCTGCTTGAGCACCACGTTGCGCGCCTTTTCTTCCTTGGCTGCCACGCTGGTCTGCGGCACCACCTCGGTGACGCCCTGCGGAGCGAGCGGCGCGGGCTGCGAAACCGCGTACGTGGTCTGAATTTCGATGTTCAGGTTGCCGTGCAGAATCGCCACCGGTGCGATGCGCACGTCTTTGCCCAATACGATGGTTCCGGTGCGTTCGTTGACCACCACGCGCGCCGGTCGGTCGGGCTCGACCGTCAGGTTCTCCAGCTCGGCGATGAACTCGGTGGTGCGCGAGACGTAGGAGGCGGGAACCGTCACGCTGACCAGGCCGGCGTTCTCCGGCCGTGCGGCGGGAGTCGCGCCCGCGAATTTCTTGTTCACCGCCTCCACGATGCGCGCCGAGGTGGTGAAATCCGATTGGCGCAGTTGCAGCCGCACGACGTCGCGCGGCGCCACCGAAGGCGACGGGCGCTCCACGGTAGCTCCGTTGGGGGAGCGGCCCACGGTGGGGTGATTCACCGCCTGGCTGCTTCCTCCGCGGCCACTGGAGAAGCCGCCGGTCACCACCGGGCCCTGAGCCACCGCGTAGACCTGGCCATCGGCCCCGCGCAGGGACGTCAGTATGAGAATGCCGCCCTGGAGATTGCTGCAATCGCCGATCGCGGCTACCGTCGAGTCGATGCGGGAGCCGGGTTGGGCGAATGCCGGAAGCGTGGCGGTGACCATGACCGCGGCGGTGTTTTTCACCTGGATGGAAGTGGGCGCCACGGAGACGCCCATGCGCAGCAGGACGTTGGTCAGGCTTTGGGCGGAGAACATCGTCTGGCGGCGGTCTCCGGTGCCGGCCAGGCCGACCACCAGGCCGTAGCCGATGAGCTGGTTCTCGCGCACGCCTTCGACCGTGACCAGGTCTTTGAGGCGGGCCGCCGGCGCCAAAAGCGAAAACGCGAGCGCGAGTGCAAGCAGGCGATTGGGCATAATCTCAGAAGGGCAGCAGGCCCATCAGCAGGCGATACAGAATGAACGGCCGGCGGATGGCGTCTGCCACCACGCCCTTGCCGTCGATATGCACCTCCAGCTGGCCCAGCCGGTTGGACGGCACGCTGTTGGTGGCGTCGATATCGGCCGGACGGACGACGCCCCGCACCGTGATGGCCTGGCGCTCGGAGTTGACCTGCAGGTCCTTGAAGGCTTCCACCATCAGGGCGCCCCCGGGCAGCACGTGGGTGACGCGCGCCGTGAGGGTGGTGCTCAGGGTGGTGGTCCGGGTGGTGGTGCCCTGGCCGTTCAGCTCGGTGTCGCCGGAGACGTTGGCCAGGTTGGCCAGGGGGCCGGTGGCCTTGGTGAGGCCGGCCAGGGCGGCGATCGAATTCTTGCTGCTGGAAGTGCGCCCCGTCTTGGTAGTGCCGGTCGAGACCGCCGACGCCTGCTCGGCGACCACGATGGTCAGAAGGTCGTCCACCTGGCTGGCCCTGACGTCCCGGGCGGCATCCGCCAGCCGGGAGCCCGGGGCCCAGATGGCCCCCAGGGTGGTGTTTGAGGCCTCCGCCGAGCGGGCCTCCGCCTCGGCCACGTAGCGATCCAGCGGATTGCCCGGCGCGGCCGCTTTCTTCTTTTTCGCGGCTCCCCAAGCGGTCGAGAGCAGGAGCAGACAAACCAGCAGTCTCATAAGCCCACCGAAACTCTTCCTTTCCCCTCCACACGGGCGCGGAAACATTTCTTCGAAACGGTGTTGCGCACGGATATGGTCTGGCCGATGGAGCCCGCCGCCTCCGCCTGCGCCTCCATTTCCAGGCGTGCGCCTCCGCACCGCACTTCCACCCGCACGGTGTCTCCGGGCGCCACCTCTTTGGGCGCGTCCAGCCACGTGGCGCGGAGCGCGTCGCCCGAGCGGACCGGGCGGCGCAACACCCGTCCGGCGGCCTCCTCGACCGAGCGGGCGAACCGGTCGGCGCCGGGGAACTCGTCACCGGTCTCCACGCGCAAGTCGGCGGCATCGACCGGCCGGCCGGGCGTGAGATCGCGCCGGGCGACGACGCGCGGCGCCGCCACCGTCACCTTGACCCTGGCCCAGACCGGGAAGCGTCGATCGGCGCCGTACCGGACCGAGCCGTTCCAAAACCCGCCCGCGGTGGTCTGGCGCAGGCCGCCGGCGGGAAACTGCAATTGGCCTTCGGGGGCCGGGATGCGGCTGTAGTCGAGAATCTCGATGCGCGCCCCGGGCAGGCTTTGGCGCATGGCCTCGCGGAGCCGCGCCGGATCGAGCGGAGCGGCCGGACGCTCGAAACACAGATCGCCGGCCGGCGCCGCGGCGGGGTTCCAGCGCGCCGCCAGCCGGCGCAATTCCGGCAGGCGGAACACGCGCTCGGCGCCGGGGGCCGGAGCCAAGGCCACGGGAGTGTCCGGGAGGGCCACCGGCAGGCCGGGAAAGGCCGGCGCCAGGTCGCCCAGGGTGATGTGTTCCGAGCCGGCGCTGACGGCGAGACAACCGGCCACGGCAAATGCGGCAAGCGGGGTCATCGCACCATCTGGTTCACTTGCTGATACATCTCGTCGGCGGCTTGCACCACCTTGGAGTTCGCCTCGTAGCCGCGCTGCGCCACGATCAGGTTGATGAACTCGTCCACCACCGAGACATTGGACTGCTCCAGGTAGCCCTGCATGACGCTTCCCATGCCTTCCTGGCCGCCGGGCAGGCCGACGGTCGCATCGCCCGAAGCGTCGGTGGGCGTGAAGAGGCTGCCGCCGAGATTGTTGAGGCCCGCCGGATTGGGGAAGTTGGCGAGCTGGATCTGCCCGGCCTGCTGCGCCGCCGTCTGGTTGGGCAGGCTGTAGCTCACCGTGCCGTCCTGCGCGATGGTGACCGACTGGGCATCCTGGGGAAGAGTGATCTGGGGTTCCAGTTGATTGCCGTCGGAGGTCACGATGCTGCCGTTGCGATCGAGATGGAACGATCCGGCGCGGGTGTAGGCCAGCTCACCCGAAGGCCTCCTCACCTGGAAGAAGCCGGCGCCCTGTATGACCAGGTCGAGCGGGTTGTCGGTTTCGGTGAAGGAACCCTGGGTGAAGACCACTTCATTCGAGGAGGGGCGCGTGCCCAGCCCGACCTGCAGGCCGGTGGGGACCACGGTCTGCTGGCCCGCGGCGGCGCCGGGTTGGATGACGCTCTGGTAAATCAGGTCCTGGAACTGCGCGCGGCGGTTCTTGAAGCCCACCGTGCTGGCGTTGGCCAGGTTGTGCGCGATGTTGTCGACATTCATTTGCTGCGCCGACATCCCGCTCGCGGCGCTGAACAGTGCTCGAATCATACGGCCTCCCTTTCACGGCCCGGCATTCTCATCACCCTGGAACTTCCCCGGCCCGGCTTTCTCAACACCCTACGCTCGCGACTTCCTCGCTCCGGCTTTCTGATGACCCTACGCTCGCGACTTCCTCGCTCAGGCATTCTTATGACCCCACCTTGGCGACTTCCTCGACGGCCCTCCGGTTCATGTCCGCGCCCAGGGAAGCGGCCTTCTGCAGCATCTCGAACTGGCGCATGACGCTGACCAGCCGCACGGCGGCCTCCGCGCTGCCGGTATTCGACGCCTCGAGTTTGCCTTGCTCGACCGAGGTTCCCGACGGCGCCGTGGGGCGCAGGGCGGGATCGGTGACGCGCAGGTAATTGCTGCCCTGTTTGGCCAGCCCGGCGGTGCTGGTAAAATCCGCGATGTCCAGTTTGCCGGCCACCACGCCGTCCTGCAGGACGGTGCCGTCCTCCCGGATCTCCACCGGCTTCGAACTGTCGAGCTTCAGGACGGCGCCGGCGGTCCCGCGCACGGCATACCCGTCGGATGTGATCAGCCTGCCATCCTTCGCCAGGCGAAAACTGCCGTTCCGCGTGTAAAGAGGACCGCCCGGAGCGCTGACCGAGAAAAAGCCGCTGCCGGAAAGCGCCACGTCCAGGGGACTGCCGGTGGAATGGATGACGCCCTGGGAAAGGTCGATCCAGGGCCGCTCGATCACCGGCATGGTGGACAGCGCTTCGGCATCCCAGGCTTCCGGAGCGGCGTACAGGCTGTAGAACTCGCGATCGGCCTTGTACCCGCCGGTGGAAGCGTTGGCCACGTTGTTGGCCAGCAGGTCGAGCGACTCCATGCGGGCGCGCAGCCCGCTTGCCGCGATAGCGGTCAGAGAATCCATCGGGTGGGGACAGTGCAAGCCGGGGGCCAAGAGGAGTTTCAGATGAAAAACACTGAAAAATCGCGCGAGGCCGCCGATGAGGGGATGAGAGAGGCTCCGGCGCGCGGCAAGTTTTTGCCGCGAGCCGGCGGGCCCGCCATTTTCTTGCCGGAGCCGGCAAGGCCAACTGCTTGAAAATGCGCCCTCCTCTTTTGGCCAGCCACCTGCAATTCCGCTGTTCGTGAAAGCCCTCGCGTCACTCGCGTCTCTCCTGGCGCCCAACGAAGCGCAGGTTTCCGGGGTCTCGGCAAAGCTCAAGAACGGAAAGGGCGCAGCGCTACCGGCCTCGGCGAAATCGCTGTTTCCCTCGTTTTTAGAGACCCTGTTCGCGGACGAGAAGGCGTCCGGATCCGGTTCCAAAGGGGAAGCCGCGCTGGTGCGGCTTCGGATCGGCACGACCCCGGGCCATGGGACGTCGAAGAGCGCGGCCGAGGCGGAGCCTGCCAGCGGCCAGGAACTTCCCGTCCCGGCGGTTGCCGCGCCTGCCGTGCCGGTTGCTCCGCCGGCGGAGCCTGCCGGGGGGCCACGCCCCGAAACCGGATTGCCACACCTCGCGGATGCGGCCTCCGCTCCCGAACCGGCCCGGCTTTCTCCGCAACCAATGTCCGCCGCCGACCCCGTCTCGGAGAACTTCGCGCTCCGGGCGCCGCTCGCGATGCCGCCCGGTCCGGCCGCCGAAAAGGAGCCCCGGGCGGCGCAGCCCGAGCCAGTCGAGCACCGGACCCCGGATGCGCGGATGACGCCCGGCGAAGCGCAACCCCGGGCTGCGGACACCACGGCCGGGAGCGCCGCTCCACCCACGTTGGCGGTCAGGGAAGAGCCGGAGAAGCAGGCCGTGGATTCGCCAGGCCAGCCGGCTCCGCTTTCCGATGATCCGCCGCGAGCGGCCCGGATGCCGGGCACGGTTGCAGCCGGTCCGCAGTCCCAGCCCCTGGCGAAACCGGCCCCGGCGAAACCGCCTGCGGCTACGGATGATGGCCGGCCGGTCTCCCGGTGGGCTGCGGCCGAACGGCGCGAAACCAAGCCGGCTTCCAGCGATCCTCCCGCGACGGCGGACCCGCCTGCCGGCGCCAGCCCGGCCGCGGCAGTGCCCGCGCCATCGGCTGCACCTCATCGCCCGATCCGGGGCGGTGCGGCGGCCGGGGGCGAACAGGTCGAACCCACCGAAGCGGGCGCCGCGACAGCGCCTTCGCCGGCGGCGAGCCCGGAGCCTCCGCCGAAAGAGACTGACGGAACGGCGTCCGGCGCCCCCTGGCTGGCGGCCATGCGATCCGCCTGGTGGAATCGCGCCGAAGCGCCGGCGGCCGCCTTCGAAGCCCGCCTGGTCCCGGTGAGCCCGCGAGATCCGCGGACGCCCTGGCAGCCGGCGACGCCCGGCGCCTCGAGCAGTCCCCGTCCGGCCGGCGCCCAAACCGATGCGCCGGACCCCCAGGACGCCGCGTCCGGCCAGGATCCGGCGCCGTCCGGCGCGTGGAGTTCCCGCAGGAAGGACAATCGCCAGCCGGCCGAATCCCCCGGGGAGAACGAAGCCCCGGCGGAGCGGGCCGCTCCCGTGCTCCAGCCATCCCACGGCGAAGCCTCCACTCCGCCGCCTTCCGCCGGTCCGCAGCCGGCGCCACTCCCCGGGAGCCCGGCCCCAACCAAGGCAGCGGCCGCTCCCGCCCCCCCGGCGGCGCATCCGGCCGAAGAGGCTGCCGCGCCGGGCGCGGAGAGCGCCACGGCCAAGACTCCGGTGGCCCGCGACATCCGGCTGGAACTTTCGAGCGGCGACCGGCGCGTCGAAGTGCGCCTGGCGGAAGTTGGCGGCGAGGTCCACGTGGCGGTGCGGACGCCCGATCAGCGGCTCTCCGGAGCGCTTCGCGAGAACCTGCCGGAACTGGCTGCGCGCCTCGAAGGGAGCGGGTATCGCGCCGAGGCGCCGCACCCGGCCTCCGCCGACACCCGGCGGGACGCCCCGCAGCCGGGCAACTCCCAGAACGGCAATTCCCGGCCGCAGCAGGACGGGCGCCAGCGGGAAGGCGATGCCCAGCCGCGGCAGCCCAAGGATTTCGAAGCAGAAGCCAATCGCAAACAGAAAGGAAAGGAATTCGCATGGTTCATGTCATCCCTTCGCTGAGGTCGACAGTTCCGCCGGTACGCACCACGCCGGCCCCGACGCGCCCCAGCACAACCTCCTCCACGACGGCGTCCGGTACCACATCGACGGCGTCCGGTACCACATCGACGGCTCCCGATTTCCGGGCGTTGTTTTCGGGCCAGACCTATCCGGTGGCCGATGCCCCTCCCCAGAACCCCGCGCCCACGGCGGAATCGGTCTTCGGACCGAACCCGTGGATGGCCAACCCGACGGGCCTGGGGCCTGGCGGCTCCTACAGTTACAACCCCTACTATTTCGCCACCGCCCAGACCGCGGCCCAGGTGGCCCAGATGGTGGGAGGCACGGTCGTTTCCTCCCCCACGTTCACCCCCAACGGCGGCCCGTTCCAGCAGCAGCAGCCTACCTATATGGTGCAACTGCCCGACGGCCGCATGATCAACCCGGGCCTGGTGGCCTCGTTTTACACCCATGGCTACCCGGAGTCCTACGTCGAGCAGATGATCGCCAACGAAGTCAAGAACGCATAGAAAGGAGACATCCATGAGCCCAACCACTTCAGCCACGTCCGCCGCCGCCGCGCAGACCACGCCGGCGGCCAGCCAGAGTTCCAGCGGCACCACGGTCGACAAGAACATGTTTTTGCAGCTCCTGGTGGCGCAACTGCAAAACCAGGATCCCCTCAACCCCAGCGACGGCACGCAATTCGTGGGCCAGCTCGCCCAGTTCCAGCAGCTCGAGCAATCCATCAACATGGGCCAGGACATCACGGCCATGCGCCAGGATCTCGACCAGATCGTGTCCGGCGCCTCCAGCACCGCGGTTTCGCAGACATAAACGGAGAAATGAAATGTTCACGACGTCTTTTTCAACGGCGCTTTCGGCACTGAGCGCAACCGCCACGGCCATCGACGTGGTGGGCAACAACCTGGCGAACCTGAACTCGCCGGGTTTCAAGGCCAGCGACGTGGTCTTCCGCGACCTGGTGACGCAGTCTCTGGGCGCCGGCCTGGGCGAGACGCAGGTCGGATTCGGCACCGGGCAGCCCCTGACGGTCCGGCAGTTCACCCAGGGCGCCATCCAGACGACCAGCGGATTGCTGGACGCGGCGGTGCAGGGAGACGGCTTCTTCGTGGTGAAGGACAACAACGGCAATACCTTGTACACGCGGGCGGGCAATTTCCAGACGGATAAATCGGGCAATCTGCTCACCGACACGGGCTTCAACGTGCAGGGCTGGACCAACGTGTCGTCGTCGTCGGGAGGCGTCAACACCAATGGCCCCATCGGCAATATCGTGGTGCCGGTGGGTTCGCTGAAGCCGCCCAACGCCACCACCCAGATCACTGTCGACCTGAACCTGAACTCGGCGGCCGCCGCGGACCCGACCTCCGATTTTTCCACCCCCATCACGGTCTACGACAGCCTGGGAACCTCTCACGTAGTGACGCTCAATTTCGAGAAGAGCGGCGCCAACCAGTGGACCTACCAGGCGACGATCCCGGCAGCGGACGTCACCGGCGGCACCACTGACATCGCGGGCGCCAGCGGCACCCTGTCCTTCAGCAATCAGGACGGGCTGTTGACCGATCCCCCGGCCGGGAGCCCCATCACGTTCACCATTCCGGGCCTGACGGACTCGGCCAAAGACATGAACATTTCCTGGGATCCCTACACTTCGGCCGGGGTGGGGCGCATTACCCAGTTCGGGCAGACATCCGCGTCGTCGGCGAACTGGCAGGACGGCTCGCCCGCGGCGGATCTGGACCGCGTGGGCCTGGCCGACGGCGGGCAGATCCTGGCGCATTATACCGACGGCACCCAGGTGGTGGTGGGCCAGGTCGCGCTGGCCTCCATCCGCAACCCCGACTCGCTGGTCGCGGCGGGCAACAACAACTTCCAGATCAGCGCGGACACCGCGACGCCATCGGTCGGGGTGCCGGGAACCGGGGGGCGGGGAACCATCGTGGGGGGCTCGATCGAAGCCTCGACCGTGGATATCGCCCAGGAGTTCACCCAGTTGATCGTGTACCAGCGCGGCTACGAGGCGAATTCCAAAGTGATCACCACGGCCGATTCGATGAGCCAGACCACTATCAACTTAATCCGCTGAACCGCCGATGACTCCTCAGGAAGAGATTCGAGCGTTCGGCGATATTCCGATCGAGATCGAGGTCGAGCTCGACCGGCGCCTGATGAGCGCCGAGGAGGTGCTCGACCTGGCCGAAGGCAGCGTGATCTCGACGCTGCGTTCGGCCGGCGAGAACATCGACATCTACCTCGGCGGCGTGCAGTGCGGCTCGGGCGAGATCGTGGTGATCGAAAACTCGCTGGGCGTGCGGATCACCGACTTCCGCGACGATTGAGGAGCGAACCGGATGGAATGGCTTCAACAGGTGGCGGCGATAGGCGCGGTGCTGGCGCTGGTGGGCGGCGCGTGGTGGTGGCTGGGCCGGCGAGGCTTCGTCAGGATGCCGCCGGCGAGAAGGGCGGCGGGGCGAAGGCTGGAATGCCTGGAGCGCCTGGCGCTCGCTCCGCAGCACACGCTGCACCTGGTGCGGATGGGAGACATGGCGCTGCTGGTGGCTTCCACGCCGGCGGGATGCCGCCTGGTGCGGAGCCTGCCGCTCAGCCAAATCGAAACCTCGAGGGAGGCCGCCCGGTGAGGCCGCGCCGCCCATGGGCCGCGCTGCTGGCCCTGCTGCCGGCGGCCCTGCCGGCGATGGCCGCTCCCGCCGACTCCGTCTCGCTGCTGGGCATCTCGGCCGGGAAAAACGGCACCCTCAGCGTGCCCATGCAGATCGTGATTCTGCTGACGCTGATGACCCTGCTGCCGGCGGCGGTCATGACCATCACCCCGTTCCTGCGCATCACTGTGGTGCTGCATTTCCTGCGCCAGGCGCTGGGAACGCAATCCACGCCCTCCAACCAGGTGCTGCTCGGGCTGGCTTTGTTTCTGACCATCGTCATCATGCAGCCGGTGGCGGCGGAGATGTACCAGCAAGGGTGGGCGCCCATGGAAGCGGGCCAGTTGACCGTCGAGCAGGCCATGGACCGGGCCTCCCCGCCGCTGCGCAATTTCCTGTTGCGGTTCGCGCGCGAGCGGGACATCCGGCTCTTTGTCGAAGTGTCCCACGCCCCGGCGCCGCGCAACGCCGCGGACCTGGACCTCAAAATCCTGATTCCGGCGTACATCCTGTCGGAGCTGAAGACCGGGTTCCAGATCGGCGCGGTGTTGTTCCTGCCCTTTCTGGTGATCGACCTGGTGGTGGCGTCGGTCACGCTCTCGGTGGGCATGGTGCAGTTGCCGCCGGTCATGATTTCGGCGCCCTTCAAGATCCTGCTGTTCGTGCTGGTGGACGGTTGGAACCTGGTGGTGGGGTCGCTGCTGAAGAGCTTTTACCAATGACCCCCGATACGGTAGTCCAAATCCTGCGCCAGGCCCTAATGACCACCTTCTGGCTGGCGGCTCCGCTGCTGGCCATCGGGTTCGTCGCGGGGATCGCCGTCAGCCTGGTGCAGATCGCGACCTCCATGCAGGACAACGCCTTCAGCACCATCCCCCGCCTGGTGGCATTTCTCCTGGGCCTGCTGCTCATGATGCCCTGGATGCTGCAGAAAATCGTGTCTTACACCACGGTGCTGCTGGGAGACCTCGGCCGCTATGCCCGCTAGCTTGTCCCTTTCGCTCGGAACGCTCTACGGCTTCCTGCTGGTTCTGGCGCGGGTGGGCGGCGCCCTGGTATTCGTGCCGCTGCCCGGGGTCAACGGCGGGCCGCTGCCCGCGCGCGCGGCGCTGGCGGTGGGGTTCACCCTGGCGCTGGCCGCCCGCTGGCCCGCCGTCGCGGCTTCCGAAGTCACCGCCGGAACGCTGACGGCGTGGATCCTGGCGGAGTCGGCAGTGGGAATCGCCATCGGCGTTGCGGTGGCGCTGGTGCTGGAGGCCTTCGCGCTGGCCGCGCAGGTGCTCGGCCTGCAGGCCGGCTATGCCTACGCCTCCACCATCGACCCCAACACCCAGGCCGATTCCGGCGTGCTGCTGGTCTTCGCGCAGCTCGTGTCGGGACTTCTTTTTTTCTCCCTCGGGCTGGACCGGGAGGTATTGCGGCTGTTCGCCCTCAGCCTCGACCGGGTGCCCGCGGGCGGTTATGTTTTCGGCCTGCCGGCGGCCGGGCCGCTGATCCGCCTGGGATCGGGCCTGTTCTCGGTGGGGGTGCGGCTGGCGCTGCCGGTGGTGGCGCTGCTGGTGATGGTGGATGTGGCGCTGGCGCTCCTCGGGCGCCTCAACGCGCAACTGCAGCTGCTGTCGCTGGCGTTCCCGGCGAAGATGCTGACCGCGCTGGCGGTGCTGGCGCTGGTGGCGTCCGTGATACCGCGCATCCTGCTGGCATTCAGCGGGAGCGCGTGCTCCGCCGTGCGGCGGATGTTGGGGATATGAGGCGGGATGGCGGACCGGAGCGGAAAGAGCGAAGAGCCTACCCAGCGGCGCCTGGAGAAGGCCCGCAAGGAGGGACAGTTTCCTTCCGCCCGGGAGTTCGTCTCGGCCCTGCAGTTCATGGTGTTCCTGGGCCTGCTGGGCTGCTGCGGAGCCGGGTGGCTGGCGGGGTTGCGGGCGACCACGCGCGCGCTGTTCACCCGCGCGTTTTCGGGCGACGTGGCCGCCGCCGATCTCTCGCACCTGGCCTGGCACATCTTCTGGCGGCAGTTTCTGCCCCTGGCGGCGGGCGGCCTGGTGGTCGCGCTGGCGACCGTGGCTTTGCGGCTGGTGACCACGCGCTTCGGGTTGAGCCTCAAGAAGCTGACTCCGGATCTCGCGCGCCTCAATCCGGCCGCCAGGCTCCGCGAGCTGCCGCGCCAGAACCTGCCCTCGCTGGTGCAGGCGGTGGTCCTGCTGCCAATGTTCCTGTGGGCGGTCTATGCCATGGCGCGCAGCCAGATCGACGGCTTCCTGGCTCTGCCCCTGGGCAGCGTGGAGAGCGCCTGCGAGTTCATCGGCGGCTCGCTGATGACGCTTTTCTGGAAGGCCGCGGGGCTTTTCCTGATTTTCGGCGCGGTGGATCTCTTCCGCCAGATGCGGCGGCACCGGCGGGACCTGCGCATGAGCAAGCAGGACATCAAAGAGGAGATGAAGGACCTGGAGGGCAATCCGCAGATGAAGGCGCGCGTTCGCCGCATCCAGCGCGACCGGGCGCGCCGCCAGATGATGAAGGAAGTGCCCAAGGCCACCGCCGTGGTGGTCAACCCCACGCACTTCGCGGTGGCCATCCGCTACCAGATGGAGAGCATGGCCGCTCCCCTGGTGGTGGCCAAAGGCAAGAACTACCTGGCGCAGCGGATCCGGCAGAAGGCCATGGAGCACCAGGTGCCCATCGTCGAGAACCCGCCGCTGGCGCAGGCGCTCTACAAAGCCGTGGACGTGGGGCAGGAGATCCCGCCGCACCTCTACCGGGCGGTGGCCGAAATTCTGGCGTACATTTTCAAACTCATGAACGGGAGGCTGCCGGGCTAGCCCGGATTTCTCATCCAAAATGACCCCCGCAAAAACCCTCGCGCCTCCGATGGCGCCGCCCAAATGGATGCAGGCCCTCCCCCTGGCGATGCTCGGCGAGATGGCCGTGCCCATCGCCGTGCTGGCCATCGTGATCGCGCTCATCACCCCGCTTCCGGGCTTCGTGCTGGACCTCCTGATCGTCTCCGACATCCTGATGTCGGTCACCGTGCTGATGGTTTCGCTGTACCTCACCCGCCCGGTGGAATTCAGCTCCTTTCCCACCGCCCTGCTGCTGCTGACGCTGTTCCGCCTGGCCCTGAACATCTCGTCCGCGCGCCTGATCCTGCTCAACGGAAACACCGGCACCACGGCCGCCGGAGAGGTGATCGGCGCGTTCGGCAGCTTCGTGGTGGGGGGCAATTACATCATCGGCGCGGTCATCTTCCTGGTGCTCATCGCCATCCAGTACGTGGTCATCAATCACGGCGCGGTGCGCATCTCCGAGGTCACCGCCAGGTTTACCCTGGACGCGCTGCCGGGCAAGCAGATGTCCATCGATTCGGACCTGAACGGCGGGCTGATCGACGAAGCCGAAGCCAAGCGCCGGCGCAAGCAACTGGCCACCGAAGCCGAATTCTACGGCGCCATGGACGGCGCGTCGCGCTTCACCCAGCGCGACGCGGTGGCCAGCATCCTGATCACCGGAATCAACATCGTGGCGGGCTTCCTGATCGGGGTGCTGCAGCACGGGATGGAGTTCCAGAAGGCGCTCGAGACGTACACCGTGCTGACCATCGGCGACGGCCTGGTCACGGTGATCCCGGCGCTCATGATTTCGATCTCGGGCGGTTTGATCGTCACGCGCGCCAGCTCGGACGCGCGCCTGGGGAGCGAGTTCCGCCGCCAGATCTTCGGCAACTCGCAGCCGCTGATGCTGGCGGCGGGCGTGCTGGTGACGCTGGCGGCGCTGCCCTCCATGCCCAAGCTGCCGTTCCTGCTGCTGGGGGGAGGCGCGGGCGCGATCGGATGGCGCATGCGCCGGCGGGAGACGGCGCTGGCCCGCGTCCCGGAGGAAAGCAAGCCCGCGGCCGCCAAGGAAAACGTGGAAGCGCTGATGCGCGTCGAGCCCCTGGCCATCGAGGTCGGGCTGGGCCTGGTGGGTCTGGTGGAGGGCGCGCAGGAGTCGCCGCTGCTGCGCCGCATCTCCACCATCCGGCGGCAGCTGGCCACCGACCTGGGCTACCTGCTGCCTCCGGTGCGGGTGACCGACAACCTGTCGCTGCGCAGCCGCGAGTACCTGATCTCGCTCAAGGGGGTGGAGATCGCCCGCTACGAGCTGCCACAAGGCTGCGAGCTGGCCATCCCGGCGGGCCCCGGCGAAGCCGCCATCGAGGGCCAGTCCACGCGCGAGCCGGCCTTCGGCATGCACGCCTTGTGGGTCCCCAGCGAGCGGGCCGAGCGGGCGCGCAACTCCGGCTACACGGTGGTGGACGGGGTCAGCGTCCTGGGCACCCATCTTTCCGAGCTGATCCGCCGCTACGCCTGCGAGCTGTTTTCGCGGCAGGATGCCAAGCGGCTGCTGGACCGCGTGGGGGTGGAGCACCCCAAGGTGGTGGAAGACCTGGTTCCCAAGCTGTTGCCCCTGGCCACCGTGCAGAAGGTGCTGCAAAACCTGCTGCGCGAGCGCGTCTCGATCCGCGATGCGGTGTCCATTCTCGAAGCTCTGGGAGAAGCCGCGGGGGCCACGCGCAATCCCGTGCTGCTGACCGAGTACGTCCGGCAGAGCGTGCGCCGCACGGTGGTGAAGCCCTACCTGAACCGCTCGGGCGAACTGCCCGCGTGGTTCGTGGCCCCGGGGATCGAGCAGAGCGTCGAAGCCGCCGTGGAACACGGGGAGAACTCCAGCCACCTGACGCTCGCGCCGCAGAGTATCCGCGAGATTCTGAACCGCATCGCGGTGCGGGTGCCGTCGCCTGAAATGCCGGTGGTGGCCATCACTTCCTCGGGGGCCCGTTACTTCCTGCGCCAGATCGCCGAGCCGTCGCTCCCCAATCTCTTCTTCCTGGCGCACAACGAGGTGCCGCCCGGAATGCGCGTGCAGTCGCTGGGGAACATGGCTTGAGCCCTACAGGAAAAGGCCGCGGATGACGATAGATCACACGTGGCACAAAGCGCGCAGCCAGCCAAAACCGGGAGCCGAACGCGATGAAGATCAAATCCTATTTTTCCCGCACGGTGGAAGACGCCATGGTCCTGGCGGCCCAGGAACTGGGGCCCGAAGCCATGCTCGTCAACAGCCGGAAAGCGCCCGCCGAGGTGCGGCACCGGGGCGAATACGAGGTGGTCTTCGCCACCGATCTGCCGGCGCACGAGGCCGCCGACACTCCCGGGGACGGCACGGCCGCGCCGGCTTTTCAGGCGCCTGGCGACCGCCTGTCCAAAGAGGTGGCCGATCTGAAACGCGAGCTGGAGGGCATGCGCCGGGCGCTGACCCGCTCGGTGATCGCGCCGGCGCAGCTGGCCGGCGCGCCGCCGGATCTCTCGGATGCCTATGCGGTTCTCACGGCCAGCGACGTGGCCCCGGACCTGGCGCGCGAAATCGTGGAGCGGGCCGAAGCCCGTGTGTCCCCCAATCGCGCGCGCCATCCCCAACGCCTGGACAAAAACGCCTTCCAGCGCGCCCTGATCGAGGAACTGGAATCGCGCTTCACGGTGGAGCCCCTGCTGGGAGCGGGGAAGGGCGACGCCCGGCCGGCCATCGTGTCGCTGGTGGGTCCGCCCGGCGCCGGCAAGACCACCACGCTGGTCAAGCTCGCGGTGAATTACGGACTGGCCGGCCGGCGTCCCGTTCTGCTGCTTTCCACGGACACGTACCGCGTCGCGGCCACCGAGCAGTTGCGCTCGTTCGCGGCCATTCTGGGGGTCGGCTTCCAGGTGCTGGAGACGGCCGGCGCGCTGGCTCAGGGGATCGAGGAGAATCGGGGAAAGGATCTCATCCTCATCGACACGCCGGGCTTCGGCTTCCACGACATGGACATCGCGCTCCCCCTGGCGCAGTTTCTCTCGGGGCGTATCGACATCGACACCCAGCTGGTGCTGCCGGCCTCCCTGAAACCCGCCGACCTGGCGCGCCTGATCGATTCGTTCGAGATCTTCCAGCCGCGGCGCCTGTTGTTCACCAAGCTGGACGAAACCGCTTCTTTCGGCCCCATCTTCAGCGAGGCCGCGCGGACCGGAAAAGCGTTGTCGTTTTTCGCCGCGGGACAGCGCATCCCGGAGGACCTGGAGACCGCCAGCCGCGGCCGCCTGGTGGAGTTGATGCTTCGGGGAGGGCGCGGGGAGGCGCTGTCGGCGGCCTAGGAGAGGGGTCGGCAAATGGCGGAAGCCTATGTATTCGTATGCGGTGTCCGACGTGATTAGCGACGACGAACGCGAGCGGCTCATTCTGGAGCACCTGCCGCAGGTCCGGCTGATTGCCCGGCGTATTCAGGAGCGGCTGCCCGAAAACATCAGCCTGGAAGACCTGGTGTCCACCGGGGTCATCGGGCTGATTTCGGCCATCGACAATTTCGATCCGCGCCACAACGTGAAGCTCAAAACGTACGCGGAGTACAAGATCCGCGGCGCCATCCTGGACAGCCTGCGGGGCCTGGACTGGGCGCCGCGCCAGAAACGGCGCAAGGCCAAACAGATCGAGGCGGCCATCACGGCGGCCGAACAACGGCTGCAGGGATTGCCGGCCGAAGACGATATTGCCGCCCAGCTGGGAATTTCGATCGACGAGTATCACGAATGGCTGGTCGAAGTCCGCGGGCTGAACATCGCCAGCCTGGAAGGCGCCACGGGCGATCACGGGAAGGACATGCTGCGCTTTCTCCCCGATGAACTGGACAATCTGCCGTCCACCCTGCTGGAAAGGTCCGAGCTCGAAAGGCTGCTGGCCGAAGGCATCGAGGCCATACCGTCCATCGAGCGGACGGTTCTCAGCCTCTACTACCACGAAGAGTTGACTCTGCGCGAGATCGCGCAGGTGGTCAACCTGCACGAGTCGCGTATTTCGCAACTGAAATCCCAGGCGATTTTGAGGCTGCGGCGCCACCTGTCCGAACAGTGGCCCGCGTCGCGAGGCGTATTAACCGCATGAGCACCCCGGAAAACAAGACGCCGCCGTTGCGTTTGGATGCGGACGAGAACGCGAAGATGCTGCTGGACGAGTGGGTGGGGAGCCTGGCTCAGGTTCTCGAATCCATGACCGACCAGCGCCCCGAGGTGCGCTGGCAGGCGGCGTCGGGACCCTTGAGCGAGGTCGCCCGGCCGGAGGCCGAGATCCTGTGGTGGGAGCAGCCGCTCCAGATCTCGCCCGAGATGATCGTCTGGGTCGGCGCGCCACGTCCCGCCTGGGAGTACGCCGGAACCCTCACGCTCAAGGCGGCGGGCCTCGAAACCGTCGAGCCGGGCGAGGCAAAGAATACCTGGTTTGAAATCCTCGGCCAGTCGCTCTCGGCCATGGCGCGCTCGATCGGCGCTCTCATGGGCCGCGAAGTCTCCTGTGAAGCCGGCGTCGAACGGCGGCCCGCCGAGGAAATCCAGGAGTGGGCCAGCGTCAGGCTGACGTTCGCCGAGGCGGAGTTGGGGCCGCTGCTGTTGAGCATGAGCTCCAAGCTGGCGGCAGCCCTGGCGGCGCCGTCGAAACCGGCCGAAGCATCCCGCCGGGAGAGCCCGCCCCCGGCCGCGCACCCGGCAACGGACAGCCCCGTTCGAGCCGCGCCCCGCTCCCGGACCATGGATCTCCTGCTGGATGTCGATCTGCCGGTCAGCATTTCTTTCGGCAAGGCGCAGCTTCCCCTGAAGGACGTGCTGAAACTGACGACGGGGTCGATCGTCGAGCTGAATCGCGGCGTCACCGAGCAGGTCGAGGTGCTGGTCAATCACCACCTTATCGCCCGGGGGGAGGTGGTGGTGGTCGACGGAAACTACGGCGTGCGCATACAGGAAATTGTCAGCCGGCAGGACCGGCTGCGGAGCGTCCGGTGACGGCGCTGGCCGAATGGGTGCGGTGGATCGAAGAGGCGGTGAATCCGCTGGTGTTCCCCTTCGCCCTCCTGGCCGGCCTGGTATTGGCGGGAGTGACGCTGAGCTTCTTCGCCCTGGCGCGGGCGAAGGGTCTGGCGCTCGCGGCCCGGGAGCACGCCACGGCAGCTCACGAAAAATCGGGCGCCGCGCTGGCGTGCCTCCAGGAGCGTCTCGACGCCCTGGCGGTGAAACTCGAGGAGGTCGGGCGGCAGGCGCGCGCGGTCCCCTCCGCGCCCAAGCCCGGCTTCAACCTGACCAAGCGTTCGCAGGCGCTGCGTGTGTACCGCCGCGGCGAACCCCCCGACCAGATTGCGGCGGCCCTGGACCTCCCGCTTCAGGAGGTGGATCTGCTGCTGAAGGTGCACCGCGTCGTGATCCGCAACCTCTGACGCCCCGCCCGATCCGCGCTTTCCCGCACCGCGTCGCGATCCGCAACCTCTGACGCCACGCCCGATCCGCGCTATCCTGGTTCGCACAATGCCCCATAATAGAGGGTAGCGTTATGACGGTCGAGGTCGAAGGCGTAACCCTGCATCTCGCTCATCCCGATGAACTGGCGGTTCAGTGGGTTGGCCAGGACGAGCTCATGCGGCAGTTGTTGGCCGCCTGGATGGTGGTGAACGACCAGGATTTGCCCATGAATCCGCGCCTCCTGGGCAAACCCGGCGTCGGCAAGACCACCCTGGCATACGCGGCGGGCAGGCGCATGGGGCGCGAAGTCTACATCCTCCAGGCCACCCTGGATACACGCCCGGAAGACCTGCTGATCACTCCGGTCATAGCCGGAGAAGGAAGCCTGCGGTATGTGGCGTCGCCCCTGGTCACGGCCATGCTGCGCGGCGGCATCGCCATCGTGGACGAGGGCAACCGCATGAGCGAAAAGAGCTGGGCGAGCCTGGCGCCGCTGCTGGATAACCGGCGCTACGTCGAGTCCATCGTGGCCGGGATCAAGATCAAGGCGCATCCCCAGTTCCGGCTGGTGGCCACCATGAACGATGACGCCTCCACCTTCGAGCTGCCCGAGTATATCCATTCCCGCCTGCAGCCCCAGATCTTCATCGACTTTCCCGAACGCGACGAAGAGTATCACATCCTCAAGGAGAATCTGCCCTTCGCCGAGGAGCGGATCCTCAACTACGTGACCGATTTCCTGCAGATGGCGCACGCCGCCGACGAGCGCTACACCGTGCGCGACGGCATCAATGTCGGACGGTTCGCCATCAAGCTCAAGAGCCTGGCCACCGAGCGGAGCCACGAGACCGAGGCGCTCGAAATCGCCGTGGTGCAGGTGCTGGGAGAGGAAGCCCTACGGTATGTCCGGAGAAATCGGCCTTCCGCTTCCTGATCCCGGCAGCCTGAAACGGGGACGCTTCACCTACTTCCCGGTGGTCCCCAGCCGCCTGGAGTTTGCCATCGAGGTGCGGCAGGCGATCCTCGGCGAGCGTCCCGACGTCGTCGCCCTGGAGTTGCCCGTCACCCTCCAGCAGGACTGGATGCGCGCCGTCGCCCGGCTTCCCGAAATGTCGTTGATTTTCTATCCCGACGAGACCGGCGGCGAAGACCAGGCGGTCTACGTGCCGATCGAGCCCGCCGACCCGTTTACCGAAGCCATCCGCACGGGCCTCGAGACCGGCGCGGAAATCGTGTTTGCCGACCCCGACGCGGGGCAGCGCCCGCATTTGAAGGATGCGTACCCGGACACCTGCGCCATCCGGCACATCGGGATGGCGCGCTACGTGGAGGCGTACCGGGTTTACCCGCAGCCGCGCTCCGAGGAGATCTCGCGGCACGCCGCCGGCATCGGCTGGAAGCTCCAGGGCACCAATCCCCTGGCCCGGGTGATGGTGGTGGTCTCGCTCAACCTGCTCGATCCCGTGCTGGACGCCATGGAGGAGCCCCAGGCGCAACCCATGGCCCGCACCTGGCGCGAGGGGATCGAACTGTTCAATCCGCATCCCGAGTCTTTGGCCGAAATCGCCGCGGAGTACCCCGCGCTCCAGTGGCGCTACGAAAATTTCCGGCAGCTCCTGGCGGACTCTGACCTCATCGACCGCCGCCACGCGCAACTGGCGGTTTTTCGCGATGCCGAGAAAGAGTACGAGGCCAATACCGGGGAGCGCATGGCCCACTGGCAACGGCGGCTGCTGGCGCGCTACTCCCGCAATCTCGCGCTGGCGGGGAACGACCTCTCAGCCGGGATCTTCGATCTCACCGTGGCCGCCCGCGGCGTGGCCGACGACAATTTCGCCTGGGAAGTGTGGACCGCGGCCGGCCGCTACCCGCCGCAAAGAACCGATGCCGAGCTGATGACCGTGCGGATATCGGGCGAAGAGGTGTGGCTCGACACCCGCCGCATCCGCCTGCGCCGCCGCCTGCCCAGCACCAAGCGGCGCCTCCGTCCCTTCGGATTGAAACCTCGCCGGAAAGAGAAAATTCCGGGCGAATGGGCCAGCCAGTTGAACGGCGCCGGAATCTGCTCCTACCCGCCCGAAGACCTGGTCGTCGAGGACTACGGCCGGTTCCTCAAAAAGAAAGGCAAGAGCGTTCTCTCCGAAGAGCGCGTGCGGGTCGAGCCCTTTACCACCTCGGTCCTCGACGGGATCGACATGCGCGAGACCATCCGCAAATGGTACGAGGGCCGGATCTACGTGCGGCAGTTTCAGAAGGTCCGCGGCGAAGTCGGCTCGGTGGTGGTGATTTTCGATGAGGACCGCGACGACCGCTACTCCTACACCACCACCTGGCTGGGCGAGAACCAGAACGAGTCCGACATGGCTTTCTATTCCACGTTCCCTTTCGACAACCTGGTGGGGCCGGGCATCGGGCGCGCCGAGTACGGCGGATTCCTGATGAGCCTGCCGCCGCGCCGCATGTACGACGTGTGGCAGGACGCCGACTACGAGTTTGCCGAGTCGAAATCCGAGCGCCTCCTGCTGGCGGCGCTGGACTACTCCATTTACCGGTTCGTGGTCTACGTGGCGGCCAGCCCGCCCAGATCGATTTTCAAGACCCTGGCTTCCCGCATGGGCCGCACCATCATCTACATACCGATCGGGCAGCTCTCTCCGGTGTCGCTGAAGAAGATCCGCGTGGTCCACGTGCTGGACGGCTACGACAAGCGCGAGATCGCCAAAGACTACCTGTGGTAGAGGCGCCCGTCCTCAATTCCACGGGGACCCCGAATCCAGGCTCCGGATCTTCGCCGAAAGGGTGGTGCGCTTGAGACCGAGCATCTCCGCCGCGGCTTTCTTGTTGCCGCCGGTCTTGCGCAGCGCCTGCTCGAGGATGCTGCGTTCGATCACCGCCAGCGTCTGCTCGAAGTCCAGGCCGTTGTCCGGCACCGCTACCACCGGTCCTTCGGGATTCGCCGCGCGGGCGTGCCCCGGCGCCGGCAGCGGGAAGTCGGAAGGCCCCAGCAGCAGCCGGTTCCCGCTCAGCGCCACCGCCATTTCCACCGCGTTCTCCAGTTGACGCACGTTACCCGGCCAGCCGTATTCGCCCAGGCGATCCAGGGCTTCCGGGCTGATGGTCTTCAGCGGCATCTCCTCCAGGCGGCAGACCTTTTCCACGAAATGCGCGGCCAGCAGGGGAATGTCCGGCCGTCTTTGCCGGAGGGGCGGCATGGGGATGGGAACCACGTTCAAGCGGTAGTAGAGGTCCTCCCGGAAACGGCCCTGTTCGATTTCCTGCGCCAGGTGGCGATTGGTGGCCGCGATTACCCGCACGTCCAGCCGGACCGTCTCGGAGCTGCCCAGCCTTTGCATCTCCCGTTCCTGCAGGACTCTCAGGAGCTTGGCTTGCAGCTCGAGC
The DNA here is from genome assembly GCA_035638575.1 of Bryobacteraceae bacterium. Classification (GTDB taxonomy): domain Bacteria; phylum Acidobacteriota; class Terriglobia; order Bryobacterales; family Bryobacteraceae; genus DASQZT01. The sequence continues at coordinate 23,296 of DASQZT010000308.1, forward strand.
GGCAGGTCCGCGATCTCGTCCAGAAACAGGGTGCCGCCCTGGGCCTGCTCGAATCGGCCCACGCGGTTTTGAAAGGCCCCCGTGAACGCCCCTCTCACGTGGCCGAACAATTCGGCCTCCAGCAGGTTTTCCGGCAGCGCGCTGCAATTCACCGCAACCAGGGGCGCGCGGCGGCGCGGCCCGGCCAGGTGCAGCGCCCGCGCGGCCATTTCCTTTCCCGTCCCCGTTTCGCCGGTAATCAGCACCGTCGCCCGGCGGGGCCCGACCATGCGGATGAGGTGGCCCACGCGGCGCATCTCCGGGCTCTCGCCGATCAACAGCGGCTTCCAGGGATCGTCCAGCACCGACGCCAGCCGGCCCAGATCGAGGGTGGTTAATTCGTCCATCGCCGGTTCTCCCGGCGGCGTCGACCTCGACACTGTAGGGCTCATTCCACAGAAGTGATCGGCCGAATCCGCACGAACTTTAGCCAAATCCCAAAAAACTTTCCCATCCCCCTCCTAAAGCCCACACCCCTTTCAACCGATAAGTACATCAGCCACAAGTGGCGTATCCGTATGAAGATCTACGATTTGAATCTGACCGGCGGCGCCTCGGCGGCCGAGACCGCGCGCGCGCAGGAGGCCCAGAAGCTCACCCAGGCCGGAAATAGCCGCGCGGGCGGCGCCGGCGGATCGGATGATCGCGTGGAGTTCTCGAGCACGCTGGGCAGCCTCTCGAAGGCGCTATCGGCGTATGGGTCGGATCGGGCCAGCCGGGTTGCTGCGCTGGCCGCCCAGTACCAGAGCGGAACCTACCGCGCCGACGCGGCGGCTACCAGCCGTGGAATCGTGTCGGAGGCCCTGGCCGCCGGCGGTCAATAATGTATGGGCGGGGCGACGGCAGTCGAACGCATGGGTACGGCCCGTTCGCAAATCGAACGGGTGTGCGGCTGGCTGACCTCTCCCTCGCCCGAAACCCTGGACCGCTGTTCCGGCGTGCTGGAATCGGCGGTGGCCGAACTGGCTGGCGGCGCGTCGTGGCTCGCCCACGCGCGTGGCAACCCCGAGGCCATGGCGGAAGCATGGCATCTCAACCGGGCCGTGAAGCGCGCCGGCAAGCTGCTCGAAAGCGCTCGGCAATACCACGCCCGGTGGAGTCGAATCCGGGGCGCTATGACCCAAGGCTACGGCCACCAGGGCATCGTGCCGCCGCCCGTCCTTCCGGGAAGGATCAGCCTCCAGGGATAAGCCATGGCCAATCTCCTTTCCACGCTTCTGTCCTCGTCCAACGCGTTGAACGCCTACGAGCAGGTCCTGGCCGTCACCCAAAACAACGTAGCCAACGCTTCCACACCCGGGTATGCCAAGCAGACGCTGCCCCTCGAGGCCATGTCCTTCGATCTGGTATCGGGAGCCATGGGCGGCGTGCGCGCCGGGCAGGTGCTCAGCGCGCGCGATCAATATGCCGAGCAGGCCGTGCGCCAGCAGACTTCCGCTCAGGGAAATTCCCAACAGAGCGTCAACAGCCTCCAGTCGCTCCAGTCGCTTTTCGATGTTTCCGGCAGTTCGGGCATTTCCGCCGCGCTCAACCAACTGTTTCAGAGCTTCTCCGCCTGGGGCCAGAGCCCTTCCGATACCAATGCCCGGCAGAGCGTGATCGCGAACGCCGGCGAACTGGCGGCCGCTTTCCAGCAAACCGCCAGCGGGCTGGCCGGCCTCGAGCAGGATACCGGCGCGCAATTGCAGCAGACCGTCACCCAAGTCAATCAACTGGTGGGCCAGTTGCAGCAGCTCAACGTCCAACGCCAGGGGAACGTCAGCAGCGATCCCGGCACCGACGCGCAGATGAACTCGCTTCTCGAGCAACTGTCGCAATACGTCAGTTTCACCGCCAGTTACCAGGCCGACGGTTCGGTTGCCGTCCTGCTCAACGGCCAGACGCCCCTGCTGCTCGAAAACAGTCAGTACAGCCTCGCGTACCAGCCCGGTCAGGGACCGCCCGCGGCGCAGATCCTGGCGGCCGATGGCGCCGATGCCACGGCAGCCTCCACCGGCGGGCAACTGGGGGCGCTGCTCCAGATGCGCAACCAGACCCTGCCCTCATACCTCGGTGATCCCTCTCAGCCCGGCGACCTGAACACCATGGCGAAACAGTTCGCCGATCGCGTCAACCAGATCCTGACTTCCGGTGTGGCCGCGGACGGGACCACGCCGGGAGCGGCCCTCTTCCAATACGACACCACCAATCCCGCCAATGTGGCCGCATCGCTCGAGGTTTCGCCTGGCGTCACGCCGGATCAGTTGGCGGCGACCGATCCCGGGCCGCCCTCGGTCTCCAACGGCATTCCCCTGGCCCTTTCGCAACTGGCCACTCCCCAGGCGGCCGCCGACCAGATCGATGGCGAAAGCTTCAGCAGTTTCTATGGCGCCATGGCCGCCCGCGCGGGTAGCGGCTTCAACGACGCCAACGGCCAACTGCAGACCGACCAGGCATCGCTGGCGCAGGCCCAGCAGCTTCGCCAGCAGACTTCCGGCGTCTCCCTGGACGAAGAGGCAACCACGCTGATTCAGTTTCAAAGAGCCTACGAAGCCAACTCGCGCCTGATCACGGTCCTCGACCAGCTCACCCTGGACACCATCAACATCCTGACAACGTAAGGAAATATGATCACCAACCTCGATCCCGTATCTCAGATGTTCCTGGCCAATGTCGATCGCATCCAGCAGCAGATCGCCGACGCCAATCGCCAGGTATCGTCCGGCCTCAAGATCTCCACCCCGTCCGACGACCCCGACCAGATCGGCAGCCTGCTCCAGCTTCGAGCCGCCCAGGCACACAATACCCAGATCCAATCCAATCTCACGTTGGCCAATGCCGATGCCACCGGGGCCGACAACGCCCTGTCTGCCGCCATCAAACTCATGGACACCGCCCTGACCCTGGCCGGACAGGGAACCCAGGTAAGCGCGACAGCCGCTTCCCGGCAGGATCTGGCCCAGCAGGTCGAGGCGCTTCAGGAGCAGATGGTCAACGCCAGCCAGACCAGCGTCCAGGGCCGCTACATCTTCGGCGGCGATCAGGACGGCACCGCGCCTTATAGCTTTGACATCACCTCCACCAACAACGCCGTCGTGCAGAATACGACTGCTGCGGCCACCGCCCAGGTGGAAGATCCCGCGGGCGGGTCGTTCTCCGCCGCGAAAACCGCACAGGAGATTTTTGACGCCCGCAACGCCGATGGCACCCCCGCCACGAACAATGTGTTCGCGGCTCTCAACAATCTGCGGATCGCCCTGTCAAACAACGATCCCACGGCCATCGGCAATGCCATAGCCCCCCTCGAGCAGGCTTCCACCCAGTTAAACGCCATGGAGTCCTTTTACGGATCGACGGAAGACAGGATCCAGGCTGCCACGGATTTCGCCTCCAGCAATGACGTTCAGCTCAAGACCCAGATCTCGCAAAAAGAGGATGCGGACGTAGCCGCCGAAGCCATGGCTCTTACCCAGGACACTACCCAGCTTCAGGCGGCGTTCGAAATGCGCGCCAAAATCCCCGCGACCAGCCTGTTCAATTACCTCGCCTGACAGCGCTGTGGCGCGCCGGCCCCGCTAATCGAACAGATGCGGAACAAACCGGCTCGCGTTGCCGGGGATCGGCACTTCCGATTCCCTTACCCCCATCCCGACGGCGGCGTTGCCTCCCTCGTGCCCGACGACCCAACTGCCGATCACCGGGTAGACTCCGTCGAATTGGCTCGGCGTCGCGAGTTCCTGGTAGATGTATCCCTCGGCGCCACCGTCGCCGCCGGTTTCCACATCCTTGCCCGGCTGATGGATCGTGATATTGGCCCCCTCGCGGCCCATCAGGGGCTTGCGGACCCACGACATCATCAGGCCCGGCCCGTCGAAGCCCGCCTCCAGCAGATTGGGATGGCGCGGGTAGAGCTTCCACAGTACCGGCAGGATGCCTTTATTGGAAAGCAGCATCTTCCACGAGGGCTCGATCCACAGGACCGGCGCCGCCCCCAGGTGCTTGCCGAATTCTTCCCGCACCATCCACTCCCAGGGATACAGCTTGAAGACGGCGCCCAGCGGCTCCCCGTCCGGGCCCACGAACGCACGGCCGTCCCAGCCGATCTCCTCGATCGGAAAGGCCGACGTCTGCAAGCCAGCCTGCTGCGCGGTGTCTTCCAGGTACGTCACCGTGATCCCGTCCGCCGCACCGTCCATGGAGCAAAACGCGATCGTCTGGCCCGGCAGGCCGGGCGCCAGTTCCGTCCACCGGGCGGTCAGCCCGGCGTGAATCGAATTGAACTGGCCGCGCTGGGGGAAGGTGTCCTGGAGCCAGTGCTGCTGCACCACCGCGGCTTCCAACAGCGCGGTTGGCGTGTCGGCGTTGTACTCCAGCAGCTTCGGCGGATGGACGCCGTCGAACGCCAGGTCGAAACGCCCGTAAAGCGAGGGCCGCCCCGCTTCCCACGAGCTTTCGATCAGCCTGGCGGCGCTCTCCGCGATTCCCATCCGCGAGTACAGCCGGTGATCGATGATGTGCTGCGCAGCCGCCAGCGTCATTTTCTCGAGTTCGTTGGTGGCGGCCTTTAAAAGGTCCACCTCTTTGGCGGTGAACTCGTAAAAGGCCGACTCGTTCCAGCATTGCCGGCAGTAGGGCTGTTCTCCCGAATGCCAGGCGAGGCCCGCCTCTTCGACTTTCTGCTGCCAGCCCGCGCGTGGCTCCGTCGCTATCCGCCGCATCTGTACCCAGCCAAACACATTTGACTTCTCCGATCAACCCATTTTTCCGGTCCTTCGAAACCTCTACTCCGGCAAGCCGCAATTCCTCAATCGGATAGCTCGTTGGGAGGCGGCGCAATTCGCGGTCTGATGTGTATGCAGGGGATACGCCAGGCATTGCATCGCTTACACGTTTGTCCGGGCAACG
>DASQZT010000309.1:0-16053 GCA_035638575.1 Bryobacteraceae bacterium
GGCCACTCCAACGTCGACGGCGACAGAATTGTCTCACTCCCGGACGGGCGAGCGATTGTTACGATGCGCGGTTTGGGCCGGAACCGGCTGATGGCCCTCGCGGACGGCAAAAACCCAGTACCGCTGGTGGCCACGACGGAGGAGACTTCGGATCCCATGGCCGCGGCCGGACCGCGCGGGATTGCATTCACGATCGGACGGGCGCGTTACGGGTCCATCGCGGTGGCCGAAACCTCCACGGGCCGCATCACCAGCAGGATTGCGCCTGGCAAGGGACGGATTTCGTCGATCGCTTCCTCTCCGGACGGCAAGACGTTGTATTTCTCCGTGGGTGGGAAGATCTGGTCGGTTCCTTCCGCGGGTGGCGAGCCTAGCCTGATCCGCTCAGGTGACGGTGTCGCCGCGGACCCCAGCGGCCGTAGTCTGGTGATCCGCACGGTGGAGAGCGCCAAGGTGCGACTGTTCCGCTTCCCGTTGGACGGGAGTGCGGAGCATGAGATCGCCACCGACGGTTCCGTACCGCTCGCGCCTGAGTTTGGCGGTTTTCTAAGGGCGGATGGGCGTTTGTTGGTGGTCCTGGCTCCGCTCGATTCGTGGTTTTTCGTTCCAGGAATTCTCGACACGAACACGGGCCGGATCACGCGGCTTCCCACTGACCAATTGAGCCACACGCGTGATTTGAGCTGGACGTCCGACGGGCAGATCGTGGAGGTCCGTGAGAGCGTCCGCTCCACGCTGTGGCGGTTTCAGCCGGTGGGGAATTAGCCGCGAGTTACGACTTACCGAACCATTCCTCAGATGCGATTGAAGACCTGTTTTCTTTGTCGGATCGACGACGGGGCAACTTCCGGGTTCCCCGTGATCCAGGCGGAATCGGGCTAGAGTATAGCTTGAGCAGCCGCGAACAGGCGCCGGCTTCGGTTAGAGCTTTCCGACTGCGTTGGTGAGGGTTTGAACAAGTGCGCTTCCCCAGGCGTTTCCCGTAACCCCAGGGATCACGGCGATCGCGTATCCAGACGCAAAGCACGTTACGAAACCTGAGATGCCCTGGTGGACTGTAAGATGGATCAATCCGTTGAAAAGGGCGAAACCAATAGCCCCCGGGGACAGCCAGCCGCGCCCATTGTGGCCCAATGCCCGGTTAAGTTTTGCCGCAAGGAAGACCCCAAAGAAACCTTCAAAAAAGCCCCACGCGGTGACCGTCACAGCAAGTCCCAGTAGAGACAGCGGAAAGCCAACCGCCATCGACATGTGTACTGCAGGTTGCCGGCGCAAGGGAATCCACAGCAGCGCATCGGCATGCCATGACAGGGCAAGATCGTAGACTCCCGCCAATGCCAGTGCTAAGGCAACTGATTTGTCGGCGCTGCGCCAGGTGAACCCGTAGTCGGAAAAGCGCTCGTGCCGAATTCGCATGACCACAAGCGCCGCCAAGCCTTCAAACATGAACTGGTAGGTCGCCAGGGCAACGACCATAACCAAGCCGCGGCCGTGCCGCAAAAGCGGGTCTAGCACCGGCTCGCCCGCGTAACAAACAGCAAAGAACGCCATCGCGATGGCAAGGTCGATCACCGCCGTGCGGCGGCTTGCCGGCGCCACGGTATCCGCGCTCCGCAACTCAGGCAAGTGGACCACAACGCGCTCATTCTCTCACAGTGCCAACGCAGGGGATGGCACGATAGACCGGCCACTGCTCTACGCCAGGAGCAGCTCACCTCCCGCCTCTGTCCGGTTAAGTCGGCCATCCGGAAATTGGGCAGGCCTGGCCGCCTGCCGGATTAGGAACGACAAGTCGGCTTCCGGTCGCCAATGTGGTCGTCGCCGACTGCGCCAGGCGGCGCTGCCGTTGCGTGCGTGCACCCGAATTCCTGTCGATCCCTTTCCCACCTGTGAAAATAATCCGTCGCTGCGAGATGACTGCCTGAGTCAACACGTATTCTGCGCGTCGCACCCGCTTTTTGGGACAGACCGTCCATGCCGCTTTTGCAACAGCGTGAGCGGGGGTTGGCCATGCAGATTCGAACTGCCGCCCCTCTGCGCCTCGGGGCAGTTCGAGTGCGCTGGAAAAGCAGCCTGTTTTCAAACTACCCGCAACCTGACGGCATCCCTTTCGCCCGCCCCCGTGATCTCTCCACAAAATCCAGTCACAACAATGTTGCTTAATAGAATCGACAATTTAAAATAATCTCCGAACGCCTCCGTAGTAGTGTGGGATTGGAGGATACCTTTGTACTCTTCACCGAGAATCCGCGCGTCCCGCGCCAACCGGGCGCGCGCTCGCGGCCCCGTCATTCCAAACCCGCTTGCACCTCATCTTTCAGCGCGGTTCAGAACCTCGTTGAACGTGCCGTTGGCCGAGACAGAACCGCATTCGGCGCCAATGGACCAGCCTTATCAAGTCCGGGAAGGGCAGTCGGCCGGGCGCGTCAGGACGGACCCTCCGGATTCGTGACCGGAAGGCCCTCTGCCGCGCCTACCCGGCACAGAGCGGTATCTGCCGCCACCACTGCATCCAGGGATTCGTGCCGGTGTACGCAGAGCATCCAGAGTGCGGAGCCTGAAATTGTTGCCGTGCTGGCTAGAAGCAGCTTGTTTTCAACCACCTGCAACCTAACGACATCCCTTACGCCCGCCCCCGTGATCTCCCCCAAAAACCCAGTCACAACAATGTTGCTTAATAGAATCAATAACTTAGCATAATCTCCGAACGCCTCCGTAGTAATGTGGGATTGGAGGATCGCTTTTGTACTCTTCACGCAGAATCCGCGCGTCCCGCGCCAACGGAGCCAGCTCTCGCGCCCCCGTCACCCCAAACCCGCTTGCACCTCATCTTTCTGCGCGCCTTGCACAACCTGCTCCTCCCGCGCGCCATCCCTCCCTCTCGCCGGCGGTGGTTGACCTCCCTCGAAAATGCCTCCCGAACCCCTGGTTCCCTGCGTGGCGCAGCCACCCTGGGCTGCTGCGTCCCGAGTCTTCGGGACGCCTTGCTTTTTCATCCTCCGCGGTGGGCCGCGGTGCGCGCCCCCTCGTCCCCGCGCCAAACTCTGGTATACCAAACGAACCTAGTCCCATTTCCGGACACTTGCCGGGGGAGCCCCTGCCATTCGCCGCTTGCTACCATGGTAGTTACCCCGAAATGGATTCGCCAAACGTAGACCTGAAGCAGACTATCAATCTGCCGAAAACCGCTTTCTCCATGAAGGCCAACCTGCCGCAGGCCGAGCCGAAACTGCTCGAACGGTGGGAAAAGGAGAACCTCTACGCCCGCATTCGCGCCTCGCGCGCGGGCCGGCCCGCGTTCATCCTGCACGATGGCCCGCCGTACGCCAACGGGCGCATCCACCTGGGGACCGCCTTCAACAAGATTTTGAAGGATTTCGTGGTCAAGTCCAAGACCATGGCCGGCTTCGACTCCCCCTACGTGCCGGGATGGGATTGTCACGGGCTGCCTATCGAAATCAAGGTGGACCACGAGCTCGGCGCCAAGAAGGCGCAGATGCAGCCCGTGGAGATCCGCCGCGCCTGCCGCCGCTACGCCGAGAAGTACGTCGACTTGCAGCGCCAGGATTTCAAACGCCTGGGCGTCTTCGGCCAGTGGGACGACCCCTACCTCACCATGAGCGCGCAGTACCAGGCGGTCATCGCCGCGGCGTTCGTCGACTTTCTGGAGAAGGGTTACGTATATAAAGGTCTGAAGCCGGTCCACTGGTGCATCAAGGACCGCACCGCGCTGGCCGAGGCCGAGGTGGAATACGCGGACCACACCAGCCCCTCCATCTGGGTGCGCTTCCGCTTGACTTCGGACGCGGCCAAGATCCATCCCGACCTGGCGGGCCGCGAAGTCTACGGCCTCATCTGGACCACCACCCCGTGGACCATGCCGGCCAACATGGCCATCGCCTACAACCCCAAGTTCGAATACGTGGCCGTGGATGTCGCGGGCGCCGTCTACATCGTGGCGGCCGAACTGCTGAACGTGACCGCGGAAAAGTGCGGATGGAAGGACGTCCGCACCCTTGCCCGCTTCACCGGCGACCGCATGGAGCACACGGTCTTCCGCCATCCGTTCCTGGAGCGCGATTCGCTCGGCATCCTGGCGGACCACGTGACCCTGGAACAGGGCACGGGCGCGGTCCACACCGCTCCCGGCCACGGCCAGGAGGATTACGCCATCGGTCGCGTGTACGGCATCGAAACGTATTGCCCGGTGGACGCCGCCGGCCGGTTCTTCCACGCCGAAGGGGCCGCCGGGCGCCTGCCCGAAGAGATCATCGGCAAGACCATCTGGGAAGCCAACCCCCTGGTGGTGGAGATTCTAAAATCCGCGGGCGCGCTGCTCGCGCTCGAAAAGCTCTCGCATTCCTACCCGCATTGCTGGCGCTGCCACAAGCCCGTGATCTTCCGCGCCACCGAGCAGTGGTTCATCGGGATGGACCGCAACGACTTCCGCCGCCGCGCCCTCGACGCCGTCCACCAGACCCGCTGGATGCCCGCCTGGGGCGAAGAGCGCATCTCCAACATGATCGCCACCCGGCCCGACTGGTGCATCTCGCGCCAGCGCGTGTGGGGCGTGCCCATCATCGTCTTCTACTGCGACAAGTGCCGCGAGCCGCTGACCGATCGCAAAATACTCGACGGCATCGTCGAGCTGTTCCGCCAACACACCGCCGACATCTGGTACGAGCGCAGCGCGGCGGAATTGCTCCCCGCCGGCGTCCTGTGCGCCAGGTGCGGCGGCTCGGAATTCAGCAAGGAGAACGACATTCTGGACGTGTGGTTCGACTCCGGCTCGAGTCACCTCGCCGTGCTCAACGAGCGCTTCGGGCTGACGTGGCCTTCCGACGTGTACCTCGAAGGCGGTGACCAGTACCGCGGCTGGTTCCACAGCTCGCTGCTGGTGGGCACGGGGATCAAGGGCGGCTCGCCGTACCGCATGTGCGCGCTCAACGGCTGGGTGCTGGATGGCGAAGGCAAAGCCATGCACAAGTCTCTGGGCAACTCCATCGAGCCCGAGCAGATCATCCCGCACCACGGCGCGGAGATCCTGCGGCTGTGGTCGGCGTCGGTGGAATTCAACGAGGACGTGCGCATCTCCGAGACCATCCTCACGCGCCTTGTGGACGCGTATCGCAAGCTGCGGAACACGTTCCGCTACCTGCTGGGAAATCTCTCGGACTTCGATCCCGCACAGGATGCCGTGGCGGCCAACGAGATGGCCGATCTGGACCAGTGGGTCCTGCTGCGCGCCGGGGACCTGGTGGCGCGCTGCCGCGCCTGGTACGACAATTTCGAATTCCACAAGGTGTACCACGCGGTCTACGCCTTCGCCACCGTGGACCTGAGCGCAGTCTATTTCGATGTGCTGAAGGACCGGCTGTACACGTCCGCCAGGAAATCTGAGGCGCGGCGCAGCGCGCAGACCGCGCTCTACCGCTTGCTGGACGCTTTGGTGCGGCTGGTGGCGCCCCTCATGACGTTTACCGCGGAGGAAGTCTGGACCCACATGAAGCACGCCGAAAGCGTCCATGTGGCGTACTTCCCCGAACCGGGCGATCTGACCGCGGGCCTGGGCGACGCCGCCCGGAAACGGACCGCCGATTGGGACCGTCTCATGGAAGTGAGGGGCGACGTCCTGAAGAGCCTGGAAAACGCCCGCAACGAGAAGCTGATCGGCGCGCCTTTGGAAGCCCGGGTGTCGCTTTCGGCCGACGGCGACCTTTTCCCGCTGCTCGAGCAATACGCCCGCGAGCTGCCGGCGCTGTTCATCGTTTCGGAAGTGGCGCTCGATCGGTCCGAGGGCGCTCTCGCCGTCCGGGTAGACCGCGCAGCGGGCCGGAAATGCGAGCGCTGCTGGAAGTACACCACCGACACCGGCTCCAACGCGAAGTTCCCCACGATCTGCGCCGCGTGCGCCGGCTCGGTCGAAGAGATGTTGAATGGATGACCTGAGGTGGAAAGCGTACGGTTCGGCCGCGGCCGTCTTCGCCCTCGACCGGCTCACCAAGTGGATCATCGTTTCCCGAGTTTCTTTCTTCGATACCTACAAGGTGATTCCGGGATTCTTCGATATCGTGCGCTCGCAGAATCGGGGTGTGGCGTTCGGCATCTTTAACGACTCCACGTCCGAGTGGCGGACCACGCTGCTGATCGCGGCTTCGCTCGCCGCCGTGGTGGTGGTCAGCGTCATGCTGTGGAACGCGCACCGCCTGGACCGGCTGTCGCTCTGGGGCCTGGCGCTGATTCTGGGCGGAGCGGCGGGAAATGTCCTGGATCGCATCGTGGCGGGGCACGTGACGGACTTCCTGCTGTTCTATATCGGCGAATACCAGTGGCCCGCCTTCAACATGGCGGATTCGGCTATCGTGGTGGGCAGCGGCCTGTTGGTGATCGACCTGCTGCGGTCGAAACGGACGGCCAATGTATCCTGAGCTCTTTCATCTTTCGTTTCTCCACACCTACGGCGTGCTGGTCGCGCTGGCGTTTCTGGCCGCGCTGTGGATGACGTCGCGTCTGGCGCGGAGAGCCGGGATGAATGCCGACGCCGTGACGAACCTGGGCATTTATTGCGCCCTGGCGGCGATCGCCGGCGCCAAGCTCATGATGTTCGTGGTGGACTTCCCGTACTATCGGCAACACCCCGGCGAGTTCTTTTCGCTCGCCACCCTGCAAGCCGGCGGCGTGTTCTACGGAGGGCTGATCGCGGCCCTGGCAGTCGCCTGGTATTACATGCGGAAGGTGCGCCTGCCGTTGCTGAAGACCGCCGATATTTTCGCTCCGGGCATTGCGCTGGGCCACGGAATCGGCCGGCTGGGCTGCTTCTCCGCGGGCTGCTGCTGGGGCATCGAGTGCCAGCGGCCGTGGGCGGTGACGTTCCACGATCCCGTGGCCAGCGAGTTGGTCGGCGTGCCTTTGAACCGTCCGCTGCATCCCACCCAGCTCTACGAAGCCTTCGCCGAGTTCGCCATCTTCGGCATACTCTATTGGCGCACTCATAAACAGCATGGCCTGGGCGACATCATCAGCCTGTACCTGATGCTGTACTCTGGCGCGCGATTCGTGGTGGAGTTTTTCCGTTACCACGAACAGGGCAACCTTTTCGGTGGTCCCCTCGACACCTCCCAGTGGATTTCGCTGGTGCTGTTCGCCCTCGGCGCTGCGCATTTCCTTTCGGCACGGCGCCGGACAGCGGCCCAGCCCGCCTGACAACCACGCCGCTACACCCGATAGGTGTCCGGCCGCCACTGCTGGATGGCGCGCTTGATGGCATCGGGCGCCATGCTCTCGTTGGCCGCTTTCTGCGCCAGCGGAACGAACTCGCTGTCCGCGGCGAAGCGCAAGGCGATGATCTGGTGCACCGTGAGTTTCGGGTCGAGCAGCTTGCCGGTCAGGACGAAGTGCCGCAGGTTCTCTTCGGCGCGGATGGCCCGGTCCTGGGCCTTCAGGGCGAAGACCCGGCAGAATAAGGAGAGCACCAGCAGCGAGAACGTCAGCACCACGATCAGGGACGCGCTGTACATGCGCTGGTGATCGCCCCACGACTCATACAGGTTCACGCAGGAACCGATGAGCGTAAGCAAGATCGTTGGAAGCAGCCCGAAATGGAACAGGGGGATCAGTTGCCGGTGGTTGGCATAAGTCTGTGTCTGCATGCAGAGATGTTAACGCAGCTTGACCATTTGCATCGGGTAGGCCGAGTTTCGCCGCGGACTGTCTTGGAGGTAGAGCACCGTGAGCGTGCTGCCGAGGTCCGGTACTTCCCGGACGGGACCGGTCTTTCCCCGGACTTTTTCGCCGCTGGACAGGCGAAACTCATAGTAGACGTTTCGTTGGCCATGCTGCGTGCGGGAGTAGCGCGTTACCGTACCGGGCGCGGGGAAGCCTTCGCTCAGAAGCTGTTTCTGCCGGCGCACGCCGGTCAGGACGAAAGTCCCGACCAAGGCCAGCGCCACGCCCGCCAGCCATGGCACCCACCCGGGCATGACCGGCCGTTCCCAGCCGTCAGGATGATTCAACGCCGGGCGGGAAGGAACGAAGTGGACCGGCAGCGGCGAGCCCGGCGACATCTGCTTCCATCGGCTGAAGCTAACCTCGGCCCGCCCGCCGCAAGCGAGTTCGGGGCAGGCAAACTGGTAGGCCACCATGGGGGTGCGCGACTTATCGCCGGCGCGCCACAGGCGAGTGACGACGGCATCGGCGGCGACACCCTGTTCGCGCAAGAGGCGGGCATCGAGCGCTTGCGACCGCGCCACCGAATCCAGCGCCACCAGGGCAAAAGCGGCGCCCAACAGGAAGAAAACGCCGAGGATGGATACCGCGATGCCCGACGCGCTCAGGCGAACCGAACGGGGCAAGTAAGCCTTCAGCTCCGCGGGCGGCGTCCAGTGGTCGGCCTGTTCCAAAAAGTAGTGCCTCTTCCAGTCCATTATGACGGTTTGGCACGCCGGTTTCCGGGGCGGCACGCGACCGGGGCATAAAGGAAATCGGGCAGCCACCCGATAGGTATGCAGGACGGAATGTTCGGGAATTTGCTGATCGTTGCCGCGCTGGCGGCTGCGGGTGTGGGGCTTGCCTCCACGCTTGCGGTTTATCTTTTCGTCCGCAGGCCCGCCGCCAGGCGCTCGCCGGATCATGCCGATCGGGCTTGGCTGATGGCGGCCATAGCGCAGACCGACGAAGCCATTGTCGTCACCGGCCCCACGGGCGAGATTCTGTATGTGAATCCCGCCTTTGCCCGGCTCACCGGGTACTCCAGCGAAGAAGCCGTTGGGCAGAATCCTCGCTTCCTGAAATCGGGCAGACAGGCCCCGGCGTACTATCGGGACTTATGGGATACCATTCGGGCCGGGCGAGTCTGGCACGGTGAGCTGATCAACCGGCGCAAAGACGGAAGCTGCTACACGGAGGAGATGAACATCACTCCGGTTCGCGGCGCCGATGGCGCGATCACTCACTACATCGCGATCAAGCAGGACGTGACCGGGCGCAGAGCTGAAGAGAACGCGCGGCGACTGCTGGCGGCAATCGTGGAGTCCTCCGAGGATGCGATTCTCACCCATACCCCGGATGGCGTATTGGTGAGCTTCAATCGCGGTGCGGAAAGGCTCTTGGGTTACCGGTCTGAAGAGGTTCTCGGAAAGTCAGTCACGATGTTTGTTCCGCCGGACCAGTCGGAGTTGCTGGCCAGGTTTGTCAGAATGCTCAGGCGCGGCGAAACGATCCCCTCGTTTGAAAATACGGCGGCCGCCAAAGGCGGTAAGAGAATTGACGTTTCCGTGTCGGTGTCGGCGATCCGGAATGAGGCCGGACAAGCGACGGCGTACGCGGCCATCGTCCGCGACATTTCAGCGCGGAGGGAGGCCGAACAATCGAGAAACCTGCTGGCGGCAATTGTGAACTCCTCCCAGGAAGCGATTGTCGGCATGACCCTCGATGGTGTCATTCTGAGCTGGAATAGCGGCGCCGAGGCAATCTTCGGATACCGTGCCGATGAGGCGATCGGCACGCACGCCTCCTTTCTGGCGCCGCCCGACAAGCAGGACGAGATCGCCGGGATCAGGAAGGAGATCCGGGCCGGGCGGGCGGTGTCGCTCGCCGGGACCGAGCGGATCACAAAGGCAGGCTGCCGGATCCAGGTCTCGATCACCGTCTCTCCGATCCGGGACGGCGCGGGGAACATTATCGGCGCCGCCGCGGTTGGCCGCGACGTCAGCGAGAGTATCCGCGCGGAGCAGACCCTGCTCGCGAGCGAAGAACGGTTCCGGACCGCCTTCGAGCACGCTCCTTCCGGGATGCTGCTGGCGGGGCCCGACGGCCGCTTCCTCATGGTGAATGGGACGATGTGCCGCATGCTGGGCTACTCCGAGGAGGAACTCCAGGCGATAAACTGGCAGGAACGTACCCATCCCGACGATCTAGCTCTCTCGCAAGAGGCCGGCGAGCGGTTGCGGCGAGACCGCCTTCCTTGCGTGGAGATCGAAAAGCGCTACATCCGGAAGAGCGGAGACATCATTTGGGCGCGAGTCAGGATCGCCCCGGTCGAGAATGGCCGCGGCGAAATCCAGTGCTTCGTCACCCACGTCGAGGACATTACCGAGCGCCGGCGGGCCGAAGAGGCGTTGCGGTCGAGCGAGGAGAAATACCGGAGACTGGTGGCCAATCTCCCGGATGTGGCCTGGACCGCCACCGTCGATGGCCGCACTGCTTACATGAGTCCGAACGTGGAGGCGGTGACTGGCTTCAGCGCCGGGGAGATGTACGCCAACAGCGAGGAACTGGGGCTGGGGCGAGTCCACCCGGATGACCTCGGACGGGTCGTCGAGGCGTATGGGGCGCTCTTCTCCAGGCACGCTCCTTCCAATCTGGAATACCGGTACCGGCACAAAGACGGCCGCTGGATCTGGTTGCACGACCGGGCATTCCGGACTTTCGAGCAGAACGGCGTCACTTACGCCGATGGCCTGTTTTCCGATATTACGGCTCGCAAGCAAGCCGAAGAAGATCTGCGACTTGCCAAAGAGGCCGCTGAAGCCGCCAACCGCGCCAAGAGCGAGTTCCTGGCGAACATGAGTCACGAAATCCGGACGCCCATGAACGGCATCCTTGGCATGGTGGAACTGGCGCTCGATACGGCGCTCAGCAGCGACCAGCGCGAATATCTCGGCTACGTCAAGAGCTCGGCCGATTCGCTGCTGGCCATCATCAACGACATCCTCGATTTTTCCCGGATCGAGGCGCGCAAGCTGAGCCTCGAACGCATCGAGTTCGACCTGCGGATGAACCTCGACGTCACCATGAAAGCTCTGGGCCTGCATTCCAACAGGAGTGGGCTGGAACTGGTGTATCGCGTGGATCGCGATGTCCCGGCAGCCGTCCTGGGCGACCCCGTGCGGCTGCGCCAGGTTCTCATCAACCTGGTGGGGAACGCCCTGAAGTTTACCATCCGCGGCGAGGTGGAGGTGCGGGTCCGCCAGTTCTCGCGGACCGCGGGCGAGACCACCCTCGAGTTCAGCGTCCGCGACACCGGCATCGGCATCCCCGCCGGCAAGAAGGAGACGATCTTCGATCCGTTCGTGCAAGCCGACACCTCCTCCACCCGCCGATTCGGAGGCACCGGCCTGGGGTTGAGCATCGCCTCGCAGTTGGTGGCCATGATGGGCGGCAGAATCTGGCTGGAAAGCGAAGCCGGCAAGGGCACGACGTTTTACTTCACGGCATCCCTGGGGCTGCCGGACCAGCAACCCGAGCGGCCGGAATCCACCGCCATTGCCGCCCTTCAGGGAGTGCCCGTCCTCGTGGTGGATGACAACGCCGCCAACGGGCAGGCCCTGAAAGAAACCGTGAGCGAATGGGGCATGGTCCCGCAAGTCTACGAAACCTGGCTGGGCGCGCTCGCTTCGCTGCAACAGGCGGTGGCCGGAGGAACGCCGTTTCCGATCGCCATAATCGATGGAGATATGCCGTGCAGCGACGGGAGGCCTCTCCGCGAGGAGATCGGAGGGGATTGCGGCGCGGAGTCTCCCGGCATCATCCTGCTGACTGCGCCGGGGAAAAGCCGGGATTTCAGCCGTTATCGGGAATTGGGAGCGTCCGCTTACTTAATGAAGCCCGCGGGCGAATCGGAGCTTCTCGCCGCCGTTCACCGGCTCCTGGACCATCGGGAGGCTGAGGCCAGGCAGACCAGCCCGGCTGAAACGCTCTCGCTCCAGGATCCCGGCAAACGGCTGCACGTTCTGGTGGTCGAAGACAATCCCATCAATCAATCCCTGGCGCTCCGCCTGCTCGAAAAATGCGGCCACACCACGTACGCCGCCGCCACCGGCCTGGAAGCGATCGCGGCCCTGGCCAGGGACCGCTTCGATCTGGTGCTGATGGACGTCCAGATGCCCGAGATGGATGGCCTGGAAGCAACCCGGATCATTCGCGCCGGCGAGCGCGGAATCGGCCAGCACATTCCGATCATTGCCATGACGGCTCACGCCATGCCCCGCGACCGGGAGCAGTGCCTGGGCGCCGGAATGGACGGCTACGTCTCCAAGCCGATCGGCGTGAAGGAGCTCTTCGACGCGATCGAAGAAGCGTGCGCGGCCTCCAACGAGTAAGCGGGCCATTACGCCCGGCGGTTGGCCGGCGGCCCGGGGAGGCCCGGACCGGACATTGCGCTTCTCCGAGACGTGTGCTACTCATGCGACTTTGACAAGGAGGAGTAATGCGTCGCAGAGATTTCCTTCCCGCGCTCGCCGGGTCGGCGGCATTGGCGCAGACGCCGGTCGCCCGGGAGGTCCGCGCCCAACGCAAGGGGCGGCTGAAACAAGGCGTCACCCGCGGCGTGTTCGCGCGGGGCATGAGCCTGGAGGACACCTGCCGCGAAGCCGCCCGCCTGGGCATCGTGGGCTATGACCTGATCGGGCCGGCGGATTGGCCGACGCTCAAGAAATACGGCCTGATTCCCACCATGTATCCGCCGGGACCCGGCGGGTCCATCGCCGACGCGCTCAACCGCCGGGAAAATCACGACCGGCTCGAAAAACTCATGCACCCCGCGATCGACGAGGCCGCGCAGAACGGCGTGCCGAGTATCATCACCTTCTCAGGCAACCGCCGCGGGATGGCCGACGCCGAGGGCGCCGATAACTGCATCGAGTTCCTGAACAAAGTGAAGGCGCACGCCGAAGACAAGGGCATCAACATCTGCATGGAGTACCTCAACAGCAAGGTGAACCACAAGGACTACATGTTCGATCACATTGCCTGGGGCGTGGACGTCATGAAGCGCGTGAATTCACCACGGGTGAAGATTCTCTTCGACATCTACCACGCCCAGATCATGGACGGCGACATCGTGCGCAACATTCGCGACTACTTCCAGTGGATCGGCCATTTCCATACGGGCGGCAACCCGGGACGGCATGAAATCGACGACACGCAGGAGTTGAACTACCATTTCGTCGCCCAGGCCATCGCGGACTTGAATTACACCGGCTATATCGGGCACGAGTATTCTCCCGCACAGGGACACGACGCGATCGCCAGCCTGACCCAGGCGATCCAGATTTTCACGGTGTAAGTGCCCGCCGCCTAGGAACGGTGCGCCAGAGCGAACCGCGCCAGGGCCTCCACCTTTGCCCGCGCCGCGCCGCTGTCGATCGCGACGGCCGCGATCGCCATGCCCTCCAGGAATGTGTCCACTCTGCCCGCCGCCACCAGGCCGGCTGCGGAGTTTGCCAGCACGATATCGCGGGGGGCGCCGCGCTCCCCCGCCAGGACTGCCTGCGCGATTGCCGTGTTGCGCGCCTCGTCCCCGCCCTTCAGATCCTCCGGCGCCGCCGTCCGCACGGCGAAATCCTCCGGCGCCAGCGTCCGCTGCTCCACCTTCCCGTTTTCGATGGAGAACACCAGCGTCGGCCCGGTGGTGGTGATCTCGTCCAGCCCGTCCGACCCGTGCACCACGAACCCACGCCGCAAACCCAGCGACGCCAGCGCATTGGCCATCAGCCCGGCAGCTTGCGCCGAGGGCGCCCCCACCACCTGGCAATCGGCTCCCGCGGGGTTGGTCAAAGGCCCCAGCAGGTTGAAGACGGTCCGGATCTTGAGTTCCCGCCGCACCGGCTGAGCGTGGCGCATGGCCGCATGAACCAGCGGGGCGAACAGAAACCCGATGCCCACCTCGCGAATCGCCCGCGCCGATTCCGCGGGCTCCATGGCAAGGTCGATGCCCATCGCCTCCAGCAGGTCGGCGCTTCCGCAGTGGCCCGAAATCGACCGGTTTCCGTGCTTGGCGACGTGCACTCCCGCGCCCGCCACCACGAACGCCGCCACCGTCGAGATGTTGAATGTGCCGGCGCAGTCGCCGCCCGTACCGCACGTATCCAGCAGGGGCTCGCCGTTCAGGCCCGCGTCCACCGGCGCCGCCATCCGGCGCATGGCGCGCGCGAAGCCCACCAGCTCGTCCACCGTTTCGCCCTTCATCCGCAGCGCCATCAGGAAAGCCGCCATCTGTGGCTGGCTGGCCTGGCCGCCGAGAATGGCCTCCATGGCGGACTGCGCCTCGTCCGGGGACAGATCTTTCCGTCCGGCCGCGCGCTCCAGATACGGAAAAAGGGACATGATACAATGAAACGTTTGACTTCTCGCCATACTATCACAATCCGATTCCATGAAAATTCACGAGTATCAGGCAAAGGCCATTCTGGCCCAGTACAACGTCCCCGTGCCTCTAGGTGAGGTCGCCTTCACCGCCGAAGAGGCCGAGGCCGCGGCCAAGCGGATCGGCGGCAGCGTGGTGGTGAAGGCCCAGATTCACGCCGGGGGGCGCGGCAAGGGCGGCGGCGTGAAAGTGGCCAAGGACGCCTTCGAGGCCGCCGAAATCGCACGCCGCATGATTGGCATGAACCTGGTGACTCACCAGACCGGTCCCGAGGGCCGCATCGTCGAGCGCCTGCTGGTCGAGGAGACACTGCCCATCGAGCGCGAGCTGTACCTGGGCATCGTGCTCGACCGCGTGCAGGCGAAGCCGGTCCTCATGGCTTCGTCCGCGGGCGGCATGGAGATCGAAGAGGTCGCCGCCAAAACGCCGGAGCTGATCCTCAAGGAAACCATCGAGCCCGGCCCGGGCCTGGCATCCTTCCAGGCGCGCAAGCTGGCCTTCGGCATCGGCGTTCCGGCTGCCAGCGTGAACGGCGCGGCCGCGGCCATGATCGCGCTGGCCAAAGCGTATACCGCCATGGACGCCTCGCTGGCCGAAATCAACCCCTTCATCCTCACCAGGGACGGCAAGGTGTACGCGCTCGACGCGAAGATCAACTTCGACGATAACGCCCTCTACCGCCACAAGGAACTGCTCGACCTGCGCGACCTGAACGAAGAGGACCCGCTCGAAGTCGAAGCCTCGCGCTTTGGCCTGAACTACATCAAGCTGGATGGCACGGTGGGCTGCATGGTGAACGGCGCGGGCCTCGCCATGGCCACCATGGACATCATCAAGTATGCCGGCGGCAGCCCGGCCAACTTTCTCGACGTGGGCGGCGGCGCGAGCGCCGAGCAGGTGAAGAACGCCTTCCGCATCCTGCTTTCCGACAAGCTCGTGAAGGCCGTGCTGATTAACATCTTCGGCGGCATTCTGCGCTGCGACACGCTGGCCACCGGGGTCGTCGCCGCGGCGCGCGATCTCAACATCCAGGTGCCCATCGTGGTCCGCATGGAGGGCACCAACGTGGAGCTCGGCCGCAAGATCCTGCTGGACTCCGGCCTCAACTTCACCGTGGGCTCCGACATGCGCGACGCCGCGGAAAAAGTGGTCAGGCTGGCTGCCTAGGGGCGAGCGGAGCATACCATGAGCGTACTCGTAGATCGAAACACCCGGCTGATCGTTCAAGGCTTCACCGGCAAGGAGGCGACGTTCCACGCGCAGCAGGCCATCGCCTACGGCACCACCGTCGTGGGCGGCGTAGTGCCCGGCAAGGGCGGCACCAGGCATTTGGAGCTGCCCGTTTTCGACACCGTGGCGCAGGCGGTGAAGGAGACCGGCGCCAACGCCTCGGTGATCTTCGTTCCGCCGCCCTTCGCGGCCGACGCCATAATGGAGGCCGCCGATGCGGGCCTGCCGCTGGTGGTGTGCATCACCGAGGGCATCCCGACCCTGGACATGGTCCGGGCGTGGGAGTTTCTGCAGTCCACCCGCACGCGCCTGATCGGGCCCAACTGTCCCGGCATCATTTCGCCCGGCAGGTGCAAAATCGGAATCATGCCGGGCCATATTCACAAGGAAGGCAACGTGGGAGTGGTCTCGCGCTCGGGCACACTGACCTACGAAGCGGTGGGCCAGTTGACCAGGCTCGGCATCGGCCAATCCACCTGCATCGGCATCGGCGGCGACCCCATCATCGGCACCAATTTCGTGGACGCGCTGCGGCTGTTCCATGAAGACCCGGAAACCGAGGCCATTGTCATGATCGGCGAAATCGGCGGCAATGCCGAGGAAGCCGCGGCCCAATACGTGAAGGACCACGTGAAGAAGCCGGTGATCGGCTTCGTGGCGGGCCAGACCGCGCCCCCCGG
>DASQZT010000310.1:0-17378 GCA_035638575.1 Bryobacteraceae bacterium
ACCGCCGCCGCCGGCAGCGCCACCGCCGGCAGGTGCAGTACCACCGCTGGCGCCGCCGCTGCTCGTGCCGCCGCCGCTGGTGCCGCCGCCACCGCCGCCGCGGCCGGTCTGGAAGAACGCGGCGATCCGCATGACTTCAAAGCCGGCCAGCGCAATGCCCGCATCGCGAACCGCGCCGGGCAGCATCACGGCGCCGCGCGGCGTCGCAAAGGGCATGGTGGTCAGGCCGCGAACATCCACGGGATAAATCGCGATGTTGGCCCGGTTACAAGCATCGATCGCGGCAGTGACCTCCGGCATGGTCTCGGGCGGAACGGGAAATCCCGAGGTGAACAGAACCAGGCTCTTGCGCCCGGGCACATCGGAGAGGTTCTTGGCCAGGCTGCGCAGGGCCATCAGCACGCTGCGGACTCCGAAATCGGCCATGCCACCCAGCCGCGGCCCCCTTCCCCCCACCATGGCCACCTGCGCGGTGGACGTCGCCGACATGCGCACTCCGCTCACCACCTGCTTCAGGCGCGCCACATCGTCCGTGAAGTTCTGGGCGATCTGCAGGCTGCCGCCGAAATTCACGATGGCCACCAGCCGGTCCGGGCCGACGTTGGCGTCGATGAACTTGGCCGCCTCCTGGCGCGCGCGCATCTGGTCCGCCGGCGCCATGGACGAGAGGTCGAAGAACAGCACCATGTAGCGCCGGTGAGTATCGGGCGGCGCGGCCGGATCGGCGCCGAAGGAAAACGTTTTCACGCTCTGCTGCTTGTCGTCTTCGTAGACCTTGAAATCCTTGGCGCTGAGATCGGTGACGTAATTGCCTTTCTTGTCGCGAACCACGGCGTCCACCAGGACCAGCCGCGTCTCCGTCCGGATCGTCGGGGCGCCGGGCGGAATCTGGGTGTTGTCCGGCGGGGTCTGCCCCCAGGCGCCGGCCGCCAGGAGAGCCCCCGTCCACAACACCGAGCCGTTGAATCGCATGATCAAGCCTCCTTACGGGATGTCGACGGTGCCGTTCGCCGCCGACATCTGTTGCCCTTCGGCATCCCTCACCACCAGCCGGACCATGTAGGTTCCCGGCTTGACATCAAAGGTGGACCGGACGGTAAACCCGGTATCCGCCCGCTGTTCCAGCGTCTCGTCCTTGAGACGCATTTCGAGAAGTTTCTGATTCCCGGTGATGTAGTTTCCGTTGCGGTCGAAGAGGGCGGCGGTAATGGTGAGTTCGTTACGGTTGCGCCCCTCGGCTTTGCGCAAGCGGAGGTGCCTCAGGTCCACGTGCGTGAGCACCGTGACCCGGGCATTTTCGTTGGTCGATTTGAAAAACTGCGTGTGCAGGTCGATGGGAAGCTCGTGCAGTTCTTCTTTGGAGAAGAGCGCCTCGCGGATCTCCTCCTTGGCCGTTTCGACCGCGTCGCTCAAGTGCTTGGGGGCATAATAGCCGCGGCGCGCCTGGGTGCTGAGCCCGGCGGGGTCCTTCAGCGTGACCTTCAAGGCGTGGAAGGCGCCATCCAGTTTCAGGTTTTGCGGCGAGAATCCGAGGACATAATAATACTCGGGCGCGGTGGCAACGCGCTTGAATGCCCCGTCGAGATCGTTGGTGTTCTCCACGAAGGCGCCACCGGTGCCCGCGGCGAACTCGGCCAGCACATCGGCATCGGCGCGCATGGAGTCGCGGTCGTATTGGTCCTTGATCCTGCCGATGTTGGAGTTGATCGGGCCCGGCCGGCTGGCGTCGAAGGTCGGATCCGTGTAGAGCCCCCGCGCATCGATGGAGTTGACGGTGACGTTGTAGCGGATCGCGCGGTCCATGATATCGGTTTTTTCCTGCTGCTGCTCGGGCGCGTAGAAGCCCGGCGACGCGAAAATGATGGTGCGCTGTCCCGGCATCCCGGACATACGCCGGATGACGTCGCGGATCACCGAGAGCGCGATGCGGCTCTGCTGGTCACCCATGGAGAACACGCGTTGCGCCGCACCCCTGACCATGGCATCGGCTCCGCTGGCGCTCTGCAGATTCGCGCAAATGACCGTCTCGGCGATGAGGGCCGGCATCAGGACGGGGTCGTTCTTGTTGATGACCATGTCCGCCATGTAGTAGCTGAGATCCGGGCAGTCGTGGAACGTGCGCTGATTCATGGGCCGCGGAATCAGGCGCATGAGCGTTTCGTGCAAGGCGGCCCGGTCGTCGGTGAAATCGAGCTGGACCTGGCCGGAAGTGGTGTAGATGGCCGCGCGGTCGGTGGGGGCGAGCGAGTCGATATGGCGGGTGGCGGCGTCGCGGACGCGCGCCAGGTCGCCGAACGAAATGTGCAGATCGTCGAAAAGGTAGGCGACGAAGCGTTCGGGCATGCCGGCCGGGACGCCCTGATCCGGAAGTTTTTCGCCGGTCTTGGCGGGCTGGACCGTCTTGAGGACGACTCCGGATTTTTCGACGGTGAACCGGCTGATGATCTGCGGCTTCCCTTTGTCGAAAACCTGAAAGTCTTCCTGCTGGAGACCCCCGACGGCGCGGCTCTGGCGATCGCGGACCACCACCGGCACCATGACGAGGTTCACTCCGGTCCGGAACGTGGCGGGCTGTTCGCGGGTAGTGGTTTCGGGCACGCTGGCCTGCTGGGTCTCCGTTTGCGCAACGGCGACTCCCAGAAAGACGAGACTGGCGGATACAATTCCCAAACGCATTCGTGAAATCTTCGTTTCAGCCATCATAGGCCATCGCAGGTCCAGGCACAACGGAGTGGCGGGAGGCGTGCGCCGCGGCCGGCCGCATGCGCGTAGAAGGCGCTTTGCTAGATACCGGCCGGGGGCGGCGCGCTTACGGGTTATACGAACAGGTCCGCCGAGACCTGGAAGAACTCGGCAAGCCGCCTGGCATGGGCTTTGCTGATGGCGCGTTTCCCGTTGATGACGTCGGACGCGTAGCCCCTCGATTTGAAAACCGGAAGCAGGGCGGCCTGTTTCAGGCCCCGCTGTTCCATCAGATACACCAACATTTCGTGGGGACTCGGATCGGGTAGAGGATGATGCGTCGCTTCGTAGTCCTGGATGAGGCGAACTATCAAGTCCAGGGCGGCGTCCTCTTCCATGGAGCGATGCTCACCTTTGTCCATCAGCTTCTCGACTTCGGTCAGCATGCGTTCATGCTCTTCGTCTGCGGTGATCACCCGTGGCAGGACTCTCGCCAATACCCGAGCGTATTTCTTGTTGTCGATGGCTAGCGCGCCCATTTTTCCCACCCTCCTCGGGTGTAGTCCTTGTGGGTCAGGAACTCCTTGACCATCAGGAGCTTTGACCGATAATCCACCTTCACGATCAGGCGGTAGTGGTTGTGCCGGATATTGAAGATCAACAGCGACTTGTACTGGTCGGCATCCGGAAAGTGCAGGCGAACGTCATTCACGTCCCGCCAGACGGCATGGCTGGCCGCTGCATTCCACCGCAGCAGTTCTTCGGCCGCGTCCGCATGAGCAGCCGCGTATCTCTTGATGGTCTTCGCACTGATCACGTTCACCGCCTCCATGCTCGCACAACGCGAGCATGGAGGCAAGCGGGAAGGGGTGCGGTCTCACTTCATGTCACACGGCGGCCACACAGATGTGTTGCCATCCATTGTGTCCTGTACCGTAATGGCGGCTTGAGCAGGTCCGTTAATGCTCAAAGACACCCAAGCTGCTGCCATTGACCAGGCCGACGGCATTAGCATAGAATATGGGACCCACGGCTGTATTGATGTTGAAAGGACTGCCCTGGGTCATCTGCAGTTGATCGTAGGTCGTCGGCGTGAGCGTACCATTGTGGGCCTGGATCGACGACGTACAGTCGCCTGTCGAAGGGCAGGTCAAGACGTTAATCGAATAGGTTGACCCAGAAGCTGCTTGCATTAGAAACAGAAGAGCAGCTCCGATTGTAGCGAGACGGTACACCATCAAAATCCTCCTTTTGATCTTCGGGCACTGAACAGAGCAAAAGCCTTTCTGCTTTCTCAATTTGCCATGGACACTAGCATGTGTAGACGGCGATTGCAAGGGCCTAAAGGCATTTTTTCGGGAGGGGGTGCGGTCGCTCGCAACATCTACCGGCTGTCGGCGGCGGTGTATGGCGCGGGATGGTCGGCACAGCTTCGGAACGCGCTGGCGGCGGTGAAGTCCGGCGAGTCGCAGACGGTGGCGGTATACGTGACACGAGCGGCGGGGAGCGCGCCATCCGCGACGGTGACGCTGAAGGCGGCGTCGGAGAGCGATCCGGCGAAGACCGCCACGGCGGCGTGTACGGCGCGGTAGAGGCAGGGATTCTGGAGTAGAATGCGTCCAATGGGAAGGCTGCCGGTTACACACGGTCTCGTGGCGTTCGGCGTGGCTCAGGTTCTGGCCGGCGCATTCGCGTCCGCTCAGCAGTCCGATGCGCCGGTGATTCGAGTGGATGTCCGGCAGGTTCTCGTTCCGGTGATTGTGACCGATGGCAAAGGCCATCACGTTACCGGCCTCAAAGCGTCGGATTTTCACATTCTCGAGGACGACGCCGCACAGGAGATCGCGGCGTTTTCCACGGATACTTCCCCATCGCCGGCCGCGGTGGCCGCCCCGGTGGCCCGGCGGGCGGAACCTCCACCGGCATCGGCGGCAGCGGCGCCCCAACCGGCAGGGCACACGTTCGTGATTTGCGTCGACGCGCTGCATTCGGCTTTCGCGAATTCGGTGCGAACGCGAGAAGCGCTAACCCGGCTTTTCGAGAAGGAGAAGCCTACAGGCGCCCAGTACGTTTTGCTGAGCATCGGGCGACAACTTCAGGTTTTCGAAACCGCGACCAGCGACCCCGCGGCGGTTCTTTCCAGGCTTCATAGCCCGGTGGTTCAACCCGCGCTGGGTGGCGGCGACGCCGCAACCTTGCGGTCGGAGCTCAACGATCTCAAGAACCGGATGTACGATTTCTGCAAGGGATGCGACTGCACCTCGGCCAGAGGTTGCGATGTCCAGGCCCAGAGCCTCAAAGCCGGCCTGGATGGGCAGGCGGAACACTGGGCCTTGTTGAGAGGGCAGTTTCTGGCTCAACTGAAAGACGTAGTGGAGGAGTTGGCGAAACTGCCGGCGGGGCGGACCCTCATTCTGGTCTCGGACGGGTTTTCCTTGCAACCGGCCCGAGAGTTCTACGCGGTGGCCGCCGCGTTCCTTCCCAAGGACGAGCGATTCAAGATGGCCGGCCCAACCGATCTCGAGTCCAGGTTGCAAGCGGTCATCAAGGTGGCTACGGAGCGGAACGTCAGGATTTATTCCGTGGATTCGCGGGGCCTGGCGCAGAGTTCATTTGCGGGCAACGGATCGATGGATGCCAGCACGCCCGCCGACCGCGCGGCGCAGAGCGTCATACGGCACGTTCCGAGTTCCAATCGAGGCGGCACGCTTCTTTCCGACATGGACCACCAGGCGAGCGCGGTTGAATTTCAGAAGGGCAGCGGCATGGAGCAACTGGCGCGGGCTACGGGCGGAGTTTATTTTCACGATAGCAACGACATGCTGAAGCAGCTCCGCTCGGCGCTGGCCGACGGCCGGGAGTATTACGTGCTCGCATACATCCCCACGAACCGGGTGCAGGATGGCAAATTTCGCAAAATCACGGTGGAGGTAGCGGACAAAAAGCTCCACGTCCAAGCCAAGGCCGGTTACTGGGCGGAGCCAGCTCAAAACTGAGCCACCTCCCGCGCCGGCGCTATTCGTATCTCAGCGCTTCGATGGGATCCAGGCGCGCGGCCTTGATGGCGGGCAGCAGGCCGGCGATCAGCCCCACGGTCTCCAGCATGAGGGTCGAAGTCAACACCGCAAACGTGGAAATCTTCAGATGGACATCGCCCGTGCCGCTGGTGTCGTGAAACAGCGGCCCGAGCAGGGGAAGGGTTCCCATCAGGACCGTGACTCCCCAGCCGGCCGCCACGCCCAGCACGCCTCCCACCGTGACGATGGCCATCGCCTCGAGCAGAAACTGCGCCAGGACGGAGCGGCGCGTCGCTCCGATGGATTTCAACACGCCGATCTCGCGCGTCCGCTCGGTCACCGAAACCAGCATGATGTTGGCCAGCCCCACGCCGCCGATGGCCAGCGTCAGGGTGCCGATGAAGGTCAGCAACAGTTTCAACGCGATCCCCATGGTGTCCACCAGCCGCATCGATTCGTTGAACACGAAGATGCGGACGGCGCGCTCGTCGTTGGGCGAGAAATTGTGCAGCCGCGCCAGGGTTTCCCGCACCTGCCTCACGGTCACTTCGCGAAACACCGGGTTGGCGGGCATCCACACGATGTCGTCCGGGTATTTCAAGTCGCGGTAGAGGGACGCGGTCTCGAACGGGATGAACACGCAGTCGTTGTCCGGGGTGTTGTAGTTGGCGACCTGCGTTTTGGTCTTGAGCACGCCGGCGACGGTGAAGCGCAGGCCGTCGATGGAGATCTCTTCGTCCTCGGGCGGAATCTCGCCGAAGAGCTTCTCGGCGGCCTTGGCACCCAACACGGCGACGCGCTGCTTCTGCAACTCGTCTTCGGGCTGCAGCCAGCGGCCCGAGCCCATGGTCTGGTTGCGGGCGCGCCCGTAGGGCGGGGTGACCGCGCGGACCATCATGGTTTCGGTGCGGTAGCCGCGAACCACGGTCATGCCGCCCATCATCATTTCGGGCGAGATGGCGGCCGCCATGGGGACCGTTTCGCGGATGGCGTCGACATCCGCGCGCTCCAGGCGAACGCGGCGCCCTGCGCGCTCGCCGCCGGCCTGCGTCGAGGTCTGGCCGCCGAACATCAGCACGAGGTCCTGCCCCACCTGCTGGAAGGCCAACCGCAGCGCGAGGTGGAAACCGTCGCCGTAGGAGTACAGGATGACGAAGCAGGCCACCCCCCACGCCAGGCTCATGGTAGTGAGCACGCTGCGCTGCCGGTTGAAGCGCAGGGCCTGCCCGGCCTCGCGAAAAACAGAGCTAACGCTCATAGCGCAGCGCCTCCACGGGCGTCAGGCTGGCGGCGCGCCAGGCGGGCCACACGGCCGAAGCCACAGCGATGATTCCCAGCGCGCCGAAGGCCATAGCGGTAGTGGTTCCGCTCACCGGCAGCCCGCCGAACATCTCCTGCTTGGGAAGCCGGTTCACCGCCGAGGCAACTCCGTAAGCTCCCAGCCAGCCGCCCAGGCCGCTGAAACCGGCTAGCAGAATCCCCTCCAGCAGGAAATCCGCCAGGATGCGGCGGCGCCGGGCGCCCACGGCTTTCCGCAGCCCGATCTCGCGCGTGCGCTCGGTCACCGAAACCAGCATGATGTTCATCACCCCGACGCCGCCCAGGGTGAGCGTCACCACCGCGATCGCGCCGAGGAAAATGGTCATCGAAGTAAAAATGCGGTCCACCAGCTCGGCGTTCTCGACGGTGTCCCAGATGAAGACGGCGCTCGGATCGCCGGGATCGAAGCGATGGTTGCGCGCCAGCACGCGCAGCACCTGGTCGCGGGCGGCCTTCCATCCGGTCAGCGACGCCGGGACGTAAATCAGGTCGCTCAGGATTCCGGGATGGAAATTCTCGTCCGCGAGCGGCAGGTCGCGGACCATGGTGGAGTACGGGATGTAGAGCTTGTCGCTGTCCAGGCCGTTGTAGGAGCTGTTCTGCGTCTTGGGCGGCATCAGGCCCACGATGCGGTAGGGCAGCCCGTTGATGGCGAAGGCCGCGCCCGGGGCCACCGGCCGCTCGCCGAACAACTGCTTGCGGACGTTGTCGCCCATCACGGCCACGCGCGCCGCGCCGGCGTTGTCCTGCTCGGCCAGAAAGCGGCCGCGGTCCACCGGGATGTTGCGGATCTCGGAATACAGGGGCTCCACGCCCATCACCTGAAACGTGCCGCTGTTGAACGGACTGACGGCGCTGGCCGGGTTCTGCAACTCTCCCACCACGCGGGAAACCAGGAAACATTCGGAGCGGATGTCGCGCACGTCGTCGTAGGTGAGCCGTATGCGCCTGCCGGCGCGACGGCCGCCCACCTGTTTTTCGGTGCGGCCGTTGAAGACCACGACGATGTTCTCGCCCAATTCGCGAAAGCGGTCGCGCTGGCCGCTCTTGAACCCGTCGCCCATGGCGACGATCAGCACGATCGACGCCACGCCCCAGGCGATCCCCGCCATGGTGAGGAAGCTGCGCAGCTTGTTGCGCATCAGGCTGGAGAGGACTTGGGCGAAGAGTTCGGTGAGGAAAGACATGGAACGCTCCGAGACAGGCTTCGAGGCCCGTGCTACTGCAGGATCACCTGCTGGCCCTCGGAGAGGCCCTTGGCGATCTGCGTCTTGGAGCCGTTGCTGATGCCGGTAGTCACCGGAACGCGGCGCGTGCCGGTTTCGGATGTGGCGTCCGGTATTTCGACCTCGGTCGAGCGGTCCTTCTTATAAATGATGGCGCCTTCGGGTATCGCCAGGACGCCCTTGCGCTCCTCCAGCATGATTTCGGCGTTGGCCGTCATGGTGGCCTTGAGCTTCCGCGATTCGTTGGAAATCGAGACCCGCACTTCGAAGGTGGTGACGTTGTCCTTTTCCACGCCCATGGGCGAGATCTTGGTGACTTTGCCGTTGAACTGCTGGTCCTTGTAAGATTCCACGTTGATCCGCGCGGGCTGGCCGAGATATACCTTGCCGATATCGCTTTCGTCGACTTTGCCCTTGACGTAAACTTCGCGCAGGTCGCCCACCGTCATGATGAGGGTGGCGCCGGAACCCATGGTCAGAATGGAGCTGACCGCGTCGCCCACCTCGCGGTCGCGCGAGAGCACCACGCCGTCGATGGGCGAAGCGATGGTGGCGTTGCGCAGGTCTTCTTCGGACTGCGCCAGTTGCGCGCGGACCTGTTCCAGTTGCGCTTCGGCCTTGGCGATGGCGGCTTGCGACACGCCGAGGTTCACGACCGCCGACTGCTGGCGGTTCAAGCCGAGCTGATAGTTCTTTTCCGCGTCGTCGCGCGCGGTCTGCGGGACCAGCATCTCCTGAAACATCATGCGGGCGCGATCCATGTCCTTTTTCAGGAACGGGACGTCGGGGCCCGCCGCCTCCACTTTGTTTCGCTCGTGGTCGGCACGGGCGCTGATGAGCTGCGCCTCGGCCATTCCCAATGCGGCCTGTGCCTGCCGCAGGCGCGGAAGGAGATCGTTCTGGTCCAGCTCGCAAATCACCTGCCCGAGGCTGACCACGTCTCCCACGTTGACCGGTAGTTTGAGTATGATGCCGCTGGCCTTGGATTTGATTTCCACCTTGGTGGTGGGTTCGATCTTACCGGTGGCCACGACGGATCGGGCGAGATCGATCTTTTCGACGCGCGCGAGTTTCTCCGGATCGATTTTGGCCGGCGTGCGGCTGAGAGCCCTCAGCGAGAAGAATGCCACAGCGGCAAATGCTGGAATCAACGCCAGCAGGATCCAAAACAGCGAGCGTTTCTTACGCAATGCCATGCGTCTTAATCCTAACTCCATAGTACATACGAGTATCGGAGGCGTTACGTTCGTAAAACCTGGGGCCGCGCGGGCGGGCAGGAGGACCGGGGCAAAGCCGGCCGCACCCCGGGCGATAGGACCCCTAGAACCGTCTATAACGTTGGATAGTCATACATTTCGCCCCGCGGGGTCTTAAAATGAAGTCTCATGCAGTCCGGCACCCAGACCCGCCTCCCCCGCCTTTCGCTGCGCGCCAAAGGCGTCGCCAGCCTCGCGATCCCCCTGATCGCGTTGTTTACGGCGTTGTTCGCCATCTATTCCATCGAAGGCGAGGCCTACAAAGCCGATCGGGAAGCCGCGCACGCCAACGATACGCGGGCCGAGCTTCTGCAGCTTCGCATTTTCCTGCTCGATGCGCAGACCGCGGTAAGCGACTTTGTGGCCAGCGGGGACACCAAGTCTCTTTCCTCCTACGACCAGGCGCGGGTCTGGGCGGAACAGTCCCTGAAACGGCTTTCCAACGCCGTGGCGGACGACCCGGAACTGGTGGCCAGCCTGCAAGCCATCCAGGGCCCGGTTGAGGAAGAGATGCGGCTTCTGGAAGCCGTGCGCCGGGGCAGGGGCGGCGCGGCGAGCCCCGCGGGCCGCGCAGCCACGCTGGAGGGGGCGAAGAGCCTGGTCGCGGAGGTCGAGACGCGGCTCACGCTGCTGAATCAGGCACAGGACTCGCGCATTTTCCGCGCCTTTTACAAGGGCGCCACCATGCGGCAGGGGCTCTTCCGGATCGTCATGATCTGCGGCGTGGCCGGCCCGCTGGGCGCGCTTTTCGTTCACCTGATCGTGTTCGGCAGGATGTCCAACCGCCTGCGCGAGGTGGAAGTCAACGCGCAACGCCTGGCCAACGGGCTGAAGCTCAAGCCGTTCACCTCGGGCAGGGACGAAATCGGCGAGCTCGCCAGCCAGATCGAAGACACGGCCTTTCTGTTGCAAGATCACGAGACCAAACTGGCGGAAGGCGAACGGCGCTACCGCGAGCTGTTCGACAAGGCTCCGATTCCTTACGAGGAGACCGACCGCGACGGCGAGGTCCGCCGTTTCAACCAGGCCGTGTGCAACCTGCTCAAGTGCGGGCCGGATCGTATTCTCGGCCGCCGCGCCTGGGACCTGGCGCCTCCGGACCAGCAGGACATCCTGCGCGCCAACATGATGGAGCGCATCGCCAAAGGGGTCGATTCGGGACCCTACGAATGCGATTACCTCCTGGAAAACGGCTCCCGCATCAGGGTGGAGATCCGCGAAAGCCTGATCCGCAACGAAAACGGCGAGGTGACCGGCGTCTGCCGCTCCCTGCTCGACGTCACCGAGCGCAAGCTCGCGGCCGTGGCTGCCCGCAAAGTGGAGCAGTATGCCATGGAGCTGCGCAACAAGAACGAGCAGCTTGGCCGGGCTCTCCAGGCCGCGCATTCCGCCACTATGGCCAAAAGCCGGTTCCTGGCCACCATGTCGCACGAATTGCGCACTCCGCTGAACGGCATCATCGGTTTCTCCGAGGTTATGGTGGACGGCAAGGCGGGACTGTTGGACGAAACCCAGCGCGAGTTCCTGGGCGATATCCTGACCAGCGGGCGCCACCTGCTGGGCCTCATCAACGACATTCTCGACCTTTCCAAAGTGGAAGCCGGGAAGATGGAGTTCCGGCCGGAACCCTGCCAGATAGGCGACCTCGTCCGGGAAGTGTGCGACGTCGTCTCGCCGATTGCGGTGAAGAAAAATATAGCGCTATCCACGGATGTACCGGAGGCATTTACGGCAGTGATCGACACCTCCCGGTTCAAGCAGGTTCTGTACAACTATCTGTCGAATGCGGTGAAGTTCACCCCCGAAGGCGGCCGCGTCTGCGTGAAGGCCAAGGCGGACGACATAGGCTTTTTCCGTCTGGAAGTGGAGGACACCGGAGTGGGTATCCCGCCCGAAGAGATTCCGCGATTGTTCCAGGAATTTCAACAACTTACGAGCAGCCGGAAGGCCGAGCAGGGCACCGGTCTGGGGTTGGCTCTGACCCGCCACATCGTGGAAGCACAAGGCGGCTCGGTGGATGTACGCAGCACCCTCGGGGTAGGCACCACCTTCTCGGCAGTACTGCCCATCAGTACCTCTGGGAATAGTACTTAAGCCTCGAAAGCGCCCGGGTAGGCTAAAATACCAATCGATGCCAGGCGAATCTATTCTGATCGTAGATGACACGCCGGTAAACCTCAAACTGACCCGCATACTGCTCATCAACGAGGGGTACAAGGTGTTGACCGCGGCCAGCGGCGAGGAAGCGTGGGATCTACTGCGCAACTACCATCCGAGCCTGGTTTTGACGGACGTGCAGTTGCCCGGCATCGACGGTCTGGAACTGACGCGCCGCATCAAACAGGACACCAACCTGCGCGACGTGGCGGTAATCGCACTGACGGCCTTCGCCATGAAGGGGGAAGAACAGAAGGCCATCAGCGCGGGTTGCGACGGCTACATTACCAAGCCCATCGATACGCGGTCGCTGGGCAGCCGCATTCGCGAATTCCTGGACCGGCGGGCGGAGGCGCAGGCGGGGCCGGCGCCGCCTCCGCAGGATACGGAGGAAGCATCGCTGCCGGCGTCCGACCTGAAAGCCCTGCGGCGGCGGTTCCTGGAAGAAGGGCAGGAACAGGCACGGCAGTGGCTGCTGGATCTGGATGGGCAGTTCAGTCCGAACGACGCGGCCAGAAGCGTGCACCAATGGATCGGCGCCGCGGGACTGCTGGGATACAGCGCCATTACCCGGCTGGCGCGCGAAGTGGAGGCGGTTCTGCTGGAACGGCCCCTGGATCAGAGCCAGCTTCGCGAGTCCCTGACGGCGCTGGCGTTGGCCTTCACCAGCCCGCGTGACGCCCGCGATTTGCCGGTGCCCGACGCGCTCCAGGAGGCGCTGGAGGGCAAGCGGATCGCTCTGGTGGGGCTGCCGGCCAATGAGGCGCAACGCCTGATGGTTGCGGTCCAGCGGGCAGGCGCCGAACCGGTGACATTTCAGGCGTCCGAGGGGCCCTCATCGACCGGTTCGCCCTGTGATGTGGCGGTGATTTACGTGCGCTCGGAAACCGCGGGTTCTCCCTGGCTGACGGCGGCCGTGGCGGACCGGGCGCCCCTGGTTTTGATCGGCCCGCGCGAGGACCTGTTGGCGCTGGATCCATCGCTGCAGTCGCTGGCCAGCGACATCCTGATGGATACCTGGCAGCCCGAAGAGGCGCTGATGCGTCTCAAACAGGCGTTGCAGCAGCATCGCACCTCTCCCCGCGAGAAACCGCGGGCGGCCGCCGAAGCCCCCGCGGTCCGGCCGCGCGTGGTGATCGCCGACGACGATCCCACGGTGCTGGCCCTGGTAGGGACGGCGGTCCGGAATTTCGGCATGGAGTGCGAGACCGCCGCCGACGGGACCAGCGCCCTGGAGTTGATTCGGCGCCATCGGCCGCACGCCGCGGTACTGGATATCAACATGCCCAACCTGGATGGTTTCGCGCTTCTCTCCACCATTCGGAGGGAAGAGATCCCGGTTCGCGTTCTGTTGCTCACCGCCCGGCAGCAGGAAAGCGACGTACTCCGCGGTTTCAGCCTGGGTGCGGACGACTACGTGGTGAAACCCTTCAGCCCGCTCGAACTGGTGGCGCGGCTGAAACGGCTTCTCCGCCGATGACCCAGGTCGAATTCTCAGCGGTAGTTGCGCTGGTGGGGATTTACGCGCTTCTGTTGTGCGCCATGTTCTCGGTGGCGTGCGTGCGGTCGCTGGTGCGGAGGAAGAAGGAGAACCTTTCCGCAGCCATGCAGCCGGAGATTCGCGACGCGCTGGTGGATTATATCTCCGGCAACAACGAGATTTCGCAGTTGCGAGGCTTCACCGCCAGAGGATCCGGCGACATTGCGCGGACGATGCTGACATTTCAGGGCGCCCTGGCGGGCAGCTCGCTGGACCGCCTGTGCTCGCTGGCGCTGGAACTGGGGCTGGTCAAGGAGTGGATTCCCGAGACGCGTTCCCGCGACTCCGTCAGCCGACGAGCCGCATTCAACCAGCTTGCCTTTGTCTCGGTGTACGAACCCTGCCGGCGCCTGACGGGAGAAATTCTGGTGCAGGGCGCCAATGACGCCGATCCGGAAGTGCGCATCGCCGCGTGCCGTGCGCTGGTACAGTCGGGAGGCGTCGACGAAGTCGAATTGGCGTTCGATACGGCGATCTCGGAGACCGTGCTGGTCCGGACCCTTCTGGCCGAGGACTTGCGCCGCCATGCGGTGATGCTTTGCGAACGCGCGATTCCCGCGGTACTTCACGCCCCGGACGAGGCCCGGGCCACCGCCGCGTTGGATATGTTGGTGGCCTGGGAGCGGGCCATCCCTTTGGAGAACCTGAACGAAGTGCTGAGGCACCGCAACCGGGGGATCAGGATTCTGGCGCTCCGGCTGGCGTGGCTGGTTCCGCAGTCCACCGCGGGCCAGGCCGCGATCCAGGCGGCCCTAGCCGACAACGATCCGGACGTTGCCGCAGCGGCGGCTGCCAGCGCCGGGCGCATGGGACTGGTGGATGCGATGCCTCTGCTCGCCCGATTGCTGCGCATCGGACCGGCCAGGGTGGCACGGGCGGCCGCAGCCGCGTTGGGAGACATGCCGCCGCGCGGCCGGGAGACTCTGCAAGAACTGGCCCTCAGCACGAATGCTTTCACCGCCGCCGCGGCCAAGGAAGCGCTCGCCCGCCTGCGGTACAAGGCGACGGCATGACCATCCTCTCGACGGTGGTTCAGCTTCTGGCGCTCTGGCTGTTCGGCGCCGGCGTGGCCAGTTTCGCCGCCCTGTTGAAGGGGTGCTTTGTACTGCGGCAGATGACCCGCTCCGGCCACACCTACGATCCGGCGCCGCTGCTGCGCTCGCCGCTGGTTCCGGGCGTCTCGGTGATCGCCGTGCCTCCCGACGTCTCTCCGGAGTCGCGCGAGTACGTGCAGCACCTGCTCGAACTGCATTTCGGCATCTACGAGCTGATCGTGGTGCTGGACGGGCCGTCGGAAACCGAGATGGACACCTGGCGCCGCGAATTCGGGCTGGGCCTGCTGACCCGCGACGCCGTCGAGGATCTGCCCACGGCCGGCGTCCGGGGAATCTACGGGTCCAGCCGGCCAAACCGGCTGTTGGTGGTGGACAAGAAACCGGGGGGAGAGGCCGACGCGCTGAATGCCGGCGTGAACCAGGCGTCATTTCCGCTCATCGCGCTGATCGATCGCGACTCCGAATTCCCGCCCACGATTCTGCTTCGGATGGTGCTGCCGATGCTGGAGACGCCGGAGACCATCGCGGTGTGCGGCGCGGGGTTGGAGACCACTCCGGGCGGCCTGGCGGCCAACCTGGCGGCGCTCGAGTCGCTGCGCCTCTGGCTGGTGCGCTGTGCGGCCTTCGCCGGGTACGATGCGACCGTGCCGACGCCGGGCTCGGCGCTGCTGATCCGCCACGAGGCGATTCTGAAATCGGGGGGATTCCGCACCGGCCCGCTGGAACTGGTGTTGCACCTGCACGGACTCGCGCGCGCGTCGGGGAAGCCGTCTCACGTCGTGTTCATCCCGGATGCGCTGCGATGCACGCGCCCGACGCGCTCGCTGAAGGAGCTGCGCAGCCGGATTGCGCGCGACCAGATGCAGATCGGGCTCGCCTGGCGGCGGCGGAAGGCCATTGCGGGGGGATTGGGGGCCATCGGTTGGGGCATCCCGGCGCTTCTGGCGACACGCTGCCTGCGCCCGCTGTTGGAGACCGCCGCCTACGTCCTGACCGCCGCCGGCTGGCTGACCGGCCGGATCGACTCGGCCCTGGCCGGCCTGATCCTGCTGACCACTGCGGGAATGGGAATGGTGGTTTCCATGGCGGCCGTGACTTTACGCGAATTGGCGCAGCGCCAGGGCTCGGATCCCACGCCGCTGGCACGCCTCTTTTTCGCCGCCATCCCCGAGAACCTGGGTTACCGCCAGGTCCGGAATCTCTGGCTGCTGGCCGGACTGGCGAAAGTAGGACAGGCCTCCCGGCCTGTCCTCACTCAATCGCCTGTCCCTATTGATTGAAGACCAGCCTGGTTTTCGTCCCGCCCAGGCGGATCTCCGAAATCGCAGCCTTTCCACCCTTGTCGGTATACCGTATGGCAGTGCTGTCGAACTTCTGGTCAGCGGTCTCGACCTTTACCGGCACTTCCACGGACAGCTTTCCGCTCACGATCTTGACCATGTCATTCGCCAGGCTCAGCCGATAATCCCCTGCCTTCAATTCCGTGCCATTCACGACGGAAGGCTGGAGCAGTGTCAGCTTGTAGTTGCCCACACCCGGCACCGTCCCCGCGGTTGCCACCGCAAGTGCCAGAATCACGAACGTCAGGACCAGTTTCTGAAACATGATTTCTCCCGAGAGCCGGTTGGCTCAAATACTCGATTTTTGGGCCTTGTAAGCCCATAAAAGAGTTTAGCACCACTTTATCGTGGATGGCAAATAGCGCCGGCGTTTTCGCTCCGCTCGACCGCGCCTGGGCAAAAGTCCTCATCCGTGGAGCCGTTCCGAGTAAACTGGTGTTTCATGGCTTTCCAGTTCCGCCACGCGATGTGCAATGAAGCATTCGAGAAGTGGCCCTTCCGCGACGCCTGCCGCGCCATCCGCAAAGCCGGCTACACGGGCATCGAAATCGCTCCGTTCACCCTGGCGGAAACGCCCGCCGGCGTCACCGCGGCCCAGCGACGAGAATACCGGGGCATCATGGAGTCCGAAGGGCTCGCGTTCGTCGGGCTGCACTGGCTGATGGTCAGTCCCGCGGGGCTGCACGTCACCGCTCCCGACGCCGCACTGCGCGAGCGAAGCTGGAACCACATCCGGGAGCTGATCGACCTGTGCGCCGACCTGGGCGGCAACGGGGTCATGGTCTTCGGCTCGCCCAAGCAGCGCTCCACCACCGGCGGACTGACCAGCCGCGAGGCCACGCGCCACTTTGTCGAAGGACTCGCCGGCGTCGCGGCCCAGGCGTACAGCCGGGGGGTCCAGGTACTGGTGGAAGCGCTTCCGGCCAACCAGAGCGACGTGGTGCGGACGCTCGAAGAGGCCGCCCAAATCGTGCGCGAGATCGCCAGCCCGGCCATTCAGACGATGTTCGACGTGCACAATGCGGTCGACGAAGCCGAGCCGCCCGCGGTGCTGGTGGACCGCCACTTCGACATCATCCGCCACGTCCACGTGAACGAACTGGACGGCCGCCATTGCGGCGCGGGGGATTACGATTTCAAGCCGGTGTTCGAGACGCTGCGCCGGCGCGGCTATTCCGGCTGGATTTCGCTCGAAGCTTTCGACTTCACCCCCGGCGCGGAACGTCTGGCCGGCGAATCCCTGCGCCATCTGGAATCGGAAATCGCCCAGCTATCATGAGCCACTACGTCGTTACCGGAGGAGCGGGGTTCATCGGCTCGGCGATTGTGCGCAGCCTGCTGCGCGAAGGCGCCCGCCAAGTCGTGGTGATCGACAACCTGCTGACCGGGTTTGAAGAGAACCTGGCGGAGGTGCGCGGCTCCATCGATTTCCAGCGCGCCGACATCCGCGATTACGACGCCATCGCGCCGGTGATCCGCGGCGCGGCGGTGGTGTTTCACGAAGCGGCCATCCCCTCGGTTCCGCGTTCCATCGACGACCCCGTGCCATCGCACGATATCAACATCACCGGCACGTTCAACGTGCTGCGCGCGGCGAGCGAAGGCAAAGCCGGCCGCGTGGTGTACGCCGCTTCGTCTGCCGCCTACGGCGACACGCCCGTGCTTCCCAAGGTCGAGACCATGATGCCGCAGCCGAAATCGCCCTATGCCCTGCAGAAACTGGTGGGCGAGCACTACTGCCGCATTTTCAGCGAGGTGTACGGCCTCGAGACCGTCTCGCTGCGC
>DASQZT010000311.1:0-3000 GCA_035638575.1 Bryobacteraceae bacterium
CCTTCCGGCTTCACCTCTTCCAGCCGGGCGGATCCCGCCAGGAACTCGATCGCGGCCTGGCCTTTGCGCGAGCCGTCCAGCGATTCGATCGTCAGGCGGGCATCCAATCCGGGCAAGTCCGCCTCGTGCCCGGGGTGAAAGTCGACGCGCAGGTAGAAGTTCACGCCATCGGAGCCGAAGTGCACTTCCTTCACCAGGACCTTCTTGCCGTGCATCGATCCGGAGCGCTCGTCCACGCGGTAGATTCCCGCGCCCATCCATTCGAAATACGAAGTCACTTCGCCGTCAATCACCGGCGAGATGGCGCTCGACGGCTCGATGTGCACCTCGGGCGCCACCATCCGCAGGATGGGCCGGGAAAGCTCCTCGGGCGGAGTGAGATTCAGGAAGCGGTATACGTTGGCCAAGTGGCTGCGATAGAGCTGGTCGAATTCCGCGCGATTGGCGGAGTCGTGCTCCGGTCCGTACCACCAGCACCAGTCGCTCCCTTCGGCGATCAGCAGCTCTTCGAAAGCGAGGCGGCGCTGCTCGTCGGGAACACCTCCGGTATCGTCGAACGCCTGGCGCGCGCGCAGCAGTTGGCTCCACGCCTGGTTGTCTTCCTCGGCTCCGATCCACACATCGAAATTGGCGCCGATCCAGGAGCCCGGAAAGATGCGGTCGAGCGGCGAGGGCTCGAGCCGTTCGAGCGCCTCGCTCACCGTCAAAGCGGACAGGCCGGGGTCGCCGGAAATCCGGCCGTAGAGTTCGCGCAGGAAGCGCCGGCCGTTGCGGTCGTAATACTCCCAGGCGTTCTCTCCGTCGAGAATGATGGGAACCAGCGCGTCGCGGCCGGAGCTGAGGATGCCGGCGCAGTTGTCGCGAATGCGCCGCAGAAGATCCTCGGCCGCGTCGCGGGCTTCCATCCTGGAATAGACGAAGCCGATGAGGTCGCTCAGGAGGTGGTCGCGGAAGATCACTCTCAGGCAGCGGCCGTGTTGCCGCCACTGGTACGGACGGTAGAGGTCCTCCACCGGCAGATGCCGCCCCAGGGTGCGGCCGAGCACGCCGCTATCGGTGGCGGCCCACTGGAAACCCAGATCGGATGCGATGGTGAAGACTTCGTCGGAAACCGAGCCCTCGGAGGGCCACAGGCCCACCGGCGCCCTGCCGAACAGGCCGGCGCAATACTCCCGCGCCCGCGCAAGCTGGCGGCGCGCGTCTTCGGGATACCGGAAACGGGGCGGCAGCGGCACGCCGTCGTGCGCCACGCCGGCGATATCGGAATCGCACAGCAGCGGCAAAATGGGATGGTAATAGGGCGTGGTCGAGATTTCGACCTGCCCCGAAGCGGCGGCCTTTTGATAGGCGGGAACTACTTTGCCGATGAGTTCGCGCTGCTTCCCGGCCATGCGGTCGAGGTCCGCCGCCACAAAGTTGCGGCCGCGCCGCACCCACTCGCGGACCTCCGGATCCTCGGCCTGGAACTCCTCGTCGAACCAGGCGAGCTGCGACCACATCTGCAGATCGCGGAACTCCTGCACGCCGAACAGGCAGGGCGCGCCGGAGGTTTTCTGCGCCTGCCAGGCTTCGTACAGCTCGCCGTAGCGCGGGTAGCGAAAGATCATGTGCCACGGGTCGGAGTAGAACGAGTGACGCAGCAGGAACGCGCGGTCCGCCTCGGTGAGGCTTTCAGCGGGCTTGAGCACCGTCCGCAGAAAAGGATCGTTGGCTTCGCCCGAAGCATACTCGGCCACTTGCGCGATCATAGAGGGCACCAGGTTGAACGTCTGGTGGACTTTCGGGAACTCTTCCAGGATGCGGACCATGCCGTAGTAGTCCTTGAGCGCGTGCATGCGCGTCCACGGCAGCTTGTATTCGCCGGAGATCAGGTCCTTGTAGTACGGCTGGTGCATGTGCCAGAGGAAGCACAGATAGGTTTGCGGCATTGGCTCCTTGCTGCCACGGGAGCAGCGGCTATTTTCCGAAGTAACTCCGTACGGGCGGAGGCGGGGCATCTTTCCGGACAGCCCGCCAGAGAATATCGTTCAGCTCGTCATCGCCGGCCTGGTCCGCCTCCTCGAAATTCATCCGGTTGGAAGCCGCTGCGCCCGGAGCGTTCGGCGGATTCCTGTCATCCAGCGGGACCCGCGGTTTTTCGGCCGTGTACCCCGCCGGGCCGGGCGTCTTCTGGAACGACGCCGACATGGGCCGAGAAGCGGCATCGAATTGCGTCATGGGCCTCAGACCCACCAGAAACTCGATGGTGCGCAACATCGACGTGGTGTTGTACATGGTGCTGTCCACGGCGTGGCGGCGGGCATACGACGAAATCACGAAGGCGGGCGAGCGGTGCGAATCCACGTGGTCGGGGCCGTTCTGCGCGTCGTCTTCCAGCACGAAGATAGCGGTCGAGGTCCAGAAGCGCGATTTCGAAACCGCCTCCACCAGGAGGCCGAGCGCGTAATCGTTGTCCGCGGCCGAAGAAAGCGGCGACGTCTTCCCGGCCGCCGTTCCGTTGGTGTGATCGTTGCCCAGGCGCATAACTATCAGTCGCGGCATCTCGCCGGTTTTCTCATATTCCGCCAGCTCGCTCTGGAAAACCTTTACCCGCTCCACGTCGGGGAAAGCGAGATCGAATCCGCGAAAGAACAGGTTGGTCGCTTTGGACAGCACCGGATCGCGCACGCTGGCGACCTGCTCCGCTCCGGGGGCCGCGCCGGGCTTGTTGTTCACCATGTAGCCGAAGTTCCGGATCGAGACGCCCGCGGAAGCGGCATTGGTCCACAGGTAGCCGGCAGGGGGCAGCGACAGCGGGTCCTGCTCTTCGAAATCGTAGGTTTTGCGGCGATTGGCGTACTTGTTGGGCCACATCTTCTGCACGTAATCCGGGGCAATGGCCGCGGTGGACCATGCGTGGCCGTCGGCGCTCACGTCGGCGTTGACGTAAAAATTATCCAACAGCACGAATTCGCGGGCCAGCTTGTGCAGGTTGGGCGTGATCTTCTCGCCGAACAGCAC
>DASQZT010000312.1:0-56324 GCA_035638575.1 Bryobacteraceae bacterium
CAGGTCGGCCGCCAGAACGTGCGCCCGCCGGTCTCCGGCGCCGGGCTCGGTCCAGGCGTCCCCGGTGCGGGAAACCAGCAGCAGGTTGGCTCCTTCGCGCCACATGGCGAGTGCGATCTGTTTTCCCAAGCCGCGGGATGCGCCGGTAATGACTGCGTTCCGATCCGCCAGCCGCATGGATTGAGCGTATCACGCCGTACCGCCCGCCCCTTTCGCGCGCGGGCCGTGG
This sequence comes from Bryobacteraceae bacterium, assembly GCA_035638575.1. Lineage (GTDB taxonomy): Bacteria > Acidobacteriota > Terriglobia > Bryobacterales > Bryobacteraceae > DASQZT01. The sequence goes on from DASQZT010000312.1 coordinate 230, forward strand.
GAAAATATTCAGAACGCCGCAAATGAACCGTAGCATCGTCCTAGCTCTGACGGCCGCCACCGCTCTTGCACAGAGCTGGACGTCCCAGCTCTTTCCTCGCGTGAACGGCAAATATTCGACCCAGGCCGTGACGTTCGCGGGCCGCCAGTGGGCGCTCGACGATTACTCCTTTGCGGGATACTATCTGGGCGCGCGGAGCCCCGGCTCCGTGCCCTGCAATGTAAAGACGGTTACTGCCGTGGGCGACATCACTTCCGCGCTGCAGGCCGCCATCGACGCCGTGGGCAAAGCGGGAGGCGGTATCGTGCGCATCCCCGCGGGATCGTTCACGCTGTCCGCGCCGGTCGACATCAATTACAACAATGTCTCGATCGAAGGGGCCGGCAGCGGCCAGACCTTCATCGACGTGCCTTCGAATTATCCTTCGCCCGACCCTCATTACGACGGCTTGTTCACCTTCGGCAGAACCTTCGGCAAAAGCAACCACGGCTGGGTTCAAACCACCACGGCGGTGACTACCGTCCTGGCCGTAGTGCAACGCGGCGACATGCAGGTGGACACCGCCGACGCCTCCTCCATCAAGACCGGCGACTGGATCGTGGTGCAGCAGTATTTCTGGCCCGCCCTCACCGCGGCCAATTCCCAACCGCCCTACCCCTGGACGCCGAACAACTGGGCGTTCTCGTTCACTTATCTCCGCCAGGTGACCGGCAAAACAGGAAATCGCGTGTTTCTCGATGCGCCGATGCCCTGGACGCTGGACCCCGCCAACAATCCGATCCAGATCCTCGCGGCCAACACCGACATGAACGAGAATCTCGGCATCCGGGGCGTGAGCATTCATTTTCAGAACAACATCGGAACGGATGCCGACAGCACCGGCCAGCCGGCTCCGCACGGCTCGGCGGTTTTCTTCGAGGGAGTGCGCAACGGTTGGGTAGACGACGTCAGCGTGTCGAACTTCCCGCGGCGTGGGATTCACGTGCTGTACTCGGCGCGAGTCACGGTGCTGGACAGCGTGGTTGCCGGCGCGCAGGACAAGAACGGCGACGGGTGGGGCTACGGCATTCTCACCGAAAACTCGCAGAACGTTTTGATCAAGCGCTGCCGGAGCGAGCAGGGGCGGCACAATTTCATCACCCTGAACCCGCTGACCTCCGTGGTGGTCCTCACCCAGTGCCTGTCGCGCAGCTCCACACAGCCCGACGACACGCACTTCGCCTTTGTGCAGGCGATCCTCTGGGACGAGCACGTGCAACAAGCCGGCGGGGCGCTCTTTGGTTTGGACCGCGGCACCCAGAGCGATGGCGCCTGGCAGACTCTGGCCTCGGGAGTGCTTTGGAACTTCAGCGGCGATGGCACATCGAAAAACAGCGACGGCCAATCCATCACGTGGGGCGGCGAAATCCATATATCGCCCTCACCCGACGGGAATGCCATTGTGGTGGGCGGACCAGGGGCCGACGCGGCTTATGACCGATCGGACGAATCGACCACCCCGGCGCTGCATGGCCAATTGATGGCCCGGGCCGCCGGTCTCCAGGTCGGTACCGGACCCAATGCGTTGCGGAATGTGCTGTACGAAGGGCTTGGCCAGACCGGCCTTCAGCCGGCATCGCTGTTCGAAACCCAACTGGCGAACCGCTTTTCACCGCCGCCGGCGGATTGGGTGAATGCCTGCGCCGCGGCGCCCGTTGCCGCCGCCGGCAGCCTCGGCAACGCGGCCAGTTATGGCGGCGGAAGCGTCTCGCCGGGCGAGCTGATCACGGTGTTCGGGGCCAATCTGGGTCCGGTGGGCGGCGCGGCGCTGCAACTGGACTCGTCGGGACTCGTGTCCACGAACCTGGCGGGCGCGCGCGTATTCTTCGACGGAACGCCTGCGCCGATGTTCTATGCGGCGGCGGGCCAGGTGAGCGCGGTGGCGCCGTACGAGGTGGCGGGGAATCCGGCCGCCAGCGTGCTTCTGGAGTATCAAGGCCAGCGGAGCGCCGCCTTTTCGATTCCGGTGGCGCAGGCTACGCCGGGCCTGTTCACTTCGGACGGCAGCGGCAGCGGGCAGGGCGCCATCGTCAACCTGGCGGGCGGCCTGAACGGCGCGGGCAACCCGGCGGCGCGCGGCGACATCGTGATCCTGTACGCTACCGGTGCGGGGCAGACCAGTCCCGCCGGCGTGGATGGCTTGCCGGCGTCACCGCCTTTGCCAGTGCCCGTCGCGACCGTTGAAGTGCGGATCGGCGGCGTCACCGCGGATCTGCTCTACGCCGGCGCGGCGCCCGGATACGTGGCGGGAGTGCTGCAACTGAACGTCCGCATTCCATCCGGAATCACTCCGGGAGCCGCCGTGCCCGTGCAGTTGCTGGTCGGCGGCGCGGCCAGCCAGCCGGGAGTGACCGTCGCGGTTCGATAGGCGCCGGCTCCGCCGCTAATGAACGCACGCCGACGCGTGGATGGTGATATCGACGTGATCGCTCACCCGGAGAAACAGCGTGCTCGGGTTCTTCATGCCCCATTTGACGTAGGGCACGGCGAAGCTTGCCGTGACCGTGTACAGGCCGTCCTTGACGTCCACGGTAACCGGCACGGTGATCTCGTGCCCGGCTCCATGGATCGAGAACGTGCCGTGAAGCCAGACCTGCGAAACACCTTGCGGCGCGACCTTGCCTTCCAGGTGGTCGGGGCGGAAGACGATCTCGGGATAGCGCCCGCTCTCCAGCACGTTCTGGTGCATGCGGCGGTCGCGGGCGCCGCTGCCGCTGTCGCCGCTGGCGGCATCCACCACCCACTCGCCCGTGGACTTGCCCGTGGCGGTGTCGAACGTAATGTCGCCGCGCTCGAGCGCAAATGAGCCATGAACGGTGTGGAGCACATCCGCCAGGGTGAACTCCACTTTCGTATGCGCGGGGTCGAACTGCAATGCGACGCTCTCCGCCAGCACCGGCGAACCGTGGAAAGCAGCCGCCAGCGCGGCGGCCATCGCGAGCTTTGGAACGATCGATCGCACAAGCTTCATCTTCATCATAGGGTCAACATGTGCCAGCCCAGAGACAGTCCGTTAGCGACGAAATCGAAGGGCGCGAGTTCGCCGACGTGCATCGCCAGCATGCGGGCAAAGAGACGCGGCTCGGATGCCATGGCGCCGATCGCGCGGCGCCGGATCCAATGTGCGCCTCTCCCGCGGCGGTCGAGCAGCAGCATGAGATCGGCCATGAATCCCGGACGCCGTCCGATGCGCCGGTGCTCGGCCTGGTAGAGCGCCAGGTCCCCGGCTTCGAGCGCGCGCGCCAGCGAGACGGCGTGCTGGAACAGCAGGCAGAGGCCTTCGCCGGTGATGGCGTCCACGGAGCCGGAAGCGTCGCCGGCCAGGGCCACGCGCCCGCGGCAGACCGATTTCAGGCGGCGCGATGCGGAGACGCCGCCGCGTTCCCGGCTTGCGGGCGCGCGGGAGAGCCGCTCGGCCACGTAGGGGAACCGCGGCAGGGCATCGTCGAGGCGCAATCGGGGATCGCGAGAGATCAGGACCACGCAGATCTCGCCGGCGGCCACCGGGGTGATGTAGAGCTGGCAGCCGTCGCCCCAATGGATCTCCATGAATTCGCTCCAGGGCTCCACGAGGTAGTGCCGGCGGAAGCCGTAGCGGCGGCTGTTGCGCTCGCACTCGTCGAGCCCGGCCCAGCGGCGCACGGGGGAGTTGCCGCCATCTGCGCCAACGATCCAGCGGGCGCGGACCAGGCGGCCATCGGCCGATACGCCTTCGCCGCCAATCCCGGTGACGTTCACGCCCCAAACCAGGCGCACCCCGGCGTCGATGGCGTGGCTGGCCATGAGCTGGTGCAGCGCGGTGCGGCGCAGGCCGAGGCCGTGGCCGCGGGGGAACGAGGCTCCGACCGATTCGCCGCCTTCACAAAATCGAATTCCCCGGAAGGGGAGCCCGCACGAGTCGTCCAGATCGATCCCCAGGGAGCGGGCCGCGGCGACGCCGTCCGGCATGATGCCTTCGCCGCATGCCTTGTCGATGGGCGGAACGGAGCAATCTGCGAGCGTCACGTCAAATCCGCGGCGGCGCGCGGCGATGGCCGCGGCCAGCCCGGCGGGCCCGCCGCCGATCACGAAGACGTCGGTGGACCGTGGAAGGCCGGCCGCCATGGAATCAAACATGGATGGCGCGCCGCGCCATGGCCAGCGCCTCGTTCCAGAAGGCGGAGGAGCTGTGGGCGAAGTCGACTACCTCACGGATGGCGGTGACGAATTCGTCGAGTTGAGGATCGGAAACCACCAGCGGCGGCGCCACTTTCAGCACCATGAAATTGTTGCCGCAGATTTGCGTCAGGATGCCGTGGCCGCGAAACATCCGCATCACCACGACCTGACCGAACATGGCGGGATGAATCCGCCGGAAGGCCTCGAACGCGAGACGCAACCGAAGCTGCCGCGGCGCGCGGAATTCGATTCCGCAAAGCAGTCCCTCGCCGCGGACCGAGGCGACCATTTCGTAAGGCGCCAGCGCTTCCGTGAGACGGCGCCGCAGCTCCGCGCCGGCTTCGATGGCGCGCCGGCCGAGCGACTCCTCTTCCAGCACGTCGAGGGTCGCCAGGCCCGCGCGCATGGCGAGGCTGTTCTCGCTGAACGTGGAGGTGTGAACCAGCGCCCGTTTCAGGGAGCTGTAGACCGAATCGGAGACCGCCTCGGAGGTGAGCAGCGCACCCACGGGGATCAGTCCGCCGCTCAGCGCTTTGGCGAGCACCACCATGTCGGGTTCCACTCCGAAGCGATGCGCGGCCAGAAATTCACCCGTGCGGTACATGCCGGTCTGCACTTCGTCGAGCACGAAAAGCGTTCCGTAGCGGCGGCACAGCGACTGGGCCGCTTCGAGATAGCCGGGCGGGGGCATGACGATGCCGGCCTCGGCCTGGATGGGCTCCACGATGAAGGCGGCGAATTTTCGCGTGGCGATCTTTTTTTCCAGAGCTTCCAGCGAGCCGAAAGGCACCGCCTCCGCGCCCGGCAGCAGCGGTCCGAAACCTTCGCTCCAGAAGCCATCGCTCATGAGCGACAGCGCGCCGCAGGTCAAGCCGTGAAAGGCCTTCTCCGCATACAGCAGGCCTGCGCGGCCGGTGTGCGCGCGAGAGAACTTGATAGCGGCTTCGACGCCCTCGCTGCCGGAACTGCAGAAGAAGACGCGCGAAAGGCGGCCGCCGGCGCGTTCCGCCAGGCGCTCGGCCAGCTCCGCGGCGCGTTCGGGCACGTGGCTCTGCAACATGGCGGGACCGCAGCTCTCCAGTTCCTCGCGCACCGCGGCCACGATCGACGGGTGATTGTGGCCCGCGTTGTGGACCGAGTAACCGGAGAGGTAATCCAGAATGCGCCGGCCATCCGCGGTATCGAGCTCGCAGCCGGAGCAGCGCCGGTACTGCACATTCATGTCGAGGAGATTCAACAGACGAACCCACTGCGGGTTCACATGCCGCTCGTACAGACGATCGAGCGACGGCACGGCCGTGGTAGCAGTCATCCCATCCCTTTGAGTGTATTTTGGCTACGTCACTACGGACGGACCCGCACGGCCTGGCGTTTCAACGGCGAGTGTTTTTGATGGCCGGCGCGGATCAGCCCCCGGTCGACTCGCGGACGATCAGGGTGGGCTCGATGACCACCGTCTTGATCGGGCGGCGGCGTTTCGAGCCGATCGACTCCATCAGTATGTTCGCCGCCTGCTGCCCGATCGAGGCGCTGCTCTGGTCGATGGTGGAGAGCGAAACACGGAGGAGATCGGAGTAGTGAACGTTGCCGACGCCGATCACCTTGATGTCTTCGGGAATGCGGATGCCGGCCTCGAGGATGGCCTTCATGGCGCCCGCGGCCACCGGGTCGTTGTAGCCGAAGACGGCATCGGGCCGCGGATCGAGCGCCAGGAGGCGGCGCACCGCCTGGTAGGCGGAGGTGTCGTCGTGGGCATTGACGACGTACGAATCGGCGAGCGTGATTCCGGCGGCTGACAGTGCTTCCCGATACCCCTGGAGCCGCCCCAGACCGGTGCCCAGCGGCGGACCGGCGATGTGGGCGATCCGGCGGCAGCCGCGCTCGATCAGATGCCCTGTGGCGAGGCGCCCGATGGCCACGTCGTCGGCGCCCACGTAGTTGGCGCGCAGGTTGGCGAACCGGCGGTCGATCAGGACGTATGGCACGCTGCGCGCTTCGATTCGCTCGAAAACCTCCGCCGATGAGGAAAGCTGTGCCGAAGCCAGGATCAGGCCGTCCACCTGGCGGGCCAGCAGGCGGTCCACCTCGCTCGATTCAAAAGCGCTGTCTTCTTCCGAATTGCAGATCACAACGTCGCAGCCCAGAGGGCGGATGGCGGCCGATACGCCCTTGGCGATTTCCGCGAAGAAGGAATGCATCAGGTCGGGAACGATGAGCCCGATCATGAAGGTGCGGCGGGCGGCCAGGCTGCGGGCCACCCAATTCGGCTGGTAATTCAGCTCCTTGATCCGCGCGAGCACGCGGCTGCGGGTTTCGGCGCCAACGTCGGCGCATCCGCGGACCACCTTGGAGACGGTCATGACGGACACGTTCAGATCGCGAGCGATGTCCTTCAGTCGAACGGGAGCATTGGTTGGGTTTGACATCGAAAGTGCGGACCGCTTGCCGGCGCGCAGGGTCCAGAAGCGAGTATAACAAGCTACGAACGGAAATGGGCGGGTTGTGAGGCGGCTCCGGTTGGGGCGATCATGAAGCCATGACAGGTTTTCGACGGGCTATTCTGCTTGCGGTTGTGGCCGGCGTCGTCACGGCCGCAGGCAGCCGCGCGGCGGAGCCGGTGAAGAACCGGCCGCCGCTTGCGCCGGGTTCGTTCTACCCGCTCCCCTTGACTTCGGTCAAACCCCAGGGCTGGCTTCGGGAGCAGTTGCGCATCCAGGCGGAGGGCATCACGGGCCATCTGGACGAGTTCTGGCCCGACGTGGGTCCGAATTCCGCCTGGCTCGGCGGGGCGGGCGAAGGTTGGGAACGCGGGCCGTATTACCTGGACGGCCTGCTTCCTTTGGCGTACCTGCTGGAGGACGAAAAGCTGATCGCCAAGGTCAAGCCGTGGGTGGAATGGACGCTCACGCACCAGCGCAACGACGGCTCGATCGGTCCCGAGAAGAACCGCGACTGGTGGCCGATCATGATCATGCTCAAGGTGCTGGCGCAATACCAGGAGGCCACCGGCGACCCGCGCGTGATTCCGGTGATGGAGAAGTACTTCGCGTATCAATCGGCGATGCTCTCGAGCCGGCCGCTCGAAAGCTGGGCGGTGTATCGCTGGCAGGACGAGCTGGCGAGCGTCGTCTGGACGTACAACCGCACCGGCGACGCGAAGCTGCTGCAACTGGCCGGACAGTTGAAGCAGCAGGGCTTCGACTGGCGGAAACATTTTGAGAACTTCGTGTACCTGGACAAGGTGACGCGCGAGCAGGCCAAACACGACACCCACGGCGTCAACAACGCCATGGGCCTGAAAGCCGCCGCGCTGTGGTACCTCATCAGCAAAGACCCGGGCGACCGGGAGGCCACCGGGCACATGCTGGAAGCGCTGGACCGCTACCAGGGCCTGCCCAACGGAATGTTCAGCGCCGACGAGCACTACGCGGGGCGCAATCCATCGCAGGGCATCGAAACCTGCGCGGTGGTGGAATCCATGTTCTCGCTGGAGCAGGACCTCAGGGTGCTCGGCGATGCGGCGCTGGGAGACCGGCTGGAAAAAATCGCCTTCAATCCGCTGCCAGGCTTGCAGACATCGGACATGTGGGGCCATCAGTACGATCAGCAGCCGAACCAGGTGATGTGCTCGCTGGGGCGGCGCGACTGGACCACCAACGGCCCCGAGTCGAACCTGTTCGGGCTCGAGCCGAACTTCGGCTGCTGCACCGCCAACCTGCACCAGGGCTGGCCCAAGTTCGCGGCGAGCCTGTGGATGGCATCGGCGGACGGCGGCCTGGCGGTAGCGGCCTACGGACCCAGCACGGTCAAGAGCAAGGCGTCGGGAGTGGACGTTACGGTGGAGGAGGCCACCGACTATCCTTTTCGCGACCGCATCACGCTGGCGGTGACGCCCGCCCGGCCGGTGCGCTTTCCGCTGCGCCTGCGGATTCCGGCGTGGACCAACGAGCCGCGGATTCGCATCAACGGCCAAACGGTGGAGGCGGCCGGCCCCGGAGCCTGGCAGCGCATCGAGCGCGAATGGCGCGCCGGCGATCGCGTGGAGATTACGCTGCCGATGCCCGTGCGCGTGATCCGGGGTTTCCACGACTCCATATCCGTGGAGCGCGGCCCGCTGATCTACTCGCTGCGGATTGCCGAGAGTTGGAGCAAGTTGAAGCAGACCGGGCCGGCGGCCGACTGGGAGGTCTTTCCAACTTCACCGTGGAACTACGCGCTGCGCGTGGACGGCGCCAATCCCGAGCGGTCGTTCGAAGTGGAGGAGGCGCCGCTCGCGCGGCAGCCCTTCAACAACCAGTCGCCCCCGGTGGTGCTGAGGGCCAAGGCGCGCCGCCTGCCGCAGTGGATGATGGTGGACGACAGCGCCGCGGCTCCGCCCCAGAGCCCGGTCGCCAGCCGGCTGAAGGATGAAACCGTGACGCTGATTCCCTACGGCGCCGCGCGGCTGCGCATCACTGCGTTTCCGGTGCTGGGGCCGGACCAGCCGGAGCCGAAAAAGCAGTAGCGGTGTGGTGCGCGCCGTTGCAGGCCCCGCGCTGAATCGAGGCATCCATCAACATCTGGCGAAACGCACGAAACACTTTCCGCATCTGGGGCCGTTTATATGGAAAGATGTCGACGGGATCCAGGGCGTGAACGGTCATTCCGCTGTCCACCTCGAAAATCAACAGCTCTCCATCGGGGGTCTCACCGCAATCAATGCCGACATATTCCAGTTCCAAGCGCCTGGCGACGGAGAGCAGGGCATCGTGATGGCGGCGCGCAAAGTCATCGTCAAAGGCGGCGAAGAACCGCGCCTCCTCGGCGCGCTTGGCAACGCTTCCCTGCATGTCCGCACTCATGTAGTGGACCACCCAATGGTCGGAGATGGCCATATGGGAGGCATATGGGCGCCCGTCGATCAGAACGATACGATACTTCCGGTATTGGCCATCCGGCCCACGATTTTCAACATAGCGCGCCACATAGAATGCATTCTCCGGCCTCGTTTTCAGATAGCCGGCAATGGCGGCGCGGTTGTCCAGCTTCATCAGGCCGCGGCCTTGTTGCGAGTCGACCGGCCGCACAATGATGGGAAACGCCCCATCCTCGACAAATGCCGTGACCGCCGTCTCGGCGCGGCCGATCCTTTCCAGCGTCCGCCGATCGATCCGTGTCGTGCGCGGCACCACGATGCCAGGCACCGCTTGCAGTAATGCACAAGCGCCATCACGCGTCAATCGGGCAATGCGATCCGGCGCGCAAAGCACCGGACGGGGCCACGATTTCACCAGCGTTTCAATATGTTCCAACAGCGGACGATTCCGATCGTTTTCGCAAACGGCGACCATGGCCAGATCATGGTCCGGCAGGGTCGCGGGGAACGGTATATCCGGCGCCACATACAGCATGTCGAGGGCGATATCCGATCCCTCCACCAGAAATTCCAATGCGTGGTTCTCCGACAGATCCCCCGGACACAGGATCGCCAGCAAGCGGATTCCAGCAGAATCCGCGGAACACCGGAGACGATACAGTTGCCGGAGGCCGAGGGCCAAAGCCTGCATGGACAGGCCGATTTGGCGCTGCCCCATGAGCTGCAGAACAGTCGACAGATCCATTAATGCGTATGCGTCGTTCTCATTCCGTGCCAGGCGATCCAGCAAGCGTTCTTTCAAGGGTCCCAGGTCGGCCCCGTCGTAGGCCATCCGTGCCAGTGGGGCGAGGCCGATGAGCTGCTGGCAATCGCCGTTGGCAAGACCTGGCGCCGATGCCTGTGGATTCATGGTTGGCAGTCCTTCGAACGGCGGCCGGTACGGGCCGAGCCAAATACAATCGCCGCCTGTATTAACGCGTCAAGATCGCTTCTGTCGGTACGGTGATTCACGATCGCAGCGCGAATCGCGAGACAACCGTTGACTGTGGTGGTGGACGGAGCGGCGATGCCGGATTCCTGCAAATCGGCGGCAATGTCGCGGTTGACGTCGTCCGCGTGCTCGCTGCGGTAGCGGAAGCAAACGATATTCAGTGCAACCGGCGCCAGCAATTCCAGCGCCGGCTCCCTTTCAATCGATTGCTTCAAATATTGGGCCAGGGCGCAGGTCTTTGAAATCGCCGCGCCGAGCTTTTCGGCTCCATAGGCTTTGATGGTGAACCACGTCTTCAGCGCCCTGAAGCCGCGTGACAGGTCTGGTCCAAAATCGCAGGGCCACGGCGAGCCGGCCGCCATCCCGCGGGTCTCCCGTCTTAAATAAGCGGCCGGAGACGCGAACGTGCTGTGGTGGAGGGTGCCATCCCTGACGAGGACAAACCCCGCGTCGTAGGGCACCTGGCCCCATTTATTGAAATCGAAAGCGAGGGAGTCCGCACGCTCGATCCCGGCCAGGAGGGGCGCAAGGTCCGGCGCCAGCATGGCGAGAGCGCCGTAAGCGCCATCGACGTGGAACCACACCTTTTCCCGCCGGGCGATTCCGGCAACGGCAGCCAGATTGTCGATAGCGCCGACATCCACCGTGCCGGCGGTCGCTGCTACGAAGAACGGCGTCAGCCCGGCGCTTTTGTCGTTGGCTATGGCCTGTTCGAGTGCCCGGACATCGATCTGGTATTGCTCGTTCACCGGGATGACGCGCAGCGCGTCGCTTCCCAGCCCGGCCAGATCCATGGCCTGAGCGATGCAACTGTGGGCGCCCGCCGATGTGTAGGCGATCAGGCGTTTGCCGGCGGCGGCGACGCCCTGACGGCGCACGTTGGCGCCGGTCGCAGCGGTGCGCGCGACGAGGACGGCGATCAGGTTCGCCATGGAGGTGCCGGTCACGAACAGGCCGCTGGCCGTGTCCGGAAAACGGAACAGTTCCCGCACCCACCGCACCACCTGCCGCTCCACCTCGACGGGAATCTGATCGCGCCCGCCCAGGTTGGCATTCAGCCCGGCCGCCAGCATCTCCGCCAGCATGCCGACCGGCGTCCCGCCGCCATGGACCCATCCCATAAAGCCGGGATGCGCGTTGCCCACGGCATACGGAAGAATATCCCGCATGAACGTGTCATGGATAGACGCCAGATTGGCCGGTTTCTGCGGAAGTGGTTGACGGAATGCGTCGCGCACGGACTGCGGAATGCGTTGCCAAACCGGCCGCTCGCGTATATGTTCGGTGTAGTCCAGAATGTCGTCGAGCATGCGATGCGCTTGAGCCCGGAAATCGCGCCAATCCGAAGGGTCGAGCGTGTCCCGATCCGGCGGCGGAGATTCCGGCTCGTCCACGAGGTTCCGGAGGCCGGAGCCGCTCTCGAAGATGGACGTTTCTGGCAGCGCGAACATAACCGACGTTTCTTCTATCGGCGGGATGCTATGAAAACTTCAGTGGAACCCATCTATCCGATCCTGTCGGGAGTTGCGCTTGTCTGTTGCAGCTTCAGATCCTCGGCCAGACGCACCAGGTACTCCGGCGGGATTTGCGAGACCACTTCGTGGGTTTTTCGATTGATCACCTGGATCACCATGCGGTGGGTGTCCGGATCCCGCTGGAATGTCAGTTGGTTGTCCTGCCCGAACATTTCCGTTCCATTCAAGGCTTTGACCGCCTGAACGATAGACCGCTGCTCCGCGGCCTTCTCCGGCGGAATCTCGGGTGCCACGGCAACAGGAATGGTGCGATTCACTGCGGTAATATCCATCAACGCCTCCGCGGGGAGACCGCCGGCGCGCCGTCACCGCTCTGGCTCGCCGAAACCCCGCACTAAACTTATCGGCAGGCGGCTGGGAATCTGCAGTGCGACGTCCCCGGCGCCGGCCGGCGCCGGACAGAGGCGGAGCGGTCCGGGGGCCAGAGAGCCCCGATGTACCTCATTTGTCGTCATCCGGATCCGTTGCCTTCCGCTTGTCGTGCAGGAAAAAGGCCGCGTCCTTGGGGGCGCTGATGGTTTGAAACGGACGCGGCGGCCTGGCGAGGTCGAAGAACGCGGTGAAATCATTTTGGGCACGGGCGTCCGCGAAATTCAACTTGCCTTCCACGACCCCGAAGTTGTGTTCTACGAACCGCAGAATGCTGCCGAAATCGTGACGCGCGTTGTTCACGTAAGCCTTGGGCGTGTAGGCGGAGACCACCACGAGCGGGACGCGGAAGCCGTATTGGTAATCGCCTTCCGGCTGAGCCAGGATGGTCGGCGGTTCATGGTCGTACCAGCCTCCCCAGTCGTCCCAACTGATGAAAATGGCGGTGTCGTTCCAATAGCCAGAGTTGTTGTCGCAACCCTTGCTGTTGCCGATGGCGTTGACAATCGACGCCACCCACGAGGGTCCGCCTCCATCGTTGCCGCCGGCGTGATCGGAATTCTGGCCGGACGGGATCACCCAACTGACTGAACGAAGGTGGCAGCCGGCAATGTCCTTCAATACGTCGGCGGGCGTAAGATCCACGTTGTTGGTCCAATCCTGGCCCATGCACTCCCCTCCCATTCCACTCGACTGGCAGATGTGCTGGATCGCATTAGGCGCCGTCCAGATCGAGCCGGCACTCGGAGTGTAATACTTCCAGGTGAACGCGGAGGGGAGCAGGTCCGGCATGGTCGAATGCTCGAAGCAAGGATAGATCTTCCGGTTTTCGCCGCTGGGGTCGATCAACTGAACGGTGGTCCCGGCCGGGGCGGTGCATCCGGCGATCTTGCTGGCGCCCGACATATTCTCCGAGGCGAAAATACCGGCCGCATCGTCGGCGGCGCTGGGCGCCGAAGTTCCCCCAAAGATAAATTGGTGAGCGGGGAAGCTGGGCCCCTGGTTGGTCTGGAACATGTAGTTTGCCCATCCGTACTGCGTAGCCAGCTCGAGGTATGGGTTTACGATGCCCGTGGAGTTATCCACATACCGGAACTGAGGCTTAGCCGGACAAGTGCCGGAGCAGGGAATATTGCCGGCTCCATCCATCTTGCAGGCTCCTGTACTCGGGTCCGGGTCGCACATTTTCACGAAAGCCGAGTGGGCGTGGCTCAGGTCGTATTTGCTAGCCAGCGGAACCAAACCCGGCTGCGTCGCGCCCGTGGGGGAGTTCTTGTCCAGCCAGTTCCTGGTCTGGATGTTGTATTTCGATGAGGCGGCTGGCGTTGCGCTGCAAGAGGCGCTGGAGCCATAGGGCGGGCTGCACAGCCCTTGAAAGAGATTGTCGGGCGTGCGGTTTTCCTGAAAAATGACGACGACGTGCTGGAAGCGGAGGATCTGTGCGTGACCGGCAATCGTCCCCAACCAGGCCAGCAGGAGGCTTCCGGCAGCGAGTTTCATCAGGGTTCTCCTTCGAGTGTTCCGTGTCTCGGACGTCCACACTCGCCCTGATCAACCCGGCGAGTATGCCGGAGTTGCGGACCCGATAGGATTCTGAATAAGGGTTAATTGAAATTCTGGAATTTTGCTTACCACGCCGGCCGGGCGGTTCATGGGGCCTTGCGCACCAGGTCGTGCGTGCCGGCGGACACGCGAACCGCGCCTTCGCCGGCGGCCCGCACGCTCTTCCCGTCCAGTTGAATGGGCCCGCCTGGCGGCAAAGTCACATCGGCGGTAACGCCTTGCGGCACGGAGACGTGCAAGTGGAACCCGGAGCCGGAGCGCTGCCAGGAGACCTCCAGTTTGCCGTGCGGAGTCGGAACCACTCCGCGAGCCCATTCCAGTCCCGAGGGGAAAGGACGAACGGCGACGGTGCGGAATCCGGGAGAGGAGGGTTCGACGCCGAGAATGCGGGCGGACATCTGGATCAGCGGGGTACCCGTCCAGCCGTGGCTGTAGTCGCCGCTCTCCCACATTTCCGTGGCAGTGCCGGAATCCGGATGAATCCGCCAGCGCCGCATCTGCTGCACGCCATACTTTTCAAAGAGGTCCGCGTGCGCGATCGCGGCGAATACGAAATGCATGAAATAGGGCTGCACGTTGAGGGGCGCTTCGGCGAGGATACGTTCCATGATGGGCTGCCGTTCGCCGGCCGGGGCAAGATCGTAGAGCACGGCGAGGGAGTTCACGTGGGGGCTGAAGGTTTCAATGGCGGTATCGGCGGGCAGCCACTGGCCGGCGGGGACCGAAGTCTGGAAGGGCTTGCCGTCGCGGTAGAGTCCCTTTTGCGGATCCCACAATTCGCGCTGGAAAGCGCCCGCGACTTCGCGCCTGAGCTGCTCATAGCGGAGCGCCGACGCGCGGTCGCCGGTCAGTTCCGCGATGCGGCGCGCGTCGTCCAGGCCGCGATAGTAGAATGCCGTCATGTAACCTTGCCCGATCACGGCGGGCGGATGGTGGCAGGCGATACCGGCAATATTCACCCAGTCCATGAACATATAATTGGGCGCTTCGGAGATCAACCCGTTCTTTCCGCGCCAGCCGGTGAACCGGTCGAGCAGTCCGTGGGCGACAGGCGCCAGTTCTTTCAGCAACGCAACGTCGCCGGTGTAGTCGTAATAGTCCAGCAACATCTGCAGCCAGAGAAGCGAGTAACTCGTGTGGAAGTTGTAGTAGCCGGCGTTCTCGAGGATCTCTCCGAACTTGCGCAGGTCCTGGCGGGCGAGCCATGGCTCCCCAAAAGCGTAGTAGTTCTCCAGGGCTTCGATCAGATAGTCGCCGGGGTCGCTGATGGGCTCCTGGTGGTGTGGCGAATCCAGGTGACGGGTCTGCATGCTGATCTGCGTAGCCCAACGCGAGGATGCCCACAGCCGGTTCAGGTCCGCATCGCTCGTTTCGAACGATCCCGCGTAACTCACTGGATAGGAGACGAAACTGGCCCGCACTTCTTCGATCGTTACCGGCGCGGTGACTTTACTCACCTGGATGTTCACAGTCGAAAAGCTGTCCATCACGGGAAACTCATAGTAAGTGATGCCGTCCCGTAGTACGACAGAAGTCATGCGGTGGAAACCCGGTTGGTTCACTTCGTTCGGCTGGAGCACGACCACGGTTCCCGCCGCGCCCCGGGCCTTGATGCTCAGGTAGGCGCTCAGAACCCGGTTGAAACGTACGGCGAAGCTTCCGTCCTTGCTCAAGGTGACGGCGCTTCCACTTACCGTCACGCCCTCGCCGGCCCGGACCACATCGGCCGGCGGATAGGCCGCTTCCATGCGCGGCGGGATCTCGCTGGCGGCCAGGCTGCCCCAGATCGAATCGATCTTCACGGTCCGCGGCCAGCGCGAGTCGTCGAAGCCCGCAACCCGCCATCCCGCTGCTTCCCTGGACGCGTCGAAACGAATGTGGCGAACCGGCCTGGCGCCCGGCGTGGACGCCATCCAATCCGCCAGCGAGTATGCCGCGGCCGGAATCGCGCGCCAATCCGGTCCCGTGGCCACCTGGAGCGGTTGGCGGTCCGCAAACGTGAAGTCCGCGGCGAAAGCGAATCCGGGCCGGCCCAGCGAGTAGTCAGGCTGCTCCCTGGCGAAGACTTCGGCGGCGATCACGTTCTCGCCCTTCTTGAAGAACGGAGTCAAATCGCGGACATCGTAGAGCCACTGGTGCGACCACCGGGTGCGCGGGCTGTAGTCGTTGCCCGGATCGTCCGGACCGCGGGACACGAGTTGGCCGTTGACCCAGAGGCGGTAGACGATATCGGCGCTGATGCGGGCACGAACCGACCGCGGGGACTCCGGAAGAGTGACCGTCTTTCGAAAGCAGGCGGCGATGGCTTCACCGGCGCCAGCCGCGGGATCGAGCCAGATCCAGGGCGCCTGCCAGGCCGAGGCTTCTTTCGCGGGCGTGAACCGGTAACCGGCGGCTTCCACGCCTTCCGCCGTGACTCTGGGCTCCATCCCCGGGTTCACGACAGGACCTCGGGGATCGGGAGCGGGCTGCGCGATTGCCCCGGCGGCAAACAGCAACAGCATTACCTGAGATTTGTGTTTCATGCTCTCCCGGTCTCTGGCCACTCCGTCCAGGAACCTACGGAACGGAAAGGGCGTAAATGGTGCCCGGGGTGGGACTTGAACCCACACTCACCTTGCGGTGAAAAGGATTTTAAGTCCTTTGCGTCTGCCGATTTCGCCACCCGGGCACACCGGAACGCCTCCACCACGGCATGCCGTAATGAATGTAGCACAGCACCGCCTTGCCCGAATCATGCCGCCGCGCCGCATCTGCACTTCGGCTGGCACGCGCGGCAGAACTGCTTGCCGCAGGACGCACACGGCGCCACACAGGATTTGCACAGGAAGTGCAAGCGGTCGTCGCACAGGAACAGCGGGTGGGCTCGCCCGAAACAACCTTCGCACCACGGCGATTCGAGCGCGTGCAGCGCCGGATTCCAATGGAACTTCGCCATCCGCTCCCCTTTCTTGCGGATGACGCGCGCGGAGATCTCCAGCATCGGAAGCTGGGCGACCAGGACATCGCCCGGCTCGACCCGGATCTTCAGCGTGTATTTCCGCGCCAGATCCTCCAATTTGGCGGCGCGGTCCAGTTCGGTGGCCGCTGCGCGGTTGCGTTCCTTTTCCACTGCCTGCGCATCGCCGCCGCGGCGCGCGATCCGCTTCCCGATCTCGAGCAGCAGGTTCCGGTAATAGGAGTTGATGCGCTGGGCATCGCGCGCCAGGCGGCGGTTCGCGCTCTGTTCGACTGTAGCCGCGGACCGGCGGATCTCCGGTTGCGCTCCCCGTAGAGCGATCGGAAACAGGCGCGCCAGTTCGTCCCGCTGGATCAGAAACGCGGGGTCTTCTTCCAGACCGCCGCGCACGGCGTTCAGCAGCGATTCCGCCTGGGACACCAGGGAGCCGGATGCGTTCAGGCAGGCCGTTCGGACGCCCAGGCTCGTTTCGTCGGATTCGATGGTGTACTGGAAATCGAAGAAGTAGTAGCGGGCCGGCGCCGGATAGCTGTCCAGCAGGCGGTAGATGCCGTTTTGGATCACCAGCTCGCGGTCCAGTGCAGCGGCGCAATCGATTACCGGCGGTTGCTTCGGCCGGCGCAGCCGCGCGCCGGTCACGCGGGCGGCCGGCGGCAGCAAGCGGCCCAGGCGTTCGAGCCAGTCGCCTTCGTCATCCGAGCCGGCGCCGGCTCCGAAGCGCAGCGACAGCCACTCGCTGGAGCCCAGCGCGCCGGCCAGCTCCGGCGATAGAATGGCGCGCAACGATCCGGCCTCTTCCGTCTCGACCAGCGCTCCGCGGCTGAGCAGAAGATCTTTGGCCCAATCGATCATCATCGCCATGAGCTATACCTCGAAGTCGCGGGCGAAGAGCGTATCGTCCAGTTCCTGCACTTTTCCGTGCTGCCGCTTCGCCTCGAGAAGCCGTTGGGCCAACCCCTCGAATGCCTGCTCCACTTCGCCGGACTCGCGGCCCGAAATCCAGAGGTCCATCACGATTTCGGCGAAGTCGCGGCTGTCATCCAGCGTCCCGAGCACGGCGCCCATCTCGCCCACCACCAGCTCGAACATGTTGATCTTGTCGTGCAGCACGCGCAGCAACTGCTCTTCGATGGTGCCCTGCTGGCAGAAATTGAAGACGAAGACATCCTGGGTCTGACCAATGCGATGGACGCGTCCCACTCGCTGCTCGATGCGCATGGGATTCCACGGCAGGTCGAAATTGATGACCGTGTTGACGAACTGGAGGTTCCGCCCTTCGCCCCCCGCGCCGGTGGAGAGAAGCACGCGCGCCTGGTCGCGGAACCGCGCGATGGCGGCGTCCTTGTCCGCGCGCGAAAGCTCGCCGCTGAAGACCGAGTACGAAATGCCGTACTGGTCGCAGACGCGCTGCAGATGGCCCAGCGTGGGAATAAACTCCGTGAAGACCACCGCCTTGCCCCCGTGCCCGGATAACATGTTTCCCAACTGCGTTCCCTTGCCGCTCTCCTCGAAGCCGGATGCCAGATCCAGAATCGATTCCAGCTCGCGGCGGTCGGCGGCGCGGACCCAGGAGTCCTCCCCCAAGGCGCGCGCCACGGAACGGCTGAGAGCCATCAGGCTGCTGCCCGCCTGCCGCTGCATCAGGTCGAGCACCCGCGGCGCCGCGGGCCTCCCGTCCCCCGGCCGGTATCGCCCGGCGACGAAATGCGAAACCATGTCGTAAACACGCGCCTCTTGCTCCGACGGCGCCACCACCACGCTGGCTGCCACGCGATGCGGCAGTTGCACGTCGGCGGCGGCGCGCGTGTTGCGGATCATCACCTCGCCGAGCATGGTGCGCAGCTGGTCGGGATTCTTCGGCGCTTTCGGCTTGCCCGGCGTCACGAAGAGCTTGCGGAACTCGGTCTCGGTGGCCAGCAGGCCGGGCTTGAGCAGGGTGATCAGGTTGTACAGCTCGAGCAGGTTGTTCTCCACCGGCGTCGCGGTCAGCATCAGGATGAACTTCTTCTGCAGCGAGTCCACCAGTTGCCAGTTGGAGCTGGCGCGGCTCTTGAGGCAATGGGCTTCATCCACGATCACCATGTCCCACGGCACGCTGGCGATGGCGCTGGCATGCGCTTCCAGCCGGGCCAGGGCGATGGATGCGACTACCAGCGGCTGTTCCTTCCAGAACTGCGGCGGGTTGAGGCGGAACTCCTGCGAGTCGGGAGAGGCGGACGACAGGCCGAATTTTTCGATCAGCTCCCCTTTCCACTGAGAAACCAGCGACGGCGGCACGAGCACCAGCGCTTTGCGCACCAGGCCGCGCATCCAGTACTCTTTCAGCACCAGGCAGGCTTCTATGGTCTTGCCCAGGCCAACCTCGTCGGCCAGCAGCGCCCGCCCCTTGAAGTGCCGCAGAACGCGGCGCACGGTCTCCTGCTGGTAGACGTACGCATCGACTCCCTGGAGCGAGGGCAGGCAGAGCAGATCCTCGAAGTTCTGAGCCATCCGCAGCTCGACCCACTGCCGGCGCAGAAGATAATCGTCGAGCGCGCCAGGATTCGCAAAGTCCGGCGTGCTTACCGGGAAGAACTGTACGCTGACCCTCGGCGATTCCGGGGGCTTCTCTGGTTCAGGCGGGGGCGCCGCGGGCGTGGCGGCGGCCGGCTTGGGCTGCGGTTGTGCCGGCTTTGCGGGTTGTACGTGCGGCCGGGCCAGCCGAGTCAGCGCCTCCGCCGATTCGCGCAGCTTTTGCCATTTGTGCTGGCCCGTTTTGGTCGCGGCCAGAAAATCGCGCATGACTGCGGCGGCATTCTCCATTTGATCCATCTGGCGATAGATCACGCCCATGTTATACAGCACGCTTGGATCGCCGCCGGCCTTCCGCAGCCGCCGGAGATACGACAGGGCCTCCGCATAGTGGCCGGCTTCGTCGTGGATTTGAGCCAGCAACGTAAGCGCCCGTGCGTGATCCGGATCGAGGTTTAAGGCCTTCTTCAGCAGCCGGTCGGCGGCCGGCGGGTCGCCCTCTTGAATGGCAAAGATCGCGTCTTCGACCAGAAACCGGACCTCGTAGCGATCTGCTTCGCGCCGCTCTTCATCCCGGCGCTGCTTGAGGATCTGCTTGCGGCGTTCCCTGCTGTCCGGCTTCGCCATGAGTCCGCTTACGCCGTGGGGCGCTGAGGTTCGGACAGCTCGACCTTGTTGTACAGATCGGCGAGCGCCAGCCGGCAGCCGATCGATTGCAGTTCGAGCGAGTCTTCCAACCGGTCGGCCGATTTGAGATTCCAGTCGCCATCGGGCTTGCGGGTGAACAGGTCCACGTGAACCCGATCGGAGGCGATCAGCAGGTACTGCTGGAATGACTCGATGGATTTGTAGTGCTCGAATTTGCGGCCGCGATCGTAAGCTTCGGTGGAAGGAGAGAGAACTTCGATGATCAGCGTCGGGTTCAACACTGTGTCAAACTTGCTGTCGAGAAGTTCGGTCCCGCCGCAGACCACGAGCGCATCCGCATAGGTATAGAATTCCTCTGTGCTTACACTCACGCGGCTTTCACTGGTCAGCACTTCGCAGGGACTGGATCTTAACTGCTCATAGAGTTGAAACATCACATTACGGGCCAGCCGATTGTGTGCCGGACCCGCTCCCGCCATGGCGAACATTTCGCCGAGGCAGTACTCGCTCTTGAACTCGGACTTGCTCTCGATTTCGAAGTACTGCTCAGGGGTGAGGAGTGTCTTCGGCTGCGTGGACACAAGGAGCCTCTACTGACCACCTTATCACGGCCTCAGGGACCGAGCGGCGAGTTATTTGGGCCGGCCGACGTCCGGGGCATGTCCACCTTGTTGTACAGATCGGCAAGCGTCAATCGGCAGCCGATGGATTGAAGTTCGAGCGAATCGTCCAACCGGTCGGCCGATTTGAGAAGCCAGTCGCCATCGGGCTTGCGGGTGAACAGGTCGACGTGAACCCGGTCGGAGGCGATCAACAGGTACTGCTGGAACGACTCGATGGATTTGTAGTGTTCGAACTTTCGGCCGCGGTCGTAAGCCTCGGTGGAACGCGAAAGCACCTCGGCGATCAGCGTCGGGTTTAGCAGGTTGTCCCGCTCGTCGTCCTGAAACTGCGGCTCGCCGCAGACCGCAATCACATCGGGATACGTATACAATCCCGTTGCGCTCACGTTCACGCGCATGTCGCTCGGATAAACCCGGCAGGGACTTGATCGCAACTGCACATAGAGTTCGCCAATCAAGTTGCCCACCAGCAGATTGTGGGCTTCCTTGGCTCCCGCCATGGCGAACATTTCGCCCTGGAAGTATTCGCTCTTGTACTCTGCTTTCCGCTCGATTTCCAGGTATTGTTCGGGGGTGAGGTATGTCTTCGTCTGCGTGGACACAGGCGCCTCTACTGACCACCTTATCACGACGAGTGGGGCAGGCCGGTGCGGCCTGCCCCACTGTACTTACGCCGTGCGCATGGCTTCGGACTTGTCGCCCGAAATCGCCGCCTGCGCCGCGGCCAGGCGCGCAATCGGCACGCGGTACGGGGAGCACGAAACGTAGTTCATGCCCACCCGGTAGCAGAACTGCACCGAGTTGGGCTCGCCGCCGTGCTCGCCGCAGATGCCGATCTCGAGGTCCTTGCGGGCCTTGCGGCCGTTCTCCACGGCCATCTTCACCAATTGGCCCACCCCCTCCTGGTCCAGGACGGCGAACGGGTCGTTGGCGAAAATCTTCTTGTCCTGATAGTCCTTCTGGAACTTCGTATAGTCGTCGCGCGAAAGTCCCATGGTGGTCTGGGTCAGGTCGTTGGTGCCGAAGCTGAAGAACTCCGCCTCCTTGGCCACGTCGCCCGCCGTGAGCGCCGCGCGCGGAATCTCGATCATGGTTCCAACCAGGTACTTCAGGTCCTTCATGCCGGCCTTGGCGAGAACTTCTTCGGCCACGCGGACCACAATCTGTTTCTGGTCCACGAACTCCTTGACGCCGCCGATCAGCGGAATCATCACTTCGGGGATCACCTTCTTGCCCTTCTTGGCGACCTGCACGGCGGCTTCGAAGATGGCCCGCGCCTGCATTTCCGTGATCTCGGGATAAGTAATGCCGAGACGGCATCCCCGGTGACCCAGCATGGGGTTGAACTCGTGCAGTTCTTCGACGCGCTTCAGCAGGTCCGTCAGCACGGTCTTGAGGTTCTTCACTTCCGCGCCGAAACGGGCGTAAGTGGCCACGAGTTCGCGCTTCTTCTTGATATCGGCGTAGGGGAGTACGGCGACGTCCACCATCAGGTCTTCGCGCTTGGGCAGGAACTCGTGCAGCGGCGGATCGAGCGTGCGGATCACCACCGGGAAGCCGTCCATGGCCACGAAGAGGCCGGCGAAATCCCTGCGCTGCATGGGCAGCAGCTTGTTGAGAGCCTTGCGGCGGGACTTCTCGTCGCGCGCCAGGATCATCGCCTGCATGTGCTCGATGCGGTCCTCGGCGAAGAACATGTGCTCGGTGCGGCACAGTCCGATGCCCTCGGCGCCGAAGCGCCTGGCCGCCTGGGCGTCGCGCGGGATGTCGGCATTGGCGCGGACGCCGAAGCCGCCGCGAAACTCGTCGGCCCAGCTCATGAAGCTGGCCAGCACGCCGGAGGACGGATCGGCATCGATGGTGTTCGCTTTGCCCGCGAACACTTCGCCCGTGGAACCGTCCAGCGACAGCCAGTCGCCTTCCTTCAGCTTGATCGTCTTGCCGTTCAAGGTGACGCTGACTTCCTTGCTATGCTCGCTCACCGTGACCGCCTCCGCGCCCGCCACGCACGGGGTGCCCATGCCGCGGCAGACCACCGCCGCATGGCTGGTCATGCCGCCGCGCGAGGTGAGAATGCCCTTGGCCACTTCCATGCCGTGGATGTCGTCCGGCACGGTTTCCTTGCGCACCAGCACCACGGGCGCGGTCTTGGCCTTTTCCACCGCGTCGTCCGCCGTGAACACGACGGTTCCCACCGCGGCGCCGGGCGATGCCGGCAGGCCCTTCGCCAGCAGCGTCAGCGTCTTCTTGGAAGCCGGGTCGAGCACGGGGTGCAGCAATTGGTCGAGCTGCTGCGGATCCACGCGCAGCACCGCTTCCTTTTTGTTGATGAGCCCTTCCTCCACCATCTCCACCGCGATGCGGATCGCCGCCGGACCCGTGCGCTTGCCGTTGCGGGTCTGCAGCATATACAGCTTGCCGTCCTGGATGGTGTATTCGAAGTCCTGCACGTCGCGATAGTGCTTCTCGAGCATCGTGGTGCTGTCGAGTAGCTGCTTATAAACCGCGGGATTCCACTTCTCCAGCTCGGAAATCTCGTGCGGTGTACGGACGCCGGACACCACGTCCTCGCCCTGCGCGTTCTCCAGGAACTCGCCGTAGAAGACCTTCTCGCCGGTGGCCGGGTTGCGCGTGAAACCCACGCCCGTGGCCGAAGTCTCGCCCAGGTTGCCGAACACCATGGCCTGCACGTTGACGGCGGTGCCCAGGTCGTCGGGGATCTGGTTCATCTTGCGGTAGTGTTTGGCGCGGTCGTTGAACCACGAGCGGAACACGGCGTCGCGCGCTCCCTGGAGCTGCGCCATGGCATCCTGCGGGAAGGGCACGCCGGTCTTTTTCTCCACCAGCTTCTTGTAGCCCGCGATCACCTCCTGCAGGTCGTCGGCGGTCAGCCCGGTATCCAGTTTTGCCTTGGCTTTCTTTTTCTGGCCGTCGAAGATCTCGTCGAAGTCGTGCTTGGGAATGTCCAGCACCACGTTGCCGTACATCTGGATGAAGCGGCGGTAGCAGTCGTAGGCAAAGCGCGGGTTGTTGGACTTGGCCACCAGCGCCTTCACCGTTACGTCGTTCAGCCCCAGGTTCAGGATGGTGTCCATCATGCCCGGCATGGAGAACTTGGCGCCGGAGCGCACGCTCACCAGCAACGGATTTTCCACGTCGCCGAGCTTCTGCCCCATGCGCTTTTCCAGCGTGCGCAGGGCGGCCAGCATCTCCTCGTGGATCTCCGGCGGAACGGCGTTGTTGTTCTGGAAATAAATGTTGCAAACCTCGGTCGAGATCGTGAATCCGGGCGGCACCGGCAGCTTGGCCCGGCTCATTTCAGCCAGCCCGGCGCCTTTGCCGCCGAGCGTGTCCTTCATCTTTCCATCACCGTCGGCAGTTCCGTTGCCGAACAAGTAGACATGCTTCTTCATGCTTTGCTCCTATGAATTAGTGACAATTTCAGAAAAGTCCGCCACCTTGGAAAATTCCTCGCGTAGCGTGTGAAGTAACATCAGGCGGTTCTGGCGAATCCGCTGGTCGGGCGCATTCACCAGAACCTTGTCGAAGAACAGGTCCACCGCGGGGCGCAGCCGCGAGATCACGTTCTCGATGGGCTGCCCCGCGATGCTCCTCGAAATGCCGTAAAGATCTTTTTCCGGACCCGGCTCCAGCAGGCCGGCATCGATCGATCCCCCGCCCGTGAATTTGGCCTGTTCCAGGATGTTGCGGATTCGCTTGAAGCTGGCCGCGAGCGGCTCGAAATCCGGTGTGGGACGCAGGTTCTGGATGCGCGCCAGCCGCGCCTCCAGGTCCACCAGGTTGCTCCAGCCCGCGCTGGCGGCCATGGCGGCATTCACTTCGTCGTAGCGGAAGCCGCGCACGTCTTTGAAATAGAAGCGCACCCGGTCTTCGAAGAACGAGATGAGCGGCCGGCTCCCCTGGCACAGGTCGAGCAAGGGGAGGGGCATCTTCCCTTCCACCAGGATCCGCACCACGCCCTGCGCCGCGCGCCGCAACGCGAACGGGTCGCGGGAGCCGGAAGGAATCAGGCCGACTCCGAAACAACTGATCAGGGTATCCAACTTGTCGGCCAGCGAGACGATTTGTCCCGTCCGGTTCCGCGGGATCGCGTCTTCCATGCTCTCGGGCTTGTAGTGATCGTAGATCGCGCTCCACACCGCCTCCGGCTCGCCTTGCGCCCGCGCGTAGAGGCCGCCCACCACGCCCTGGAGCTCGGTAAACTCCTTCACCAGCTCCGTGGTGAGATCGCACTTGCACAGCGCCACTGCGGTTTGTGCGTCCGAATCGCCGCCCAGCTTGTTTGCCAGACGGGCCATCCGAACCAGTTTGTCGTAGTAGGAGCCCACTTCCTTCTGGAACGTAACCGCTCGCAGATCCTGAGTCCGGTCCGCCAGCTTCTTCTTCTGATCGGTTTCCCAGAAGAAGCGCGCATCGTTGAACCGCGCCCGCAGAACGCGCTCGTTCCCGCGGCGCACGAATCCCTCGGCGTCGGCGTCGATGTTCATCACCGCGACGAACTGGGGCGCCAGCTTGCCTTGGGCGTCCTCCACCGAGAAATACTTCTGGTGATGCCGCATCACCGTGATCAGCACCTCTTCCGGCAATTCCAGGAACTGCGTATCGAAGCTGCCGGTGATGGGCGTGGGGAACTCGGTGATGTAGACCAGGGTTTCGAGCAGGGCGTCGTCGCGCTTCACGCGAATGCCGGCAAGTTGGGCGGTGATGCGGTTGCGCCGCTCCCGGGCCGAAAGGATCACGCCGTGATCGCGCAGGCGCCGTTCGTAATCCCCGGTGGTGACGACAATCTCCTTCGCCCCCAGGCGCCGGTGGCCCGACGTGAGCGCGCCGGAGCGCACGCCCGCCAGCTCGAACGGCACGATCTCCTCGCCCAGCAGCGCCACGATCCAGCGGATGGGCCGGATGAAGCGCGGGCCGCCCTTGCCGGTCCAGTACATGGTCTTCGGAAAGTAGATCTGCAGGATTAGGCTCGGAAGAACCTCAGCCAATATATCGCGATATGGCCGACCCTTCGTGTACGTGTCGGCCACGTAGTATTCACCCTTAGCCATCATCTCCACCCGGATATCTTCCGGCCGGACGCCCTGCTTGCGTGCAAAACCCGCGAGGGCCTGCGGAGGCGCAGATCTTGCCGGCCCGAGTACGGTCCCCAAAACGTCAGCCTGCTTCTCTGGAACGCCCTCGGCGCGGAGGACTAGACGCCTCGGCGTGGCGTCCATCCTGATTAACTCATGCGGGATGGCAAAGGTCTCCTCGAACGCCAGGCGCAAACTTTCCAGCGCGTTCGGAATCATCCAGTCCGGGATCTCTTCGGTCCCGATCTCCAGCAGAAACGGCGCGCTCATGCCGCCACCTCCGCCTGCTGATCCATCCACGCCGCCGCCACCCCGACCGCCAGCCTGCGCACCCGCTGGATCACGCCCACGCGTTCGGTCACGCTGATGGCCCCGCGCGAATCGAGCGTATTGAAAAGGTGCGAGCACTTCAGCACGTGATCGTAAGCGGGCAGCAGGGGGAAGCGCCGCTTGTCCACGGCCTTCGGATCGTACAGCTTCAGCAGCCGCGCCGCCTCGCCCTCGTGCAGGTCGAAGAGCTTCCACAGCGTGGGGATGTCGGCCATCTCGAAGTTGTAGACCGAGTATTGCAGCTCGTCGTTGTAGCGGACGTCGCCGTAGCTGAAACCTTCGGTCCACACGATGTCGTACACGCTGTCCTTCACCTGGAGGAACGCGGTGAGCCGCTCGAGCCCGTAGGTTAGCTCGGCCGGAACCAGGTCCAGGTCCACGCCGCCGCACTGCTGGAAGTAGGTGAACTGCGAAATCTCGAGCCCGTCCAGCATGACCTGCCAGCCGATGCCCCAGGCGCCGAGTGTGGGCGCTTCCCAGTTGTCCTCCTCGAACTTGATGTCGTGCTGCCGGAGGTCGATGCCGATGGCCTCCAGGCTGCCGAGGTATTGCTCGATGATGTCGTCGGGCGACGGCTTGAGGATCACCTGAAGCTGCGAGTGCTTGTAGAGCCGGTTGGGATTGTCGCCATAGCGCCCGTCGGCCGGGCGGCGGCTGGGCTGCACGTAGGCCACGCGGTAAGGCGCCGGGCCGAGCACGCGCAGGAACGTCTCCGCAACCATGGTGCCGGCGCCCACTTCCACGTCGTACGGTTCCTGAATGATGCAGCCTCGCAACGCCCAGTACTGTTTCAGCTTGAAGATGATCTCTTGAAAAGATTGCATCAGGATTCCAACATCGGGGCCGTCACCAGTTTCCGTTCCACGTGCTCCTCGATCTGAACCACCAGAAAACGCCGCAGGTCCGCCGCCGTCGACTGCTGCCAATCGTTCGAAAGCTGCGCTACCGGCTTACGCAGCATTTCCGCGGCGATACTTCTCGATTCCGCGCTCAACTCCTGACTGCCGGATGCCCCGCCCCCCGCGCGGCGGCAATGCCCGCAAACCAATCCCGGCTGCCCGCGCCGGAAAAACGCGCGCTCGGGGATTTCCGGGTCGTCCAGCACGCCGCCGCAACTCGAGCACGCGTGCAACTCCGGCAGCAATCCCGAAAGCCGCACCGCCCACAATGAAAAATAGGTTACGGCGCGCCACACCCGTCCCGGACCCAAAGCCTGTCCGTTGCCCTTGCCGGCCGGCCGAAGGTCGTCCAGCACCGCCAGCAAGAGGCGAAAAAATTTCTCGTTCGGCTCCGCGGAAGGAAGCAACTGGTCGGACACTTCCGCGAAGTAGTCCAGCGCCACACCGGCCCGGTAGTCTGAAACCAGTTCGAATTGGGAACGAATCAATTCGCAGGAATCCAGGTTCACCAGCTCGCGGGTTTCGCGCTGGAAGTACGCCATCCGCACGTGCGATAACCGCTCCAGCCCCGCGCCGAAGGCGCTTTTCGGACGCCGCGCCCGTTTGGCCACGCCCCGCAACTTCCCCTGGTCCCTGGTAAGAAAGCTGACTACGAGGTCCGCTTCTTTCAGTGGGTAAGTACGCAGAACAAGAGCTTCACTGACGCGCGCCGGCACACGTGGAATTTACATTTCAGAGTATCACAGATGAAAACCTTGCCGCGGTTTTGCGCTCCCGCCATCGGCGCGCCCGTCGCGGGAGAATCCTTCATCCTGCCCACGCCGCCAACGCCAGCAGCGGGAAGTAATGCGCATACAGCCGGTAGGACAGATAGAAGACGTTGGGGAAGCCGGTGCCCGTCATGGGCTGCTCGTCCCAGCCCCCGGCCGGGTTCTGATTCCGGAGAAGCCACCTCACTCCCTGGCCAACCTCTGGCGAAGCCGTGTCTCCGGCCGCCTGGAGCCCCAACAACGCCCAGGCCGTCTGCGAGGGCGTGCTGGGTGACGCCACGAACCGGTGCGCTTCGTAACTCGCGCAACTCTCTCCCCAGCCTCCATCCGGGTTCCGCACCGACCGCAGCCACGCCGCTCCCCGCTGAATTGCCGCCGGTGCGGCCGCCGATTTCGACGCGCGCAAACCGCGCATCGCCAGGAACGTTCCGTACGTGTAGTTGACCCCCCACCGGCCGAACCAGCTCCCGTCGTCCCTCTGGTGATGGATCAGATATTGCACCGCTCGCGAGATCGCCGGGTGATCGGTGGTCAGTCCGCGCCGGCAAAGGGATTCCAACACGCGCCCGGTGATGTCGGGGCACGACGGATCGAGCATCGCGTTATGGTCGGCAAACGGAACCTTGGTGAGCATCTCCCAGTTGTTGTCCACATCGAATGCCGCCCAGCCTCCGTCGGAGGACTGCATGCCCAAAAGCCACTGGATGGCTCGGGATTCGGCGCGCGCCTGCCGTTCCGGGTCCGTAGCTTGGGCGTGTTCGAGGGCCAGCAACACCATGGCCGTATCGTCGATGTCCGGATAAAACTCGTTGGCGTACTCGAAAGCCCACCCTCCGGGGTGCAGGTCCGGACGCTTCACGCTCCAGTCGCCCTTGCGGCGCACCTCGCGATCCAGCAGCCAGTCGGCCGCCTTCCGCATGGCGCCGGGCTGTGCCGCGCCCGACTCCCCCAGCGTAAACATGGCGATCGCCGTGTCCCAAACCGGAGACAGGCTCGGCTGGAACTCGAGGCGCTCCCCGGTCTCGAGGACCAGCTTGTCGAACTGCCGGACCGCGTCGGCGAAGTCCGGCTGATCCCGTTCGTAGCCCAGGGCATCCATCGCCATGATGGCGTACATCATGGATGGATAGATCGCTCCCAGGCCGTCGGAAAAGCGCATATGTTCCAGCATCCACTTCTCCGCCTGGCGGATCGCCCTGGCGCGGATGTCCTTCAACCCTCGCCGCTCCCACAGCTTGAGGAACTTGTCCGCCTGGTTGAAGACGCCCGAGATCCGGTCTCTCCGCCCCAGGACCAGCTTCTTGCCCGGGACGAAAAGTTCTTCCACCGTGATCCCGGCCGGCGTCCGCCGCTGCTGCCCGGAAGCCTGCACGATGGAAAGCGGCACCACGATGGCGCGGCTCCACGACGACATCTCATACAGCAGGTTGCCGGGCAACAGCATCACCTCCGGCGGGACGCTCGGCGTGAATTGCCGCGGGAACAGTCCGAAGAGGCTCAAGTTGATCTTCGTGTAGCTGTTGGCCGCCTGCAAGCCGCCCAGGGCCAGCACGCGCTCCCGCGCCCGGCGGAGCGCCGGGTATTCCGGATCGTACCCGCCGAGCTTCAGCGCCACGTACGCCCGGGCAGTGGCGTTGACCTCCGGCGGACCGCCCGGGTAGATGTTCCAGCCTCCATCGGGAAGCTGGCGGTCGAGGATGGTGGCCAGCGCCTTGGAGATCCTGGACCGGTCCGGCGGATTCCAGCCGCCGGCTTCGGGCTGATTCAACCAGAGCGATAGCAGGACGTAGTCGGATTCGAGCGTGGTATCGGCGATCAGATCGCCGCGCCAGTGCCCGTCGGGGTTCTGCAAGCCCCACAAGGCTTGTGCGCCAAGCTGCACCGAGGCCCGGACGCCCCCGGCAAGCTCGTGGAGGTCGTCTGGGGACGCCGCCGCCGCCGGCCCGGTATCGGCCGGCGGCGCCGGCAGGACGTAGCCAGGTATTTCCGGCATCTCCACGCCCTGGCCTAACAGCGACAGAATCTCCTGTACCACCAGCTTGCGTGCGTGGGGCGGCGGTGGCGCCAGGCCCAGCGCTTCGCTGAACCACAGCCCCTCGGCCGCCAGCCTGGCAACGGTGGCGCGAACCGCGTTCCCGCCATCGTGTTCAAACCCCTCCTGCCACTTGCGGTACCGCTCCCGGACCGGTCCCAGCAACTGCGGCGAGCTGGCCGCGGCGGCCATCAGCACCGCCGCGATATCCCAGCCGCGCTCGGTACCGGCTTGGATGTACGAGGCGGTCGAGGCCCCCGCCGGGGACGGTTCCAGCACATCCATCACCCGCTGGATCAGGGCTGCCAGGAGTTCCTCCTTCCCGGCGTAGTGGTACAGGAGGCCGCCCTTGCTGACCCCCGCCTCCCGCGCGACGCGTTCCAGGGTCAGGGCTCCCACGCCTTCGCGGCTGAGGAGTTCGAGGGCTGCATCCATGAGGGTATCTTGGGCGGAAATGGTCATGAGAATATACTATACCGTCCGGACGGTAAATCAAGTGTTTTCGTAGGTGGGTGGGTTGGATGTATAATCGACGGGACTCTTTCGGGGTGGTGGGCGACGTTGCCGATCCTGAGAGCTGGGAGCGGGCCCGCGCGTGTCTCCACGGCGTTCCACCGAAGTGGTTGGTGCAGTGCGCTGGGATCGCGGTTACCGGCGCAATCGCCGATGCCCCCATCGAGCATTGGCGAAGGGCGATCGAGGTCAATCTTCTCGGCCTCGTGCTGGGGTGCCGGACATTCGTGCCGGGCATGGCGGAGGAAGGCGGCGGGCATATCGTCCACATCGCCTCGCGCGCTGCGATCAGCGGCGTTCCCCAGGTGGGACCGTACGCTGCCAGCAAGGCGGCGGTAGTGGCGATGTCGGAAACACTCTACAACGAAGTCGGCGATCGCGTGACCGTCACGGTGGCTTGCCCAAGCTACTTCCAGAGCAATCTGGCCAAGGAAATGGTGGCCTGCCGAGACATCGAACGGCGCATCCTGCGCCACAGGATCGAAACCAGTCCGCGCACGGCCGACGACATGGCTCGGGCCGTTATCGAAGCCGCCCGACGCGGTGCGCTCTACTTCTTTCCGCCCGGAGAAGACCGCCGGTTCTGGCTCCGGAAGCGGTTGATGCCAACGAGAGCCTTGCGATCCATTCGCGACCGGTTTCGCAGTGCCGTGCGCGCCATGAGCGAAGAACAGGAGCGCCGGTGACAGTGAGGGTTCTCGCACTAGGGTCCATGTTCGATGAGGACCACAGCGCCTCCGAAGAGCGCTGGATCGCACTGGGCATGGCCGCCAACGGAACGCTGCTGGTCGTCGTGCACACCTGGACCGAACTTGACCCCGAAAACGTGAACGTCCGCATCATTTCCGCCCGCAAGGCGACCACCGCCGAACAGGGCGCTTACGAGGTTTCGCTATGAACACCAATCAAGATGACGACATGAAACCGGAGTACGATTTCAGCCGTGCCGAACGCGGAAAGCACATTGCAGGCGCCGACGCCGTGTTCCACATTCCGGTATACCTGGAGCAGGATATCCAAACTTTCCTGATGGAAAAGGCTGCCAATAAGGGCGTCCCCCTGGACCGCTTGGTAAACGACCTGCTGAAGGGCGATATCGAGGCGTTCCGCACGCTTGGCTGAGTGGAGAGTTTCAATGGCTCACAGAGAGCGCCAGCCCGGCCTGGCTCTTCGCTCCGTTCACTTCCATCGTCACGGCCACTGAAGGCGGCATCACAAAACCTGTCAGGTTTGGATTGATGGAGGCGTAGTCGGACGGGCGCGGCAGGTAGACCGAGATCTGGTACACGCTGCCCGGCAATCCGGCAACCGGGCCCACGCCTCCGTGCTGCGCGGATTACTCCTCGCGCAGCGCGACCATGGGATCGACATTGGTGGCGCGGCGCGCGGGAATCGCCGTGGCGGCGAAGGCCACCGCCGCCAGGATTAGCGCGACCGAGCCGAATGTCAGGCCATCGGTGGCGCCGACGCCGAACAGAAGGCTGGCCATGACGCGAGTCAGTGCCGCCGCTCCGATCAGGCCGGCCCCGATGCCGATGGCGGCGAGCAGCATCCCCTGCCGCACCACCAAGGCCAGGATGTTCCCCCGCTGCGCGCCCAAAGCCACGCGGAGCCCGATGTCGTGCGTGCTCTGCGAGACCAGGTACGACATGACGCCGTAGACTCCCACCGCCGCCAGCAGCAGGGCGAACGCCGCGAAGGCGCCCAGCATGGTGCTGGCGAATCGCTGGCGCGCCAGTGAATCGTACAGGCGCTCTTGAAGCGTGCGAATCGCGTAGACCGGCACATCCGGATCGAGGGCGTGAATCTCACGCGTGATCGCGCCCGCCAGGCCGGCCGGGTCCGAAGACGTACGGGCCACCAGGTACATTCCGCGGTCGGGCCCCTGGAGATGCGGAAAGTAGACCGCGATCTTGCCTTCGGCGTCGAGACCGTACTGCTTGACCGCCCCCACGACGCCCACGATCGTGATGGGCTTCTTGACATCGAACCAGACGTGCTTTCCAACCGGATTGTCGTTGGGCCAGAAGCGCCGCGCGAACCTTTCCTCGATAATTGCCACCGGCGGCGCATCGCTCGTATCGCGATCGGAGAAGAACCGGCCCTTCACCAACGGGATCTCCATGGTGCGAAAGTAATCCGTGCTGGCCACCCGCTGGTCTACCTGCAATTCCTGGCCGGGCGCCGGTGTGAAGCCTTCCACGTCGATGCCTCCCCAGCTTACCTCGCCGGTCAGCGGCAGCACCGAAACCAGGCCCTGCGCCACGACTCCGGGCAGGTGGACGACGCGATCGCCGGCTTCCTGGTAGAACTGCGCCACGGCTTTCCCCTCGCGATACTTTGGTCCATTGGTAACCAGCCGCAGGGACAGCACGTGGTCCGTTGTGAATCCGGGCGGTACCTTCTGGAGGCGCACGAAGCTGCGGATGAGCAGTCCGGCCCCGACGAGCAGGACGAGCGACAACGCCAGCTCGGAAACCACCAGCAGGCCGCGCAGGCGGTGGCGCGCCACACCGGGGCCAGGCCGAATAGGATTCCGGTCACCGAACGTGAACAGGAGCACCGTGCCGTTGATGCCGATCTCTTCCAGCCGCGGAATGTTGCCGGGATTGATCGCGTGAACCAGGTGAAGGCTCCATTGGGCGATCAACAACCCTGCTGCGCCGCCCATCACGGCCAGCAGGATGGACTCGGTCAGCAGCTGCCGCACCAGGCGCTGCCATCCCGCGCCCAACGCGGTACGGATGGCCACTTCCTTTTCGCGCCCCGCGGCGCGCGTGAGCAGCAGGTTGGCGACATTGGCGCAGGCGCTCAGCAAGACCAGCGTCACCGAGCCGAGCAACACCAGCAGCGCGCGGCGCACGTCGCCCACAACCTGGTCGAGCAGTCCCACCACGGTCATGCCGTAGGTGCGGTCGCGCTTGTCTTTTTCGCGGATGCGGCCGGCGATGATATCGATGTCCGCTTGCGCCTGCCGCACCGAAACTCCAGGCTTCAGCCGCGCCATCAGGTTATAGTTCTCGTCGCCTCGCCGCCCGAGGAATTCCGCGCTCAGGGGCAAGGGAAGAAAGATGTCCATCTTGTCCATGAGGCCCTCGGCCGGCATCACTTCCGAATTGAGCAGGAAGTCCGACCGCAGCACGCCGGCCACCGCGAACGGGGTCCCGTCGAGCGTGATGGTCTTGCCGACGATGTGCGGATCCCCGCTGAACAGCCGGTTCCAGAGCCGGTAGCTGAGCACGGCCACCGCCGCCTTGCCGGGCTTGTCCTCTTCCGGCAGCAGCAGCCGTCCCACCAGCGGCCGGGCGCCGAGCAGGTGAAACAGCACGGACGTGGTGCGCATTCCGTCGATGCGTTCGGGGCGGTCGAAGCCGGTCAGCGTGAAGCTGGTGAGCCGCGAGATCGATATCTCTTCGAAGGAATGGTTCTCGTTCCGGATATCGATGTACTGGCCGGGAGACGGCCAGTCGCGGAAGATTCCGAGTCCCGGCGAATGCAGCCACACGGCGGCCAGCCGTTCGGGTTGCGGGTACGGCAGCGGCCGGAGCAGCAGGGCATCCACGATGCTGAACACCGCCGAATTGGCGCCGATGCCGATCCCCAGCGAGAGCACGATCACGGCGGAGAGTCCTGGGGTTTTGCGGAGCATCCGCAGGGCGTACCGGAAATCCTGCAGGAACGGGTGCATTGTCTCCTCCTCTTTATCGTTATTATGACCTTATAGGACAAGCCGGGATGCCCCTGTGCCCGCCTGTCGCCGTGTGCACCATGAAAATCCTCGCCCTCGCTCCAGCCCTGCTCGCCGTGGCCCTCGCGCAGGACACCCGCAACGTCACCGAGCCGCATTACCCGCCGGCCTGCGCCGTCCTGGCCGCGCAGCTTTCCGCCCCGCGCGGCGTCCTCTCCGACGCCGCCGAGCGCACGCCCGACACCGCGCGCATCCAGGACGCCATCGATCGCTGCGAGCCCGGCAAGGCCGTCGCGCTCCGCCCCGCCGGCCCCCACCAGATCTTCCTCGCCGGACCGTTGCAGCTCAAGCCCGGCGTCACTCTCCTGGTGGATGCCGGCGCCGCGATCTTCGCTTCCCGCAATCCGCGCGATTACGACAGCGCCCCGGGAAGCTGCGGCGTGGTGAACGAGCGCCGGGGCCCGGGCTGCAAACCGTTCCTCACCGCCGACCACGCGCCCGCGAGCGGCATCATGGGCGATGGCGCCATCGACGGCCGCGGCGGCTCCACCCTGCTCGGCCAGGACGTCACGTGGTGGGACCTCGCCCACACCGCCAAGGTCCTGGACCAGTCGCAGGCCGTGCCGCGCATGCTGTCCGTGCGCCAGTCGAACAACTTCACGCTCTACCGCATCACCCTGCGCAACTCGCCCAACTTCCACGTGGGCGTCGACCAGACCGATGGCTTCACCGCCTGGGGCGTCAAGATCAAAACCCCCAAGACCGCCCGCAACACCGATGGCATCGATCCCTCGTCATCCACCAACGTCACCATCGCGCACTGCGAGATCGATACTGGCGACGACAACGTGGCCATCAAGACCGGGGCCACCGGCGCCGCCACCCACATGACCATCGCGCACAACCATTTCTATTCCGGCCACGGCATGTCGATCGGCAGCGGCACCTCGGGAGGCGTGAGCCAAATCCGCGTCACGGATTTGACCATCGATGGCGCCGACAACGGCATCCGCATCAAGAGCGACCGCAGCCGCGGCGGCCTGGTGGAAGATGTCACCTACGAAAACGTGTGCATGCGCAACGTCACCAACCCCATCCTGCTCACCTCCATGTACACCACGTTCCCCGGCGACCGGCTGCCCGTTTACCGCAACATCACGCTCCAAGACGTGCGCGCCGAAACGCCCGGCTACATCACGTACCTTGGCGTGGACCCCGATCACAAGCTCCAGGTCGCGCTCCACAACGTCGACGTCCCCAGCATCCAGACTCGAACCGAGAACGCCGACGTCTCCGCCACGAGCGGCAATCCGGTGACCTGCTCCTTCGCCGCATACCCCGCGATCCCCACCGCTCCCGCCGCCGCGCAGACCGTCCCGCCCGACGATCCCACGTTCTACGTTGCCGCCTCCGGGACCGGCGACTACTACTCCGTCCAGCGCGCCATCGACGTCGCTCCCGAAGGCGCCACCATCTCCATTGCCCCCGGCGCCTACCGCGAAGTCCTCAAGATCACCAAGCCCGGCATCCATCTCCGCAGCGCCTACACCGACCCCAAGAAGACCGTTATCGTCTTCGGCAAGAGCGCCGGCGACTCGGGCGGCACCTTGAATTCCGCCGCGGTGGAGGTCCGCGCCGACGGCTTCACCGCCGAAAACCTGACCTTCGCCAACGACTTCAACGCCACCCACCCGCAGCTTCCGCAAGGCTCGCAGGCCCTGGCGCTCCTGGTCACCGGCGACCGCGCCGTCTTCCACAATATGCGCTTCCTCGGCAACCAGGACACGCTCTACGCCGGCAGCAAGAGTTGCCGCGGCCCCGAAGGCCCGTGCACACCCGCCCGCCAGTACTTCGCGGACTGCTATATCGAAGGCAACGTGGATTTCATCTTCGGCGATGGCAAAACCGTCTTCGAAAACTGCGAGATCCACAGCAACCGCCAGTCTGGTGGCTACATCATCGCGCAAAGCAAGCACTACCCCGATCAAGACAGCGCCTACGTGTTCGATCATTGCCGGCTCACCGCCGCCCCCGGCGTCGAACACGTCTGGCTGGGCCGTCCCTGGCGTCCCCTCGCCACCGTCATCTTCCTGAACACCGAGATGGACGCCAGTGTCGAACCCGCCGGCTGGCGCGAATGGCACCCCGGCGAGACGCACTCCCTCGATACCGCTTACTATGCCGAGTACAACTCTGCCGGCGACGGCGCGCATCCCTCCGAGCGCGACCCGCACACTCACAAACTGACCGCCGCCGAAGCCGCCCGCTACGACCCCCAACACTTCCTCGCGGGCTCCGATGGCTGGAACCCGAGGGCGATTTCACAAACCGCCGGCCGGTGACGTTATTAGAAACGTCTACACTGAAAGCGAAGGAGATTCAGCACATGCTACGAGCGATCATGGGCGCCGGCCTGGTGGTTTTCGCCTCCTGCCTCGCCTGCGCGCAACCGGCCCAGGCCCCGCTGTCATTCGAGGTGGCCTCCGTGAAGCCGGCCGCTCCGCAGGAGCTTGGCCGCATGATGATGGGTTTCCGCGGCGGCCCCGGCACACCCGATCCCGAGCGCTTGACGTGCACCAACGTCACGCTCAAGATGCTGATCCAGAACGCCTGGGACGTGAGGAGCTTCCAGATTTCGGGCCCTGCCTCGCTCGAATCGGAACACTACGACATCACCGCGAAGATCCCAAAAGGGGCCACCAAGGAGCAGTTCCAGCTGATGCTCCAGGATTTCCTGGCGGAACGCTTCAAGCTGACCCTCCATCACGAGTCCAAAGAACTCCCCCTGTACGCGCTGGTGGTTGCCAAGAATGGGCCGAAGATGAAGGAATCTGAGGAAGACCCACCCCCCGACCCCAACGCGCCCAAGGACGCCAATGGCCCTTCCGCCGGAGGTGGGCTGGCGCCGCTGCCACCGCCTGGCAGGCTCCCGTTAGGTAAGGACGGCATGCCGCAGTTCCCCCCCGGCGCGGGCCGCGGCGGCATGATCATGATGGTCAACAACGGCCGTTTTCGCATGGCCGGCAACAAGCAGCCTATGGCGCGGTTGGCCGACATGTTGTCGCAACAGTTGGGCCGTCCCGTGGTGGACATGACCGGATTGACCAAGAAATACGATTACACTCTCGACTACACGCCGGACCCGAGCCAGCGCATGGGCGGACCCATGGGCGGCATGATCATGGCTCCGCCGCCACACCCTGGTGAAGGTGGCGGTGCCCCCGCGGCGCCCCCGCCCGATCCCGAAGCCGGTCCGAGCCTCTTCACCGCCTTGCAGGAACAGCTCGGCCTGAAGTTAGACCAGAGGAAAGGTCCAGTCGACCTGCTGGTCATCGACGGCGTCGAGAAAACGCCGACCGAGAATTAACGCCGATTCCGAGCCAGAAACCCTTGTGAGGCAGGTTGTCAACCTGCGGCGGGTTGTCAACCCGCCCTGCGAGCGAAGCTCGCCTCTTCGCGCCCTTGATCAAAGTTTCTGGCGCCAGAGACGTTCCCGCCACAGCCTCTCTTTCCGAGCCCTGGCACCCGCCTTCCCGCCTGTGTACAGTAAATAGCTGAACCGCCGCACGTTCCTCGGAGCCCTCGCCATGACCACGCTCGACGCCGCCGGCTACGCCGTCATCGATCCCCACGTCCACGTCTGGAAGCACGACCCGCGCTTCCCCTTCGCCAAGAAAGCCCACCCGCCCGAGCGCGACGCCACTCCCGAAACCCTCCTCGGCCTCATGCAGGCCAATGGCGTCTCCAAAACCGTCCTCATCCAGGTGATCCACTACCGCTACGACAACAGCTACACGCTCGATGTCCTCGAGCGCTACCCGCAATATTTCCAGGCCGTCTGCCGCGTCGATCCCCTCGACCCCGCCGCGCCCGACCATCTCTCCCGCCACACCGAACAGGGCTTTCGCGGCGTGCGCATCAGTCCCGCCGGCGACGCCTCCGGCGACTGGTTCCACGGCCCTCTCATGCCGCCCCTCTGGAAGCGATGCGCCGATCTGAAGGTCCCCATGACCGTCCTCGCCCCCATCACCCGCATGCCCGAAGCCGGCGCCCTCATCGAGCGCTTCCCCGGCCTCACCGTGGTCATCGATCACATGGCGGATTGCCCCGTCGACCAGCCCGCCGAGCTGGAAAAGTTGATCGCCCTCGAGCGCTACCCTGAAGTCTTCGTCAAGATCTCGCACACCTGGTCCCTCTCCCGCCAGCCCTACCCGTGGCTCGATTCCCAGGCGCTCGTGAAGCGCTTATACGACGCGTTCGGCCCGCGGCGCCTCATGTGGGCCACCGACTGGCCCATCGTCGAGCAGACCTCCACTTATGACAAAGCGCTCGGTGTGGTCCGCGACGAAATGAGGTTCCTCAACGCCGAGGACAAGCGCTGGATCTTCAACCGCACCATCCAACAGGTATGGCCTTTCCCCGATGCCCGTTGACGCCGCGTTCGGCCGCCGGTCCTACTCCGGCTGGTCGTACGTTCGCAAACGCCGCACCCAGATGTTCCGGTACCGCACCGGGTTGTTGTGGTTTTGCAGCATCAGCGGCTCCTCCGCGGCGTGCGGCGTGTAGTGCGCCACCTGGCGGTACACCATGGGCCCCATCGATTCCTTCCGGTTGTGCAGCAGCACGCCGTTCAGGAACACCGTGATGTATACCGGCTTCACTACTTTGTCGCCGTCGAATTTCGGCGCTTCGAAAACGATGTCGTACGACTGCCACTCGCCCGGTCTCCGCGCCGGGTTCGCCAGCGGCGGCCATTGCCCGTAAATCGCGCCCGTCATCCCGTCCGCGTACGTCGGGTTCTCCCAGTTGTCCAGCACCTGGACCTCGTACCGGCTCATGAGCAGCACGCCGCTGTTGCCGCGGCCCTGGCTGGTGCCCCGCACCGGCACCGGAGCGGCCCACTCCACGTGCGCCTGGATGTCGCCGAACTTCTCCTTCGTGATCAGGTCCCCCGAGCCTTGCGCGACCTCGAAATAGCCGTCTCCCATCTTCCACTTCGGCTCTCCCGTCGCGCCGCCGCGCCCGCGGTCCAGCCACTTCGAAAGGTCCTTGCCGTCGAACAGCACGATGGCGTCCGACGGCGCCCCGCCCGGCTGCGACGCCGGCGTCACCACCGGCGGATGCGGCCGCTTCGGATCGTGAACGTGATACGGCAGCCCCGGTAGCATGGGCGTGTCCTCGAATCCCAGGTCCGGATTCGGATTCTTGCGCGGCGCCTGCTGCTGTTGCTGCTGCCCCCAAAGGACCGCCGCCGCCGCGATTGCGAATACTAGATGTCTGCGCATTTGGTAACCTCGCTTCAAAAGCTTCATCTCGACCCTGACTGCCCCGTCCGCGCGCTTCCCCGTCGGCGGAAAAATGTGGGTCGGCGTAATCTTACTGGTGAGCGTCACCGGCGCGCTCGGAACCGCACCGCCCGAGCGGTCCAAAGGCCGGCCCGCTGGCCGTCCGAGCGGCGTCTGCGCCCACGCGTCGAAAGCCATGGCAAAAAGGATAATGGGGGCCGCTCGCATCGGGAACGACCATTGTGTCACATCTCCTGCGCGAAACGGGCCGAAGCGCCGGTCTGAGCGAAGTTCCACGAACCCGGGAACTGTCCTGCCCAAGATCCTCGACATCTCCGGCATAATGCGGCCTCGGTCTGCGGCCTGCTCGGCAGTTTTTGCTAACGTGGTGTCTCGCTTAAGAATTGACAAGGCTGCGCAACCCGATGTGGGGCAGCCATTCTTGGCTGCGGACCCGCTTTCCAGCGGGTCCAGCCGGCTGAAAGCCGGCTGCGGGCAGGATTGCCCGCCTCACATCTATTGTCAATTATTACGCCGGACAGGACACTAAAGAGTCACGATAATGGAAGCGAGTGCGGCATGCATCATCCCTTACCGGTCCGGCGCGGCCGCCAGAGAGGACCCGTCAGGCAACCTCCTGAAAATAAAGAAGATCGCCTGCCTCTTCGCCGGCCTCGGAGATCAGTCACAGCCCCACGAAATAAGCCGTAACCCCATCCTGCAAAAGAACTTAAGGGGTAATCCGCACCCCTCCGAAAGCCGCCCCTGAGGACCTCGTCTCCTAAAATGGGTATAGGTAGTCGGACCTCGCAAGAGGCTCGTCGCCCGCGCTATTTGACAACCGAATACCCATCCGCTCATCGACGGATTTTTCTACAGGTGACAGGGCGCCGGTCGCTGCCGCACCGCGAAAGCTCCCTGTCACCCTGTCACCAACCCGCGCGTGCCCTCCCAAAAATTGGGTTCGTTTCGCCAAAACAGCCTCCGCGACGAGGCTAGCGGCCCCGAAACCTCCCTGTCACCCCGTCACGCCCCCCGCAAACGGGGGTATTTTAGCTACCACGCCTCGAAATCTCCCGTCATCCCGTCATCCTGTCATCGCGCCCTGGACAGACCCACGCCCCTGTCCTACCCTGATGTCGTGGAGAAGCAAACACGCCTGGTGGCGCTCGCGGCCCTGGTCCTCTTTATATATCTCGCCGCCGAAGTCTGGCGGGGGCAGGCCATCGCGTTCGATGTCTCGATCCGCAATACCGTCCACGCCTGGGCCTCGCCGCCCCTCACCTTTTTAATGCGCGGCGTCACGTGGTTTGGCTCATCCGTCTGCCTGGTGATCCTCGCCGCCCTGGCGGTCTGCTTTCTTGCAGCCCGCGGACGGAAGCGTGCGGCCATCATCCTGGTCGTCGCGTCGGCCGGCGCCGAGGCCCTCGATCAGATCCTCAAGTTCGCCTTCCAGCGTGCCCGTCCCCAGGCTTTCTTCGACTTCGTCCGCCCCATCGGCTACAGCTTCCCCAGCGGCCACTCCATCACCGCCTGCTGCTTCTACGGAGTCCTGGCCGCGATCCTCGCCGCGCGGCAACCTTCCCGCGCCTTGCGGGCCGCCATCTGGACGGCTGCGGCGCTCCTGTGCCTGGCCATCGGATTTTCGCGAATCTACCTCGGCGTCCACTACCCCAGCGACGTGCTGGCCGGCTATGCCGCCGCGCTCGTCTGGCTCGCCGCCGTTCGCGCCGGTTACGAATTCCGCATGCGCCGCCGGCCCGCCGTCAGAGAGGGTCCCAATAGGTGACGCCGCAAGCCGTCCCGGGCGCCAGGGAGCGTAGGAACAATTGCGTGGACGGGCTGTACATCACCTCGTACAGCGGTACGTCGCCAAGCTTTACCACGTAGCTGCCGGATTGCATGGCGAAGGAATCTTCGTAGACCGAAACCACAATCGGATTCTCCGCCGTGGCGCGCACGCGAAACTGCGCCGTCGATGGTTCGTAGTTCGCGTAGCTGTAACACCGCCCCACGCAAACGCGGTCGATCATGTGGGTCAAGGGATCGATGCGAAGATCGGGGCTGGCAACGCCGTTGATCACCCGCTGCCCGGCCGGCAGCCGCTCCACCACTTCCGCCATTTGCCGTTCCACGTCGTTCAACACCATCTCGTCGCGGAACAGAAACCCGAAGAAGACCAGCGCCACCGCCGCCGCCAGGTAGTGTTGAAACCGGCGGACCCGGCCTCCCGCCAGCACGGCGCACAGGCATATCGCCAGGGCCAGCGACATGCGATGCGGAATGAATGACAGGAGGTGCTTGTAACCGGGGAGCAGCACCCCCAACGGAAGAGTGAATATGGCGAACGCGGTGAGCACGCACACCTGGAAGGGAATGCCGGTCAGCACACGCCGCACCGGGCACCCCAACAGCAGCAGGACCCAGATCATCAGCAGTCCGACAAGCGGAAAAGCGTACTTGCCGTCGAATACCGAAATCTGGTCGACCCCCGCCGCCAGAATGATTTGGGCCGGAACCCACCGCGTGAACATCAGGCTCCCCAGCACCATGCGCACGGCGAAGATGGCCAGCGCGGCGGCGCCCATCTGGTAAAGCTGTTGGCGGGGAGTTGCGCGCCGGGCGAGCCATCGATACAGCAGCACGCCGAGCGTCCAGGCCACCGGCAGCGCATGCGTGAGATACGCCAGCGCCAGAAGGGCAACCGCGGCGGCCATCCTCCGCGGCGTCGGGTTCCACAGTAGCGCGAGCGCGCCGAAGCACATCCCCAGGCTCCAATAAAAGTTGAAGAAGCCCATGTGATACACCCAGCCGTAGGCCAGCATGGCGATCGCCGGCAGCATGTGCCAGGCGCGCCGCCCCGCCACCACTGAAACAAACGCAAAGGCGCCCCACGCGAATGTCAGGACACACAACGAGACCGCGATCCGCTCCGCCGCGCCGGGTCCGGCCAGCCGCATCAGTCCGCCGAGCACCAGGTCGAAAAGAATATTGGTGGTCTGCCGCGCGATCGCGAGCCCCGGCGCTTGCCCCTTCCCGATCAGTTGCGCCAGCCACGC
Organism: Bryobacteraceae bacterium; assembly: GCA_035638575.1. Taxonomy (GTDB): domain Bacteria; phylum Acidobacteriota; class Terriglobia; order Bryobacterales; family Bryobacteraceae; genus DASQZT01. Next base: position 42,153 of record DASQZT010000312.1, read on the forward strand.
GTTGTAGACATGGCTCGAAAGGTCGCCCGCCTCTATGCGCGGTTGCCAGTTGCACGGAATCAGAAGAAGCACCGAGGCTAGCGCGTAGGCCAGTCTGCTCCGCGCCTCGGGAGCGGCCGGCGGCGTTTCCGTCTTCGGAATATCAGTTGGTTTGCGGCGTGTTTTGGATGACACTCACTCTCTAATTTCGCAGATTCCGCCGCCGCCGAATCACCTGCCAGACAAACAGCGCGCTCATCCAATAGTTCCAGACCGAGCCCACCACCAGTCCCGCGGCCGCCGCCACGTACCACGAAACCGAATGCCTGGTGAGGTCTTCCAGCACGCGCAGGTTCAGATACAGGCCCACCGAACAGGCCGCGTAGAAAATGGCCAGGCCCATGGCAAAGTTCCAGCCCGAGAGGCGCGCCCGGCGGAATGTCAGCTTGTTGTTCAATACGAAGTTGATCCCGATCACCAGGACGCTCGAAACCAGTTGCGCGCGGCTCAGGGCCATGCCGCGCATGCGCAGCAACTGAACGAAGGCCAGGTGCGCCAGGATGCCGACCGATCCGGCCAACCCGAACACCACGTAACTGGCCGGCACGAAGTCGCCCACCAGTTTGTCCGCCAGCAGCTCGAGGTATTCCAGGCTCACCAGGATATCGAGCTTGCTCCGCCCGTGCAGGCGCTGGCGGAACTGGTACGGGACTTCGCCGATGCGCACCGGCCGCCGCGCCGATACCACCAGGTCGAGCAGCACCTTGAACCCGATGCAGCTCAGCGACCGCGCCACTTCGTCCAGATACTCGCGCGTCACCACGAAGTAGCCGCTCATCGGGTCGGAGAGATCCGCGTGGCAAACCAGCGCGCTGAGGCGCCGTCCCCAGTGGCTCAGCGTCACCCGGCGCTGTGCCATGTCGCCCACGCTGCCGCCCTCGATGTGGCGCGTGCCGATCACCAGGTCGAGTTGTTCCTTTTTCAGTTTCTCCAGCATGGCCGGCAGGATGGCCTCATCGTGCTGCAAGTCGCTGTCCATCACCGCAAGGTACGGTGCGCTCGAGGCCAGCATTCCCTCGATGACCGCCGACGACAGTCCCCGCCGGCCGATCCTTTCCAGCACGCGCACGCGCGGATCGCGCTGGGCGGCCTGGCGCGCCTCGGCGGCCGTGCCATCCGCGGAATCGTCGTCGACGAAAATGACCTCGTAGTCGATGCCGTGGAGAACCGCCCCAAGAGCCTCCAACAGCGGGACCACATTGGCGCGCTCGTCCACCGTGGGGACGACAATCGTGAGTTCAGGCATGCCGGTGCCGGTCTGGCTCGATCATTGTAACGTGAAACGGCCGGCGAGACCGCCGTCACCGCTGAATTGTTATCGTAAGGTTTATGGCCAAGCCGAAAGTCAGGATGCCCGTCCAGACGCTGCGTGTGGACGAACGCCCCGGAGCGGCGGCATCCTCGCTCGACGCTTCTCCGGCCGCTTCCGAAGTCCTGGCGCGGACGGCGGCGGCGCCGTGGTGGATCGCCTTCTCGTTTCTGGCGGTGCTCGGCCTGGTGATGGTGTGGCTGCCCATCAGCCGGATTTCGGCGCACTACGAAATCAACTACAACGAGGGATGGAACGCGTACCAGCAGCAGGTGGTGGCCGATGGCGGGCGCGTGTACGGGCAGGCGCCGGTGTATGAGTATGCGAACTATCCGCCGGTCTCGTTTCACGTGGTGGGCTGGCTCGCCAGGCTGACGCACGACGTCAACGGGACGGGCCGCTGGGTTTCGCTTCTGGCCTTTCTCGCGTTGGTGGCGCTCACCGGCCTCGCCGTCGAGCGGCTCACCGGATCCCTGCGATGCGCCGTGTTCTCGGCTCTGTGGGTGGTCGTCTTGATCGGCGCGCTGAAATCGGAACGGATCGGGATGAACGATCCGCACCTGCTGGGCATGGCGTTTGTCGCGTTCGGCGTCTATGCCTACGTGCGGGCGCCCGAATCCCCGCTGTGGCTGCGGATTTCGGCGGTCGCGTTCGTGGCCGGCATCTTCACCAAGCAGAGCCTGCTGGCGTTTCCACTGGCGGTCTCGATCCAACTGCTGCTCGCGTCCCGGAAGCATCTGGTCACGTGGATTGTGGCGGGCGCGGCGGCCGCCGCGGTTCTGCTGGGCTTGACCTTCGCGCTCGACGGCCCGCATCTCCTGGAGCACCTGGCGCTCCCGCGGGTGTATTCCTACGCGTTCTTCCTGTCGAACATCGTCTGGTACCTGCTGATGTTCCAGGCCGCCATCGTCGCCTGCCTGGTGTGGTGCTTCCGATATAAGCCCGGCAGCGCAGCCGGCCTGCTGGTGTGGGGCTTCGCCGCGGCCAACGCGCTGGCCTTCTGGTTTTCGGCGGGCGCCGGCACGGATTTGAACCACTTCTTCGACTCGGCTGTGGTCATGTCGATGATTGGCGGCGTGGCGCTGCCGTACGCCGTGTGGGCCAGCGAGAAGGTGCGATTCCGGAGCGCGCTGCTGACTATCCTGCTCACCGTGCCGTTTTCCATCGGAGTGCTGACCATGCTGGCCCCTCGCGTTCAAGAGGATCTGGGCACGTCGAGATCCATTCCCCGCCTGGAGCAGGAGTTCGCCGCCGCGGTGCAATTCGTGAAGTCGCAGCCGGGACCGGCGCTGTGCGAGCATTTGCTGGTTTGCTTCGAAGCGGGAAAGCCGGAAGATTACGACCCCTTCCAGATGGACCAGTTGGTGAAGACCGGCAAGCTCGCCGAGACGAGTATTCTGAAGATGCTCGATGACCGGCATTTTTCGACGATCCAACTGCTGATGGATGAAAACCACCCGCTCGCGCCGGTCGAGCGGCCCGGATTTTCGCAGGCGTTCATGACGAAACTGTTGAGCGACTACAAGCTCGCGATGAGGACCAGCACCTATGCGATCCTGGTGCCGAACCGATAGGCGCCCAGGCCAGGAGGCCATATGATTTCACGACGCGCATTTGCCATGGCGGCGCCCGCGCTGTTGAGCCGCGCGGAGCCCGCCGCTTCCAAGCTGAAAGTCGCGATCTTCTCCAAGCATCTGCAATTCCTGCACGGGGAGGAACTCGCGCGCGGCGCCGCCGATCTGGGGTTCGATGGAGTCGATCTCACGGTGCGGAAGGGAGGGCACGTCGAGCCGGAGCGCGTCCGGCAGGATCTCCCGCCGCTGGTGAAGATCATCCGCGATCACGGGCTGGAGACCCCCATGATCACCGCCGGCATCATCGACGCGGACTCGCCCCAGGCGGAAGATATCTTGAAGGCCATGGCCGATCTGGGCATCCGCAACTACCGTTGGGGCGACTTGAGGCTCGCGGCGGACCAGCCGCTGGCCATTCAGCTCGAACGCATGAAGCCGCGCGTGGCCAAACTGGCGGCGCTGAACGCCCGGTACGGCGCCTGCGCCATGTATCATACGCACTCGGGCCTCGGCCTGGTGGGCGCTTCCATCTGGGACCTTTACATCCTGCTGAAGGATTTCGACCCCGGCGCGGTCGCGGTGAATTACGATATCGGGCACGCCACCGTGGAAGGCGGCCTCGCCGGATGGATCAACAGCTTTCGCATCACGGGCCAGTACCTGCGCGGCATCGCAGTCAAAGACTTTCTGTGGGAGAAGGACGCCAGGGGCAACTGGCAGCCGCAATGGAAACCGCTGGGCGAAGGCATGGTGCGGTTCCCGCAGTTCTTCGGCATGGTGGCGCAGGCCGGTTTCGCGGGCCCGCTGCAACTCCATTTCGAATACCCGCTGGGCGGAGCGAACGACGGAAGGGCCACGCTCACCATGCCGCGCGAACAGGTCTTCGGCGCCATGAAGCAGGACCTGACGAAACTGCGCGGCTACCTGGCGCAGGCCAATCTATGAAGGTTGGGCGCCGCGAGTTTCTGGCCATGCCGGCATTCCTGGCGGCGAGTCCCACCGGCGCGCGAGTCGAATTCCTGCGCACCGCTTTCCAGGACTACCGCTATCGCGCGCCCTACAAATTCGGCGGCAAAGAGGTGGATCGGGTCACCCTGCTGAGCGTGTGGTGCCGGTTGCGCTCCCGGTCGGGAAAGCGCGCGGACGGCTTCGCGGCGATGCCGCTGGGCAACGTCTGGTCGTTCGCGGCGCAGGCCATTCCGTACGATACGACCCTCGCCGCCATGAAGGCCCTGGCGCTGAAGATCGCGCGCCTTGCGGGCGACTATCCGGAGTACGCCCATCCGCTGGATATCAACCAGGAGTTGCTGCCGGAATACCTGAAGGCGGCGGCGGAGACGTCGGAGGAGATGCGGCTGCACGAGCCCATACCGAAGCTGTGCACGCTGGTGACGGCCAGCCCCGTCGACGCGGCGTTGCACGATGCTTTCGGCCGGCTGCACCGGCGCAACAGCTTCACGGTCTGCGGCAGCGATTTCGTGCGCTACGACCTGTCCCACTACCTGAACGGCGATTTCCGCGGAGAGTACCTGGACCAATACATTCAGCCGCGGGCCACGCCGCGCATCCGGATGTATCACTCGGTGGGCGAATCCGATGCCCTGACGGCCGCCGATGTCCACCAGCCGATCGGCGACGGCCTGCCCGAAACGCTGGCCGACTGGATTCCGTACAACGGCGTTACGGCCATCAAGATCGAGCTCAACGGCAACGACCTGGCGTGGGACGTGGAACGGGTGGCTGCCATCGATCGCGTGACCGTGGCGGCCGAGGGCGCGCGCGGCGTCCGGGAGTGGATCTACTCGTTGGACTTCAACGGGCGCTGCCCCGATGTTCAATACCTGCTGGATTTCGAGCACGCGCTGAAAGGCCAGGCGCCGGCCGCATTCGACCGCGTGCAATACATCGAGCAGCCCACCGCGCGGGACCTGGCGTCGAACCGCGAGAACACCATGTTCGAAGCGGCGAAACTGCGGCCGGTGGTGATCGACGAATCGCTGACCGGCCTGGACGCGCTGCTTCTGGCGCGCGAAATGGGCTATACGGGCGCGGCGCTGAAGGCCTGCAAGGGACAGTCGGAAACGCTGCTCATGGCGGCGGCGACGCAGAAATACAAAATGTTCCGCTGTGTGCAGGATCTGACGTGCCCGGGCGCGGCGCTGGTGCATTCGGTGGGAATCGCGGCGCGCGTGCCGGGTGTCTCCGCGCTGGAAGCCAACGCGCGGGAATACGTGCCGGTGGCGAGCCGCGGCTGGGAGAAGCGATTTCCGGGGATCTTCGACGTGCGCGACGGGTTCCTGTACACGGCGGGCCTGGACGGGCCGGGTCTGTGCACCAGTACCTGAGGCCTTAGCGGCCTGTCGGCTGACTCAAGTAAGCGGCGATGTCCCTGGCGGCTTTGGTTTCCACGCCGGGCTTTTGCAGGAAGCCCAGATCCCGGAACCAGTCGATGAAGCGGTATTGCCAGGTGCCATAGGGCGTGTCGTTGCGGTCGGTCAAGCCGCCGGTCATGCGACTGCCGTCGCTCAGAGCGTCGCCGGGGTGGCGGCCGTTGCCGTAGATGTGCATCTCGATGTTCGGTACGCTGATGGCCAGCATCGCGGAAAAGTAGTCGATTGCCCAGACCGCGTGACCCCGGTCGCCCGAGCCGCCGCAGGCGATGAATGCCGGAGGAACATTGCGCGGAATCGGCGGGGGAGTGCGATTGCGGGCGAAGGGCGAGGGACCGGGATAGATGATACCCACGAAGTCGGGGCGGGAACCGATTCCCGCCAGGGGATCGCCGGGGTCGCTGTTCTTCTTGTCGAAATCCGGAAACAGGACCGCCGACGGAGCGGCCAATTCCGCTCCCGCCGAGAAGCCCATGATGCCGATCTTGTTCGGATCGATGTTCCATTCCCTGGCGTAAGCGCGCACCATCCGGATGGACTGCTGGGCATCGTACACCGCGTCGGTCAACGGGTTGTAACCGTCGCGTCGCAAGCGGTTCCGCAGGATGATGGTGTTGACGCCGTAGTTATAGAAGAAGGGAACGAAATCGGCGGCCTCCCCACCGACGTTCAGGGTGTTGTGCCCGCCGCCCGCCACCAGGATCACGGCCGCGCCGGTGTTGAGGCCGCGATCGACCGGGTGCACTTCGATGGACGGGTTGTGTATGTTGACGATGCTGTTGATGCGCCCCGGCACGGCCTGGCTCATGTTGTACTGCTCGGCCTCGCGGACGCGGTCCATTTTGAGGAAAGGCGAACCGGGCGGATAGAGAGCGACCACCACGCCGCCCGGCAGGATGGGCTGCGGAGCATACGGAGCATCGCCGGCCGGCGCGGGCTTCGGCGCTCCGAGAGGAGCGGGAAGGGGAGGCAGCGCCGCGCGGGGCGGAGTGTCTTGCGGCGTGGCGGTCATCGCCAGGACCGTCAAGAGCAGCGAAGTGAAAGCTACAGTTCTCATCGTTTTAATTCCGATAAGCTGCCGAGGAAGGCGTTCATTTCACGCAGCACATCCGCCTCGTTGGACCGGAAGACGAAATGATTTGCGTGGGCCAATCGAATCACCCGGGCGGAGGGTATGCCGTTTTCGAAAGCCGTGGCTTGCGCCCCGGTCATCGCCAGGTCCCTGGCTTCAGCTGTCGCGCGCGCCGCGGGGTCCCTGACGGCCGGCCCCAGATCGTGTGGCACCGCATAGATGGCAAGAACGGGGACCCGGATCGAAGTGTACTTCTGCTGGCCCGCAAAGATCGCACCGGCAGCAGTGGGGACCGAAGGCGGAGGCCCCGCGGGCGGCGTGGGCGCGGCTTCCAGATCCTTTTGCCGCTCCTTCAAGTCCTTTTCGAGTTGCGGAAGGCTCGCCAGCAACTCCTGAACCAACGGCTTCAGGTCTTGCGGACCCTTCCCGGGCTGCAACTGCTCCAGCTTCTTCCGCAGTTCCAGCGAGTCGATCATCAGATCTCCCCGCGAGGGGTCATAGTATGCGTACGAATAGCCAGCGTCGAGATAGATCAGCCCCGAGACTTTTTCGGGATGCCGCGATCCGACGGAACTCAACTCTTCGCCGGCGATGGAGTGACCCGCGAGAACGGGCCGGACAAGCTTGAGCGAGTCGATGACCGCCAGCACGTCGTCGCCGAGCCGGTCGGCGGAGTATCCGGAGTCGGGAACACTGGACGCGCCGAATCCGCGCCGCGTGATGCCGTAAACATGGTACGCGCCGGCAAGCTTGGGCGCGAAGTCATCGAATACGTGCGCCGTGTTTCCGAGGCCCGCCAACAGGACCACGGGCCGTCCGGAGCCGCCCCAATCGAGCACCTCCAGCCTGACATTCTTGTCCACGGTCACGAACTGTACGGTGTGCGGGGACGGGTCGCGCTGCCATGCGGTCTCTTTGGTGGCGCGCTGGAGGTCGAGCGGCAGCGGCACGCCCTGTGTCCAGGTCCCCTTGATGGAAGCTCCGTCGGGAGCGACCTTGCCTTCATAAGTGCCACGTATCGCGTCAACAGTCACCTTCAGGGTGGAATCCTGCAGGGTTACGGAGTTGGCGCGTATGCCCTCGGGGCTCTGGTCAATGCTGTACAGGGTGGCACTCCAGCCGCCGTTCTCCCCCTTGGCGATTTGCAGGATGACCCGGAGATCCTTACCGGCCTTGAGCGTTCCTTGCCAGTCGCCGGCGATGTCCTGGGCGCACAGCGCGCCGCCCAGCAAAGTGGCGAGGGCGGTGAGCCACAGAAAAGGCTTCCTCATTGTCGATCTCCTCGTGGGTATCATACCAACGTCGACAGGCCGGCTCGTTCAGGCGGGCAGCGCTTCGAAAGTAAGCCGCAAAAAGGAGCGGGGCTGAAACTCGATTCGGACAGGCACGATAGAGCCGGAAGAGTTCTCGATCCACAGGCGGAAAGGCGTTTGATGCCCCGTGCGCTGGTTCCGGACCGTACCGCGGACCGGCAGGAGGTGCTCACGGGTTTCGGCCTGCTGCGACGCATCGAGCTCCAGCAGATACTCCTGCTCGTTGTAGACATACCGGCCGGCGGGCCGCCTGGTTCTTTGCTGTAACAGGGTCGCCAATTGAAGGAGAAAGGTCGGCGGCGTATCGCTCAGCGAGTCGGGCCAGGAGGTCTCGCGCCAGGCGACGTTGGCACGAAACGTAGACTGAGCTTCGTCGATCAAGCCATGGTCCGACCACATGGCGTCGGAAGCAAACTCGAAATGAGTGATCGCGCTCCGAGTGTGGCCGGCGGTGTTGCGGCCATTCACCGCGCTGAAGAGACTTCGGCCGGACGGCGGGGCTGCAATCGCCTTCCGGGCGTGCTCCAGACTCTCTTCGGGCGATGCGGTAAGCACCCCGAAGTAATCCACTTCAGATGGAGTGGAACCAGAGCCGAGCACCACTTCCCGAAGCCAACCAAGCCGTTTCAACCCGTGGGCGCGTTGGGGATCCGAGCCTGCCGCGAAGAAGAAGGTCCTCCGCATTTGCGTTCCCTCGCCGGTCTCCTCGATCGAAACCTGGCCCCCTCCGACTCCGGCTCGCCTGAAGATTGGAATCCCGAGGAGCAGAATAACAGCATCGGCCCGATACCGCCGGGCGGTTGTCCGCAAAATGGATCCGGCCGTGCTTTCGCCGGGACTTGCCTGCGGCGGCATAGGCGCGAAGTCCGCTGCGCGGCCACTCATGCGCCCGGGCCGAAAAAGAAGCGCCAGAATCAACCCGGTAAATCCGCGCCTTGAAGCTTCCCGCATTAGCCGTCTTGCGAATCCCTCCTCATTATTTAGTATGAACCGTTCGCCGTCGCAATGGCCGGGCACCGGGGAACCGGATTAAACGACCCGGACCTCCGAATGATTATCGTTGCGCCTCTCGGGCGCTAGGGGATCCGGATCAGACGATGGAGATGGCCAAGCTGGCGACGATGATGACCTGGGATCGCCGCAATGCGATGGGGCTCATGTCGTGCTCCCGCTCTATTGGTATTTGCGTTATCCGCCCCTCAGCGGACTGGACGCCGCAGGCCGCCTGCTGGTCGGAGGGCCCCTGCCAGGCTTGAATCTGATCCTCGGAGTCTAGGCAGTGATTCGGCAGTTCCGGGCCGGTTGAAAGAGCGCGCTGCCGATTACCAGCGGAAGACCAGCGGCAGATCGGGCCGGAAATCCAAAGCGTTTCCCTGGTGAGCGCCATCGAACAGCAGCTCGAGCAGATGTTCGGGGCCGGTATTGGACGTGATCACTCCCGCGCGGGTCATCGCCAGCGTGAGCGAGGTTTCCGGGAGCACGGGACAGACGATGCGAACACCGGTAATCTCGCGAAGACCGGAGGGATGATCGATCGGCTGCCGGCGGTCCGGAGGAGCCTCCGCGGGTATCCGGCCGGCTTCCAGGTAGCACCACATGGGCTCCTCAAGCGCCGTGCCCCCGGCAACGAGGAGCGCCAGATCCGGCATGGTGGCAGGCCGGTACTCCCAGGATGGAAAGGGGCACGCCACTTCGGTCCCCGGCGCGGGCCGGAGAACGATACCGAAAGGCGAGCTGACGCGCCCGGCCCCGGACCAGCGCTCCCAGAGCCTGGTTCTCCGAGTCTGATCGCTCTTCGCTTCGGCGACGTCTTCGACCCACAGCAACTCGAGCATGGCGTTCCGAAAGAAAAAGCGACGGCAGGCGGTGCCCTGTCCGGGATGCTGGTTCGGCGATCCCTCCAGCAGACCAAACTGCCGCAGACGGCCGGCGGCCGGCGCGCCGATGCCGGTACAGATGAAGACATGATCGACTACGGCAGGCATCGGAACCAAGGTTGCCATTCGACCGGCCGTTGCGCCAGGAGGGCTTGCTGACGCGCGCGGTTCGGAAACACGCGCACGGCTCGGAATGAGGCACACACTACTTGATCCCCATCTCGATGTGCAGCCGCAGCGTTCCGACCCAGACGGGGCCGCGGTCGCGATTGTAGGCCGGGTTGTCGATGTGCTGCACGCCGATAGTAGCGAAGAACCACTTTACCAGCCGCGCGGAATAGTAGGACTCCCAGATGACTTCGGGGCCGTAGCGCAACGTGCCGTCGCCGATGAGGAAGTCCAGGCCGCCGCTGCGCAGGTACTCGGCGTGGATGGCGGAGAGACCGCCGACGGTGACTTCACTCGCCACCACGTCGTGCGGCCGGCGCCATCGCCTGCCGCCTATCGAGATGCCGGCGGTGGCCAGGCGGTCGATCGCGGTGAAGGCAAAGCTTTCGGTTTTCCCATCGTTCCAACCCAGCCGGCCGAAGATGCCGACATCGGGCGCGACCTCCTGGTCGGCACTGATCCCGAAACCGTATTTCAGCGTTCCAATACGGCGCGTCGCGGTCACGTCCGGGGTCGAGCCGGTCTGCCGCGCAAGCTGGAGCGCGTCGGCGTAAGTCCCCATGTCGGCATGGTTGACGTAACTCAGCAGGCGGACGGCGCCCTCGTGTCCGGCCAGATGACCGCGCAACTCGCCTTCGAACATATCGCTGCGATCGCGCAGCAGGCGGTGATCGAAGCGCAGGCCATTGGCGACCCGCGGCATGGCGGCGCTGGCATAGCGCGCGGACCAGCGGCGCGCGTGGAACTCGTGAACCCAGCCCCAGGTATAGCCGCGCGTATCCGCCGCGTAGTCCCACGCACCGTTATACATGATGCCCCACCCGGTGAACTGCGTGCGCGGGTCGTGGCTGTAGCGATTGTCGTCGAAGAAATCGGTTACGGTGAAGCGGCCGACGGTGATGGAGTACCGCGTCATGGGACGGCTGCCGGCCAACTGGTTTTCATCGCTGGTGGTGCTCTCGCGCGCGTCTCCGAAGCCGAAATCGTGTGTGATATAGAGGCGCGCGATGTAGGGCTTGGGTGTCGCGGAGGCCACGCGCGGCATCTCGCCGTTGGGAGAGTTGGCGAGGCCGTTGGTGCCGCTGAAGCCTCGTCCGCCGGCAATTTCGGGGTCGAAATAGAACTGCGTGTCGCGGAACAGGCGAAGTCCAAAGAACAGCGTAGTGGTCAAGGAGGCTTCGGCTTCGGGGTGTCCCGCGAGGCTGAACGCTCCCGAATAGGGCGACGAGAAACCGGGATGATATTGGCCGATGGATGTGGCCTGGTAGCGTAGGTTCCAGAGCTCGTCCGCCGGTGGGGGCTGCTGAGAAGGGTCCTGGGCGACAACCGCCCGGGCGATGAGGATGAGAAGACCGAGCGACCGCGCCATCATTACGAATATAAGCTGGAGGACGGTGCGACGGGTGGGGCGGCTACTTCGTGGCCAGGGATCCGGCGTAACCGGCGATGCCCGACGACGAGATGAGCAGCACAAGGCCCACCAGCAGCAGCATCTTCGTCTTGCCGGAGGTGCCTTTCCATTCGCCCAGGAAGAGTCCGAGCAACTGGCTGAACAGGATCTGGGCGGCCAGCAGAACGGCCCAGCCGATGTAGGAAGTGGCGCCCATCTGCGGCTCGCCGGTCTTGAAGCAAATGAACTGGGAGCACCAGATGGCGCCCGCCACCGCCGCGAAAAAGAGGTTGGGCAAAACAGGAACGCCGGAGCGGACGTAATCGCCGCCGGTGCGATTGCGAATATTCAAGATGATGCACCAGCCGCCATTGACGACGAATCCACCGAGCAGGACCACCACCAGGACCGGCATGCCGGCCCAGATCACCGAAGTGGGAGGCGCGGTGGAGAGCGCAAGTTTCTGAAGCTGGGGGCCGCCCTGAAGTCCGAAGCTCATCCCGGAACTCATGAGCCCGGAGAAAATCGCCACCATCATTCCCTTCTTGAAATTGAACTCCGCGACGGCCTTCTTCTTTTCGGCCTCGGGAAGCTCGCCTTCCTTGGACATGCCGGCGAGGCCCACGAAGACAATGCCGGCGACGGAGACCAGGGCGGCGATCACGGAGACGATGCCGGCCGACGTCGAGAACATGGCGTGCACGGCGTCGCCGCCTTTGAGCAGGGGCGGGATCAAGGTACCGGCGGCCGAAGTGAGGCCGGCGCCCATGGCCAGCCCCAGGCCGACACCGAGGTAGCGGATCATGAGGCCCCAGGTGAGGCCGCCGAATCCCCATACCGCTCCGCAGATCATGCAGTAGAGGATCTCGCTCGCGGGCGCGGACTTCAGAACCGCCAGGAGGTTGGGAGAGGTGGTCAAGGCGAGAAGCCACGGCACCACCAGCAAGCCGAAGACGGCATAGATCATCCAGTAGCTTTCCCAGGCCCAATTCCGGACCTTCTTGAAGGGCATGTAGAAGACGGCCCCGGCCAAGCCTCCCAGCGTGAAGATCAGAATGCCCAACGCCGGGTTGGACGCGGTCACAGCTTGCACGAGTTCCTCCTTACAGGTGGCCGGGATTCGGACACAGCAGCCTCTTTCGGCCTCCTCAAGGGTATCGAGATTGCACCGGGTGCGCAAGAATACCGGGCACGCTTGCCCGGCGCGTGTACTGGCTATAGACTGGAGTGGCCATGACAGAACGGAACATCACGCAGTCCTATCAGATCGCAAAAGAGCGGTATGCCGAGGCGGGGGTGGACGTAGACGCCGCCATAAAGAAGCTGGAAACCATTCCGATTTCGCTGCACTGCTGGCAGGGAGACGACGTGGGCGGTTTCGAAACGGTGGGCGCGCTGCTCTCGGGCGGCGGCATTCAGGCCACCGGCAACTACCCCGGCAAGGCGCGGACCATTGCCGAACTTCGCAGCGATCTCGAGAAAGCGTTCAGCATGATTCCCGGCAAGCATCGGTTGAATCTGCACGCCTCCTACCTGGACAACGGCGGCAAGTACGTGGAGCGCGACGCCATCGAGCCGCGGCATTTCCAGAGCTGGATCGACTGGGCCAAGTCCAACCGGTTGGGGATGGACTTCAATCCGACGTATTTTTCTCACCCGAAGGCCGCCGACGGCTTCACCCTGGCGCACCCGGATGCGGGCATCCGCAATTTCTGGGTCGAACACGGGATCCTGTGCCGCAAGATCGGCGCGGAAATGGGACGCCAGCTCGGCACGCCCTGCGTAACCAACGTGTGGATTCCGGACGGGTACAAAGACATTCCGGTGGACCGCACGAGCCCGCGCGAGCGGCTGACGGAATCGCTGGACAAGATGTTCGCGGAGCCGATCGATCCCAAGATTCACCTGGACGCGGTGGAAGCCAAACTGTTCGGCATCGGCGCCGAAAGCTACACCGTGGGTTCGGCGGAATACTACTTGAGCTACGCGGTGTCGCGGCAGAAGCTGCTGACCCTGGATGCCGGCCACTTCCACCCGACGGAGGTCATTTCGGAAAAAGTCTCCTCGGTGCTGATGTTCTGTCCGGGACTGCTGCTCCACGTGAGCCGTCCGGTTCGCTGGGACAGCGACCACGTGGTGATCCTGGACGACGAGCTTCAAGCCATTGCGAAAGAGATCATACGCAGCGGCAAGCTGGACAGGATCCACGTGGGGCTGGACTACTTCGACGCCAGCATCAACCGCGTGGCCGCGTGGGTGATCGGGACGCGGAACATGCTCAAGGCGCTGCTGATCGCGCTGCTGGAGCCCATCAGCGCGCTGAAGAAGATCGAACAGGAGATGGACTTTACCAAGCGGCTGGTGACGCTCGAGGAACAGAAGAGCCTGCCGTGGGCGGCCGTGTGGGACCACTACTGCGAGCAAAAGGGCGCGCCCGTGGGTATGGCGTGGTTCGACGGGATCCGGCAATACGAGCAGAAGGTGCTGTCCGCGCGCGCCGGCGCAGCGTCTCCGGTGGCGGTAGGCTGACGGTTATGAAGATACTCCATTACGTGTTAGCGCTGTTGGTTTTGGCAGCCGGGTTAACGGGCGCCGCGCAGACTCCCGTTCCGTCCGCGCAGAAGGCGGCGGACAAGACAGCCCAAAAGACTGGCGACACGGCGAAGAAGAAAGCCGGCGACCTGGTAGACATCAACTCGGCGTCGGCCGAAGATCTCAGCAAGCTGCCGGGAATCGGTAAAGCCTATTCGGCAAAGATCATCCAAAACCGGCCCTACCGCGCCAAGAACGAGCTGCTGGACAAGAAGATCATTCCGGCGGCTACCTACGCCAAGATCAAGGACAGCATCATCGCGAAGCAGAAGTAGGGCGGCGCGAACGGGCGGGTTGGCAACCCGCCGCAGGTTGCCAACCACTGGTGTCCAAATTAGACACGTTCAGCCAGACTCCACGTGCCAAACAATGGACATAGGCCCCCGTTCCGGCTGATTGGAAAAGCAGGTTGGTGGCTGTCGTCGTCCCGCGGGATGTCAGTTGCTGT
>DASQZT010000313.1:0-12002 GCA_035638575.1 Bryobacteraceae bacterium
AAGAGCTTTACAGCTTAAAGTAAGCGGCATTGGGCGGAAGCGCCTGCCCCACGCAGGAATAGGGGGATGGCACAAAAGGGGGTTGGGGGCAGGGCTCGGGGGTTGGGGAAGGTGGATCGATGAACCGGGAACAAGTTCGCGCGCGTATTCAGGAGATCGGCATCATCCCGGCGATTCGCGTGTCGTCGCCGGAGGACGCTTTATTTGCCGCGGAGGCCGTCGCCAGCGGAGGAATCCCCATCGTGGAGCTCACCCTGACGGTGCCCGGAGCGATCGAAGTGATTGCGCACCTGGTGCGGAACGGGCCGGAGTTGATCGTTGGTGCGGGCACGGTCTGGGACGTGGAAACGGCGCGCCGCTGCCTGGATGCCGGAGCGAAGTTTCTGACGAGCACCGGCCTCGATCTCGAGCTCGTGGAGTTCGCGGCGCGCGAGAAGGTCGTCGTTTTCCCCGGCGCGCTGACACCGAGTGAAGTGATGAGGGCCTGGAAGGCCGGGGTGGACTTCGTCAAAGTATTTCCCTGCTCGCAACTCGGAGGCGCGGCGTACATCAAAACTCTCAAGGCGCCGTTTCCGCAAGTGCCGCTGATCGCCTCCGGAGGAGTGAACCAGCAGAACGTCGCGGACTTCTTTCTGGCGGGGGCAACGGCGGTTGGCATCGGCGCGCACCTGGTCCCGAAGAAGGCGATCGAATTGCGGCAGCCGCGCCGGATTCATGAGCTGGCAGTCAGGCTTATGACGCTAGTGCAAGGGGCGCGCAAGCAAGCAGCGGCACGCTGATTCCCGACTCCCGACTCTATTGCGTTATGACCTCTTGACAGGTGGTTTTCACCGTGATCAGCGAGGAGGACATGGGGATCAGGATCGACTGAAACCCATAGGACGATACCACTTTCACGGTACTGCCGGGACTGTTGTTAGGGGTCCAGGTAGTAGTCACCGTCAGCTTGGTGAGGTCCAACGCGTTGATGTAGGACTGCACCTCGGTCTGCACATCGGAGCCGGCAGCCGGATGGCCGCTGGCGCTGCCGCGTACCGCGGCGTAACGTGCCCCGCGATGGGTGGCAAAGGAGACCAGGTTGTAGGCCATCCCGATCCGCCCGAACTCGGTGATGGAAGCCAGCAGCAGCAAGAAAACGATGGCGACGATCGAGGATTCGACCAGGCTGCTGCCGCGCTGCGCCTCCTTCGGCCTCGAGAGTGAATGTGGAATCGGCATGCGGAACACTCCTACTGCGCCCTCATGCTGGCTTGTCCTTTCACGGTGGCGGTGAAAGGAAGCTGTGAATAGCCGAATACCGTGTCAATGGTAGCCTGGGTTGTGACCTTGACGTAGATCAGCATCTTGCCGCCGGTGCAGCTTCCCGTGCAACTCACCGCGGTGCCACCCGGGCATTGGCACGATTGCACCGCCGTGGCGGTCACTCCGCTGATGCCGGGGATGGAATTCACAGCAGCCGTTTGCATTCCCGAGAGGTTCGACGAGTTGCCCGTATTCAAACTGCCGAACTGGGCGCCTACGCGGGCAGCATCGGCCAGCGAAGCGGCGCTACGGAGCAGCAAGGCGTAATCCAGGGCGCCGGCGGTCAAAAGCAGGAGCAAGGGCGCAACCAGCGCGAACTCCAAGGTGGCGTTTCCGGCTCGCCGGGCGCGTCGAGCGCAAGATCGATCTGGCTTCATATTCACTCGCCCAGGGCGGCGCCCCCTTTCACCGGCGTGCCCCCGGACAGTGACGAGTAATCGCTGTTCAGGGTGGCGCCGCCCGAGAAATTCACGGTCTTGGCGACAATAATGGTGTAGGAGCCGGTACTGGCTCCGCCGGAGTAATTCAATTGGGTGGTGGGGAAATAGAGCGAGCCGTTGAGCACCGTACTGGTGCCTCCCGACAGGGTGCTGGCAGATCCCGAGGAGACAGTTCGATCCTGGAAGAACAGCATTCCGACCAGGCTGCCCGAGGTGGGAGCGGAAAAGTTGACGTTGGTTCCGCCGCTCAAGGAAATCGGCTGGTAGCCGTATCCTCCGCCCGACGTGTCGTAAAAGGTGACGCCCGTGCCGGAAACGGTCGAGCCGCCGCTGACGTTGAGCCCTCCGCCTTTCAGAATGTAAGTGCCCGCACTGAAGGTCACAGTCGAACCGCCGCTGATGTTGATGCCGTTGCAGTACACCCCCGGGCCGATAGCTTTAACGGCTCCGCCCGAGGCGCTCCAGTTGGTCTGCGTGCAGCCGCCTACGGCCGGGGCTGTGACGTACGCGAGCGGGTCGCTCTGCGGCGAGGCGTGCGTGGTGCAAGCCGGGGTCACCGTGGCCCCTCCGCTGATATTGCACAGGCCGTCCACGTTCACGGAGGTTGCGGTCACCTTCGCACCTCCGCTGGCGTTCAATGCTGAACTGTTATTGGAATCGACCATCACACCGCAGGCCACCTGAACATTGACTCCGCCACTCACCGAGAAGGCGCCGGACGCCGATGGATCCAGCGCAAAGAGGCAGGCGCTACCGGGTCCCTGGTGGGCTACGGACCGGGCCTTTACGACGACCGAAGAAGTGCCGACCAGCGTCATGAAATAGGTGTTCACGCTTTGCGAGACGATGACTTCGACACCGGTGGAATCGCTGGTATAGTATCCGCTCGCGGGCGGATTGTTCACCGTAACGGTTACCCCGTTTGTGCCGTTGGTGAAGCCGTTCAGGGCGGAGTCGGATTTCGCGGCGCTCACCACGGTGCTGCTGCCATTCATCCTCAGTTCTTGCACGCCGCCCAGCGCCGCGGCATCGGCAGCCGTTTGCATGCGGGTCTTCTGGTACTCCAGATATCCGACGTCGATGGCGAAGCCAAGAAACGCCAACAGCACCACAATCGACAGAACGGCGGTAATCAGGACAAAGCCGCGCCTCGACTGCTTCGGACACCGCGTACGTCTTGCCGCCTCATCGACTCTGGAACCTCGATAGACGAGCGCCATCCGCTCATGCGCGCGGCGCGCGATCTCTTCCAGTTCGAATGTAGCAGTATGGCGGGAGGTGGGAAATCAGCTCAGTACCTTAGTTAGCTTTTAGGGCGTTTTCACCTTAGCCCGGGGAGCTATCTATTCGATGAATTGAGCGCCGGTGACGCCGCCGCTGTACGGGTTCGTCGCCGAGTCCTTGATGTAGGTGTTGCCGCTCATCACCATCTGGCTGCAGACCAGAGTGGTAGTGGTCCCGGTGCCGCTGCCGCCCGAATAAGTCAAGGTGGATGTCGGCAGGTATACCACCCCGTTGATCTGTTGACTAGTTCCCCCGCTCAGGTTATCCGCGCTGGTGTTGCTATATGGCTGCCAGATGACGATTCCCTGGTATGCGCCGCTGGTCGGCCCGCTCAGGGTGATGCCGCCGGAGCCGCTCAGCGAGAGGCTGCCTCCCGTGTTGTACAGCGTCACACCGGTGCCGCTGATGCTCGTGGAGCCGCTCATGGCGATGCCGCCTTCCAGGACATAGCTCCCGGGGTTCAGGGTCAGGCTGACCGACCCGCTCATATTGATGGTCGAGCAGTAGGTACCGGGGTTGATCGAGTAGCTTCCCGAGCCCGACAGGTTCACGGTCGGCTGACAGGAACCGGTAGACGGCGGCGTCACCGAAAAGACTCCGTTGGGCGCTCCCAACTTGCCCAGGAAGGGATCCGGCGCATAGGACGCCCCTGTCACCAGGTTGTTGATGGTCAGGGTGCCGCTCTTGGTAACGCCTCCCACGACATTGGTTGCGGCGCCATTGTTGGTGGTGATCGTAATAGCGCCGCTGGTCAGGATCGCGTCGGAACTGCTGGAGTCGTCATACACGCCGCAGCCGCTGGTGATGCCAAAGGCGCCGCTGGCGTTGATGTCGGCCCCGCTGGCGCCCAGGGTGTAAATACAGCCTCCGCCTCCAGACTGAAAATATCCCGACGTCGACTCGGCGGCGACAGTCGCCAGGGTTTTGCCCAGGATGGCCGAGAACGTTTGCGGAAGCTGCTGGCTCACCGTGACTCGCATCCAGTAGGTGGGTGAAACGCCGGAGACCGGTGAAGCGACCGCGGTGGAAAGGTTCGCGGCCACCGTGACGGATGTTCTCCCGCCGTTGGTGAACCCGTTCTGCTTTGCGTACAGGCAGGCGGCCGTTAAGGGGTTGGTGGTCGGAGTGGTCAGGCTGGCGGGACACGCCGTGGCCGCCTGGCAGGGCACGTCCGTGAAACCGGTGCCGCAGGTCATGGTGAGGCTTTGGGCTGCCATGGCTCCCGCGATGGCCGCCGATTGGGCCGCTGTCTTGCATTCCTGCTTGCGCCAGTAGGCGTAACCGATGTCCACTACCAAGCCGAGCATTCCTATCAGGCATACCAGCGACATCGATATGAATATCGCGGCTTGTCCGCGCATCCGATATTTTCGCGTCATTCGAAGCTTCCTCGGGAGTGAGAAGAATGAAGGGGCCCATTTCTTGTGTACCGTCCGGCTCCGTTGCGCCGGGAATCGCCTGATAACGGTCATGGTTAACCTGCGGTAATACCTGAGTGCCAACCAGGGGAACATTCCGGTAGCGACCAAAGTGATAATGGACTTGCCAGCCATGGCACGCTTAGGATCGGAGTTGTGGCATTGAGTGGGTCCTCACCTCGTACCGAAGGCATCCGTGGGCACGAACTCCATGCCGAAGTTTCGGACCTGTATCAACGGCACAGCGCGTGCCTCCTGAAGTACGCCGCGTCGATGGCGAGGAACGAGGAGGAAGCGCACGATGCCGTGCAGGAAGCCTACCTTCGGTACTTCATCCAGCGCCGGTACGGCCGCCAGTTCGACAACCCGCGGGCCTGGCTCTACCAGGTACTCCACAACTATCTGTTGGACCGCCTGAAGGCTGTGGCGGGAAGACTGGAGGTGGCGTCGAGCGACCTCGAAGGCATCGCCGACCAGAACCAGAACCCGGAGAAACTCCTCCAGTGCCGCGAGTTGGCCGGGGAAATCGCGGCGGCGCTCACCGGCCGGGAGTTGCATTGCCTGCGGCTGCGCGCGGGCGGCCTGTGCTACGAGGAAATCGCCGATGCGATGGACGTGCGGCTGGGCACAGTCGGGGCGCTGCTGACCCGGGTTCATCAGAAGCTTCGGCCCTCCCGCAAGCAGTGGATCGCGATGGGCTTGGCGGACGCGGTATGCTCATTTCTGGTTGAGGGACAAACCCCTTCATCCTGATATTGAGTCGTTGGTGCGCTACCGGGATGGCGAGCTTTCGCCAGACTTGGCCCACAGGCCCGCCGGGCACTCGCGAAACATGTCATCGCGATTCGGAGAAGGAGTACCCGGTCACGCCGCGGTCAGGAGAATCGGCCGGCCTTTCGTGATTGCCACGGTGTGCTCGTAGTGCGCCGAAAGGCTGCCGTCGGACGTGCGGATGGTCCACCGGTCCGGTTGGAGGACGCTCCTGCCGCTGCCCGCCGCGATGATCGGCTCGATGGTGATCACCAGGCCCTCGGTGAGGCGCGTGTGGAATCGCGGGTCGTGATAGTTGGGAATGCTGGGCGGCTCGTGAATGGTCTGCCCGACGCCGTGGCCGCACAGATCGCGCAGCACGTGAAAGCCGCAGCGATGGGTCTCGCGTTCCACGGCGCGGCCGATGTCGTAAACCCGGCTGCCCGCGGTGGCCGCTGCGGCCGCCAGCCGGAAGGCGCTCTCGGCGCAGCGCACTAACTCGCCGGCCGCCGGACTGACCTCACCCACCGCTACCGTGACCGCCGCGTCGGCATAGAACCCGTCCTTTTCGGCCACCAGGTCCAGCTTCACCAAGTCGCCCGCACGCACCACACGGCCGCCCGGAATTCCGTGAATCGCTTCGTCGTTGACGCTGATACACAGCGCACCCGGGAACCCGTAGACCTTGGGCGGCGCCGATTCCGCGCCGTGCGCCGCGAGCACCCGCGCGCCGATGGCATCCAGTTCGAGAGTGGTGACGCCGGGACGCACCGCCGCGGCTGTCTGATCGAGCGCCTGGCGGACGATTCTTCCAATGGCGCGGAGTTTCTCGAACTGCGCGCGGTTGCGGATCGACATGCAGTCTATTCTGACACGTTGGAAGGGGTCGAGATTGTGTGCGCACCCGCCGCCAAAGGGGATTACAATCATGGTGACTCCGGAGAACTGACCCTTGACCTCTATCCGAGACAAGAGCGTATTGATCACGGGCGCCGGGCGTGGAATCGGCAAGCGCCTGGCCATGGGATTCGCCCAGGCCGGCGCGCGCGTCGGTTTGCTGGCCCGCAGCCCGGCCGAGCTGGACTTGGCCAAGCTGGAAATCGAACACGCCGGAGGCAACGCCCTCCGCCTGCGTGCCGACGTGCGCGACCTGGAGCAGTTGTCGGCCGCCGTGGACCGCATGCGCGTGGTGTTCGGAGGCATCGACGCGCTGATCGCGTCGGCGGGCGTCCAGGGTCCGATCGGCCCATTTCTTTCCTGCAAACCCAAGCCCTGGAACGAGACCATCGAAATCAACCTGATCGGCGCCGTCAACTCCTGCCGCGCAGTGCTGCCGCCGATGATCGAGAAACGCTCCGGCAAGATCATCTTCATCGTGGGCGGCGGATCGGGCCATCCCCGCCCCAATTTCACGGCGCACGCGGCGTCCAAGGCCGCCCTGGTGCGGTTTGCGGAGTGCCTGGCGGCCGAGGTGAGCGACCATAACGTGCAGGTGAACTGCATGTCGCCCGGCAACAGCTACTCCCACATGACGGACGAAATCCTGCACGCCGGCGAGGAGCGAGCCGGGCGCCGCGAGATCGAGGACGCCGAGCAGATTCGCATCACGGGAGGCGTGCCGCCCGAAAAACAGATTCAACTGGCGCTGTTTCTGGCTTCGGAGCGATCCAATCACATCAGCGGCAAGCTGATTTACGTCAACGACGACTGGAAACGCCTGGAGCAAGACAACATCCGGCCGGAGTTGTACACCTTGCGGCGCGTGCAGAAGATGTGATCCCGCGGCCCACACCGCGGGTAGTTGCCGGCGTGCTGGCGCCGTGCGCCGTGGCGCTGCTGCTGGCCGGGACCGCGTGGTCCGCGGCCATCTACTACTCGGCCAGGCCGCTGGTGTTCGCCGATGCCGTGCTCTCAGATCTCCAGTCGCCCGACGACAACCCGCACGGCTACCTGCCGGCGGCGCTCGCCACGGTGCTGTGCGGCCTGCTGCTTTTCCCCGCGGCGACGCTGTTCCAGACGGCGTTGGGGCAATCTCATCGGAGGCTGGCGGCCGCGGGGGCCTGGCTTTACCGTGCCGGGCTCGCCGCCGCGGTTGCGATGGGCTTGCTGGAGCCGTTCCAGGAACTGTACAGCCCGTTGCACGTCCTGCTGGCTTACGCCGCATTCGTCGCCTTTGTGGCGGCGCTCGGGATATGCACGGCGGTGGCTGCGAGTGCCGGCCTGAGGCCGCACCGCGCCGTGTGGGTTGTGGCCGCGGCGCTGCAGTGTCTGGCGCTCGCGATGATCTTCGAGGTGGTGCGGGTGCCCTGGGTGGAAGGCGGCTTCTGGAGCAGCTTGGCGGCGGGCGAATTGGCGCTCTGTGCGTTGATCGCGGGCACGACCGCTGCTCTGGCGGCCGCTTGCCGTGCGGTATAATCGCCACGGTCGTTATGCCGCTCGCCGCTGGAAGTCGTTTCGGCCCCTACGAGATTCTCGGACTGATCGGATCGGGCGGGATGGGCGAGGTTTATCGGGCCCGGGATCCCCGCCTGTCCCGTGACGTCGCGATCAAGATGCTGCACGGCGATTCGGGCCACCGGATCGAGGGGCGCGGCCTGCAGAGCGAGGCCCGGGCCGCCAGCCGGCTGAACCACCCTAATATCGTCACCGTCCACGATATCGGCGAAGAGCAGGGAGTCCCTTACGTCGTCTCCGAGTTGGTGGAGGGCGAAACACTGGCTGCGCTGTTGCGGCCCGGCAGCATGGCCATCCGCAAGCTGCTCGACATCGCGGTGCAGGTTGTCGACGGGCTGGCATGCGCTCATCAGGCGGGCGTGACTCACCGCGACCTCAAGCCGGTGAACATCATGATCACGCCGGGTGGCCAGGTCAAGATTCTCGATTTCGGCCTCGCCAAAACTGTGGCATCTCCAGACGACAGCGAAGTCACGCAAACCATGGCGACTTCGCCGGGTATGATCGTCGGGACCGTTCCCTACATGAGCCCCGAGCAGGCCCGCGGCGAGCCGGTGGACTTCCGGAGCGATCAGTTCTCCTTCGGATCGATTCTCTACGAGATGGCCACAGGCCGGCGGCCGTTCCCGGGAAGAGACACGGTCGAGACGCTTTCGGCGATCGTCAAAAGCGAGCCCGCTCCCATCGAGGCATGCAATCCGCAGGCGCCCAATCTGCTGCGCTGGACCATCGAACGCTGCCTGGCGAAGGAGCCCGCCAACCGATTCGCATCCACTACGGATCTGCATCGGCAACTGCAGGACCTGAAGGAACATCTCCCGGAATTGTTCTCCGGCGAAACGGCCGCGGCGGCGTTCGCTGCACATCATCCCAGGCGCCGAATCATTTTGGCGGCTGCCGTGCTGGCTGCGTTGAGTGCCGGAGCCGGCTTCTTGGGCTCACGCCTGCTGTCCCGTTCGGAACCGGCGGCTTACCGATTCCAGCCGTTCGCCACCGAAGCCGCCGACGAAACCCAACCGGCGTGGTCTCCCGACGGCCGGACGCTGGCTTATGTCGCCACTGTAGATAGTGTGCCGCAAGTGTTCACGCGGGCCATCGCGTCCGGTGTTCCCGTCCAGATCACGAAGGCGGATGCCGCGTGCTCGCGGCCGTTCTGGTCGCCCGATGCGATCCGGCTGTATTACCTTTCGGGCGGGAGCTTGTGGTCGGTCGGGGCCACCGGCGGGGCTCCACAGCTCGTGGCGAAGGATGCTGCAGTCGGGGCCGGCATTTCTCCCGATGGCCGGACGCTGGCGCTGTTCCATTGGGACGGGCAGCGCAATGCGCTGTGGACCGGCACTGCGTCCGGCGAGAATCTCGCGGTTTACAAGCAGCCGCCATTCCCGGAGAGTTTCCGCTTTGCTTGGGGACTGCAATTCGCGCCCGACGGAAAAAAGCTGATTGTGGCACTGGTACAGCAGATCGGCTTGGAAGCCCCCATGGAATTCTGGATCGTTCCGATCACCGGGGGAACGGCGCGGCGCATTTCCCATACCCCACCGAGCATCCAGCTACCCTATTACTTCAGTTGGTTGGGCGACAGCAGACACGTGGTAATCGGCGCGCGAATTCCTGTAGGGTCCGCCAGCCACTTGTATTCGCTCGACACAGAAACCGGGGAAGTCAGTCTCCTGATGGGAAGCACCGGAGAGGAGCTGGATCCCGCGGTTTCTCCCGACGGGAAGACCATCGCATTCGCGCAGGGAAGCATCGACATGGACCTCATGGAGGGTTCGCTGGACCGGCCGCAGATTTCGGTCTTGCTGGCCACCTCGCGAAAGGAGAGTCTTCCGGCGTGGGCGCCATCCGGGCGCCAATACTCGTACATAAGCGACGCCGGCGGGATGCCGGAAGTGTGGCTGAGGAGCGTTGTGGAGGGCTGGGCAAAACCGATTGTGACCGCTAACAAAGAGGGGTTTCTGGCTCCAAACGCGCCGCGGACATCGCCGGACGGCCAGCGGATCGCCTATACGCGATATGGAGCGCGGCACAAGATATGGATCTCCAGCACCTCCGGCGGCCCCGAAGTGCCGCTGGATGAACAGACCACGGACCAGCACGCGTGCGCATGGTCGCCGGATGGGAACTGGATCGCTTATACGCGGTATGCAGCCGGAAAGTGGGAGATCGCCAAAGCGCCGTCGGGCGGCGCCGGTCAACCGGTACGGCTCACGGATGGAGGTGGGGCCTTTGCGTATCTCGATTGGTCCCCCTCGGGCGAGTGGATTGCCTACAGCGGCGATGGGGGCCTGGTCAAGCTCGTGTCGTCCAAAGGCGGCGAAGCCCGGATAGTGAGCGACGTTGCGTCTTCCAGCTTCGGGTTTTCCAAGGACGGTTCCAAGCTTTTCCTGATACAGCGGGCGCCCGACCGCTCGTGGAGGCTGGTCAGCGTGGAGGTCCGCACGCTCCGCAAGGTGAACGCGGCACCCCTCGACATCTCGCGCGATTCGGACGTCGCCGGTTTCAGCCTTCACCCGGATGGCAATCGTTTCGGGATTGGCGTGGGCACGGCCAAACGGGATATCTGGCTGCTCGAAGGTTTCGCGGGCGGCGGGCGGTAGTGAATCAATCCTGAAAGACTTCTTCGCGGGTCAGTTCGAGACGCGGGTCGCCGGTCGAGATCACGTCTTCGACTTCCCGCAAGGTGTGGGACCGGTAGGTGAACATTTTGCGGAGCCTGGGGTCGATCAGCCAGATGTTGGCTACGCCCTTCTGGCTGTATTCTTCGAGCTTCTCGATCATCGCGCTCATGCCGTCGTCGTCCGATAGAATCTCGATAGTCAGGAACGCGGCTTCCAGCAGGTATCTTGTCTGGGGTACGGCCAGCAGCACGGAAACATCCGGAAGACGATAGCGCGTGTTTTTCGTCTGGGACGTCAGCGCCGGAAGCACGTAAACGCCCGGATATTTCCGCCTCAGGTGATAGATAATATTGCTCTGAATCAGGCTCTGCGGCCAGTCCCCGATATTCCGCTGCACCAGGACGCCATCCACGTATTCCATGTCGGGATCGTACGATGTGTTCAGGTATTCTTCGACCGGGATCACGCTCACACGTCCAGATTCTTCACATCCAGCGCGTTCTCTTCGATGAATTTGCGGCGGCTCTCCACATCCTCGCCCATGAGCGTCGAGAAGATCTCTTCGCTCTCGACCATATCCTCGAGCCGCACCGAGAGCAGCGTGCGCTTTTCCGGATTCATCGTCGTCTCGGCCAACTGCTCCGCATTCATTTCGCCCAGGCCTTTGTAGCGCGTCACGGCAGCGTCTTTCTTGCCTTCGTTCTTGACGTATTCCAGCAGGTCGCTCCAGTTGGCTTGCGGCTCGCGGTGCTCGTTCTTCACCACCACGAAGGGTGGGTCGTTGTAGCGCGCGGTGATGCGCGCCAGGGCGCGGAAGCGGCGGTACTCGGGCTGCGCGGAGAGCGCCAGTCCGATACTGCGCTCGGCATTGGTGGAATCGTGGAACACCACGGCGTAGGAAGAGTGCTCCTCGTCACGGCGCATCTCGGGCTTCAGCCCCAGGGCCTCCAGCGCATCGAAGACGGGCTTGAGATTGGCCTCCTCCTGGAACTCCGCTTTGTTATCCACGCGCAGGCCGATATTGGCCAGCACCTGCACCACGCGCGGGTCGCGCAGGCGGCGCTCCACCTTGTGGAACATCTGCTCGTATTCGTCCAGGCTCAGCAGAAAGGCCCGCAGCTCGGTGCCCTCGAGCACGGCCTTCGGTCCCGTTCCGTTGCCCGTGGAATGCACCTCCAGGCGAAGGTTTTCCGTGGCCCGGCGCATGATCTCCTTGGTGAATTCCTTTTCGTCCTTGATGTACTTCTCGCTCTTGCCCTTCTTGATGCGGTAGAGCGGCGGCTGCGCGATGAACACCCTCTCGCGTAAGATCAGCTCGGTCATGTGGCGGAAAAAGAAGGTCAGCAAAAGCGTGCGGATGTGCGAGCCGTCCACGTCGGCATCGGTCATGATGATGATCTTGCCGTAGCGGATCTTGGTGGCGTCGAAATCGTCCTTGCCGATGCCGGTGCCGAGCGCGGTGATCATGGCGCGGATTTCTTCGTGGCCCAGCATCTTGTCGTAGCGCGCCTTTTCCACGTTGAGGATTTTGCCCTTGAGCGGCAGGATGGCCTGAAAGCGGCGATCGCGGCCCTGCTTGGCGGTGCCGCCGGCCGATTCGCCCTCCACCAGGAAAAGCTCGCAGCGTTCGGGATCCTTCTCCTGGCAGTCGGCCAGCTTATGGGGCATCCCGCCCGATTCGAGCGCGCCTTTGCGCCGCGTCAGGTCGCGGGCGTGCCGGGCGGCCTCCCGCG